>NZ_CP042828.1:3800478-4433891 GCF_008000995.1 Ruania zhangjianzhongii
GGACCGGATAGCGCCGCAGGACCAGGAGAATGGCGGCGGCCGCCAGCAGGGTGAGCGCCGCGAGCGCCAGGAACGGCGCCCGCCAGCCGACCCACTGTGCGATCGCGTTCCCGGCGGGGATGGCCGCTACGGTGCCGAGGGTGCCACCGAACAGCACCACCGCCGTCGCGCGTCCGATCTGTACGGCCGGCACGATCGATGCGGTGTGTGCGTTGATGGTCGACCAGAGCAGACCGGTGGCCGCTGCGGCCACCAGCCGCGAGGCCATCGCCACGGGGTAGTCGCTGGTGGTCGCGGTGACCACAGTGGCGAACGCGGCGACCAGTAGTGCCCCGGCAATGACCGTCGGCCGCGGCACGCGGGCGGTGACTCGAACGAGGGGGAAGCTGGCCACCACCACGGTCAGCGCCCAGGCGGAGACCAGCAGCCCCGCGCGGGCTAGGGACACGTCCAGCCCGGCCGCCAGCTGCGGCAGCACCGCGGTGGGCATCATCTCGCCACTGACCACCACGAAGATCGCCACGGTCATGGTGATCAGAGCCGGCCAGGGCAGTCGGTCCGGACTTCTCTTGCCGGCGACGGCGGAGGATCGGGTGTCGTGGTCGTCGCGGCGGCGGCGTAGCTGTTCCGTCATCTGACCGACGGTAGAGTTTGACATTGGTGTCAATGTCAAGGTGGTGTGGCTCACCGGCTACCGGGGTCGCGCCGTCCGGCGCGGAGCACCAGCTGCGGAGCCACCGTCACCTTCTGCGACGAGCGCTCGGTCGCGGGCTCGAGTGAGCGCTCCACGGCGAGCCGGAGGGCGAGCCGGCCGACCTCTCGCTTGGGTGGTGCGATCGCATCCAGCGGCGGGTCAGCGAGGGCGGCGATCTCATCGTCGTAGGCGATCAGATCCAGCTGGGCGGGGATCGTCACCCCTCGCTCGCGTGCGCGTTGCGCCAGCACCCCGGCGGCGACGTCGGAGTGCACCAGAGCACCGGTGATCCCGCGGCTGGCGAACCGGTCGAGGATCTCGTCCATGCGAGTCTGCATCGCCGGCTCGTACTCCGGGGCGGAGGCGATCGTCAGGTGTTCGCTGCGCCCAGTGTCGAACAGTGGGCGCTTCGTGTCGAATCCGGCCTGCAGCCAGCCGGCCGTTGCCGTGGACTCGGCGCACACCAGCGCCACCGCCCGGTGGCCCAGGTCGGCGAGCCGCTGGAACGCGAGGCGAGCGCCCAGGGCATGGTCCGACCGGACCGAGTCGAGGTCGGTGAACTCGTCCCCGCCGTCTCGTTCCATCAGCACCACCGGCACCGCCTGCTCCTGCAGCAGCCGGTAGGTGCTCGGATCGCGTTCGGGCGTCTGGGCGGGGGTCACGACCAGCGCGCTGACGCCCCGCCTGATGATCCGGCGGATCTGTTCCTGCTCCTGTGCCACGCTGTAACCCGAGTTCGCGAACGCGATCGGCACCCGCGCGGCCGCGGCCGCCTCTTTCATCCCGTCCAGGACACGCAGGTAGTAGTAGCGAGTGGACGGGATGATCAGCCCGATGGCGCCGGCCTGCGAGCGCCGCGCCGGGCGGCGTTCCCTCGGGCTTGGGAGAGGTTCCGGGCCTCCGGTTGATTCCCCCTGGCCTGCGGTGGGACCCGGCCGACCGACGGCGATCGCGCGGCCATACGCTCGGCGTGCGACGCCCTGGGCGACCAGGACGTTGAGGTCCCGCCGGATACTCACCGGAGACACCGCCAGCGCCGCTGCCAACGACGAGACGCTGACCTGGCCGGTGATGGCCAGCTCCCGCTCGATATACATCCGGCGTTCGGCAGCTCGCACGTCGACCTCTCCTGAATCCGCGACCATCGGCGCCGCCGTGGTGGAACCGGTCAACCGATCAGATCGGGTTCACGGTACGCCAGCCACAGAAGGGCAGACCATTGGCGACCTGCTCGGCCCAGTGACGCGCTCGGCAGAGGTGATCGTTTGAACGGTCTGTTTTGACAGACCTGGCCGGCCAATGGATGGATAGCGGAATCTCGAACCCTCACCGCGGAAGGTCTTGCTATGGATTCTCACGACGGCGTGCAGACGAATCTGTCCCGACGCAGCCTGCTCCTTCTTGGCTCGGCACTGCCGCTGGCAGCGGCGATCCCGGTGTTCGGTCCGGGAGCGTCGCCGGCGCACGCCGCCGATGCGTTCGAGGATCTGCGGGTGCGGTGGGCGCACTACCTGACCGGCGGCCCCGACCTCGACCTCGACCACCCGCAGATCGCACCCCAGGTGGCCAGCCTGTCCGACGATGCCGCCGAGCACCTGGCGACTGCGGACCACAACCCGTCAGCTGACGCCAGCATCTGGGCCGACCTGCCGATGGTCAGCAACGACGCCGCCAACATGGACCTCACCTACCAGCGGATGCTCGTCATCGCGACGGCCTGGTGCACTGCGGGCACGGACCAGCATGATGCGGCCGAGGTGCAGGAGGTCCTGATCCGCTGGTACCGGCACATGTACACCTCCTGGTACAACCTGGAGAACTGGCGCGGCGGTAACTGGTGGTTCTGGGAGATCGGGATCCCCAGGGATCTGGGCTACCTGTCGATCTTGTTGGCCCCGGTGCTGACCGAGGAGGACCGGATCGCGGCCACCGACCGGATCCGGCGGCAGGCTCCCGACCCCAACCTGCGCACCGGCACGTCGTTGCGCGAGACCGGCGGCAACCGGGCCGACAAGGTCTTGGCCTGCATCTTGCGCGGTGTGGTCGCCCACAATGAGGATGACATCACGTTGGCGCGCGACGCGCTCAGCGACGTCGAGGGTGACGGTGCCCGGAGCCTGTTCCAGTACGTCTCCTCGGGCAACGGCTTCTACCCGGACGGTTCCTACATCGACCACGGCTACCTGCCCTATGTGGGGACCTACGGCAATGTGGCGCTGATCGGTGTGGCCCGGTCGCTGATGCTGCTGTCGGGCAGCCCCTGGGCGGTCACCGACCCGAACGTCTCGGTGATCCTCGACGCTCCGGAGAAGTCGTTCTCGCCGTTCATCTGGAGCGGCCGGATGATGGAGACGGTGCGCGGCCGCGCCGTCTCGCGCGAGCACGAACGGGACTACGACGACGCCTGGTCCGCGGCCAACGCCGTCATGCTGCTGGCCACACAGATCGACGAGCCGTACCGCTCGACCTACCGGTCGCTGGCGAAGGGGTGGCTGACCCGGTGCAGTGCGGACTACAGCGCGGCGGCCGACCTGAGCGACCTGTCCCGCGCACTGCCCCTGCTGGCTGACCCGAACGTGCCGGCGGCGCCCGAAGGCACCGGCCATCGGCAGTTCGGCAGCCAGGAACGCATGGTGCACCGCGGCGAGGGATGGGCCTACACGGTCGCCACGTCCTCGGCCAGGATCGGGCGGTACGAGTGGGGCAACAACGAGAACAATCTCGGCTGGCACCAGGGCGATGGTGCCGCCTACCTGCACCTGGAGCACGACCAGGGTCAGTTCGCCGACGACTACTGGCCCACCATCGACCCGTACCGCCTGCCAGGCACCACAGCGTCCCTCACCCCGCGGGAGAGTGGCGAGTCCGGTGCCGGAACTGGCATCCCCCGCGCGGCGAACCGCTGGGCCGGCGGCGTCGGGCTGAGCGCGAGGTGGGGCACCGCCGGGATGGACCTGACCAACAGCCTGGGCACGGTCACGGCGAAGAAGTCCTGGTTCCTCCTCGACGACATGGTGATCGCCCTTGGTTCCGGCGTCTCTGCCGACGGGGATGACGCCGAGACCATCGTGGAGAATCGGTCTTTCCCCCGCGGCCGCTCCGGGGCGCTGACCGTCGGCGGCAGGACCATCACGACGACGAACTACCGCCGCACGCCCGGCTGGGCGCATCTGGAGGATGTGGCCGGCTACGTCTTCCTCGGTGAACAGCAGGTCCGTGCCGAGGTCGCCAATCGCAGCGGGTCGTGGCAGGAGATCAACTCCGGCGCCGACACCGGCGGCAGCCCCGATGAGGTCACCCGCAGCTACGCCACCCTGGCGGTCCAGCACCCGGCCGGCACCAGCGGAGGCCAGTACGGATACGTCATCCTGCCCGGCCGAAGCCCGCAACAGACCCGGGCAGCGGTGCGGACCCTCGATCTCGAGGTGCTCCGTCAGGACGACGTGGCGCACATCGTCCGGGTGCGCCAGAGGGGCCGGTGGTTCCTGTTCGCCCACCTCTTCGCGGCAGCCACGGAGGGTAACGTGCGAGCGTCCGGACCCTGCGCGGTCCTGGCCTCCGGTACTGGCAACACCGCCGCAGTCGCGGTCTCCTCACCGTCGAAGTCGCTCGAGCACGCGAGCATCGAGCTGGACCTCGGCCGGCCCTTCCGCCGCGTGACCGCAGCACACGAACGGCTCGCGGTCACCGGCGGGCACCAGATCGCGATCGAGGCCGAGTTCGCCCATGCAGCTGGCGCGTCGTTCGAGGCTGAGCTGCGCGTCTGACCGGCTCCGGGCCACCGCGCGTAGCCGCCGTGGCTCGACGGCTAGAGTGTGACATTGATGTCAATGTCACGGTGGTGAGTCAGATGAGGATCGGTGAGCTGGCGCGACGCTCGGATGTGGCGCCCCGGCTGTTGCGCTATTACGAGCAGCAGGGGCTGATCCAGGCCGCACGTGCCGAGAACGGCTACCGCGAGTACGCCGAGGAGGATGTAGCGCGGGCACAGCGAGTGGCGGCCATGGTCCGCTCCGGGATCCCGACCCGACTGGTCCGGGCCATCCTCGATCTGGAGACCACCCCGAGCGCTGGAGTGGCCAAGTGCAGCCGGCTCCTTGCCGAGCAGCTCGCCAGCGAGCTGACCGAGATCGAGGGCCGCATCGACTGCCTGGCGAAGAGCCGGGACACGATCCGCGGCTTTCTCGCCCAGACCGAGCACAGCGCGCTGGTCACGCCGGCGGCGACCACCGCTGCATTCGACCAGCGACCGCGGCGGCCAGTCGCTTCGGGGTGATGCCGGTCAGCACGTCCCGCGCCACCGCCCCGAGCGGTGAGCGCAGCTGGGCAACGCGGCCGGCGGCGCGGGAACTCCGCGCGATCTGCTGGCTGCGCCTGCGGCGGACGGTGTCGTAGCGCTGCAGGGCCGCCGGCAGCTCCCGGCCCCGGAGCAGCAGGGTGAGGGTGACGGCATCCTCGATGGCCTGACCGGCACCCTGGCCGAGGTCCGGGGTCATCGCATGCGCGGCATCGCCGAGCAGCACGGTGCGGCCGCGGACGAACGAGTGCAGCGGCCGGGCGAGGTCGTGGATGTCGTGCCGGAGCACAGCGTCAGGGTCGGTGGCTTCGACCAGGTCGCCGATCGGGTGGTGCCAGGACGCGAACCGGTCCAACACGGCCTGGCGCTCATCGGGGAAGCTCGTGCCGGCCGGCAGGGCGTCGGTGGCGAACCAGTAGACCCGGCCGTCCGGTAGCGGCACGATGCCAAACCGCCTGCCCCGACCCCACGTCTCCCCCGCGCCCCCGCCGACCTCGGCCGGCTCGGTCGTCACGCCTCGCCAGGCGGTGTAGCCGGCGTAGCGCAGCCCGGTGTCCAGGCCCAGGGCGTGGCGAGCAGCGCTGCGGATGCCGTCCGCCGCGACTACCAGGTCGTAGGTCTGCGCGCCGCCGGAGGCGGTGAGTGTGGGTGACCCGTCGGCGGCGACGGTGGCCGTAGCACCCGACCGGAGCGTCCCCTCGCGCAGCTGCCCGAACAGCGCCTCGTGCAGGTCGGCGCGGTGCAGCACCCGGAGGGTGTCCACCGACCCGGGAGGACTCAGCACCACCCAGCGTCCGGACGGGGACCGTTGCCCGGTCGTGGTCACCGTCTCCA
This sequence comes from Ruania zhangjianzhongii, assembly GCF_008000995.1. Lineage (NCBI taxonomy): Bacteria > Bacillati > Actinomycetota > Actinomycetes > Micrococcales > Ruaniaceae > Ruania > Ruania zhangjianzhongii. The sequence continues at coordinate 3,806,304 of NZ_CP042828.1, forward strand.
GGGTCGCGGGCGCTGCCAGCACCTCACCCAGACCCACCGCTTCCATGGCGGCGATGGAGTTGCCGAACAGGGAGATGCCGGCACCCACCGCGCCCGGTTGCTCCTGCCGCTCCAGCACGGTGGCCTCGTGCCCGTCCCGCTGCAGAGCGGCGGCGGCCACCAGCCCGCCGATCCCGGCGCCGATGATCCCGATCCGCATACTCACTGCTCGCTTCCTCTTGCCGTATTCCATCACGAACCCTACAGTTGGGCACATGCCCAAGTCGAACGCACAAGACCGAGGGGACCTCTCCGCCGTCGCCCGTGGCCACGCTGTCCGCACCAGACTGCTGACCGCAGCAGCGGACCTGATCGGCGAGATCGGCTGGAACGCCGTGAGCACCCGGAACCTGGCCGAGCGCGCCGGAGTGGGGCCCGGCCTGGTGCACTATCACTTCGACTCGTTGCAGGCGCTGCTGCGCCAGGCGGCGCTGGCCCAGATGCGCCACGTCCTCGAGGAGGTGAACGCAGCGGTCGGAGAATCCGGCGACCTCGCCGGGAGCCTGGAGGCCATGCTGTCCCAGCTCGATGACTACACCGGCGCCGACCCGTCGTCCCTGCTGGTGATCGAGGCCTACCTCGCCGCCACCCGCGACCCGGAACTGCACACCCAGATGGCCGAGCTGATGCTGGGCTGGCGCACGGCCGTCTCCGAGGCACTCAGCGCCGCCGGGCATCCCCACCCGGAGGCCGCCGCCGCCCTGCTCCTGGCAGCACTGGACGGTCTGTTCCTGCAGAAGGGACTGGACCCGGACCTCAGCCACACCCAGGTCGCACCGCTGCTGCGCCAACTGATCCAACCCGAGACCACAGGAGGCAACCGATGAAAGCACTGATCTGCGGGGCCGGGATCGCCGGTCTGGCCCTGGCGAACCGACTCGACGCCCACGGCTGGGACGTGATCGTCCTCGAGCGCACGCCGGGACCGCGCGAGGAGGGGTACATGGTCGACTTCTCCGGCCCCGGCTTCGAGGCAATCACCGCGATGGGGCTGCGGGAGCAGCTCCTCGCTGCCGCCACCTCTGTGGGCGAGTTCCGTTACATCGACCGGGGCGGCCGCGCCACCGTGAGCCTCGACTACGACCGGTTCGTGACCGCCCTCGACGGCGAGATCGTGAGCATCATGCGACCCACGCTCGAACACCTGCTCCAGGAGTCGCTGAGCGAACGCGTCGACGTCCGCTACGGCCTCAGCATCGACGAGGTCACCGATCAGGCCGATTCCGCGACCGCCGTGCTCACCGACGGCACTCCGGTGACAGCGGATCTCGTGGTCGGCGCGGACGGGGTGCACTCCCGGGTCCGCGCGCAGATCCTCGGCCCCGAGCGGGATTACCTGCGCTATCTCGGCATGCACACCGGCGCCTTCATCTTCCACGACCCTGAACTGTTCGACCACGTACACGGCCGGTTCGTCCTCACCGAAACCCTCGACCGGCAGATGGGCTTCTACGGTCTGAGCGAGGGCCAGGTGGCGGTGTTCACCGTGCACCGGACGGCAGACCCCACCCGGCCGGAGGACCCGCGGGCCGAGCTGCGGTCCCAGTTCGCCGGGATGGGCGACATGGTCGACCGAGCACTGCGGCACTGCCCGCCACCGGCGCAGATCTACTACGACCAGGTCGCTCAGATCCTCGCACCCCGCTGGCACACCGGGCACGTCGCCTTGGTCGGAGATGCGGCGTACGCCGTGTCCTTGGTAGCCGGGCAGGGCGCGTCGCTGGGTATCGCCGGTGCCTACGTGCTGGCCGAGATGCTCGCCGCACACGCCACCGTGCCCGAGGCGTTGGCCGAGTACGACCGGCGCTGGCGCCCCGTCGCCACCGAGGTGCAGGACTCCGCCCGGGACCGGGTGGTCGAATGGTTCCTGCCTACCTCGCGGCTCACCCTGCTGCTGCGCCGCTGGGGCTTCCGGGCGATGAAGCTGCCCGGGTTGAGCAAGGTGATGGTCGGCTCGCTGCTGCCGAAGGACCACCAGACTGTCACCGAGCTGGCGAGCGCCACTCACTGGGAGACATCGGCCTGAGGTTCGCCCTGGCCCCGCCGCGGGGATGCGACGATGTCCCGAGACAGTCCCCCGCCCGGAAGGTGCCATGTCGACGATCGCTGCCCGCCCCGCACGCCTGTACGGCGTGCTCGCCCTCGCCGAGATGATCACCTGGGCGCTGCTGCTCAGTGGCATGTTCGTGAAGTACGTGCTGGATGGCTGGGACGGCTTCGTACGCATCGGCGGCAGCATCCACGGGTTCGTCTTCCTGTCCTATGTGGTCGTGACCGTCCTGGTCGCCGTCGACCAGCGGTGGAAGTTCTCCTCGCTCGCCCTCGGGCTCGGCTCCGCGATCATCCCGTTCCTCACGCTGCCGTTCGAGCGGTCGGCGGCCCGGCGCGGCATGCTCGGTGCGACCTGGCGGCTGCGCTCCGAGGAGCCGACCACGCCGGTCGAACGGGTCGCGGCGCTCGCGCTGAAGCATCCGGTACTCGCAGCGGTCACCGCCGTGATCGTGGTCGCGGTGGTGTTCTCGGTGCTGCTCTCCCTCGGTCCGCCGACCGAGTGGTTCAGCTGAGCCTGACCGAGGCCCGCGGCGCAGACCGTGCGAGGGGGCCGAGCCAGCCCTTGGGTCGGCCCGCGCCGCGATGACCGCCGGCCGGCCGATGTTCGCGCCGGCCTCAGCCCCGCGCCGCGACCGTCCGGAACCCGGCGTTCCCCATCGAGGAGTCCGGGGTGTTCGAGGAGCGGGCGGCGTTGCGGTACCTGTTGCAGTAGGAGTCGTGGCACAGGTAGGAACCGCCACGCATCACCCGGGCGGTGCCGATCTTGGCCCCGGCCGGCTCATGCTCGGGTGAGCGGGCGTAGTAGCGGGCGTTGAACCAGTCCGCGCACCACTCCCACACGTTGCCCACGGTCTGCCACAGGCCGTAGGCATTCGGGGAGAAGGTGCGCACCGGCGCGGTGGTGAGGAACCCGTCCTCGGTCGTATTCGAGCGTGGGAAGTCGCCCTGCCAGATGTTCGCACGCCACTTTCCGCCCTTGCCCGGAAACTCCCCTCCCCAGGGGTACCGGACGCCGTCGATGCCGCCTCGGCTGGCTGCCTCCCACTGCGCCTCGGTGGGCAGCGCGCGCCCGGCCCACGCGCAGTAGGCCGCGGCGTCGTTCCAGGACACGTGCACCACCGGGTGGTCCTCGACGCCCTCGATCGAGGAGTCCGGGCCGCCCGGGTGTGCCCAGTCGGCGCCCTGGACGCCGTACCACCACGGTGTTCCGGTGGCCGGGCCCATCACAGCCTCCTTCGGAGCGGCGAGTGCCAGGTGGAACACTGCGGAGAATCCGAACGACTCCGCTTCGGTGCGGTACCCGGTCGCGGCCACGAAGCGGGCAAAATCGGCGTTGGTGACGCTGGTGGCGTCGATGCTGAACTCCTCCAGGCGCACCGGGTGCACCGGCGTCTCCCCGTCCGCTGGGTAGCCCACACCGTCCGCATCGCCCATCTGGAAGGTCTGCGCCGGAACCACCGCCTGCTCGATGCCGTGCCGCTCCCCCGAGGCGCTACCCAGCGCGAGATCAACGGAGACCGGCCCCTCCGCCGTCGGCTGCTTCTTCGCCCCTTCATCGCGCATCGGCGCACAACACGAAGACACTCCGGCTCCTTCCACAGACCGCGGGCCAATCTTCACACAGTGAGCTGCACGAAGGCGCGCAGCTCCGGATCGTGGTCATGAGTCTCGGTGAACCCCAACGCTGTGTAGAAGGCGCGCTGGGCCGGATCGGCGTCGGTGAGCAGCACCCGCTGACGCACGTGTGGGTCCGCGGCGAGCACCTCCTGCACCAGGCGCCGGCCGAGCCCGCGGCGCTGCCAGTGTGGATGCACCAGCACATCCTGCAGGTAGACGATCGTGACGGCGTCGGAGATGGTGCGGGCCAGCCCGACCAGCACGCCCTCCGCACGTGCGAGCGCCACCCGGTGCGAGCCACGCACTGCGGCCAGCAGCATCGCCGGCTCGCGGGTATACGCGGACCAGCCGACCGCGTCGTACAAAGTAGTCAGCTCGGCCTCGGTCACGGTCTGCGGGTCGGTGAGCTGCACTGTCGGCACGGCACGAGCCTAAGACGTCGATCCCCGTTCGGCCTGCAGACCCGAGCCGGATTGCCTAGGGTCAGGTATGGCAAGCGTCGGCACTTCGCTCCCCCGGCTCCCCCGGCAGGACTCCCCCTCCCAGAGTTCCCGGGTGCGCGGACTTCTCGGGCTCCTCTGCGCGGCCAGCGGCCTGCTGCTGATGATCGCGCAGGTGCCGTTCTTCGTCTCCATCGCGCTCACCGCGCCGCTGACTGCGCGGATCGGGCTCGGTGCGCTGTGGCTGCTGCAGTTCACCCTCGGGGTGCACTGGCGGAGCAACCGGCCGATGCTGCCGCTGCTGCTGGCCGCGCTGATGACCGGCACCTGGTACCTGCTCGGTGTGGTCGCCGCCCCCTATCTGGGCTGGACGCTGGAGCCGCTGGGCTGAGTGTCACCGGGCGGTGGCAGAGTAGAGGTATGTGCGGACGGTACGCCTCATTTCGGGAGGCGCAGGACTTGGCCGACGCGTTCGACGTCGAGGAGATCAGCGCGGCCGCACGCGAGGCACCGGCTAGCTATAACGTCGCGCCTACCGATGGGGTCCGGGTGGTCATCGAGCGCACCCCCAAGGCCACCGGCGACGGCGCAGCCTCACCTGGCCAAGGCGGCTCACCTGCCCAGGAACACAGCTCGCAGAGCGGGCGTGCCAGCACGCCTGCCGAGGAATACGGTGCCGCCGGCGAGGCGGGCAACAGTTCTGCTCAGGCCTCCGCGCCGGTACGGCGGGAGTTGCACCTGGCGCGCTGGGGGCTGGTGCCCGGCTGGGCGAAGGATCTGAGCGTGGGTTCACGGATGTTCAACGCCCGCTCGGACTCGCTGGCCACGAAGCGCTCGTTCTCGCCCTCCTTGGCGAAGCGGCGCTGCCTGGTGGTGGCCGACGGCTATTACGAGTGGCTGAAGGAGGAGGCGCCCGGGCAGTCCAAGCCCAAGCGCACCCCGTTCTACATCCACCGCACCGACGGCGCCCCGATCGCCTTCGCCGGCCTCTATGCCTGGTGGCCGGACCCGACTAAGGACAAGGGCGACCCGGACCGCTGGGTGCTGTCCACGACCATCGTCACTACCGACGCCCACGGCGGTCTGGAGCAGATCCACGACCGGGAGCCGGTGGTGCTCGCCGAGGCAGGGGCCCGTGCCTGGCTCACGCCCGAGATCAGCGGTGCGGATGAGGCGCTGGCAGTGCTGACCCGAGAGGGTCCGGCGCTGAGCTGGTACGAGGTGTCCTCGCGGGTGGGGTCGGTGCGCAACAACGATGCGAGCCTGATCGACGCGGTCTGAGCGGCGGGCTTACCCGGCGTCACCCCCGCTGCCACCTCACGCGGCGTCGTCCAACGCGACCACCTCACGCGGCATCGTCCAACGCAGCCACCTCACGCGGCGTCGTCCAACGCAGCCACCTCACGCGGCGTCGTCGAGCGCGAACGGAAGCACGGCTCCCTCGGCGGCGAGGAACACCGCGCGCACTCGCACGTCTGCCTCAGACATCGCCAACCGCAGCATCGTGTGCCAGGCGTGATCGGCTTGGGTGCGCCGCGAAGGTCCGGGTCGCTCCAGCAGCATCACCACGCACCCCTGGGGCGCGGATCCGGACAGCAGGGAGCCAAGCGCTTCGGCGATCCGGGTGGTGCCCTCGGCGTCAGGCAGGTCGGGTATCTCCTCGATCGGGATGATCTCCGGCAGCGGCACATCCTCCTCATCGAGCAGCAGCACCCACAGCGTGCGCATCCGGGGATGGACGCCGTGGTTGATGAAGCGGGCCCAACGCAGCAAGTCGGCGTCGGTGCGCAGCGGTTCTTCCGGGGTGACGGGTTCGATCTCCATCGGCCCAGCGTGCGTGACCTCCGCGCACGGCGAGAGAGTTATCCACAGAGCCGCCTCGACAATGCCTTCCCGGGCGAGTTCTCCACAACTGCGCTACCCCCGCGGACTGATGCTCCGCCGTCGTGCTCCACCTGCGGTTGGACGCCGATACCGAACCGCCGCTCGTACGCTGGGGCTGTGACACAGCCGGCGACACCGCCACGGACGGGCTCCTCCTGGGCGCGCCCGTTCACTGTCGACGCCATCATCGCCGCCATCCTCGTGTTCACCCTCGGCATGCTGTCCGTGGCGATCGGCATCGCCTCCAGCAGCGCCGTGGGTGGCATCGTGGCCGCGTTGACCGGCCTGGGCATGCCGGCCGCGCTCGCCTGGCGGCGCACCCGACCAGTGGCCTCCTCGGTGGCCGTGTACGCGATGGCGCTGGCACACGTGCTCGCCGGAGTGATCCTCACCGGCTCCGACGTGGTGATCTTCATCGCGCTGTACTCGGTGACCGTATACGGCCCGGTGTGGGCCCGGCGCACGGCGCTGTTCTCCGGCATCTTCGGCTGCCTGATCATCGGCGGCTGGCTGTTCTTCGCCCGGGGTGAGGTGACCACCAGCGCAGTGGTCGCTTCGCTGAGCGTCGCAGGGTTGCTGTCCGCGTTCGTGCTCGGCACCTGGGCGATCGCCCTGATGCGGCGCGCACGGGTGGTGCAGATCGAGACGCTCGCCGAACGCGCCGCCCGGCTGGAGGTGGAGCGGGACCAGCAGGCGCAGATTGCCACCGCCGCCGAGCGGGCCCGGATCGCCCGCGAGATGCACGACATCGTGGCGCACTCGCTCTCGGTGATCATCGCGCAGGCGGACGGCGGCCGGTACGCGGCCGCCACCTCCCCCGAGGCGGCTACGCACGCGTTGACCACGATCTCCGAGACCGGGCGGGACGCACTGGCGGACATGCGCCGGATCCTCGGAGTACTGCGCAGCGACGGGCGCGGCGATGCGGCGCTCACCCCGCAGCCGGCACAGGCCGACCTGGACACTCTGGTCGCTCATGTGCGCGATACCGGGCTTGCGGTCTCGCTGGTGCGGATGGGCACGGCGCGGGCACTACCGCCGGGCGCCGGGCTGACGATCTACCGGATCGCCCAGGAGTCGCTGACGAATATCCTCAAGCACGCCGGTCCGGGCGCCGGCGCCACGGTGCTGCTGCAGTGGACGCCGGCCAGCCTGGTGCTCCAGATCGACGACGACGGTCGGGGCGCCGCAGCGTCCTCCGACGGAGCCGGGCAGGGGCTGCTCGGGATGCGAGAACGAGCCACGATGCTCGGTGGCACCCTCGCTACCGGACCGCGCCCGGGTGGCGGCTACCGGGTACATGCGGAGATCCCGGTGCCGGCCGGGGCTCCGGTGGTGGGCCACCCGGGCCAGTCCGAACCGGCCGGTGTTCCCCGCGGCGCCCCCACCGGGCGACCGTGGCCGCCACCCCAGGCTCCACAGCAGGCATTGCCGATCCGGCCGCCGAACACCGTGGGCCCGGGCCGGCCGCCGACGGCACCGCTCACCTCTGGCCATCCCGCACCTGCCGAGTGGCAGACTGGGGCTGGCCAGCCCTACCCCGCCTCTCCCGATCATGAGGACCACTCCCGACGATGACCATCGACCCACCGGCCACCGGTGCCCCGATCCGAGTCGCCCTGGTGGACGACCAACAGCTGGTGCGGGCCGGGTTCGCCCTGGTGATCAACTCCCAGCCGGACATGGAGGTGGTGCTCGAGGCCGGTGACGGCGCCCAGGCGCTGCGGTTGCTCACCTCACACCAGGTGGACGTGGTGCTGATGGACATCCGGATGCCGATGATGGATGGGCTTGCCGCCACCGCGCAGCTCACCGACGCGGACACCAGCCGCGTGGGTGAGTCCCCGCGCGTGGTCATCCTCACCACGTTCGACCTGGACGAGTACGTGCTCCAGGCGATCAAGGCCGGTGCCAGCGGCTTCCTGCTCAAGGATGCCCCGCCGGAGGAGATGCTCACTGCGATTCGGACTGTGCACAGCGGGGACGCGGTGATCGCACCGTCCAGCACGCGCCGGCTGATCGCCCACCTCGCGACGGTGCTCCCGGACGAGCAGAAGGCACCGGCGACGATCCTGGACTCGCTCACCGAACGCGAACGCGAGGTGCTGGTGCTGATGGCCCGCGGCCGCACCAACTCCGAGATCGCTACCGACCTGTTCGTGGCCGAGGCGACGGTGAAGACGCACGTCGGCCGGGTGCTGGCCAAGCTCGGCGCCCGGGACCGGGTGCAAGCGGTGGTCACCGCCTATGAGACCGGGCTGGTCAATCCCGGCTCGTAGCCGGTTGCGCGGACGCTCGTCGGCCGGATGCTGGTGTGCCGGTCGATAGCCGCTGGCGGCCGGTCGCCGGTCACCGGTAGACCAGCAGACCGGTTCGATACTTCCTGCGGCGAGGCGATACCCGGGAGCACTACTGCCCGGGCCAAGTAACGAATGAATCGATTCACGGGTGCGGGTGCGGGTGCGGGTGCGGGTGCGGGTGCGGGTGCGGGTGCGGGGGCGGGTGCGGCTGCGGGACGGGGGTGAGGCGGGCGCTGGCTGGCGGGGTGGGTGGAGCCGTGTCACCCCCGGGTCCACCTACGGGATGACAGCAGAACCAGCCCCTGGCGCGACGACGACCCCGGCCCGTGCTCCGTAGCGTCAGCAGCATGACGACAACAGCGCAGAACCCACCGGCCGCAGTCAGCGCCCGCGACCTCACCAAGGTCTACGGCAGCGGCGATGTGGCAGTGACCGCCCTCGACCAGGTGAGCGTGGACTTCGCCCGCGGTGCCTTCACCGCCATCATGGGCCCCAGCGGCTCCGGCAAGTCCACCCTGATGCACCTGCTCGCCGGGTTGGACTCGGCCACCTCCGGCCGAGTGGTGCTCGGCGGTACCGAGCTGACCAGCCTCACCGACTCCCAGCTCACCGTGCTGCGCCGGGAGCGGATCGGGTTCGTGTTCCAAGCGTTCAATCTGCTGCCGATGTTCACAGCGGAGCAGAACATCACCCTGCCGTCCGAGCTCGCCGGAAGCAAGATCGACCAAGAGTGGTTCGACCTGCTGGTGGGCACCTTCGGGCTGACCGACCGACTCTCGCACAAGCCGCACCAGCTCTCCGGTGGCCAGCAGCAGCGGGTGGCGATCGCCCGTGCGCTGAGCACCCGGCCGGATGTGATCTTCGCGGACGAGCCGACCGGCAACCTGGACTCCCGGTCCGGGGTGGAGGTGCTCTCGTTCCTGCGCCGCAGCGTGCGCGAGCTGGGTCAGACCATCGTGATGGTCACCCATGACCCCGCCGCTGCCTCCTACGCCGACCAGGTGGTACTGCTGGCCGACGGCCGGATCGCCGGCACCATCGCGGACCCGACCCCGGACTCCGTGATGGCCGGACTGGATGCGCTGCGCGCTGCCGAGACCACCGCGACGGCCCGCTGATGCTTCGCCTCACCCTCACCCAGATGCGCGCGTCCGCGGGCCGGCTGGTGGCCGCGGGGATCGCGATCCTGCTCGGCACCGCGTTCGTCGCGGCCAGCCTGATGGCGGGCGCGGTGATGGAACGCACCACCTATGACGCCGTCACCAGCCAATACGCCGACGCCGACCTGGTCCTGTCCGGGGACGCGATCACTCCCGAGCAGGTGGACCAGGTTCGCCACACCGACCAGGTCGCCGCCGCGGACCCGATGACCAGGGTGGGCGGACAGCTCGAAGCCGGGGCGCGCACCGAGTACGCCTCCCTCGGCGCCACCGCGAGCGACGAACGGCTGAACAGCGCGACCCTCACCGATGGTGAGCTGCCTACCCAGACTGGACAGATCGCCGTCGCCGAAGGGGCAGCCCAGCGCCTCGGCCTGAGCATCGGCGACGAGTTCACTCTGGTCCAGGAACAGTGGCAGTCCACTGACGACGGCGGCACGGTGACCAGTGAGGACCGCCCGGTCACCGTGGTCGGGCTGATCGCCTCCCCGGACACCTATCTGTTCGCTCCCATCGGTGCGCTGGTCACCGCCGACGATCTGGCCGAGATCCTCGCGTACTCCGCACCGGAACAGGAGGGCGCAAGCAGCGAAGTGCTGGTCGCCCTGGAGCCCGGCGCGGACGTCCACGCGGCCGCCGCCGAGCTCTCCGACCTCGCCGGCAGTGGCGCGCGGGTGGAGACGGTGGAGGAGATCGCCGAGCACCAGACCGCCGATCTGACCGGATCGGACCGCACCATGCTCGCCCTGCTGCTGGCGTTTGCCGCGGTGGCTCTGATCGTGGCCGCGCTGGTGATCGCCAATACCTTCCAGGTGCTGGTCGCGCAACGCACCCGCACGCTGGCGTTGCTGCGCTGTGTCGGCGCCGACCGCCGCCAGATCCACACCTCGGTCCTGGCCGAAGCAGCGATTCTGGGCGCGGTCAGCTCACTCGCTGGTGTCGGCGTCGGAGTGGGCCTGATGGCTGTCGGGCTCCGGGTGCTGGCCGGCTCTGACGCGCAGATCCCGCTGTCCACCGATCTGGTGATCACCCCGGCTGCGGTGATCGTCCCGGTGCTGACCGGCCTGGTGGTGACGATCGCGGCGGCGTTGCTTCCGGCCCGGCTTGCCACCCGGGTGGCGCCGCTGGCCGCGCTCCGGCCCGCGGATGCACCCCCTACCTCCCGCGCCTCCAAGGTGCGGGTCGTGATCGCGGCAGTGGCCGTGGTCGGTGGCGGCGCGCTGCTCGCCCTCGGTCTGTCTCTGGCCGGCTCCGGTGGCGACTCGGACCTGCTGATCGTCGCCCTGGGGGTGGGCATGCTCGGCGGATTGCTCTCCCTGTTCGGGCTGCTGCTCGGCTGTGTGCTGATCGTGCCGGCACTGATCCGGCTGGTCGGGCGCCTGCTGCAGCGCAACGTCCCGGCCCGGGTGGCGGTGGCGAACGCGGTACGCAACCCCCGCCGCAGTGCGGCCACCGCCAGCGCCTTGGTGATCGGGGTGACCTTGGTGACGATGATGAGCACCGGTGCGCTCGCCGCCGGCAACGCACTCAGCTCAGAGCTGGACTCACGCTTCCCGGTGGACCTGGAAGTCAGCACGGCGACCACCCTCGGCGACGAACAGGTCCAGGCGGTGACCACCACCGACGGCGTCCAGGACACCGCCCTGCTCGCGAGCACGGCGACCACCGGGGACCTGCCGGACCTCGGTGAGGTGAGCCAGGACGTGGCCGCGGTGGCGACCGGCGACCTGAACCAGGTGGTCCGCAGCAGCGACGCGACCGCCGGGCTGGCCGAGGACACCATCGTGGTCGGCCACCAGCTCGCCGAGGGCTATCAGCTCGATACCGGCGACGAGATCGCGCTGACCGGCAGGAGCGAGGAGGAGGTGACGTTGACCGTCGCGGTGACCAGCCTAGACGGCACCACCTCGCTCGTCACTCCCGACGTTCTCACCCGCCTCGACCCGGAGGCCCAGACCACGATCCTCTGGGCCCGGGTGGCCGAGGAGGGCGAGTACGACACGGTGACGGCGGTCCAGTCCAGTCTCACCGACGCCTCGCAGACGCTCGACGGTGCCGACACCCCGATGGTCAGCGGCGCCGCCGTGGAGCGGGCCGGATACCAGCAGGTGGTGAACACCATTCTCGCCGTGGTGATCGGTCTGCTCGCCGTCTCCGTGGTGATCGCGCTGATCGGGGTGGCGAACACGCTGTCCCTCTCGGTCCTCGAACGACGGCGGGAGTCGGCCATGCTCCGCGCGCTCGGCCTCACCCGTGGTCAGCTTCGCGGGATGCTCGCGATCGAGGGTCTGATGATCGCCGGCGCCGGGGCGCTGATCGGGATCGTCGCCGGTCTCGTCTTCGGCTGGGCCGGATCGGCCATCGTGCTGACCCAGATGGCCGAGGTGCCGATGGTGGTGCCGTGGCGGGACCTGGCGCTGGTCGCCGGCGTCTCGCTCGCGGCGGGGCTGCTCGCTTCTGCGCTGCCGGCCCGCTCGGCGGCACGCACGCCCCCGGCCGCGGCGCTCGCCGTGGACTGAGCGCGACCGCCTGGCGCCCGGCGGATCGGAGGCAGCCTCCGGGATCCGAGGCAACCTCTACGTTGGCTCCGATCCCGGAAGCTACCTCCGACGCCGGGTGGCCCCGACAGCAGCCGCCGTTGTCCACAGGGCTCCGGCGGCTTCTGCGCACGCCGGGCACGATCGAGGGATGGACATTGCTGCACGACACCACCTCGCGGTGACCGCCGGGCCCGGGGTGGGCTGGGTGGTCCCGCTGTGCGCGGGCGCAGTGGTGGTGGGCCGCGGTGAGGACGCCGACCTTCCGCTCCCCGATCCGGCTCTCTCCCGCCGGCACCTGCGGGTCCGGGACCGCGGCGGGCGGGTCCGGATCCAGGATCTGCGCTCGGTCAACGGCACCCGGCTGCGGCTGGCTCGAGGTCAGCCGGCGGCCGGTGCACCGCCCCGGCCGGCCCGGTGGACCACCCGGGCGGGACGCCGCTGGCGACCGCTGCCGGTGGGCAGCCGCATCCTCGCCGGGTCGTCGGTGCTGGAACTACGGGCGCACCCCGGGATGGTGCTGCCGGCCGACCCGGAGCACGCAGCCGACCTCGGTGGTGGTCTCCTCGGCCGGCTGATGCTGCCGCTGCTGATGTCGGTGTCCACGCTGCCGCTGCTGCTCGGTGGCGGGGGCGGCCGGTGGCGGGTGGTGCTGCTGATCGCGCTGCCGGTGGTGCTGATCGCGGCGATCCTGTGGCCGGCGTTGCGGGAGCGTGCCCGGCGGCTGCGCCGGGCCGTGGGTGGCCAGGAGCCTGAGCCACCCGTTCCCCAGCCGATCGCGGATCCGGCTGCGCTGCTCGCCGCGGCCGGCGCCCCGGTAGTGCTTCCGGAGGAGGGTCCGCGCTGGGAGATCGGCCGTGCGAACGTGCGCGCACCGGTGCCGCGCCGACCGGATGGCCTGCTCCGCGGGCGGGTGGGCCGCCGCGCGGAGCGGATGCGGTTCGTGCCGATGCCCGCACCCGGGTCCGGACTGGCCCTGGTGGGTGCGGCGGAATCGGTGACGGCGTTGGGCCGGTGGATCGCGTTGCGGCACGCGGCGATGACCGCGGAACGGGTGCAGGCTCCCTGGCCGGAACTTGCCGGTCTGGCCAAGCAGCGTGGAGCCGTCGACGGCGTGCCGCTGCTTCGGGTGGTCGAGGCTCACTCTGGTCTGGACTTCCCTACCGCCGAGGAGGGTGCCCGGTACCTCGTGCTGGCAGCCGGGATGGCACAGGTGCCCCGGTGGTGCTCAACCGTGGTGGAGGTGCGCACGGGGCACGATCGTCAGGTAGGTGCGGACTGGGCCCGGGCCGTGGTGGCCGAGCTGAACCACTCCCCCGACGGCGCAGCCACCGTGCCCAGTGCGGTGCACCTGGCCGAGCTCCTTCCCGAGTCGGAGGAGGCGCTGCTGACCGGGTGGGCAGAGCCGGCGGTGCGGGCGCCGCTCGGCATGAACGACCAGGGTCCGGTCTGGCTCGATCTTGCCGAGCATGGTCCGCATGCGCTGGTGGCCGGCACCACCGGATCGGGGAAGTCGGAGCTGTTGCTCGCCTGGATCCTCGCCCTGGCACACCAGGGCTCGCCAGCGGACACCAGCTTCGTGCTGTTCGACTATAAGGGCGGGGCGACGTTCACCCCGCTGCGCGAGCTCGCCCACGTCGCCGGGGTGCTCACCGACCTGGAGGAGTCCGCGACGGCACGGGCCCTGACGAGCCTGCAGGCGGAGCTGCGGGCCCGAGAGCGCGCGCTGGCCGCGGTCGGCGCGCACGACCTGGCCGAGCAGCGCCGCCGGACCGAGGGAGCCAACCGGCTCGGCCGGCTCCTGGTGGTGGTGGACGAGTTTCGGGTGATGGCCGATACCCACCCGGAGCAGCTGGAGGCTCTGGTCCGGTTGGCTGCCCAGGGCCGGTCGCTGGGCATCCATCTGGTGCTCGCCACCCAACGCCCGGGTGGGGCGATCACGCCGGACATGCGCGCGAACCTGACGGTGCGGCTGTGCCTCCGAGTGCTGGAGGAGACCGACTCCCTCGACATGCTCGGCGACTCCACCGCCGCGCGTCTGCCGCGGATCCCCGGGCGAGCGGTGCTGCGCACCGAGATCGCGCAAGAGGTGCAGGCGGCGTGGTGCGGAACCGCGGCCGAGGGGTGGGTGACCAGACGGGTCACGGCGCTGAACCGGGCGGCCCTGCTGCTGGTCGACCAGGAGCCCTGGCGCCGCGCGCTGCGACGGCCGTGGGCGCCGCCGCTCCCGGAGTCCTGGTGGGCGGAGCAGCCGGCCGCCGGCAGTGCAGCGGCCCCCGACCACGCGCTCGCCTCGGCCGACGCCGGTGCAGCGGCGCCCGACCACGGGGTCGCCTCGGCCGACGCACCCACAGTCCACCGACCGCTCGCCCCGGCCGATGACGAGTCATCGTCGCGCTACCGCCTGCCCTGGGCGCTGCTGGACCTCCCCGACGAGCAGCGCCTGGGCACGCGGTGCTTCACCGGTGGGACCCTGCTGGTCAGTGGCCCACCAGGCAGTGGACGCAGCACGGTTCTGCGCGCGCTGATCGAGGCGGCGTTGCGCAGCGGGACGTGTGTGCATGTGCTCGCTGAGGACGCCGAGGCGTGGCCCGGCCACGACGCGCCGGCCGCCGGCACCTGGTGCCCCACCGACGATCCGCGACGCTGCCGTCGGCTGCTGGAGCGCCTGCTCGCCGGATCGACTCCCGGGCTGCTCGTGATCGACGATGTGGAAGCGGTGGCGACGTGCCTGGACGAGGTGGGCAGCCTCGGCGATGGCACCGAGCTGCTGCAGAGCGTGCTCCGCCGGTCCCGGCGGCTCGGGCTGGACGTGGTGCTGACCGCGGCAGAGAGCTCCCGGCGGTGGGCAGCCTCGGCGGATCAGCAACTTCTGCTCTGCCCCCGGGATCCTGCCGACGCGGTACTCGCCGGGGCTCCCCGTGGGTTGGTCGCCTCGGGCTGGCCGCCGGGGCGTGGGGTACTGCTCGGGCGCGGTGACGCCTGGGTGGCTCAGGTCGCGCTCGCCGCACCGGACCCGCAGGAATGGCAGCCGGCCGGTGCGGACCCGCTGCGGTTGGCGCCCTTGCCGGTCACTGTCCGGCTTGCCGAGGCGCCACCGGGCGATCAGCCCTCGGACTCTTCTGCGCCGCCGGACTGCGGTGCGATCCCTGGCACTCCTGCACCACCGGGCAGCGGCGCGATCCCCGGCACTTCTGCGCCACCAGGCAGCGGCGCGATCCCCGGCACTCCTGCACCACCGGGCCGCGCAGCACTGGCTCTTGGCCGGGGCGGGGACGATGCCTCATGGCTGCATCGCACGATGGACCGCGGCGACACCTGGCTGGTCTGCGGACCACCGGGTTCGGGGCGGTCGAGCGCGCTGGCGGCGATCACCGCCCAGCTCACCGGGCACGGTTGGCAGGTGTTTCAGGGAGGCGAGCCGCTCTCCAGCCAGAGCGCGGACGCGCTAGCGCCGTCGGGCAGGGAAACCGGAGCCCCGCAGGTACTGGTGATCGACGACGCTGACCGGCTCCCTGGCGCCGCTGCCGAGCACTGGGCAGCGTTCCTGGACGAACGACCAGGTGTCTGCGTGCTCGGCAGCGCTCGAGCCGAGTCACTGGCCAGCTCGTTCCACCCGCTCGCGATGCGGCTGCGCGAACCCGACCTGAGCCTGGTGCTCGCCGACCCCCGGCCGGCGCACGCGTCACTGGACCTCCGGAGCGTCCAAGACCCGGTCACCCGGCCCGGCCGCGGTGTGCTGGTCGACTCCACGGGCGCCGTACCGCTCCAAGTGACCACAGTGGACGGCGACTCCCGCGCGGACTAGAGAACGCCGTCGGGACGGCCGTGCTGAGCAGTGGCCGCCAACGAAGCCGGCAGCAACAGGCACACCACCACGATCACGGGCAGGACCAGCGCGGGCACGAGTGCCCACCACTCCAGCGCGCCCCAGGAAGTGACCGCTACGAAGAACTGCAGCAGTTGCCACGTGATCACCGGACCTCGGCCCCACCGCTTTCCCTGCCACATCGCGCGCACAGCAAGAAGGAGGAATCCACCGATCAGGATGAGGACGGCAAGCACGCCAGCATTGGTGCCGAGCATGTCCCCGTGGTCCAGCAGAGAAGCGACCACGACCCCGATACCGAGCACCACGAGAACGGCAGCTTCGAGCAGCACCACAGCCAGGCCGATCAGCAGCGGTGCCGAGCGGGAGGCAGGCTTCTCGTCAGTCACCCTCACACCCTAGCCAGCACGAGCACGAGCCTTGGTGAGCAATACCACAGAGGTGGCGAACTAGTCTCCGGCGACATCGCAGAGTGGCGCGATTCGGCGGCTGATGTGACTCATCTCTCAGGCAACATTGATTGAAAGTTCGCAAGAACCCCTTGTGTACGGCGAGTGAACCATGTGACAGTTGTTCTTAGAGAAATGACGCGAACGCGCGGTTCTCACCTCCTGCCTGACGATCGAATCGGGCTCCCAGCGCGTTTGCATGCCCCTAGAAGGAGAGTACGCATGGATTGGCGTCACGACGCGGCCTGTCTCACTGAAGACCCCGAGCTGTTCTTCCCCATTGGGAACACCGGTCCGGCGCTGTCTCAGATCGAAGAGGCTAAGGCCGTCTGCCGCCGGTGCCCGGTGGTCGACACCTGCTTGAAGTGGGCGATCGAGACGGGGCAGGACGCCGGAGTCTGGGGCGGGATGTCCGAGGACGAGCGTCGCGCTCTCAAGCGCCGTACCGCCCGGGCGCGCCGCGCCGGCTAACCGGACTGCACTTCTCGAACGGCCGATCCCCACTCCGGGGGTCGGCCGTTCAGTATGTCCGGCCGGCTGAAGGCTGGGCTGGCTGAAGGCTGCCGCGGCCCGGGTGTGCCGGTCCCGAGCTGACTGGTTCTGGTGGGCTCGTCTGAAGTGGCGCGGCTCAAGCCTCGCGGATCTCCGCCAGCCGCGCCTTGAGCACCACTTCGGTTCCGCCACCCTCCAGTGGCGCCCAGTCGATGCTGCCGTCCAGTTCGGTCGCCACCAGAGTGCGCACGATCTGGGTACCCAGCCCGTTCATCGCCGCCTGTGGTTCCATCCCTGAACCGTCGTCCATGACCCGCACGCGGAGCATGTTGCCGGAGCGCTCGGACTCGATCGTGACCGTGCCGCCGACCTTAGCCAGACCGTGCTCGACGGCGTTGGTCACCAACTCGGTGAGCACCACCGCCAGGGCGGTGGCATCGGTGGCCGGGACCCGGCCGAAGGTGCCGGTGCGCACGGTCTTCACGTGCGCCTCACCGGAGGCGACGTCAGCAGCCAGCCGCAGCGTGCGTCCGAAGACCTCGTCGAAGTCCACCACCTCGTCGATCGTCTGGGAGAGCGCCTCGTGCACAGTGGCGATCGTAGCCACCCGGCGCATCGCCTCCTCGAGGGCGGAACGAGCGTCGGTGGAGTCGGTGCGGCGCGCCTGCAACCGGAGCAGGGCGGCCACGGTCTGCAGGTTGTTCTTCACCCGGTGGTGGATCTCCCGGATGGTGGCGTCCTTGGTGAGCAGCTCACGTTCCCGGCGGCGCAGTTCGGAAACGTCGCGCACCAGAAGCACCGCCCCCACTCGCTGGCTGTACTCGGTGACCGGCACCGCACGCAGGGACAGGCTCACCCCTCGCGCCTCCACCTCGGTGCGCCAGGCCGCCCGGCCCATCACCACCAGCGGCAGCGACTCGTCCACGGGGGAGCTCGCCTCGATCAGCGGGGTGACCACCTCGGCGAGCGGACGCCCGACGATCTCGTCGGTCACCCCGAGCCGGTGGAAGGCGGACAGCGCGTTCGGGCTGGCATACAGCACGTCGCCCTCGCTGTTCAGCCGAACCAGCCCGTCACCCACGCGCGGTGCCCCACGGCGCGGGCCGGTAGCAGCGTTCGGGAGGGGGAACTCACCGCGGGAGATCATCCCGCACAGCTCGTCAGCCGACTCGACGTAGTTGACCTCGAGCCGGCTAGGCGTGCGGCTGGCGCCGAGGTAGGTCTCCCGTGCGATCAACGCCAGAGTCCTGCCGGCCCGGACCACCGGGATGATCTCCTCGCGGATGGCGTATGTGCCGTTCCATCGGGCCTCTTTGGCGCGGCTGATCCCCTCGCGCTCGCGTGCCCGCGTGAGTGTGTCGCGCAGACTGTCCGGCACACTCGAGCCGACGACGTCGTCATGGTGCACGGTTGCACCGGTGGACGGGCGGGAGTGCGCCACCGCGACGAAGTCTCCCCCCGTGGTGGGGAGCCAGAGCACCAGGTCGGCGAAGGCCAGGTCGGAGATGACCTGCCAGTCGCCCACCAGCAGGTGCAACCACTCGGCGTCCTGAGTCGTCAGGTCGCTGTGCTGCTTGACTAATTCACCCATCGTGGACACGCGCATAGCCTACGCATCCCGAGCCGGGACTCTGACCGACCCGGCGGCATTCGCCGGTGACCTCGCCGACAGTGTGCCGACCACGAACCCTGGTGGGCGGACTGCACATCCGCTACCGACCGCGAGTCCTGGTCCGACATGCGTCAGACGCGCACTACTCTGTCGCGATGCAAGCTGATCGGCAGGACGGCCAACGCGTTGAGGCGCTCACTCGCGGCCTCACCGTGTTGCGGAAACTGGTCGACGCCGGACGGCCGCTCAGTGCGACCGCCATCGCACAGGAGATGGGACTGCATCAGTCGTCGGTGTCCCGGCTCCTGGCTTCGCTGACCGACACCGGGTTCGTCCGGAAGACCTCCGCCGGTTTCACCCCGGATTTCGGCGTGCTGTCCCTGGCCTCCGCCAGCGAGCAGTTCCCACTGATCGATCGGCCTCGGGCTGCGATGCGGCGCATCGGCGAGCGGGCGGGAGGTCTGAACGTGTCCCTCGGGATGCTCTGGCGCAGGCAGATGATCTACTTCCTGCGCAGGCTCGCCTCCGGGGAGATGATCGACTTCTGGTGGTCCAACTATCCGATCCAGGTCTCTGCCCCGGGCATGCGGCTCCTCCTCGACCAACCGGAGCACGATGCGTTGGCGACCCTGCAGGCCTCCCGGGTACGGCACGGGTGGCACGGCAATCACGACGTGCTGCCCGCGACCGAGGAAGCAGCGCTCGCAGCGGCACGGGAGCGGACCGAGCACGACGTCCTGGTCCTGCGGCACTGGCACAACCCGGGCGAAGTAGGCGCCGCCATCCCGATCCGTGCCGATGAGGCCTACCCGGTGGCACTCGCGCTGTCCGGACCGGCTGAGATTGCCGACGATGCCACCCTCCGCATCTGGCTGCACGACTTCCGCCGCGAGGTCGAGGCCACGCTCCAGAACAACCCTCGCCTTGGACATGCGCATGACGCATAGTCAGGGAAAGTCATGCGTGCTAGCGTGCCACGATGGTCGGGATACAGCAGTCTGACTCCCTGTTTCGTGACACCACTATGGGCCGCCGGGCCTTGTTGGGTGGGATGGGCGCCGCAACTCTGGCCTTCACCTTCAACATGCCCGACCCCGCGTCCGCCCGGGTCCGGGAACCACGGTTCCCGTCCAATCCCTTCACGCTCGGCATCGCCTCCGGAGATCCGCTCCGCAATGCCGTCGTCCTGTGGACACGGCTTGCCCCGGAGAAGTTCGCTCCGTACGGCGGCCTGGACCCGAGCGCATCGATCCCGGTGCACTGGCAGGTGTCCAAGGACGAGAACTTCACCACCATCGCCCGGGAGGGTACCGAGCTCGCCCATCCGGAGTACTACTTCTCTGTCCATGCCGACGCTCGAGGTCTTCGGCCCAGCTACACCTACTTCTACCGGTTCATCGCCGGTGACTACGTCAGCGAGGTCGGCCGCACCCGCACGGCACCGGCCCCTGGGACACGCCTGGGCCAGCTCAACTTCGCCTTCGCCTCCTGCAACTCCTTCGGCGCCGGCTACTTTACGTCCGCACGGCACCTGGGGGACGAGGACCTGGACCTCGTCTTCTTCCTCGGTGACTACATCTACGAGTACGCCATCAGCACGGAGACGAGTCTGCGCGTGGGGATGGAGCCCGTCCCGACCGAGCTGAACGTCGAGACGGGATCACTCAGCAGGTACCGGCTGCAGTACTCGTTGTACAAGTCGGACCCGGACATGATCTATGCGCACCGACAGGCACCGTGGATCGCCACCTGGGACGACCACGAGGTGGAGAACGAGTATCCGGTGGAGGAAGCCACCGCTGACGATGTGGTGCGGAGAGCCAACGCCTACCGGGCCTACTGGGAACACATGCCGCTGCGAAAGCCGCAGCGGCCGGCGGGGCCAGAAGCGCGGATGTACCGCAGCTTCGACTACGGCCGCCTGGCGCGTTTCAACGTGCTGGACGTCCGCCAGTACCGCAGCGTGGAGTTGTCCACCAAGCCGATCCCCGACTCACCCGAACGGCGGGACTCCGGCCGGACGATGCTGGGTGCTGACCAAGAGTCCTGGTTCCTGCAACGCCTCACCTCCTCACCTGCCCGCTGGAACATCGTCCCGCAACAGGTCTTGATGGGGATGCTGGACACCCTGCCGGGCGAACAGTCGCAGTTCGCCCCCGCCGGGTGGGACGGCTACCAGGCGTCCCAACAGCGGGTGCTCAACACCGTCGCCGAGCAGGACGTCTCCAACTTCGTCGTCCTCACCGGAGATATCCACCGCAACTACGTGTTGGACCTCAAAGCCGACTACGACGACCCGGACTCAGCGACAGTCGGCGCGGAGTTCGCCGGCACCTCTCTGACCAGTGGATCCGACGGCACCGATGATGACAGCGGTCTTGACGACCGTTATGCGGCCAACCCTCACCTGCACTGGGGCTCACTGCAGCGTGGCTACGTCCGATGCCACCTGGATGAGGACCTGCTGCAGGTGGACTACCGGGAAGTGCCGTACGTCACCACGCCGGGCGCTGCGGTCTCGACGCGCTCCTCGTTCGTGGTCGAAGCCGGAGTGCCCGGCGTCCAGAATGCCTGACCGCACCGTCCGTTCCGGGTGATCGGCGGTTGCCGCCCCGGCGGTCCTGGCTGATCGGCCGTACCCGCTGATCCGGCCGTACCCGCTGATCCGCCGTGCGCGCAGCGGGTCGTGCTGGTGCGGTGCGGTGTGTTGGTGGCGTGTTTGTAGCGCGTCGGTGGGCACCTACCTGGCCGTGGTGCGGGTGGTCGACGCGTTGGAGTGTGCTGGGTGCTGTTGCCCGGGGTGTGTGGGTTTTGCTGCTCTGGTGGGGCCGGTGGTGGTTGGTGGTTGGTTTATTGGCGTTGTGGTGGTGTGGGTGGGGGTGGGGTGTGGGTGGCTGTTGGGGGTGGGATGGTGGTGATCTCTTGGCCGTGGGGGTCGGTGAAGGTCCACCATCGGGGCTGGTCGGGGCTGTGGGCGGGGTGGGCGGTGATGCTGAGGTGGTGTTGGTGGACGAGGGTGTGGTGGTACCAGCACAGCAGGATCGCGTTCTCGGTGCTGGTGTGTCCTTGGTGGTACCACCAGATGCTGTGGTGGATCTCCCCTTGTCCCGGGGGTGCGGTGCAGGAGGGGTATTGGCAGTGCCGGTCCCGGGCGATCACGGCCCGGGTCTGGGCGGGGGTGAATAAGCGTTGGGTGCGTCCGGAGTCCAGGATCTCGCCCTCGGGACCGAAGATGACCCGGTGGAACTCTCCATCGCAGACCAGCTTGGTCAGTTGCCCGTGCGGGATCGGGGTGCCATCAGCAAACGTGGCCGGTGCCGTCCCGCGCAGGAGGTCGTAGTCCAGTCCGGCCGGGATCACCACCCCACCACCGCTGGCATTGGCATCACTGAGGGTGGGTTGGCCGAAGGCGTCTCGGGGGGTGCAGGTGGGTCCGGTGGCGCCGAGGAGGCGTTCGAGGGTGGTGTAGTCGATGGTGATCGCTAGGTGGGGTCGGATCCGGGCTCCGGGTTGCAGGGTGCCGGCATCGAGGAAGGTCCGGCACAGGTGCACCAAGGCATCCGCGCGGCGTTGAGCGGGGGTGCGTTCATCCCCGGCAGCCGGGGTACCGATCACGGCGTCCAGGGCGGTGTTGATCACGGCTCCTTCTTCGGTGCCGAGCCAGCCACGAATATCGGTCCCGTCCAGCACCTGGGAGACGAACAGCTCCCGCGTCGCGCCCTGCTCGCGCCAGTTCCGGTCCCCGGCACCGGGGTCGGTGCGCAGCGCCCAGGTCTTGACCACCCCGGTAAAGTCCTCGGCGTTCATCCGCCCGGCCGCAGCGACGAGGAATCCCTCACCCATGGCCTCGTCCTCGAGCTGGGCCCGTTGGCCCTCGCTCTTGGTGAACCGGGCCAGTACCCGGGCGTGCTCGAGTCCTAACTGCCCCTCAGTCAAGGCTTGGGCGGTCAAGGGGAGGCGCTCGCGTAGGTCGCGGGCCAGCATCCGCGTCGCGTGCGAGGTCGACCGGCGCCGGTGGGTGTGCAGGCTCCACCAGGCGGCGAAGGACTGATACCCGCCCCTGGACCACGCCTGCCCGGAATCGATACCCCCTGCGCACTGGGTCTGCAGCGCTTCCACCGCGCGGGTGACCTGCTCCACCCCGGCGACCACGACCCCGGCATCAGCCTCGGTGAAGGAACCGAACGAGGCCCGCGCCAACACCGACAACTCCTCCCGCACCCCCGCCAGGCGCTCACACACCTGCCCCGCCGTGACCGGGATCTGCGTATCCGTGGTCAACGTCATACCTCATTCACCTCCCTTCCCATATGCCGAATTGTTCTGCTCTACTCTTACGCTTCTACGAACTAGTGTTCGAGGTTTCTGTTTCTACTATACCCACCACCACCGACACCCCATCAAACACCGACACACCCGGATTTGAGAACCGCTGACGAAGCCGAGACTACCGACCCGGGCACGACTATCTTGGACCGCGACGACCAGACGCGAAGGGGTGCGACCACCCCACCACCACGGATCGCGACTACCAGACCTCCAGGGGTGCGACCACCCGATCTGCGCGCCGTTTACTACGATCCTGCCCCACCCGAGGGCTCACACCACCACACCCACGAAGGGGGCTGTGGAAAACCTGGCACCAAGATCCCGAAACACAATCGGGGGTGTGGAAAACGTGGCAATAAGTCCCCGAATCACCGGGAGGGTTGTGGAAAACGTGGCAATATTGGAACGCTTCATTCGCCGCCCTGGATATCTCAATCGATCCTCTAGACCGCGACCGCTCCTTGCTGCGACAAAAATGCTTGATATAGCCGCGCAACATGGCGTTCACGAGCTCATCGGGCCCCGCCACGCGATCACCCGCCCCAGCCGCCACGAGATCGCTGATAGGCGACCCGTCCACGCTCCGTGCACCGCTCCGCCCACCGCGTCGACCGGGCCGAGCACGCCCGCGACTCCCCCAACCAGGCCACGTATCATGGAGGCATGCGAATCGGTATCGGGAGCGACGCCTCCGGCAGCGAGCTCAAGTCTCTGGTCATCACCCATCTGCGCGAGCAGGGACACGACGTCGTGGACTACGGCTTCACGCCGGAGACCGGCGGGGAGGCCGAGTACTCCGCCACCTACGCCCGGGAAGTCGCCCACGCGATCCGCGACGAGACAGTGGAGCGTGGTGTCCTGATCTGCGGAACCGGGATCGGCATCTCGATCTCAGCGAACAAGGTGCGCGGTATCCGCGCCGCGGTCTGCTCTGAGCCGTTCACCGCCCGGCACACTCGGGAGAACAACGGCTCCCAGATCATCGCCTTCGGCGCCTTCGTGGTGGGCCCGGAGATGGCCACCAGCATCGTGGATGCCTTCCTCGGCGCCACGTTCAAGGGGGAGAGCGACCCGGAGTTCGTCGGCCGGTTCAACAAGATCGCTGCCATCGAGAACGAGGAGCTGGCCGCCTCCGAGGCAGCGGCGAGCTAGAACCACACCACCCCGGGCGACATCGCCACGCCGCCCGCTACAGCGCCCGGGCGATACTCCGCCGCAGCAGCAGGCTGCCCAGCAGCAGCACGGCGACCGCCATCGCCACCAGCACTGCGAGCGGGCCGAGGATGTCGCCGAGGCCACCG
The DNA here is from genome assembly GCF_008000995.1 of Ruania zhangjianzhongii. Lineage (NCBI taxonomy): Bacteria > Bacillati > Actinomycetota > Actinomycetes > Micrococcales > Ruaniaceae > Ruania > Ruania zhangjianzhongii. Next base: position 3,830,345 of record NZ_CP042828.1, read on the forward strand.
TCGTGACGCTGGATCTCCGCAAACGCCCGATAGGCCCAGCCGTGCGGGGTGAACGAGGAGACGAACTGCAACGACGCCGGGAAGATCTCCTGCGGCACCATGCAGCCGCCGAGCGCCGCCAGTACCAGGGCGATCCCCACCCCGAACCCGGAGGCTGCACCTTCGTTGTCCAGCAGGGATCCGATGGTCATCGCTGCTCCGGCTGCCACCGCCGCGAACACGGCCAGCACCAGCACGCACAACCAGATGTTCCCCCAGCTCACCCCGAACAGCACAGTGGTGCCGGCCATCACGTAGACCCCTTGGAACAACGCGATGACCCATCGGCCGAATACCTGACCGGCCACCACGGAGACCACCGACACCGGCGCGGCGAGGGTCCGGGCGATCACTCGGTTCCGCCGGGCATCGATCAGCGTTGCCGAGCCGGCCAGGGCGGTCAGGAACACGAACAGCAGCGCCTGGGACGAGGCCCCGACGTCGAACCCGGTCACGCCGGCGAACGCCTGACTGACCTCATCGACATCCACCACCTCCAGGTCCGCCGGTGGCACCTGCTCCTCGGCGTCCTGCCACGCCGCCGCAGCATCTTCCTGGCCCACCCCCGCGTCCGTCAGGGCCGCGACTCCGGCCTGCTCACGGTCCAGCTCGTCCACCCCGGTCTGTACCAGCTGGGCCACGGCCGAGGCATTGCTGGATGCCGCCGAGATCATCTCCAGCTGCACCGGCTCACCGGTATCGAAGGCAGCGGCATCGTCGGCGTCGATCAGCACACCTACATCGGCCCGACCGCGCGCGAGCGTCTCCCGAGCGTCGTCGGCTGAGCTGACCTCCACGGTGAGGTCCCGCTCGGTCAGTTCGGCGGCGATGCGCTGCCCGAGAGCGCTGGAGTCGTCAGTGAGGACCACTCGGCCGTTGCTGGCGCCGCCCCCGAACTGAGCGCCGATCACCACCACCAGCATGAACGGGAAGATGAAGGTGAAGAAGATGTTCGACCGGTCCCGCAGGAATCGGCGCAGCTCCACTGTCGCCACCGCCCACGCCGCGCTCATCGCGCACCTCCCCATGACCCGCACTGCCGCGCGAGCGGCACCACTGCCCCTGCCGCGCTCACTGCGCCACCCCGCGATTCGGGATCAGCCGCGAGGCCACCAGGCACACCACAGCGAAGCCCACCATGATCGCCACCGGCACCCCGATCTCGCCCAGTCCACCGCCGCCGGAGGTGATCCCCAGCCCTCGGGTGAAGGCGGCGATCGGATTCAGGTCCACGATGGTGCCGAGCACCCCCTGCGCGGTGATCGGGAAGAACGCCCCTCCGGACATCCCGAGCACCAGCGCGATGATCGACTGCACCACATTCGCCTGTTCGGCGGTGCGCGCCAGCCGGACCACCACGAACGTCAGCGACGTCGCGGCCAGCACCGCAGCGAGTACCAGCGCCCCCACTGCCGGTACCGAGCCGAAGTCGACCCCGAACAACAGGGACCCCACCGTCAGCAGCACGCTGGTGGCGACCAGCCCCAGCACGAACGCGGTCAGCGCCTTGGCCGCCACGATCGTCGACATCCGCACCGGCATCGACCGCAGCCGCACCAGCGTGCCCTCCTCGCGCTCGGTGATCAGCCCGAGCACTCCGAACCCGACGGTGAACATCAGGAACAGCCCCGCCTGACCAGCGATCAGCATGCCACCGGTGCTCAGCTGCTCCGAGGATGCCTCACCCTGTTCCAGCTGCACCTGAGCCTGCGCCGCAAGCACCTGCTCGGCGAGCACACCGGCGTGCTCGGGATCCAGTCCGGCCGTACCGGCCGCCACAGCGGCCACCGAAGCACCCCGGAACTGCTCCACCACCCCCTGCGCCACGGTGACGAGCACCTGCCCGGACAACCCTGCGCCGTCGCCGATCACGAACCGCACCGGCGCCTCCTCACCGGAAGTGAGCGCAGCGGTGAACCCCTCGGGCACCACCATGCCCAGATCGGCCGAACCGGCCTGAACTTCCGCCCGCGGGTCTTCGCTGTCGATCACGGTCACGTCCACGATGCCGGTGTCGGCCAGAGCATCGACGAGCACACCGGCGAGCTCGTCGTCGGACTCAGCGGACACCGCCAGGTCCACGGGCTCGAACTCCCCCTCGTTCACCCCACCGAGGAGCAGGTTGAGCACGGTCATCAGCGCCAGCGGAACCGCCAGGGAGAAGATCAGCACCGATTTGTCTCGCAGCCGGCGGCGCAGATCCACCGCGGTCATCGTCAGCAGGGCGCGCATGGTCTAGTCCCGCAGCTCCTTGCCGGTCAGATGCAGGAACACCTGCTCCAGATCCGGCCGGGTGATCTCCACATCGGCCAGCTCCAGCTCGCGCGAGGCCGCGGTGACGATCGCGGCCAGGTGCGCGGGTGCGTCCGTCACCGAACACACCACGCCGCCGCTGACCAGATCCACCCGCTGCACCCCGGCCACCTGCTCCAGCGCACGCACGGCGGCGTCGGTGTCCCCGGTTCCGGCCAACCGCACCTGGTCGAGACCGCCGACCAGCCGAATCAGCTCGGCGCGGGTGCCCTCCGCCTGGATCGCGCCGGAGTCGATGATCCCGATCCGGTCGCAGAGCCGCTCGGCCTCCTCCATGTAGTGCGTGGTGTACAGGACCGCCATCCCCTCACCGGAGAGGGGCTTCGACCGACTCCAGGATCGCGTTCCGGGACTGCGGGTCCACGCCCACGGTGGGCTCGTCCAGGATGAGCAGCGCGGGCCGGTGCAACAGCCCGGCGGCGATGTTCAGCCGTCGCTTCATCCCTCCGGAGTACTCCTTCACCGGGTCCTTGGCGCGGTCCGCGAGCCCCACCACCTCGAGCACCTCGTCCACCCGGGCTCGCAGCTCGCTGCCGCGCAGGTTCTGCAGCGCCCCGAAGTAGCGCAGGTTCTCCCGGCCCTTCAGGTCCGGGTAGAGGGCAAGGTCCTGCGGCACCAGCCCGATCCGGGACCGGATCGCCACGTGCCGGGGACCCATCGGCTCACCCAGCAGGGACACGCTGCCGGAGTCCGGGGCGAGCAGACCGGCGATCATCGAGATCGTGGTGGTCTTACCGGCACCGTTCGGGCCGAGCAGCCCGTACGTCTCCCCCGGGGCGATCTGCAGCGAGACTCCGGCCACGGCCTGCAGGCCGCCGAACGAGCGCGTGACGTTGTCCACGCGCACCACCTCGGCGCTGGTCCCGGCTTCTGTCATCGCATGCCCCGTCCCTGGCCGGCCGACGTCTCTCCGCGCCGAATACTACTCACCTGTGCGGGCCGCGTAGGCTCGCCGTGTGTCGCACCCTGCTCGTGGAGACCTGCTCGCCGTGGCCGACCGGGCCCGCAACGGCACCTTCGAAGCTCTCGCCGGCCCGCACTCCTATGACGCGGCCGCTGCCACCGGTTTCCGGCAAGCTGCTGTGCTCGCCCTGTTCACGCCGACGGCGCAGCGCACCGGCGCAGGTCCCCTCGCCGTTGATCAGTCGGTCACCGTGGGTACCGAGTCGGTCACCGCAGCAGGTCAGCCCGCCGCTGCGATCGATGCCGACGACGGCGCAGCCCGGCGGGAGCGGGCATCGGCACCGTCCGAAGCGCTTCTGGATACCGACGTGTTCCTGGTGCAGCGGTCCCCGCTGCTGCGCCACCACCCCGGGCAGATCGCGCTCCCGGGCGGGTCGATCGACCCCGGCGACGACGGACCGGTGGCAGCGGCCCTGCGAGAGACCGAGGAGGAGACCGGCATCAGTGCCGACCAGGTGGAGGTGCTCGGCGAGCTCCCGCCGGTGCTGGTACCGGTGAGCTCGTTCGTCGTCACACCGGTGCTGGCCTGGGCCCCCTCGGTGCGGGCGGGGCGGGTGCTGGATACCGCGGAGGTGCTGCACACGCTGCGCGCGCCGGTCGATGAGCTGCTCGATCCGGCCGCGCGTGCCACGGTGTGGATCGGCGGTCACGGTTCCAGCGGATTCCGGGTGCCGACCGGCTGGGTGTGGGGCTTCACCGGTAACCTGCTGGACCACCTGTTCACCGCGCTCGGCTGGACCCGGGACTGGGACAGCTCGGTGCGGCACACGATGAGCTGGGACGAGGCGCGCGGCGCACAGCTGCTCGGCCACGTACCCTCCCCGGACTGACGCCGGAGGCCAGCGAGACCCGACCGGCCCTGCCTCAGCGCGGACCGATCAGTTCCGCCACCCGACGGTGCGCGATCCGGCGGGCGCGTGCGGGGTCGATCCGGCCATCCTCGGCGACGATGCTCACCGCCAGCCCGTCCAGTAGAGCGAGCAGCTCGGTAGCGTCCTGCTCCGCGGTGTCAGCGCGCCCGCCGGCGGCCGGCAGCAGTAGCCGCAGGCCCGCGCGCATCCGGCCCCACAGGTCGGCATAGGCCGCCGCGGCGGCGTCGTCCACGGTGGCGCGGGCAGCGAGGGCCAACCAGATCCTCGCCACCACATTCTGGGCGTCCGCGGGTAGGAGCCGGTCCACGAGGGCGGACAAGCGCTCGGCCGGGTCCTCGATCTTCTCCAGCTCGCCGTACCGCTCCGCGGCGCCGGTGGCGATCGAGGCCATCGCGGCGGTGAGCATCTCGGCCTTGGTCGGGAAGTGGTGCTGCACTGCGCCCACCGATACCCCGGCGCGGGCGGCGACGGCACGCACGCTCAGCCCCTCGAATCCGGACTCCGCCACGATCGCGATCACTGCAGTCACCACGCCGTCCCGCGCGCTCGAACTCATCGGTACCTGCTTCCGCGATAGGTGCTGTACAGACGCCATGCTGCCATCCCGGCACGGCGGGCCAGCTCGGTGGGCTCAGGTTGCGAGTCCGCGGGTGCGCGGTGCGCCACCGCAGCCACTGCCAGGAGCAGGACGCCCAGCCCGAGCAGCGCCGCCTCGACCGCTTCCATCAGCAGCTCGACCACGACGGTGAGACCTTCGTGCCCTTCGATCGGAATGTCGACGGCACGGGTCACCACACCGAGTACCCCGAACACCAGTCCGCCGAGGATCCAGCCCATCGGCCGGCTCCGGTCCGGCCGGTCGACCAGGGCTGCGACCACCAGCAGCGCGACCGCCACTACCAGGAACAGGAACCGCAGCCACGCCCAGGACCCCATCTGCTCCAGCACGCCCGCCATACCGCCACCGGAGCCCAGGGCGGTAGCGAGACTCGCCCGTTCACCGATCACGCCGATCCCGGAGGCCAACGCGGCCACCACGCAGCCCGCGATCCCCCACCCGAACGCAGCACGCGACCGCCGCCGGTAGCGCACCAGCAGAACTCCCGCCGCGACCGGGGCCAGCAGTCCGAGCAGCTCGATGATGCGGAGCATCACTTCTCCAATACGATCGACATGGTCATGAAGTACGATCGTATGGCTAGGACGACGCGCCGCACAACCCCCTCGCGCCGATGGGAGTGCATGGTGGGTGACCTGAGCGTCGCTCCGCGGCCGTTTCGCGACGGAAATCTCACCCGGCGAGCACAGTCGACGGCGGAGCTCACCTGGGCCAGGTGAGCTCCGCCGTCGTACGTGGTTGCGATGGGCGCCTAGACGCGCCGGAGCACCTCGTCGAAGATCGCATCCAGGTGCGGGTCACCGCCCTGCCGGGCCTCGTCGGCCAGGTACCAGTCCAGGCTCTCGCCGAAACCCTCCTCGAGCGTCGCGGTGGGCGCGAACTCGGGCACCAGGGCGCGGATCTTGCTGTTGTCCAGGACGAAGTCGTTGGCCTTGTCCCCCAGCGCGGAAGCGCCCACGCGTTCGTCGACGGCGGCGATCGCCTCCGCGGGTACGTGCGCGAGCTCTGGCGTCACCCCGAGCAGATCGGCAAGGGTGGTGTAGATCGCGTTCCAGGTGGGCGCCAGATCGGAGGTGATGTGAAATGCCTCGCCGAGCGCCTCGGCCCGGCCGAACAGCCCCACGAAGCCGATCGCGAAGTCCTTCGCCCGGGTCACCGTCCACCGGGTAGTGCCATCGCCGAGCACCACCACCGGGGCACCACGGCGCAGCCGCTCCACGTCGGTCCAGCGCCCAAGCGTGGGAATCCGAGTGCGGTCATAGGTAGCCGAGGGCCGCACCACCGTGACCGGGAAGTCCGACTCCTCGTGGGCCCGCAGGAGCAGTTCTTCGCTGGCCGCCTTGTCCCGGGAGTACTGCCAGTACGGGTTCTCCAGCGGAGTCTCCTCGGTGACCGGAAGCCGTGCCGGCGGGGTCTGGTAGGCGGAGGCAGAGCTGATGTACAGGTACTGGCCGGTGCGCCCAGCGAACAGGTCGACTGCAGTGGCCGCATGTTCAGGGGTGAAGGAGATGAAGTCGGCGACCGAGTCGAAGCTCGCATCCCCGAGCGCAGCACGTACTGCGGCCGGGTCGCGGACATCGGCATGCACGCTGCGCACGCCGCCGGGCAGGCTGCGCACACTGGACTCACCGCGGTTCAGCACGGTCACGTCCCAGCCGCGGGCCAGCGCTACCGGCACACAGGCCGCGCTGATCTGACCGGTACCTCCGACGAACAGCACACGGGGCATGGCTCGCTCCTCTCCGTCCGCCCCGGGCAGGCGGCTCCGTGGTGAACCTACCGCGCCGCCACTCTGCTCGGCTGAGCATCGGGACTCTTGCCCTCGGGATCCGGGCTGCCGACCGGTGGCTCAGGTTCCCGTGAGCGCCTGCGCCGCGGCAGTCAAGGGACCCGGGGTGGTCCGGTAGTAGGCCCAGCGCCCCCGCTGCTCCCTGGTGACGAGTCCGGCGTCGACGAGGAGCTTCATGTGGTGGGAGACGGTCGGCTGAGAGAGCCCCACAGGTTCGGTGAGGTCGCAGGCGCACATCTCGCCCGGGGCGGACCCGCCGATCAGAGAGTACAACTTGACGCGGGTGGGGTCACCGAGCGCCTTGAACACCCGCGCGATCAGTTCGGCGTGCTCGTCGGTCAGCGGCTGCTGGGCCGGGTTGCAGCATCCACTGAGCGCGTCGGCGAGAAGCTCGGGTGCGGTGCCGATGGTCATGACTCCTAGTTTGCACGATGCATTGACACCTGTCGATACGTCGTGCCAGGCTCGACCGCGCACGCATTGAAGTTTGTCGATATGAGGAGGTTGTCATGGAGCTACCAGTGGTGGTGATCGGTGCTGGTCCGCAGGGCCTGGCCGCGGGAGCTCACCTGCTCGAGCGCGGCATCGAGCCGGCGATTTTCGAGGCCGGGCGGCGTGCCGGTGCGGCTGTTTCTGAGTGGGGCCATGTGCGGTTGTTCTCGACGTGGAGCGAGCTGATCGACGCCGCCTCTGAGCGACTGCTGGCAGCTGCAGGATGGCGGCGTCCGGACGAGGGGTATCCCACCGGGGCGGCCTGGGTCGAGGACTACCTGACGCCGTTGGCCGACCTGCTCGGTGATCGGGTGTCACTCGGCGCACGGGTCGTGGGTGTGGCGCGGAACCGTCGCGACCTGTCGGTGGATGCAGGCCGCGACGAGGCTCCGTTCGTCGTCCACGTCCGGCACACCGACGGCCGGGAAGAACGAATCGAGGCCCGCGCAGTGATCGATGCCTCGGGCACCTGGACGAGCCCCGCCCCGGCAGGCGCAGATGGGCTCCCCGCGCTCGGTGAGACAGCGGCGGCCACGGCCGGACTGGTCTCCGCTGGCATTCCTGACGCTGGCGAGGCGGAGGCGTTGGCGGGTGCGCATGTGGTGGTCGTCGGCGCCGGACATTCGGCAGCGACGGCTGTCATCGCGCTCGCTCAGGTGGCGAAGACGCAGCCCGCGATGCGCCTCTCGTGGGTGCTGCGCCGCGGTCAGGTCGGTCAGGCCTTCGGTGGAGGTGACGCGGATGAGCTGCCTGAGCGTGGTGCGCTGGGCCTTCGGGCGAAGCAGGCCGTTGCCGATGGGCTGGTGGAGCTGGTGACCGGGTTCCGCACCGAACGTATCGACAGCGACTCGGGCCGGGCAGTGCTCGTCTCGGAAGACGGGCGCGAGCTGGCTCCGGCGGATCGGGTGTTCGTGCTCACCGGGTTCCGTCCCGACCTGTCGTTCCTGTCGGAGGTACGCCTGGACCTGGATGTGCGGTTGCAGGCTCCTTCACGGCTGGCGGTCGAGGTGGACCCGAACGTCCACTCCTGCGGCAGCGTGCGTGCCACCGGCGCTGCCGAGCTGGCACATCCGGAGGTGGGCTTCTTCATCGTGGGCGCGAAGTCGTATGGGCGGGCGCCGACGTTCCTCGCGCTGACGGGCTTCGAGCAGGTGCGTAGCGTCGTCGCGAGCCTGGCCGGTGACCATGAGGCCGCCGTGCGGGTGGAGCTCGACCTGCCGGACACCGGGGTGTGCGGAGGTAGCGGGGTGTTCGATGCTCCGGCAGAAGTGGACGCCACCGGGTGCTGTGCGCCGCAGCCGCAGCTGGTGCAGCTCGGTGCCCGGGAGCCGGTATGAAACGGGCGCGTCTGGTGATAGTTGGCGGCGGCCAGTCCGGCCTCGCCGCCGCCCGGGCGGGCCGTGATCGCGGCTGGGAGCCGATCGTGCTGGAGGCTGGGCCGGAGCCGATCGGGTCCTGGCCCGACTACTACGACAGCCTCCGTCTATTCTCCCCACGCCAGTTCAGCAGCTTTCCTGGCTACGACTTCCCAGGTCCCGCAGACAGCTATCCCGCGCGGGATGAGGTGGTGGACTACGTGCGCGGGTATGCCTCCTGGCTCGGCGTTGACATCCGGACCAGGTCCCGCGTCACCAACGTCACCTCGGACCGTGCTGGGGGCTTCACGGCGCACCTGGCCGACGGAGCCGCCGTCTCCGGCGATGTGCTGATCGCCGCGAGCGGATCGTTTGGCAACCCTTATATTCCGCCGGTCGCCGGCGGTGAGGAGTTCGGCGGCCAGGTGTTGCCTGTGGCCGAGTACCGGTCGCCGGAGTCGTTCGCCGGGAAGCGGGTGGTGGTGGTTGGCGCGGGGAACTCCGCGGTCCAGGTCGGCCACGAGCTCGCCCAGGTAGCCGAGGTCTCGCTGGCGGTGCGGGATCGGGTGCGGCTGGTCTCCCAGCTGGTCGCGGGGCGCGATCTGCACTGGTGGTTGCGGCTGACCCGGGCCGATCTGCTGCCGCCGTGGGCGCTCGACCGGTTCGTGACCGGTACACCGGTGATCGACGCCGGCCGCTATCAGCAGGCTCTGCACTGCGGGCAGCTGGATCAGCGGCGGATGTTCACCGCATTCACCCGCGACGGTGTGGTCTGGCCCGACGGCACCCCGGAGCGGGTCGATGCGGTGATCTTCGCGACCGGGTATCGCCCCCATCTGCCCTACCTCGGTTCGCTCGGCGCACTCGATACCGACGGCGCACCGCGGCACCGGCACGGCATCTCGACGTCTGCGCCCGGGCTGGGGTTCCTCGGGTTGGAGTTCCAGCGGACGTTCTCCTCGAACACGTTGCGCGGCGTGCACCGCGACGCCGGCTTCGTGGTCGGCGCACTCGCTCATCAGCGGCGAAAGGTGGCCGTTGGCTAGCACGCAGCAACAACGCGCCAGCGTGCAGCCTGGCGGGCTGCGCCCGCGGCTGGCGGTGGTGTTGGCGGCGCTGTGCGTGACCGAGATCGTCTCCTGGGGCCTGTTGTACTACGCCTTCCCGGTCCTGGCGCCGTTGATCAGCGCCGATACCGGTTGGTCGTCGGTGAGCGTGAGCGCCGCGTTCTCGGTGGCGCTGGTCGTCTCTGCCCTGGCTGGTGTGGCAGTGGGGCGGTTCATCGACCGGCACGGACCACGTCGGATGATGACCACCGGCTCGGTGCTCGGTGTGATGGCACTCCTCGTGGTGGCCAGCGCACCGAACCTCCTGGCGTTCTTCGCCGGGTGGGTGCTGGCCGGTGCGGCGATGTCCGGAGTGCTCTACCCGCCGGCCTTCGTGGCGATCACCGGCTGGTTCACCACCCGGCGGCTCGGTGCCTTGGCCACCCTGACGCTGGTCGCCGGCCTGGCCAGTACCGTGTTCGCGCCGCTCGTGGCGAGCGCAGGAGCGCAGCTGGGTTGGCGGGGTACGTACCTGTGGGCGGCCGCAGTGCTGGCGATCCTGACGATCCCGGCCCACGCCCTAGTGCTGCGACGTCCATGGCCGGCCAGCGAGCACGCGCACGACGATGCCCGAGCAGCGGAGAAGGCCTACACCTCAGCCGTGGTGGCAAGCCCCCAGTTCCGGCTGCTCACGATCGGGCTGACCGCGGTCTCCGTGGCGATGTACGCGGCGCTGCTCGCCCTGGTGCCGCTAATGCTCGAACGCGGCCTCACTGCCCAGTCGGCGGCCTGGATCCTCGGCCTCGGCGGACTCGGGCAGGTCGCCGGTCGTCTGGTCTACACCGCCCTGGCACGCCGCGCCTCCCTCCCGGTCCGGACCGCGAGCGTGTTCGTGCTGGTCACGGTGAGCATCGCCGCGCTCGCAGTCCTGCCCGGGCCCACCGGTGTTCTGGTGACACTGTCGATGATGGCCGGCGTCGGGCGGGGCGTGGCAACGTTGCTGCAGGCCACAGCGGTCACCGACCGGTGGGGGCCACGCGCCTACGGGCACCTGTCCGGCATGCTCGGCCTACCGGTGCTGCTGGCCACCGCCCTGGCGCCCTGGGCCGGTGCGGTCCTCGCCGAGGTCACGGGTAGCTACGCGACCGGGTTCGCGATCCTGTCCGTGCTGGCCGGCCTCGGCACCGTGCTGATGATCGCCAGCACCCGCAGCCCGGCCGCGGTCACGGCGTCGAAGGCGGGGTGACCAGGCTCTCGATCAGCGCCTGGACGCGCGCCTTGATGTCGTCCCGGATCGGCCGCACCGCCGCCAGACCCTGGCCGGCGGGGTCGTCGAGCGTCCAGTCCTCGTAACGCTTGCCGGGGAAGATCGGGCAGGCATCCCCGCAGCCCATCGTGATCACCACATCAGAGGCATGCACGGCCTCAGTGGTGAGCACCTTCGGTGCCTCGGCTGTGATGTCGATGCCCTCCTCACGCATGGCCTCGACCGCGACCGGGTTGATCTGCTCGGCAGGCATCGACCCGGCCGAGCGCACCTCGATGCGCTCTGCCGCGAGATGACGCAGGTACCCGGCGGCCATCTGGGAGCGTCCGGCGTTGTGCACGCAGACGAACAGGACAGAGGGTTTCTCGGCGGTCATGATTCGGCTCCTGAACGGTGAACGGTCATCGGGAGGGAGTCCAGCAGGGCACGGACACGGTCGGCGAGGTCGTTGCGGATCGCCGCGACTCCTTCCGCTGAGGCAAGGGCGGGGTCGGCGACCGCCCAGTCCTCGTAGCGCACGCCCGGAACGATCGGGCACACGTCGCCGCAGCCCATCGTCACCACCACATCCGCGGCACGAACCGCGTCATCGGTGAGCGGCTTCGGAAACACCGTCACCTCGTGCTGGTCGAGCTCCTCAATCAACGCGCGCACCTGCGGGTGGACTTCGGCTACCGGGGCCGAGCCGGCCGAGCGGGCGATGACCCGGCCGGCAGAGAGGTGGTGGGTCAGAGCGGCGGCGAGCTGGGAACGGCCGGCGTTCGCCACACACACGAACAGCACCTGCGCCTGGGCGTGGTCGCCGTCTCGGGTGAGATCGGCCAGGCGCTGTTTCGCGAACCGCTCGGTCAGCGGGATCAAGTGCCGGGTGATCTTCGCCGACCTGGCCAGCGCGACATAGGAATCCCGGACGATCCGCAGCACCGTCTCCCGGCCCAGACCGGTCGCCGTCGCCGCGAGCTCATCGGCCAGGCGGGCCACCCGTGCCTCTAGCTCTGCCGCCTCCGGTCCCGCCAGCTCTTCGGTGCTGATGTCGGTCGTGAGAGCTGCGGGGGCGAACGCCTCGAGCAGCGCGGTCACGGCGGCACGACGGCCAGGTTTGATGCGATACCAGACCCAGGTGCCACGGCGTTCGGATTCGAGTACTCCGACCTCCTTGAGGACCTTCAAGTGGTGGGAGATCGTCGGCTGTGACACCTCCGCCAGCTCGGTCAGGTCGCACACACACGACTCACCCCGCGGGTCGGTCGCAATCGCCGAGAGCATCCGCAGCCGCAGCGGGTCGGCCAACCCTTTCAACGTGGCTGCGAGCACTGTGGCCGGCCCGGTGTCTATCGCCTGCGCCGCGATCGGCGCACAGTCCTGGCCGGTGAGCGTGGTCTCGGTCATCGGGTCTGCTCCTTCACTGCTGGCGGCAGTGCGTAGGGGTCGGTGTGGAACCAGGCGCGGGCCGCCCAGAGGGAGACGTAGACCAGGCCGACCAGGACCGGAACCTCGATCAGCGGGCCGACCACCCCGGCAAGCGCCTGCCCGCTGGTCGCGCCGAACGTACCGATGGCCACAGCGATCGCGAGCTCGAAGTTGTTTCCCGCCGCAGTAAACGCCAGCGTCGTCGACCGCGCATACCCGAGTCCTAGACCTTTGCCGAGGAGGAGTCCGGCGAACCACATCAGCGCGAAGTACACCAGTAGCGGGAGCGCGATCCGCACCACGTCCAGGGGGTTCGAGGTGATCGCCTCGCCCTGCAGGGCGAACAGCAGGACGATCGTGAACAACAACCCATAGAGCGCCCACGGACCGACCGCGGGCAGGAAGCGTTCCTCGTACCAGGCCCGCCCCCGGCGCTGCTCACCAATCCAACGCGAGGCGAACCCGGCGATCAGCGGTATGCCGAGGAAGACGAGGACGTTGAGCGCGATCTGCCCGACCGACACGTCCAAGCCTTGGGTGTCCAGGCCGAGCCAGCCGGGCAGGATCGTGAGGTAGAGCCAGCCCAGGAAAGAGAACGCGATCACCTGGAAGACGGAATTGATCGCCACCAGCACCGCGGTCGCCTCCCGATCGCCGCAGGCCAGGTCGTTCCAGATCACCACCATCGCGATACAGCGCGCCAGGCCCACGATGATCAGCCCGGTCCGGTACTCCGGCAAGTCGGGCAGGAGCAGCCAGGCCAGGGCGAACATCACCGCCGGGCCAGCGATCCAGTTCAGCACCAGCGAGGAGACCAAGAGCTTCTTGTCACCGGTCACCGCGGCGACCTTGTCGTAGCGGACCTTCGCCAGCACCGGATACATCATCACCAACAGACCCAGCGCGATCGGCACCGAAATGCCCGCTACCTCCAACCGGACCAGCAGGTCGGAGACAGCGGGAACGAACCGGCCCAACAAGAGACCGGCGAACATCGCGAGACCGATCCAGGCGGGCAGCCACTTGTCCAGCGTGGACAGGCGCGGCACTGCCATCGGGCTCGCGACTACGCTCCGCTCTTGGTTCGACACTCTTCTATATTGATAGATATCGAATCAACAGGCAAATCGGCAGTCATGAAATCCGGTCCAGCACCCGAGCAGGAGAATGCTCAGTGCTCAGTGGTGGCCAGGTGTCCGAACCGGTGCATCGTGCGGGAGATCGCCTGCTCGCGCAGCACGTAGAGCAGCTCCCGGCGTCCGGATGCGAGCACCTCGCCAGGTAGCGGGTCGACGTCGGCACGCTCGTCCGCCGCCGCCTGCCACAGACCGGGCACCTCGCCGATCACCCGGAGGCGGCCGGTCACGTCCCCAGCAGCCACTCGGTGGCAGAAGTCCTCGTCGGACTCCACACCCCAGCCAAGATCGCCGACCTCGGCGCCGAGCAAGCTCTGCGCCGCACTGGCCACGTCCGGGTGCAGGCTCACCTCCACCGGTACTCCGGCACAGGCGGCGGCGAGCACCATCCGGCCCACCTCCACCGGGAGGCCGTCGGCGCCGGCGCGCACCGCCAGCAGAGGGGCGGGCCGGTACCGGAAGATGTTCGCCTCGGCGCGCAGCCCGGTCAGGTCGCTCTCTTCGCGGTAGTGCTCGTCCCGCGCCCAGGCATCGCTGGCCACCGACGCACGCAACCACTCCGCCTGAGCGGGGTCGGCCGCCAGGCGCAGATACGTGCCGAGCAGATCGGCCACCCGGCTGCCGACCGCACCCTGGCCGTGCGGTCGTTCCCGCGTGGTCCAGGCGCCGAGCTGGGCCACATAGTTCGGCCCGCCGGCCTTCGCACCCGGGCCAACCGAGGACCGCTTCCAGCCACCGAAGGACTGCCGCTGCACGATCGCACCGGTGATGTGCCGGTTGATATAGGCGTTGCCGACCTCGACATGCGCCAGCCAGTGCCGGATCTCGTCCTCGTCCAGGCTGTGCAGCCCGCCGGTGAGGCCGTAGGCAGTGGCGTTCTGCCACTCGATCGCCTGCTCCAGAGTCTCGGCGGTCATCACGCCGAGCACCGGGCCGAAGTACTCGGTGAGGTGGAACGGAGAGCCCGGCCAGACCCCTTCCTTCATCCCGGGGGACCAGAGCCGCCCGGTCTCGTCCAGTTGCCGCGGCTCCACCAGCCAGTTCTCCCCCGGCTCCAACCGGGTCAGTGCCGTGTGCAGCTTGCCCTGCGGGGGCTCGATCACTGGGCCCATGGCGGTGCTCAGGTCGGTCGGCCAGCCCACCGGGAGCGAGGCCACCGCATCGATGAGCTGGCGGCGGAACCGCTCGGAGGTGGCCACCGAGCCCACCAGGATCAGCAGCGAGGCAGCCGAGCACTTCTGCCCGGCGTGTCCGAACGCGCTCCGCACCGCGTCCGCGACGGCGAGGTCGTAATCGGCGCTCGGGGTGACGATCAGGGCGTTCTTCCCGGAGGTCTCGGCGAGCACACCGGGACCACTGGGGTGCTCGGACCGCCACGAGGTGAACAGCCGGGACGTCTCATAGCCGCCGGTGAGAATCACCCGGTCCACCTCCGGGTGGGCGACCAGACGCTGACCGGCCCCCTCCTCCTCGGCGCGGACGATCTGAATGGTCTCGGCCGGGATTCCGTGCTGGGCCATCGCGGCATGGATCGCCGCCACTGCGATCTCCGCGCACCCAGGCACCGGCGGTGCCGGCTTGATCACCACGGCGGACCCCGCTGCGAGCGCGGCCAGCATGCCCCCGGTGGGGATCGCCACCGGGAAGTTCCACGGTGGGGTGACCAGCACCACCGAGTCGGCGGTGAAGGTCAGCCCCTCCTCCTCCTCGATCCTCGGCAGTTCCTCGGCGCGGTCGGCGTAGTACCGGGCGAAGTCGATCGCCTCGGAGACCTCCGGGTCCGCTTCGGCCACCGTCTTGCCACCCTCGTGGCTCATCGCGGTGACCAGCTCACCGCGCCGGGCCTCCAGCTCGTCGGAAACGGTGCGCAGCACGGCGGCACGTTCGCTCGCCGGCCGAACCGCCCACGCCGCGGCGGCGGACCGGGCACGGGCCACTGTGCGGTCCACATCCTCGGCACCGGCGAGCATCGGGGAGGTGAGCTCACGGGCCGGGGCGTGGACCCACTCCCGTGCGGCGGCCCGTACCTGCGGCAGAGCGGGATCGGAGTCGGTGGTGTTCACGAACGTATCCGGCGTCGCCGGCCGGATGTCCGTGCGCCGGCGCTGCGCGCTCAGCTCGGTCGCCGCAGCCACGCTGGCGCGGAACCGCGCTTCCTGGTCCGCCATCGGCGAGAGGCTCACCTCATCCCCCTCGTGCGGGGCGAAGATGGCGTGCACGAAGTTCTCCGGGGCGGCGTTCTCCTCCAGTCGCCGCACCAGGTAGGAGACGGCAACGTCGAAGTCCTTCGGGGCGACCACCGGCGTGTACAGGATCAGCGGTCCATGGGTGTCCACGTCCGCCGCTACGGCTCGCGCCTGAGCCGGAGCCATGCCCTGCAGCATCTCCACGTCCATCGACCGGGTCACCCCGCGAGCGGTGGCGAGCTGGAAGGCGAGTGCCAGGTCGAACAGGTTGTGCGAGGCGACGCCGGTGCGGACCGCATCGGCCACCTCCGGGCGGAGCATCCGGTCCAGCATGCGCACATAGTTGGCATCGACGTCCGCTTTGGTGGGGTACGGCGCCTGAGCCCAGCCGTGTACCTCCGCCTCGACCCCTTCCATCGCCAGGTTGGCCCCTTTGACCAGCCGCACCTTGATCGGGGCGCCCCCGCCGGCCACCCGCTTCTGCGCGAACGTGGTGAGCCGCTCCAGTGCCGCCACCGAGTCCGGCAGGTAAGCCTGCAGCACGATGCCCATCTGCAGCTGGGCGAACTCCGGCTCGGAGCAGATCGCCTCGAACACTGCGACGGTCAGGTCCAGGTCGCGGTACTCCTCCATGTCCAGGTTCACGAACGCCGCCGGCGACTTGGCTGCCGCCGTGCGGTAGAGCGGACGAAGCCGCTCCAGCACGCGCGCCACGTTCTGCTCGGTGTTCCAGGTGGAGAGCTGGGAGACGAGCGAGGAGACCTTGATGGAGACATAGTCCATATCCGGGCGCTCCAGCAGGGCACGGGTACGTTCGGTGCGGGCGGCGGCTTCGCTCTCGCCGAGCACCGCCTCACCGAGCAGGTTGATGTTCAGCCGGCGGCCGTCCGCCTTGGCGTGGGCGAGGTGGTTCGCCAGGGCCGGGTCCTCAGCGTCGACCACCAGGTGACCGACCAGCTGACGCAGCCGGGTGCGCGCGAGGGGCACTACCACCGAGGGGGCCAGCCGGGAGACGGCCGCACCGGCACCGAGCATCAGCCGGTCCACCGGGGAGAGGAAGCCCCCGGCCGCGGACGCGGACAGCCGGGCGAGCTCCCGGGCGGCCACCCGCAGGTCCTCCGGCCGGGCCACCCGGTCCACGAACCGCACGGCCAGGTCTAACCCCTCGGGGTCGGCGACCAGCGCCGCCAACCGCTTGCTGGTCCGAGATTCGGCACCGGTGGTGGACTGGGCGGTCGCTTGAGCCCACCGGTGCGCCAGCTCGACGGCGGGCTCGACGGCAGAGTCGATCGTCGCAGAAGTCATGACACCATCTTGCGCCGGATCCTGGCTCTGCGTCTTGTCGGATCGCCGCGGCGGCACCCGCGCATCGGTACCAAGGGTGTTCACCGGCGTCACCCGGCGGGCAGCCAGTAGCATCAGCCCTCGTCATGTCCACTCCTGCCGACCGGGCTCGCAACGCGCTCAACCCGGCGATGTCCGAGCTGTTCGCCTCGCTGACCACCACGATGTTCTGCGCCAAGGACGTCACCGGGGCCTACGTCGCGGTCAACGACGTGTTCGTGGCCCGCACCAGCGAGCGCACCCGGGCCGCTGTGCTCGGCCGCAGGGCCCTCGAGCTGTTCGTCACCCCGCTGGCACTGCGGTACGAGAAGCAGGACGCCGCTGTGCTCACCGGGCGCACTCTGCGGCACGAGCTGGAGCTGATCCGCCGTCCCGGTGGTCGGCCGGGCTGGTACCTGACCACGAAGGTGCCGCTGCGCACCGACGGCGAGATCGTCGGCGTCGTGAGCATCTCCGAGGACCTGCACGTGGCCACCGAGACCGCCGAGCCACTGCAGTCCCTGGCGCGAGTGCAGGAGTGGATCGCAGCGCACCTGGAGGGGCCGATCCAGGTGGCGGACCTGGCGGCAGTCGCCGGCTGCTCCCGGCACGCACTGGAGCGGCGCACCCGCCGGGTGTTCCACCTCTCCCCCGCCCAGGTGGTGCTGCGGGCCCGGATCGACCGCGCCGCCGAGCGGCTGACCACCACCGCTCTCCCGATCGCGCAGATCGCCACCACCTGCGGCTTCTACGACCAAGCGGCCTTCACCCGCACCTTCGCCCGGGTGACCGGGGAGACCCCGGCCCAGTTCCGCCGTCGGGCGTGGTGACCTGCGCGATCGTTCGTCAGCCGACCGAGGCTTTCGTGGTGGCAGCGTCGGTCCGTGCCGGTAGCAGCGCCCAGGGCCGGCGATACCGGACCAACGTCCCGATCAGCACTGCGGCCAGGAGCGCCGCACCACCGTCGGTCACCGCGCTGGGCAAGATCCCGGGCACACCGTAGCGCTCGATCACGGCGGTCCACATCTGCGACGGGATCATCGCGAATCCCAGTCCCTGGGTCAGATTGACCGCGAGAACGACCCAGAACAGCCACCGCGACCGCAGCCAGAAGGCCAGAATTCCGAGTGCGTTCCCGAGCATGTAGAGGCAGCCGACGATCCGAAACCCGGTGGTGAAGCCGGGGGCCTCCCCGCCCGGGTCCGCCCCACCCGCCTGCGTCATCATCGTCTCGATCAACGCGACGTCGACCACCACGAAGTTCTGCAGCGTGGTGCCGATCAGGAAGACGACGGAACACAGAGCGGTCAGCACCTGCAGCGGTCGGGTCCACCGGGACGGGGTCAGGGCGGGCGACGAGGACATGATCTTCCTTCCCTATCGGTGATAGGGAAGGACTCTACCACCGATAGAGGGTCTGCTAGATTCCGGTGATATGCCCATCGACCCGCCCCCCGAAGCGCCGACCCACGCCCAGGGAAGGACCCGGCTCGATCGCAACCGGATCGTCACCGCGGCCATCCAGCTGCTGGACGAGGAGGGGATCGCCGAGCTGAGCACGCGTCGGCTGGCGGCACGGCTGGGGGTCCGATCTCCGACGCTCTACTGGCACGTCCGGGACAAGGCCGAGCTCCTCGACCTGGTCGCCGAGGAGCTGTGCGCCGACAGCTTCGACATCGACGCCGGACTGCCGTGGCGCAATCAGCTCGAGCAGGGTCTGCACCAGTTCCGCTCCCTGGTCCTGGCGCACCGGGATGTCGCGGCGTTGCTGCGGGACCGGCCACCCCATGGTCCGAACCGGCGGGGCCACATCGAGACAACGGTGCGGATCCTGCTCGAGGCGGGACTCACCGTCGAGGATGCGGCGGGAGTCTCACGGCTGCTCGTCTCGCACGTGCTGAGCACCCACCCTGGCGATCTTGCCCCGCTGGCCGAGGCCGCCGGCGAGGTCGGCTCGAGTGACGACTATCCGAACCTGCGCCGTGTCGCTCCAGCCCTGGCCGGACTCTCGGGGGATGCACTGTTCGAGCTGGGGATGCAGGTCATTCTGGATGGCATCGAGGCGCGCCTGACCGCACACCGCTGACGGGCGAGCTCAGCCGATGCTGGAAGAACCCGCGATCAGCGCCGCTGCGCGGCTAGCCAGGCGTCCTCAGCGGCATAGTCGAACAGGTGGGCGCCCATCGCGGCGAACTCGGTCAGCTCGGTGCGCCACTCCCCGGCGGCCGCCACCTCCTCGAGCCAGTCCAGATAGTCCGGCAGCGCCTCCACGTAACCCAGCACCGGCCGGTAGCCGAGGTCGCGGCCGGCCGCCGCCATGTCCAGCACGATCGGGGTGGGCACCGACCACGGCGTGAGCCCGAGGGTGCCCTCCGGGTAGCCGTGCAGCCGGTGCACGGTGAGCTCATGTCCGCGCGCGGCACCGACGCTGGCCACGATCTCGGCCACGGTGAGGGCCGCTGGGTCGGCCACGTTCAGCACCCGGGCGCCCGGACGACCCGCGGCCAACCGGACCAGTTCGGCAATGGTGCGAGCCGCCGTCGTCTGGAACCGGGAAGCGCCGCTGTGGGCGAGGAGAACCTCGCGGCGGCCGTCGAGGATCCGCTTCAGCACGTACCACTCGCGGGGGTTACGCGCGTACCGGCCATGAATGGCACCCGGGCGCAGCACGGTGACCAGAACGTCACTGGCGAGCCACCGATGCTCATAGCCGACCTTGCCACCGGCGTAGCCGGGCAGGTCCGCCGACACCGTCGCCTGGTCCTCGGCGATCGGCACCGGGAGCTGCGGCGGGTCCGCCGAGCCGAGGGTACGCCCGGCCTCGTCGGCGTACACGGCCGCACTGGAGAGGACGACGGCGGAGCCCAGCCGGTCGGAGTGCGCGAGCACCCGCTCGGCGTCGGTGGCGTCGAAGCCGACGCAGTCCACGAGCAGGTCCACCCCGTCCCCGATCGCTCGCGCCAGGCCTGCCGGGTCGGCGTAGTCGCCACGCACCTCGGCGACACCGAGCTCGGCCAGGCCGGGGGCCAACGGCCGGCTGCCCCGGTGCAGTACTCGCACCGCCCAGCCCTCTCGGGCGAGCGCGCCGGCGGTGGGCACTCCGGTCTGTCCGTTGCCACCGAGGATGAGGGCCGTGGTCACCTGGTCAGGCTAGGCCGGGGCAGCGACGGGGAGAAGTGCCCGCTGCCGAGAGCAGAACCGCGCAGGGGCCGCCATAGGGTGGTGGCCATGACCACCGCTGAGCAGATCGCCGCGTGCGAGCGCACGTTCCGGCGTTACGGGCTGCCGCTGCTGGTGCACGGTCACAGCGCTCGGCGGGATGTGTTCGGGCGAGCGGCACCGTTCCTGGTGGTGGTGCTGCTGCTGGAGGCGTTCGCCACCATCCAGCTGGACTGGCCGTGGTGGCTGAACCTGCTCGCGCCGATCGGCGTACTGGCCGCGCTCGGGGCCTCCTACGCCGGCCTGAACGTGGCCCGCGGCCGGCGCTGGTCCACGCTGCCGCAGGACGTCGGCGGTCCGGAGCTGGCATTCTTCGTACTCGCTCCGGCGGTGCTGCCGGTGCTGTTCGGCGGGCAGTGGGTCACCGGTCTGGTGAACGCCTTGGTGAACGTGCTGCTCCTGCTGGGGGTCCGGGCCGTGGTCGGTTACGGCCTGGCGGCGACCCTGTGGTGGGGTATGAGCCGGGTGGGCAGCGAGCTCGGTTCCTCGCTGGTGCGGCTGATCCGGTTCCTGCCGTTGCTGCTGATCTTCTCCATCGCGCTGTTCTACAACGCCGAGGTCTGGCAGGTCTTCGACCACACTCCCGGGGCCTCGGACGTGATCCTCGGCATCTTCTTCGCGGTCCTGATCCTGGTGATCCTGTCCATGCGGCTGCGCCCAGAGACCGCCGAGGTGCTCACCCGGGCCGAGGCCGAGCACCCGACCGCGGGCGATCTTCCCGCGCTCACCCGCGCGCAGCAGTTCAACGTCACCGCGATGGTCGGTGCCAACCAGCTTCTCCAGGTGATCGTGGTCAGTGCCGGTGTCGGACTGTTCTTCTTCGCCCTCGGCGTGCTCACCATCACCCCGGGGGTGCTGCAGGAGTGGGGTATCGACGGCGGCACCTGGCAGGTGGAGCTTCCGTTCTGGGGCGAGACGCTGCTGGTCAGCCAGACCCTGCTCCGGGTCTCGGTGGCGCTGGCCACGTTCACCGGGCTCTACTACGCCATCTCGGTACTCACCGACGCGGTCTACCGAGCCGACTTCATCGACGAGATGGTGGTGAAGATGTCCGATGTGGCCGGTCATCGGGTCACCTACCACCAGCTGCTCAGCCAGGCTCGGGCCGGCGCCGACCAGCCCGGCTGAGCGGGCGACCCCGGCACCCGGCCAGCCCGGCTGAGCGGGCTCTCCGGCACCCCCGCCAGCCCGACCGCCCCGCCACTGTTCCCGGCCGGGCACGGGGCGCGAGGTGAGCAGCTGCTCCCTCAGCCGAAGATCTGCGCGATCTCCGTGATCCGCTCCTCCCGCTGCTGCGGTGGCAGCCGGCCGTCCCGCTCCAGGACGGCGACTCCGTGCAGCATGCTCCAGAACAGTTCGGTGCGGGTGTCCGCGTCCGGGCTCTGACCGAACAGCACCACGAGTGCATCGAATGCCCGGCGCAGCTGAGCCGGGGTCTGCTCGCTGGCGAACCTGTTCAGCGAGGGCATCTCGAACATCGCCGCGTAGAGCGCGCTGTGCTCGCGCGCAAAGGCGAGGTAGGCACGGGCGGTCTGCGCTACTGCCTCTGGATGGGTCGGCTCGGGAGGCACCCGGTCCGCGAGCTGGGCGAACCCGCTGCGGGCGACCGCTGCGATGATCTCTGGGCGCCCGTGCGGGAAGTGCTGGTAGAGCACCGGCTGGCTGTAACCGATCGCGGCAGCCAGCCGGCGCACCGTCACCGCCGGCCAGCCCTCACTCTCGGCGATAGTGCGCGCCGCCGCGACGATCGCTGCCTCCCGGTCCGGCGGCGCCGCTCCCGCTCTACCGCTCGCCGCCTCTTTCGGCTTCGAGCCCGCTCGTGTCGGCGCGCCCGCTCGCGTGCTCGCACCTGTTTTCGGGGTCGAGTCCGCTCGCGTGCTCGCCGTCGCTCTCCTGCTGCTCACCGCTGCCCCTGTTCACCACTGGACCCTGTTCACCACTGCAGCCTAGCAATGCTAGATTGCCTTCGTTACCATACCTAGCGTTGCTAGATTCGAGGAGGATGCCATGTCCGAACTGCTGATCGGCGCCACCATCGTGGTCGCCGGCGTCCTGGTCGGCGTCGAATTCTGCGTCGCTGTCCTGGTCAACCCGATCGCGGACCGCCTACCCTCCGGCGGCGGCCTGACCTTCCGCAGCTCCGCAGGCCGACTGCTGGGCACGGTGATGCCGCCCTGGTACATCGCCACGGTGGTGCTGGCCGTGGTGAGCACTGTCCTGCTGCGCTCGTCGTCCGCAGGGGTACTCAGCGGCGTCGCCGCCGCGCTGTTCGTGGCCACGATCGTGCTCGCGGTGACCGTGCTGGTACCGATCAACAACCGGGTCAAGGCGTGGTCAGAGGGCGACCACCCACCGGACTGGCGCCGCCAGGTGCAGCGCTGGGACCGATGGCACCTCCTCCGGGTGCTGCTCTGCACCGCCGGGCTCATCCTGCTAGTGACGGCGGCTCTCACCGCGCCCTGAGCCCGCGCGGCTCCGAGCACGTGACCATCTGCCAGGTCGCGGCCGAAGAGAAGGCGCGACACCTCCGCCCGTCAACGCTCCAGAACGCCGTCCTCAGTGCGCCAACGAAGCGCGGCGTAGCCCACGAGGAAGGCAGTTGTCGCGATCTCGATGATCGAGAAGTAGGCGTAGTGCAGGGTCAGGCCGCTACCGACGAGCAGCGATGCCGCCTGCACCACCGTCATGACGCTGCCTGCCGCAACGGTTGCCCACCGGGCCACCTTCCGCGGCGCGATCCGGGACACCAGCACCATCGCCATCGGGATCGACATGAGCACAGCCGAGCCGAGCAGGAAGCCCTGGGTGACCGCGATCTCGCCGGCGCGTCCCGCCAGCAGTTCTTGCAGATGCGGGGCGTAGTAGAAGCCCAGCACATCGCAGTAGAGATAGTTCAGTGTCGCGAACAGCCAGAGCGCTGACACCAGGCGGCGCGGCCGCAGCCACCCGGATCCGGCTCGTTCGGGCGCGGGCGCCGGAGTGATGGTGGCCATGAGGTCTCCCTGAGTCTGAGCACCCGGCTGCCCGGCGCTGTCTTACGCTGTAAGATCGACCTTACAGCGTAAGATCGATGAGTCAAGAGGGTCAGTCAGGAGGAGTAGTGAAGGTCACGCCGAGTGCACAGGAAGCGATCACCCCGGAGCGCATCGTTCACGCTGCCGTCAAGATCGCCGACGCGGAGGGGCTGGCCGCCGTCACGATGCGCCGGCTGGGCGCCGCACTCGACCGCGAGGCGATGACGCTCTACCACTACACTCCGAGCAAGCACGCGCTACTGGCGGCTCTGATTGACCACATCCTCGGCCAGATCGCACACGAGTCGGCACGCATCGCCCACGACGACTGGCGAGACACGGTGCGGAGCCGCTGTCTCGCCGCACGTAGGCTGATGCTCCGCCACCCCTGGGCTCCCGCCCTGATCACCGCGCAGGACGAAACTCCGGCTGCAGCGTGGCCGATCTATGAGTTGCTCATCGCCACCGTGACCGCCGGCGGATTCGACAACGAGCTCTCCCACCGCACTGTGCACGCCCTCGGGTCGATGCTGTTCGGCTTCAGTAGCGAGCTGTTCCAACCTGACGCGCAGTCCCCCGAGCCCGATCCCGCGGCCATGCGCGCGATGGCGGAACGTTTTCCGCACTTGGCGCGGATGGCATCCGCCGTCGTGCACGAGAGGGATGGAGCGCTCTCGATGTGCGACACCCGTGCCGAGTTCATCTTCACTCTCGACCTTGTCCTGGACGGGCTCGAACGCGCACGCACGGCCTGACTGCCTGCTCCAGCCCCGCCACCCTCGTCCCCAGTTCCGCCGCAGACCGGTGCGTGCGAAGATCGGGGACATGCAGGAATCTCCCGACCAGGTGTCGATCGAACGCTCCAGCACGCGCCGCTACGTCGCCCGGAACGACCGCGGTGCCGAAGTGCAGATCGGTGGTGAGGAGACCGATGCGGTCTTCACACCCGGCGAACTTCTCGCCATCGCGCTCGGTGCCTGCAACGTGATGAGCGCGGACATCCCGCTCAGCCGACGCCTCGGCGAAGACTTCACGGCGAGCGCCACGGTGCACCGGACCAAGCTCGCCGAGGAGAACCGGTACACCGCCGCCGCTGTGGAGCTGGTACTCGGACCCGAGGCGGCCGGCCGGCTGGCCGAGCTGGAGCCGGTGATCACCCGCGCGGTCGAGCGCGGCTGCACGGTGGGACGTACCCTCGAAGCCGGGCTGACCGACAGCCTGACGATCCGCGCCGACCCGGAGGGGTGATCTGTGCCTCGTAAGCCAACTCGCAGCGAGCGGCTGCTGGACTCTGCTGTGACCATCCCGAGCCAACGGATCCGCGGCTACGTCGACTCCGTGCGCCGGGACCATCCGGACGCCGACCCGGAGGAGATCATCGAGATCCTCACCAGTCGGTACCTGTGGACGGTCAGCGGCTCTGGTGGGGCTGTCGGTGCGGCCGCCGCGTTCCCGGTGGTGGGCACCACGGCTGCCCTCGCCCTGACCGCCGGACAGGTGACCGCGTTCCTGGCTGCCTCGAGTGCGCTCTGCCTCGCGGTCGCCGAGGTGCACGGGATCGGCACTGAGGACGCCGCCCGCCGCCGGGCGCTCCTGCTGAGCACGCTGGTCGGCGAAAGCGGACCACGGCTGCTGGAGCAACAGTTCGGCCTGTCCACGGCTACCTGGGGAAGGGTGCTGCTCACTCGGCTGCCGGTGGCCACGGTGAAGACGGTGAACCGCACGCTGCGTGGCCGGATGGCCAAGACGGTGATCACTAAGGGGTCCACCGTGTTCCTCGGCCGGTTGCTGCCGTTCGGCATCGGCGCGGTGGTCGGCTTCGTGGGATCGCGGGCGATGGGAAAGAACCTGATCGTCGGGCTGGCCGAGGCGTTCGGCCGGCCTCCGGCGGACTTCCCCCACGAGATCGGCGCCGCCTCGGAGGCGGCCGCGATCGAGGGCGATCTGTTCGCCCGGGCCGACACCCTGATCGAGCCGGCCGGGGAGGACTCGGACGCGCCCTGAGTGCGGAGCATGCGGTCCGCACCGGTGTCGCCGACCTACACTGCGGGTATGCCGGACACCCAATTCGAAGACCTGCTCGCCCATGTGCTGAGTGAGGGCACTGCGAAATCGGACCGGACCGGCACCGGCACCCGATCGGTCTTCGGCCACCAGCTGCGCTACGACCTCCAGCGCGGCTTCCCGCTGATCACCACCAAGCGGGTGTTCCTGCGCGGACTGGTCGAGGAGCTGCTGTGGTTCCTGCGCGGATCGACCAACGCCAACGAGCTGATCGCCAAGGACGTCCACATCTGGGACGAGTGGGCTGACCCGGCCACCGGTGAGCTCGGCCCGGTCTACGGCGCCCAGTGGCGGTCCTGGCCCACTCCGGACGGCGGCCACATCGACCAGCTGGAGCGTGTCCTGCAGCAGCTGCGCGAACAGCCCGACTCCCGGCGGATTCTGGTCTCGGCATGGAACGTCGCCGAGCTGGACAAGATGGCCCTCGCCCCCTGCCACGCGTTCTTCCAGTTCTACGTGGCCGACGGCAAGCTCTCCTGCCAGCTCTACCAGCGCAGTGCGGACCTGTTCCTCGGGGTCCCGTTCAACATCGCCTCCTATGCGCTGCTCACCCACATGGTCGCCCAGCAGAGCGGCCTGGCCGTCGGCGACTTCATCTGGACCGGCGGCGACTGCCACATCTACGACAACCACACCGACCAGGTGCGCACCCAGCTGGACCGGGAGCCGTACGAGTTCCCCACCCTCGAGCTGCACCATGCACCGGACCTGTACTCCTACACCTTCGATGACGTCCAGGTGCTCGGCTACCAGCACCACCCCGGGATCAAGGCGCCGGTGGCCGTCTGAGATGTTGGGAATGATCTGGGCGCAGGCCCACCACCGAGTGATCGGACGGAACAACGACCTGCCGTGGCATCTGCGCGAGGACCTGAAGCACTTCCGCACCACCACCGCGGGCGATGCGGTAGTGATGGGTCGCCGGCAGTGGGAGTCGCTGCCGGAGAAGGTGCGCCCGCTGCCTGGCCGGCGCAACGTCGTGCTCACCCGGGACCCGGACTACCAGGCACCCGGCGCTGAGCTAGCCGCGAACCTGGAGCAGGCGCTGGCGCTGGTGGCCGATGAGGACGCGTGGATCTGCGGCGGCGGGCAGGTCTACGACGAAGCGATCGACCACGCCGACCTGCTGGTGGTCACCGAGATCGATCTGTCGGTCGAGGGCGACACGTACGCGCCGCAGATCGGCGCCGAGTTCCAGACCAGCGAGGTCGGCGCTTGGCAGCAGGCCGAGAACGGGGTGCGGTACCGGATCCTCACCTACCGGAGGCGATAGCACCGGTGCCCTCCCCTGATCCGTCGACGACGCCGGACGCCTCGCCCCGAGCCGGCGACTCGGCGTCGGGGCGCCGGCTGCACGCCCTCACCCAGATCGCGGCGGTCGGCTTCGTGGCGCTGTTGCTGGTGGTCGCCGCGACCGCGACCGGCGCGTGGGAGCTGAACCCGGCCTGGGAGGTCGAGGGACCGAGCACTACCGACGCCCCGCCCCCGCCGCCGGCCACCGGGGTCCCGAGCCAGACGCCATCTCCCGATGTGCCCTTCGATTCCGACGACGTCCCGACCCCGGACCTGACCTGGCTCGCCGTGGTGGTGAGCGTGATCGTGGCGGCAGTGTTGCTGCTCGTGCTGCTCCGGGTGCTCGCCTACCTGCGCCGTCCCCGGGCCGAGGACCTCCCGGATCCGGGCACCAGTGCCGACTACGGCGAGGAGGAGCCGGAGCCGGACCTGCCGGCGCTGCACGAAGGGGTGCGCCATGCCGTGGAGCAGCTGCGCGCGGTGGGGCCGCCGCGGGACGCCATCGTCTCGGCCTGGTTGGCGATGGAGGAGGCAGCCGACCGCTCCGGTGTGCATCGCCGGCCGGCGCAGACCCCCACCGAGCATGCCGCGGCCGTGCTCGCCCGCACCGGGGCGGACTCCGAGGCCACGGACACCCTGCTGCACCTGTATCACCGGGCCCGGTTCTCCAACAGCGAGCTGGGCCGGGCGGATGTGGACCGGGCCGGACGTGCCCTGGAGGCGCTGGCCGCGTCCTGGCCCGAGCTCGCTCGCGGGTCGAGCAGCAGTCCCGCCGAGCCCGCCACCGGAGCGGACCGGTGACCCGCGCTGAGGACCGGCGGGACCGACGCGCCGCGCTGGGCAGGCGCTGGGCGCCGTTGGCCGCCGCGATCGTCACCCCGTTGTTCGCGCTGCTGATCGGCGCCGACCTGCCGCATGCGCTGCTGCTCGGCGGCGGGCTCGTGATCGCCACCCTGGTCAGCCGAGCGTTGCCGTACGGCAACCGCGCCGCCTGGCCGGTGCTGCCCTACGGCCGGCGCGCCGGCGCACGGCGGGACGTGTCCAGCCTCACCTGGACGATGATCGACCGAAGCGGGTCGATCTCCTCCACCGGTGAGCAACGGCTGCGCACTGTGCTCACCGCTGCGCTGGAGCTGCGCGGAGTGGACCTGGACTCGACCAGTGGCCGCGAACAGGCCGCAGCTGTAGTGGGCTCCGGTGTGGCCCGCTGGCTCAGCGACCCCGAGCCGCCCACCCCGGATCCGCGTGCGGTGCGCCGGACCATCGCCCATCTGCTCGACGAGAACGTCACCACCTGAGAAGAAAGGTATCTCGTGACCGAGACCCCCATTGCCCCGCTGTCTGCCACCCAGGTCGCCCACCTGGGCGAGCAGGTGCTGACCGAGGTGAGTTCCGTCGTCGTGGGCATGACCGAGCCGCTGCGTACCGCGCTGGCCGCGATCTGTGCCAGCGGCCACGTGCTGTTCGAGGATGTGCCCGGCCTCGGCAAGACGCTTGCTGCCCGGTGCCTGTCCGCAGCGCTGGGCCTGGAGTTCCGACGGTTGCAGTGCACACCGGACCTCCTGCCGGCGGACATCACCGGCTCGTTCGTGTACGACCCGGCCAGTTCCGACTTCACCTTCCGCCCGGGGCCGCTGTTCGCCGGGCTGTTCCTGGCCGACGAGATCAACCGCACGCCACCGAAGACTCAGTCCGCGCTGCTGGAGGCGATGGCCGAGCGGCAGGTCACCGTGGAGGGCACCAGCTACCAGCTGCCGAGGCCGTTCCACGTGCTCGCCACCTCCAACCCGGTGGAGTACGAGGGCACCTACCCGCTGCCCGAGGCCCAGCTGGACCGGTTCATGGTGCGGCTCTCCGTGGGCTACCCGGACGCCGCCGGTGAGGCGGACGTGCTGCTGCGCCGGATCGAGCGGCGCCAGGAGGAGGCCACCGTGGCGCAGGTGACCGACGCGGACACCCTGCGCGCGATGCAGGCCGGGGTGGAGGCTGTGGACGCCGACCCCGACGTCGCTCGCTACTGCGTGGACCTGGCCGTGGCCACCCGGTCCCATCCGGCGGTGGAGGTCGGTGCCTCTCCGCGCGGCTCGCAGGCGCTGCTGCTGGTGGCCCGCGCGCGGGCGGTGCTGGCCGGGCGGGAGTTCGTCACCCCGGAGGACGTCAAGGCGATCGCGGTACCGGCCCTGGCGCACCGTCTGGTGCTCACCCCGGCCGCCTGGGCACAGGGCACCACACCGGAGGCCGTGGTCGCACAGCTTCTCGACGAGGTGCCCGGGCCCGCGGCGACCGCGAGCGCGGGTGCACACCAGCAGTGAGCTCGCCGCGCTGGTTCGTCGGGCTGGAGTCGCTGACTCTGGCTGTGATCGGCGTGCTCGCTCTTGCCGTGGGCGTGCTCGCCCGGCGTCCGGACGTCGCACTGCTCGGGGTCCCGTTCCTGCTCAGCTTCGCCTGGGGCTGGATCACCCGCCCGACGGCGCAGCCTCAAGTAGTCCTGCGCCGCACCGCTGCACGGGCTCGTGCGGGCGCAGTGGGTGCCGAAGTACAGCTGCAGCCCACTGCCGGTGCGGACGTGACCCGGCTGCGGCTCTCCTCGACCGGGTTCCGCCCGATCGAAGCGCTGGTCGATGCCCGGACCGAACGGACGGTGCCCGCCGAGCTGGCCACCGCCCGCACCGGCATGCAGGAGATGTTCCGGCTGGACCATCTCAGCTCCGGCTTCGACGCTGCGGTGCTTTCTCCGGTGGAGACCGCGCCGCCGTTGCGGGTGACCGTGCACCCGCCGCTGGTCACCCTGCAGGGCACCCCGGTCCCGCCACGGCTGGCCGGGCTGACCGGTAACCACACCTCCCGCCGCCCGGGCGACGGCACGGACTTCCGCGATGTGCACCTGTTCACCCC
This sequence comes from Ruania zhangjianzhongii, assembly GCF_008000995.1. NCBI lineage: Bacteria > Bacillati > Actinomycetota > Actinomycetes > Micrococcales > Ruaniaceae > Ruania > Ruania zhangjianzhongii. The sequence goes on from NZ_CP042828.1 coordinate 3,859,640, forward strand.
GGGCGACCGGCTGCGCCGGATCGACTGGCGGGTCAGCGCACGGCGGTCCCTGGACGTACGCACCGGACGGTTGACCGAGCTCTACACCCGCCGCACGTTCGCCACAGCGGACGCGTCGGTGATGCTGGTGGTCGACTCCCGGGACGCTGTCGGCCCGGACGTGTCCGCCTGGGGCGGCGGACAGGCTGCGGCCGTGGACGAGCCGATCTCCTTGGACCTCGCTCGGGAAGCAGCGGCCGCAATCGCTCATGTGGTGCTCGCTGCCGGGGACCGGGTGGGGCTGGACGATCTCGGGCTGCGCCGCCGGCCGGTGCGCCCGGCGGCGGGCCGGAGCCAGTTCGAGCGGATCTCCCGGCGGCTGGCGGCGCTGCACCCGGAGAGCTTCCCGACGCCGCGCAAGCGGGCCCCCCAGGTGCCCTCTGCCGCGTTGCTGGTGGTGTTCTCCACGTTCCTGGACGACGAGGCCGCCCGGATGGCCCGGACCTGGCGCGGGCAGGGGCACCGGGTGATCGCCGTGGATACGCTGCCGCCGGTGCGCACCACCGAGCTGGACTCGCTCGGCGACTTCGCCTACCAGGTGGTGCGGCTGGAGCGGCAGGTGCGGTTGGCCCAGCTGGGCCGCGCAGGCGTGGAGGTGCTGCGCTGGATCGACCCGGATGGACCGGCCGGTGCCCGGTCGATCAACGTGGCCTGGCGGCTGCTCACCCGGGCGCACCGGCGCCGCGGCACAGGAGTTCCGGGACGCCCTGGCGCGGGGGTGGCTCGATGACTGTCAGGAACGATGACCCCGGCCGGAGTCCGGGCATGCGTGAGCAGATCGCCTCGATGTGGGGCGACTGGGACGTGACCACCCCGCGGCCGCGGCGCAAGCCCCAGGTACAGCTGCAGCTGGGCCGGTGCGTGCCGGCCTGGCTGGTGCGGTTGGTGGCGGGGCTGCTGGTCGCTGCGGCCGGAGTCTTGGTGGCCAGCGGTGTCACGCAGCTGGTCGCGGCTGGGTTGCTGGCCGTAGGGGTGGCGGTGAGCAAGAACGGCGTACTGCCCGGGGTGAGTGTGGCACTACTGCTGGTGGCCATGCTCCTCCGGCTCCCTGGGGAACCGGGACTGGTGACCGTCTCCGGGCACCCTCTGGTGACGGCGGCGCTGCTGCTGAGTCTGCACGCGATGGTGTTCCTGTCCGGGAAGGTCACCGAGCTGGCCGCTGGAGCGAAGGTCGAGCTTGCGGCGCTGGCGGCTGGGACCCCGGCAGCGGCGGCGATCCAGGCGTTCGCCCAGTTGCTCGGGGTGGTGGTCGCCCTCGCCGGGGACGCGGGCGCCGGAATGACCTGGCTGGCAGTGGTGGCGCTGGTCGCACTGGTGGCGTTGGCCTGGCTCGGCCTACGCGCGCTCCGTCAGCATGCCTAACCCACCCCGCACACCCCTCCCGGCATGAATTGATTCATGCGTCACTTGCGACGCGGAGTCGTGCTCGCTGGTATCGCGCCAGCGGCGGGAGTATCGAACCCGCGACGGGGACCGGTCGCGACCTCCACCGGTTAGATTGTTGCCGACGACCACGGAAGAGGCAGGCGATGACCGAGACGAACTGGGCCGGCAGCTACACCTACACCGCGCAGCGGCTGCACCAGCCGGACACCGTGTCCCAGGCGCAGCGGATCGTGGCGGACGCCCACCAGATCCGGGCACTGGGTTCGCGGCACTCGTTCAACGACCTGGCCGACAGCGCCGGAGACCTGATCAGCCTGGCGGCTCTGCCCGCGGACATCCACGTGGATGCGCAGGCCCAGGTGGTGCGGGTGGCCGCCGGAGTGCGCTACGGCGACCTCGCCGCCGAGCTGGACCGCGCCGGCTGGGCCCTGGCCGCGATGGCCTCGCTGCCGCATATCGCGGTGGCCGGTGCGATCGGCACGGCGACCCACGGCTCAGGTGACCGGGTCCAGAACTTGGCGAGCGCCGTCGTCGGCCTGGAGCTGATCTCCCCTGACGGCGACCTGGTCACCCTCGACGCCGACCACCCTGACCTGCCCGGTGCAGCCGTGCACCTGGGCGCACTCGGGGTACTCACCAAGGTGTGGTTGCGGATCGAGCCGAGCTACCAGGTGGCGCAGTACGTGGTGAACGACGTGCCCTGGGATCACGTCCTGACCCATTTCGACGAGATCACCTCCGCGGCGTACAGCGTGAGCCTGTTCACTCGCTGGGACGCCGATGTGGCGGACCAGGTGTGGCTGAAGAGCCGGACCGGCGAGGTCAGCCTGCCGATGGGTGTGGCGGCTCCTGGTCCGCAGCATCCGATCCGGGGCGTCGACCCGGCCTGGGCCACCGAGCAGGCCGGTCTGGCCGGCCCGTGGTTCGACCGGCTGCCGCACTTCCGGCTGGAGTTCACCCCCAGTGCCGGAGAGGAGATCCAGGCCGAATACCTCGTGCCTCGCCCGGCTGCGGTGGCGGCGATCCGTGCGGTCCGCGACATCGCGCCGCAGATCGCGCCTCATCTGCAGGTGTGCGAGTTCCGGACGATGGCCGCCGACGAACTCTGGCTGTCGATGGCCCAAGGGCAGGACACGGTCGCGCTGCACTTCACCTTCGACCGGGTGCCGGAGGCGGTGCGGGCGCTGCTCCCGCTGCTGGAGGAGACCCTGGCACCGTTCGACGCCCGGCCGCACTGGGGCAAGTGGTTCGCGATGGGCATCGGCCGGCTGGAGCGGCTCTACCCGCGGATGGCCGGCTTCCGCGACCTGGTCCGCCGCTACGACCCCGACGGCAAGTTCCACAACGCGTTCCTGCAGCGGACCGTGCTGGCGCGCTGACCCGCTAGCCGGCGGACGCTGCTGCCTGCGGCGCACGGTCGCAGGCGTGGACGGCCAGATCCACCAGGTCGTGCTCGCCGCCGTCACCGCCGAGGAACGACGGCGGCGCACCGCCGCGGTGATCGAGCAGACACTGCGGCAGGTCAGCCCTTGACCGCGCCGGTGGCCAGCCCACTCATGATGTAGCGCTGCATGACGATGAAGATCGCCAGGATCGGCACCACCGCCAGCAGCAGCGTCGGGAAGACCACCTCGTAGTTGGTGCTGTAGCTGGAGACCGCCGCATACACGCCGGTGGTGATCGTCTTGAACTGCGAGCCGGGGCCGAGGATCAGCTGCGGGCTGACGAAGTCGTTCCAGGCGCTGAGGGCGTTCAGGATGAACGCAGTAGCCACGATCGGCTTCATCAGCGGGAACACGATGGTCCACAGCACCCGTTGCCGGCCGGCGCCGTCGATCGCGGCAGCCTCGTCCAGGGACCGCGGCAGCATCCGGATGTACCCGGTGAAGATGAACAGCGTGAACGGCACCATGGTGGCCGACATGAACAGCACCAGCCCCGGGATCGTCCCCATCAGACCGAGGCCCTTGAGCACCAGGATGGCCGGTACCAGGATGATCTGCGGCGGGATGAACATCCCGGCGAGGAAGAACAGCAGCAGGAACTGGAAGAACGGTTTCGGTGTCCGAGCGATGACATACGCCGCTGGGACCGCGGTGCCGATCGCGACCAGGTTGCAGGCCAGCACGAGGAACAACGTCACCGCGTAGCCCTCCACCACCGGGAACGCGGTGTTCGACCAGGCAGCAGCGAGGAAGTCGGTGGAGGCGGTGTCCGGGTTCAGTCCCAACGGGGTGCGCAGGATCTCCTGCTGCGGCTTGAACGCGTTCACCACCATGATGTACATCGGCACGAGCATGGCCACCGACAGGATGGCCACGAACGCGACCCGCAGCCGGGCCGGGATCCGCGATGCGCCTCTCATGAGACCGCCTCCGCTCCGGTCTCCGCGCGACGGCGGAGCGCGATGATGGTGAACGAGAGCAGCCCGGCGACCAGGATCAGCAGGACCGCCTGCGCACAGGCGAGGCCGACCTTGTTGTTCGCGAACGAGACTGCGAGGATCTCGTACGCCCAGGTCTGGGTGGCATCACCCGGACCGCCGTTGGTCAGGCCGAGAACGACGTCGTACACCTTCAGCAAGGAGAGGATGGAGGTGACGATGGTGACCGTCACCGTGGGTGCCAGTGCGGGCCAGGTGACGTGCCGGAACACCTGGACCCGGTTCGCGCCATCGATCCGGGCCGCCTCCTGGAGCTCGGCGGAGACCGCCTGCAGCCCGGCGAGGTAGAGCACGAGCTGCACGCCGAACTGTCCCCAGACGATCACGCCGATCATCGTCGCCAGCGCCCAGGTGGGGTCGGACAGGAACGGCAGAGTGGACTGGCCGGCGCCGGCGAGGATGTTGTTCACGGCGCCCTGTGGGCCGAGAATCGCCTGCCAGAGGAAGCCGACGATCAGCGCGGACAGCACGTGCGGGTAGAACATCACCGCCCGCGCGAACGTGTTGAACCGGTTCGTGCGCTGCAGCAGCAGCGCGAGCCCGAGTGCGGCGGCGTTCACCAGGAAAGCACCGATGAGTGCGACCGCGGCGGTGACCCACACGGCCGGGCGCATCTCGTCGATCGGATCAGTGATGATCCGTAGGTAGTTGTCCCACCCGATCCACTCCGGCGCCTGGCTGGGGATGCCGTTGTAGCTGGTGAACGAGTAGTAGATGGCGAAGCCGACCGGGACCACCATCAGGACCACGTAGACCGCGGCCGCGGGGACGGTCAGCGTCAGGGCACCGAGGGTGTCCCGTCCCCGCGTCCATGTCGAGCGTGCTGCCATATCAGCCGGTGGCCTCCGCGTCGTACCAGGCGGTCAGGTCGGCGGCGACGTCGGCAGCGGGCCGGCCCTGCCACAAGCCCTGCACCAGCTCGGTGAACTTCGGGTTGAACCCGGCTACCGGAAGGGCGTAGTCGCCCACGGTCTGGTTGCCCGGGACCGCGAACGACGGCGCCGCCTCGACGATCTCCTGGACGCTCGCCGAGTACTCGTCGGTGGTGACGTCCAGTCCTTCGCGGTTGAAGTTGTCCATCTCCGCCTGGGTGGCGATCGCGTCCTCGTCGGTGACCAGGTACTCGACCAGCTGGGTGGCCGCGTCCACATCGCTGGCACCGTCGCGCACCATGTACGGGAAGGCCAGGGTGGCGCCCATCGGGCCCGGGGCGTCGGCCGCGTCATCGACGGGGGCGGCGAAGACACCGACCTCGAAGTCCGGTGGCGAGGCCGCGAGCGTGGTGGTGAACCAGGACCCCATCGGGTAGATGCCGACGTCCCCGGCGATGAAGTTGGCCTCCTGGGTGCCGCTGTCGGTGGCGACGTCATCGGCGGTCGTGTAGCCGGCCTCGACCCAGTCGCTGACGTGGGCCAGCATCGGCTCGAACTGTTCACCGAGGGTGCTCGACCCGTCCGCGACACTCTCCTGCCAGCCCGGGGTGGCCACGTTCTGCTGCGGATGCCACATCTGCTGCACCTGCACCCCGGTCGCCCAGTCGGCGGCAAACCCGATCGGCGTGGGGACACCGGACTCCTGCAGTGCCGCGAGCGCATCGTCGAGCTCGGCCCAGGTCTGCGGGGGCTCGCTGATGCCGGCCTGGGAGAACAGGTCCTTGTTGTAGAAGAGCAGGGACTGCGCCTGCATCCCCACACCAACGACGTTCACCTGCCCGTCGGTCGCGTACAGGTCGGACATCGGGGTGTCCTGGGCCCACTCGAACTCGGTGAGGTCGAGGATCTCCGGTGCAGTGTCCGGGCTCGGGAAGATGGACTCGATCACGTCCGGCGCGGTGCCCGCGGCCAGCTGCGAGGGGAACGTCTCTGCGACCGATTGCCCGGTCGGGCCCTCGATCTGGACGTCGATGCCGGTCTCCTCCTCGAAGGGGGCAACCAGCTCATCCCACTTGGCCTGGGTGAGGTTGTCGGTGATGTTCACCAGCATCCGAACGGTGCCGCTGCCCCCTTCGTCTCCTCCGTCACTGCCGCCACAGGCTGTCGCCACCAGTGCCGTAGCGAGTGTGATGGCCGTCGCCGGCAGTGCCCGGCTGCGTCGTGTGGACATCCTCGTCTCCTTCATTGATCCTGTCACTTGTCATACATCCTATATATGCTGAATTGTGGGTGGAAGCCTAGGCCGACCGGAGGTGGCCCAGGTAGGGGAGGTCGCCAAAAGCGGTGACGTCGGTCGGCCGGGTCGACTCATCGATCCGGTAGATGCCCTCGTCGGCCACGAAGAACACCGGCGCCTCCGGGTAAGTCAGCTCCTCGGCCAGCGGCTCCTTATCCGTCCAGGCGAAGAACGAGCGGCCGAAGGTATCCCGGTCCTTGCGGCCGAAGATGCTCAGGTCGCCGGCGGTCAGCGGGCTCTGGATGCTCCAGTGTTCGCCGTACTCGGCCCAGATCGCCCGATCGGTCAGGAGCACCGCCTGCCGCTCCCGCGGGGCGAAGACCTCGTCCCAGAACGTCGCCGGGGTCTCCTGGTTGCGGGCCAGGAACAACAGGTCGTGGGCGTGCCAGGCCGTGCTCGGGGCCACATCGGCCTCGTTGTGCCAGCCGGTGGCGGAGGCGAAGAACCCGGCCGGGCTCTGGTACGCGGCGTAGGTGCTCAGGCACTGCTCGACGAACTGGGACAGCTCAGCGTCCGCGCCGTCGATGAGCAGCTCGTCCACGCCGTACAGGGACAGGCCCATCCCGGCGATCAACATCGGCGTGCTGGTCCGGCGCTGGGTCTGGCCACGCACGTACCAGTACCGGTGGAAGCGGGTGAGCCCGGCCTCGTCCACCCAGGCGGAGCGGACGAGGTGCCGGGCGATCCCGACGGCCTCGGCGCGCAGGTCCGGGCGGTCGAAGCGCCGGGCACCGAGCACCAGCGGCACGATCATCAGCCCGTAATACTCGGCGGGTTCCAGGATGCCGCCTTCGGCGCGGTCGGTGGGTTGCCGGTACGTTGCCACGCAGTCCGCATCGGGCACTCCGGGCACGTGGGCGAGGTGCACCAGGGAGTCCAGGTCGTCCTCGAGCTCGTCAGCGTAGACCGGGTCCTCGGACAGTTCGGTATACCGGAGCTTGGCCCACACCCGGGCGTACTCCTGGTTGACCGTACCCTCCGGTGTCGGCCGGCCACCGCCGTAGGCGCGGCAGGCGTCCAGGTTGCTCCGCACGGCAGCGAGGATCTCGGTCACCTCGTCCGGCTCGAGCAGGTGCCCGGCCGTGCGCAGGCCCTCGAGCAGGCCGAGACAGCCGGCCATGTTGTGGATCAGTCCGGAAGTGGCCGACTCCCCCACCTGGAACCCGATGTGGCAGAACTGGCCGTCGGGCTGGACGGTGCGCGCCTGGAACAGCATCATCGACCGCCAGAGCCGCCGCCCGCGGTCGTCCGGGCGGCGGACCAGTGCGGTGGCGAACGCGGCCAGCGCGGGCGCGGAGAAGGCCTGGTGACCACTGGTGAAGTCCTGGAAGGTCGCCGGGTTCGTCCCCCAGACGCTGTGGTTGTGAAAGCCGCGGAGCTGTCCGTCGTCACCCACCCAGCTGCGCAGCCATCCGGCAAGAGCGGCCACCTCGGGAACTGCTGCGGTCATCGTGTGGTCCTCTCCATCTCTTCGGTCTGTGGCGCCGGCACGAGACCACGCCGGTCCATCTCGGTCCAGATCTCCTCGGGCACCTGCGCCCGCATACGGTCCACGTTGGTCCGCACATGGGCCGGCGTCCGCATCCCGAGCACCACTGAGGCCACCGGTGCGAACTGCAGCGGGTACTGCACAGCGAGGTCCGGCAGCGTCAGGCCGTGCTGCTCGGCCACGTCAGCGATCTGGAGCGCCCGGCGGTGCAGGTCCTGTGGCGCCCGCTGGTAGTCGTATCGGGCGTCGGCCGGCGGCCGGGCCCGGGACAGCAGTCCGGAGTTGTACACCGCGGCGGCAACCACGGCGACCCCGCGCTCTGCGGCGGCCGGGAGCAGGTCCTCGTGTGCGGCCTGGTCGAGCAGGGTGAGCCGTCCCGCGCACATCACCAGGTCCACATCCCTCTCCCGGACGAACCGGGCGAGCATCGTCGCCTGGTTCATTCCCACGCCGACGGCGGAGATGACACCTTGGTCCCGCAGCTCCAGCAGCGCATCGAGCGCCGTGGTCGAGGCCTCCGGCCAGTGGTCGTCAGGGTCGTGCAGGTAGACGATGTCCACCCGGTCCACGCCGAGCCGGTCCAGGCTGCCCTCGAGCGAGCGGCGCACGCCGTCGGCAGAGAAGTCCCACTCCCGCACGTAGCTGGCGGGCACAGCGAAACCGTGCTCATCGCTCAGGTGGGCGCGCTCGGGGGTGGCCACGAGCCGGCGGCCTACTTTGGTGGAGAGGACGTACTCGTTCCGGGGGTGGCGGGCGAGCGCGGCGCCGAGACGCCGCTCGGAGAGGCCGAGGCCGTAGTGCGGGGCGGTGTCGAAGTAGCGGATCCCGGCATCCCAAGCGGCATCGACGGCGGAGGTCGCCTCCTCGTCGGAGATGCTCTGGTACAGGTTGCCCAGCTGGGCCGCTCCATAGCCGAGGCGAGTCAGCGATGTCCCGGTGCGCAGCGAGCTCTCGGCGAGCGTGTCGGTCATATCAGCTCCTCGGGATAATGCACGGCCTCGCCGCGGACGAACCGCTCGACCTCGAGCACCACGTCGAGGCCGAGCCGCTGCAGCTCGTTGCCCATCGAGCCCGCGATATGCGGGGTGAGCAGGACGTTCGGCAGGCGCCACAACTCGCTGTGACCACCGGGCGGTTCGGGATCGGTGACGTCCAGAACGGCGTCCAGCCGGCCGCGCCGCAGCTCGTCCAGGAGCGCGGACTCGTCGAGAACAGCTCCACGGGCGGTGTTGATCACCGTCGCACCGTCGGGCAGCAGGCTGAGGATCCGGGCATCGATCTGCCCAGTGGTGGCGGCAGTGAGCGGCTGGTGCAGGGAGAGCACCTGGCTGGCGGCCGCGACCTCCTCCAGGGTGCCGGTCTGTACACCGAGCCGCTCCGCTTCCTCCTCGGCCAGCGTCGGGTCGTACACGATGACGTCCAGGTCGAACGGGCGCAGCAGCTCGATGACGAGGCGGCCGACCTGGGAGGCACCCACGATCCCGACGACCCGCTGGTAGTTACCCACTCCCGGCCGCAGGACTGGCTTCTCCCGGAGCACGCGATACTCCTGCGCCGCCGGCCGCGCACCCTTGTTCGCGAGCAGGATCATCGCCAGGGTGTACTCGGCCACCGGCACGGCGTTCGCTGCCCGCGCGTTGGCGGCCACCACGCCGCGCGCGGCAAACTCCTCCGGATCCTGCAGGCAGGTGCGGGCCACGCCACCGGCGTAGAACACGCCGCGCAGCTGCGGCACCGCGCTGCTGGGCACGCGCGGGGCGCCCCACCCGGCGATCAGCACTTCGGCCTCGGCCAGCTGCGCGCGGGCCGCGGCTGAGGTGGTCTCGGTGAGCACGACGCCCGTCTCGAGCCGGACTGCGCTGGCGAGCCGTCCCCACAGATGCGGCGGGAAGATGTCCGCCGCCAGCGTCGGTGGGTCGAACGCGAGGACGGCGCGGGGCCGGGCATCCATCAGGCCCTCGCTTTCGGTCCGGAGCAGTCAGTCATCAACCCACCTGGGCATTCCGACGTCGTGCCAACTGCAGACCGGCATCGGCGGAGCGCACGTGCGGGCCGGCGGGCACCTCCCAGTGCCCGGTCGCCGTGTGCGCCGCGATCGCAGCCTCGTCCACATCGATCCCGAGCCCGGGGGCGTCGCCGAGCACCAGTCCGCCGTCCGCAATCTCCTGATCGACGCTCAGTCCGACCGGTGCGCACAGGTTCTGAAGCTCAGTGCTCAGATGGTTCGGCACCGCCGCTGCTGCATGCGCGACCGGGTTGGTGTTGTAGGCGACCGGGCTGACCGGGAGGTCCCGGCCGAGTGCGAGTACGGACACCCGGAGGAAATGGGTGATCCCCCAGACACTCCCGGTCTGCACCACCTCGACGGCATCGGCATCCAGCAGCGCCCGGTACTGCTCCAGACCGGTCAGATTCTCTCCCGTAGCGACAGCTGCCGTGGTGGCTCGGGCGACGGCTCGGTGCCCGGGAACGTCCCACCGGCGTACCGGCTCCTCGATCCAGGTCAACGCCACACCTTCGTCCGCCTGCCGGGCCAAACGCACAGCCTGGTGGCGGCCCCAGCTTTCGTTGACGTCATACATCATCGCGGGCTGGTCGCTGTTCACCCGGAGTACGTCCCGGACCGCCTCGATCCGGTGCAGGTCGCGGTCGATGTCCAAACCTCCTTTGACCTTCGCGCCGGTGAAGCCGCGGTCTGCCCATCGCTGGTACAGCGCTACCAGTTCGTCGTCGGAGAGTGCGTAGTCCAGACCCGAGGCATACCCCGGGACGAACCGGTCCGCGGCGCCGAGGGTGCGCCAGAGCGGCTCGCCAGCCGCTTTGGCCTTCAGGTCCCACAGCGCCATGTCGAGGGCTCCGATCGTGGCGAACGTCGCTCCACCGTGGCCGGTCTTGAACACCCGAGCGAGCATCCGGTCATACAGCGCGAAGGTCGCCCGCGGATCCTGGCCCTCGAGGGCGGGAAATATCCGGTCCACGTCTGCGTGCCCGCCCAGACCGACACCGGTCAGTCCGTCGTCGGTCTCCAGCAGCACGAGCGGAACCTCGGTGACCCCGTCGGTCACCACACCGTTGACGTCACCGACCGGACGGCGCCAGTCGTGCACCGTGGTCAGGGTGCGGTATCCGATAATGCGCATGTCGCGGTTCTTCTCCCGTCTCGGCACCGAGACAGCAGACCTCGGCGCCCGGACCAGCGTTCTTCCGAGCGCCTGGTACTTGTCACTTATGATACGAGTGATAACACTAACACGGTCGGCTACCCTGGTGAATCCGGGCCGGCCGCCCGGTCACGAGGTCGAGTGCGATTGGCGGAATTCATGGAGACCACCCCTGCGCGTCCCCCGGCGGTGCCGCTCCCCCATCGGCACCGCCCGCCACTCTCCGAGGCGGTGATCCGGAGCCTGGTCACCGAGATCGTCGTCGGCACGTATCCGCCCGGCTCACCACTCCCGTCGGCGGGGGTTCTCGGGGAGCACTACCAGGTGAGCCGCACGGTGATCCGGGAGGCGACCACGTCGTTGACCGAGAAGGGGCTGGTGGCTACCCGGCAGGGCTGGGGCACCGTAGTGCTCGACCAGGGGCAGTGGAGCCTGCTCGACCCGATGGTGCTGGACGCGTTGTTCCAGCGCGAGGACCGGCTCGTCTACCTGGATAACCTGATCGAGATCCGCGCACTGCTGGAGTGCTCGATGGCCTCTCGGGCCGCAGACCGAATCGACGACAGTGGCCGTCGCGAGCTGCGCGCCGCCGTCGAACGCCTGAACGGTTTGCGCCACGATCCGGACGCCTACCCCCCGGCAGATATCGACTTCCACGAGTGCATCCATCAGATCTCCGAGGACGCGTTCGGACGCGCGATCGTGAAGAGCATCCAGGGCAAGGCCGTGCGCTCCCCGCAGTACCGCGGACGTCCCGGTGAAGAGGAGATGGCGATCACCCACCAGGCGCACACGAAGATCGCCGACGCGATCCTCGACGGAGACCCGGACGCCGCTGCCGCCGCGATGCGTGAGCACATCACCTCCTCCTGGGATCGGCGCCGCCCGAACGCTACCGAACCGGTTCAGGCCACCTAGCTGCGCACACTGACGCGCTGACCACATCCCGGCCAGCGCCGCTCCGCCGACCCCACCACCCGGCACCGCCCAGCCGGCCCCACACCACCCGGCACCGCCCAGCCGGCCCCACACCACTCGGCACCGCCCAGCCAAGCACACCGTTCTCTCCACCCGGACGCACCACCATCGATGGTTAGCACTTGTGATATGTGTTAAGTGCTACCTGTCCGATCAGGCTCGTGGCGGTGATGCCGCCACTACATATGGGAGAGAGCTCGATGATGAGAACACGACAGCGGCTCCGTATCGCGGCGCTGACGCTGGCCTTGGGGCTGACCGCTCCGCTGGTCAGCACCGGTGGGACGCCCGCCGCCGAGGCAACGACCGGAACCGGGCCGGTGGTCTACGTCGCCACCGACGGTGACGACGGCAACCCCGGCACCCTGGAAGCCCCGTTCGCCACCATCACGGCGGCGCGGGACGCCCTAGCCGGTCGCACCAGCGCCGAGGAGGTGGGGACCGTGTGGATCCGGGGCGGCGACTACACCTTGAACGAGGCGATCACGCTGACCGGTGAGGAGAACTCGTGGGTCAGTTACGGCGCCTACCGCGGCGAGGACGTGCAGATCACTGGCGCCCACGACCTGGAGACGCAGGACTGGCAGCGGTTGGGCGACCTCGGGGCGGACGAGCTGGCACAGACCCAGCTCTCCTCGAACTCCCGCCTGCCGGAGGAGGTGCGTGACGACGTCTGGGTGTACGACCTGGGCGAAGCCGACGTGAATCCCGGCACCCTGTACAAGAACGGCTTCAACTGGGTTCCGCAGCCGTTCGCACCCGAGCTGTCTGTGGACGGCGGGCTGCAGACACTCGCCCAGTACCCGAACGAGGGTGACTGCAGTACCACAGAGACCGAGTGCCACTTGTGGGGCACCGGGGACAAGTGGGGTGCCGAGGGGACCGAAGACCTGATCCAGGTCGACCTCGACGAACGATTCGGACTCCAGGACGACTGGCAGACCAGTGGCACCACGCCGCGAGCGCGGTTCGAGGACAAGCTGCAGGGCCGCGAGTCGGAGGACACGTGGAGCCTGGAGGAGATGTACCGGATGACTCCGTCGATCTTCGAGATCGGCGGGCGTCTGGTCGACGGCGACCGGTACCAGACCTGGGCGCCCGAGGCCGCGCCGACCATCGACGATGCGGGCACCCGCGGATTCGACGAGTACTCGGACATCCCGGTGCAGAGCGATCCGGAGTGGATCGAGACCATCGACAACAGCCAGTACGAGACCGAAGGCTGGCTGTCCGGCTACCTGGGCAACAACTACGCGGTCGACATGGTGCGCATCCTCTCCTGGGACGGCACCACGATGTATACGAAGTACCCCTCGATGTACATTCCGCAGGACGAGTGGACCAAGGTCACCGCGATCAACATCCTCTCCGAGCTCGACACCGCCGGCGAGTACTACATCGACCGCTACGACGGCAACGACATGCTCTACTTCCTGCCCGAGGACGGGACGATCGAGGGGCACGACATCTCGCTGTCCACCTTCGACGACAACTTCTTCCGGATGGAGGGCACGACCGGAGTCACGCTGCGCGGCCTGACCATGACGGACTCGCTGACCTCCGGCGTGCAGCTCCTGGATGCCCACGACACGCTGATCGACGGCGTGGAGATCGCGAACGTGAGCATGGATGCGGTCCGGATCGGTGAGACCACAGAGTCGATCACCGCCATGCCCGACTACGAGGCCGTTCGCGGGGGCACTGGCAACGTCGTGCAGAACTCCTTCCTGCACGATCTCGGAGGTGGTGGTGTGCTGCTCGGCGGCGGCGACCGGGACACACTGGAGCCTGGCAACAACGTCGCCCGGCACAACGAGATCGCCCGGTTCTCCCGGCTGGCGACCTACACTCCGGCCGGCTACCTGTACGGCGTCGGGAACACCTTCGAGTACAACGAGGTCTACGACGCCCCGCACATGGCGGTCCAGATCATGGGCAACGACATGCAGATCACGAACAACTACTTCCACGATCTCGTGCTGAACGCGGGTGACCAGGGCGTGATCTACACCGGCCGGGACTACACCTACCTGGGCAACGAGGTGGCCTACAACCTGTTCGAGGGCATCGGCGGTTCGAACGATGCGTTCTACATGGACGACGGCGCGTCCGGAATGCGGTTCCACCACAATGTGGTCAAGGACGCGCGATCCGGGCTGTACTTCCAGTCCGGGCACAGCAACACCGCGAACGACAATGTGTTCATCGACGTCGGCCGGACCGGCCACGACCGCCAGTACGCTCTCGACGGCGAACCGGGCCTGCCGGTCTCGAACGCCTGGGTAGTGCACAGCCGGTTCAACGCCTTCCTCGATGTCCGCGACGGAGAGAAGTACTCCGCCACCCCGGAGATCGTGCAGACCTGGCACGAGCACTACACCAGCGGTGAGCACGCCTATACCGACGGTGAGCCGATCCTGTTCCCGGAGATCGAAGACTGGTACATCCCGCGAGTGACCGAGACGGGTGCGGAGTGCTTGCCCGAGGACTACGCCGTCGACGCGACGAACGGCTGCAGCCGGGCTACCGTCTGGGAGGACCCGAACTCCCTGTATGTGCCGGCCCGGGTGGAGATCGACCACTCGGTGATCATCGGCGGCGGGGAGTATGAGCCCAGCACTGCCCACTTCAGCGAGCCGGCGGCGGAGTACACGCTGTCCACCTGGTCGGAGGAGATCAACACCAACCTGGTGCAGCCGGAGTCGACCGACGCTGCTGGATTCGACCTGGACACGATGCAGTTCACCGAGTCCGGGCTGGTCGCCGAGACGTTCGGCGCGCAGTGGGTGCAGACCTGGAACTCCCTGGTCTCCCGCGACGGCATCGGCCGCCCGGAGGCCGGCGATGCCACCGCGCTGTGGGAGACGGTCAAGCAGGCGGAGGAACTGCTCGCCACCGATCCGGCCGGTGACACCGCCGACCTGGCAGAGGCGCTGGCCCAGGCCATCGAGGTCGGCGAGCGCACGGACGCCTCCCAGGCGGAGATCGACGACGCCGAGCAGGCCCTGCGCGCGGAGCTGGAGGCCCTCCTGCCACCCGCGCCGGGGACGGCCGTGCTCAGCGACGACAACTCCCACGACGGCGTACGCGGCAGCGCGTTCACTGTCACCGCGAACCTGTGGTGGGGGCAGAACGGGACCTCCTTCCGGCTGTTCGAGGACGGCGAGCTGATCGCGGAGGTGCCGCTGACCGACGACACCCCGCACGCTCAGGAGGTGAGCGTTCCGGTCGAGGGCCGGGCGAACGGTGAGTACACCTACACCTGTGAGTTGGTGAACGCCGGTGGCGCGACCGAGTGCGAGCCGCACACCGTGGTCGTGAACGCGGCCGCCCCCGGCACGCCGGTGCTCAGCCACGACAACTGGGACGGCGACGGGGACTACACCCTCAGCGCCGACCTGTGGTGGGGCACCAACGCGACCTCCTGGACGCTGACCGAGGACGGTGAGGAGATCGACTCCGGTGAGCTGACCGACCGCACTCCGCAGGCACAGCACGTCGAGATCCCGATCACCGGACGGGAGCCGGGGTCACGGGCGTATGTGGTGACGTTCAGCAACACGCTGGGGAGTACGCACAGCGAAGAGCTGACCGTCTCGGTCGACTGACGGTTCCCGGCGAACGGCAGCGGCGGTCTCCTGGAGATCGCCGCTGCCGCCGTTCGTGGTCAGGGTGTGGCTTCGAGCACCAGGTTGAACGGGGTCTGCGCCACCTGACGCACAGTGGCGAACCCGCCGGCCCGGATCACCTCGGACAGTCGCGCCGGGCCCGCCTGGGTACCCAGGGCGGCACCGACATCCTGGGACAGTGAGGACGGAGTGCAGAGCAGCGTGGAGAAGCCGTAATAGGTGCGGCCGACCGGGTTGAAGTTGTCCTCGACGCGGTCACCGGCCATCGGTTCGACGATCATCCAGGTCCCGTCCGGCGCGAGCACATCGTGGATCTGTCGGGCTGTGCCGACCGGATCGCCCATGTCGTGCAGACAGTCGAACATGGTCACCAGGTCATACGGCCGGCCGTCGATACTTCGCGCGTCGGCCGCGGTAAAGGTCACCCGGTCGGACACGCCAGCCGCGGCGGCCCGCCGCCGCGCGGTCTCCACGGAGGCGACGTGGGAATCGACCCCGGTGAACCGACTCCTGGCGAAGGCCTGTGCCATCAGCACGGTGGAGGCGCCATGTCCGCAGCCGACGTCGGCGACACTCGCGCCGCGCTCGAGCTTGGCCACGACCCCGTCCAGGGCGGGCAGCCAGGAATCCACCAGGTGTGCCCGGTAGGAGGGCCGGAAGAACCGTTCGCAGCCCAGATGCACGTTCCGGTGGTGGGCGTGCCAGCCGACGCCGGCCCCGGTGCGCGCGTCCGCGATGATCTGCGGAGCGTCGTGGATGGTGCCCTGGACGGTCTGGAACAGTCCGGGCAGGAAGAACGGTGAGTCCTCATCCGCGAGGGCGACGGCGTGCTCGGCGGGCAGAGAGAAGGTTCCCTGGCCCGGGGCATAGGTGACGATGCCGCCGGCCGCCTGGGCCCGCAGCCACTCCCGGGCGTAGCGCTCATCGGTGCCGGTACGGGTGGCGAGGTCGGCCGGAGTGGTCGGGCCGTGAGCTGCCAGGTCCCGGTAGTAGCCGAGCTGGTCGCCCATCACGATGAGTGCGCAGTTCAGTGCACTACCCGCCTCGTCCACCGCCCGGTGGACGAAGGTCATCACCGCGTCCGGATCGATGCTCGCCTGGTCTGTGGTGGGGTGGTCTGTGGTGGTCATCTCAGGGCTCCTCGGTGCGTGGTGGGTCGGTGGGTGGGACGAACTCTGCGGTGGTGTCGGCGAAGAAGATCCCGCGTTGCGGCAGGCGCACCGGGCCGATCCGCGGCGCTACGGCCAGTGGCTTCGGTTCGCCCAGGGACCGCCGGCCGATCTGGGCGGCGGACTCATGCACCAGCCACATCCGCAGGGGCCGGACCCGGAACCGGTGCCCGTTCGGGGTCCGGCCGGCCATCTGCACGGGACCGGTGCCGAGCACGGCGCCGGCGATGCCGCCGAGCAGCCACAGGGCCGTATCGGAGTGCCAGACCTGCTGCGGGAGCACGCCGGCGAGTGCGGAGAGCATCCGGGTGGTCACTGGCTGCGCCAGCCGGAGGCTCCACTCGAGGTCGGTCCCAGCAACGATGTCGAGGGTGTCCTCGCTGGGCCAGTGCAGCGAGATCGGCACGGTCATGGCGTGCTCGACGGCGGAACTCATGAACCGTGCACAGCTCACCTCGGGCGGTGCGTCCGCGTAGAGGGTCCAGGAACCTCTCGGGCTCCGGTGCCACACCGAGGTGTAGCCGGGGCCGAACGAGCTGATCGGCCAGCGGCGTAGTGCCAGGTAGTCGCCGGAGGCGAACGGGACTCCCATCACCCCACAGCCGACGACTCGGTCCGCACCGAATTTGGCCGGTCCGGTCGGCGTCGGCGGGTGCCCGGCATATGTCTGTGGGCTGGTGTGCATCGCTCCTCCTCGGTCCTGCACCTACTGTGCGCGCGCAGGAGGGAGCGGCGCATGGGTCAACTGCCCCATCTTTGCCGGTCAGGGGAGGGCGGGAGGCGGGGGTGGGTCGAACGGGCCGACGAGGCCGTGGTCGAGAGCGAAAAGAGTCGCGCTCACCCGGTTGCTCACCCCGAGCTTGACGTAGATGTGCTCCAGATGGTGCCGGGCGGTCTTCTCGGTGATCACCAGGTCACCGGCCATCTCCCGGGTGGACCGGCCGCGGACCAGCAGCCGGAGCACCTCGAGCTCGCGAGTCGTCAGCCCGGCCGGGCCCACAGTGCGGCGCCGTGGGCTGTTCCCGGCAGCGGTGAGCACCGCCTCGACGGCCTGGGGATCGAGGTGGAAGTCGATCACGTCCTTCCGGAGCCGCTCGGAGCTCTCGGCCTCGGTCCGGGCCGCCCGGTGTGGACGGTCCTCACGCCACGTGCAGTAGCTGTCCGCGGCAGCGAGGATGCGCTGGCTCAGGTCCAGGCCGGTGGCATCGACGCCCCTCGGGTACCCGGACCCGTCCAGGCGTTCGTGGTGCGCCCCCGCGATGCGAGCGATCTCGGTGAGCCCGGAGACGCGGATCAGGATGCGTTCGCTCAGATAGGGGTGCAGCCGGACCCGCTCCCTCTCCGCATCGGTGAGCGTGGCCGATTTGTCCCACACCGCGTTCGAGACGCCCATCCGGCCAAGGTCATGCACCGAGCCGGCGCGGCGTAGGTCCGAGCGAGTGCCCTCCGGCAGGCCGAGGACCTCGGCGGCGGTCTCGGCCAGGTACGACACCCGCCGGGAGTGGCCGGCGGTGTAGGGGGACTTCAGGTCGGCGAAGTCGCCGAGTGCGGCGAGGATCTGGTCGAGCTGGGCGGCGTCGGCCACCCGGTCGGCGGAGGTGAGGCGAAGCACCTGCGTCCAGGTGTCCGCCTCCAGCAACTCGTCGGTGAGGTCGGCGGAGCGGGCGCAGAACCGGTCGGCGACATCGGGGTCGAAGTGGCTCCCGCGGCGCCGGCGAACCATCTGCTCGGCGGCAACGCAGCCACCTTCGCGCAGGTACACCTCGGCAGTCTCGGCGAGGTGTACCACGCGCATCTCGATCGGCACCTGATCCCGGCGCACACCGCGTGGCAAGCCTGCGCCGTCCCAGCGTTCGAAGGCGTAGCCGAGCAGTGCGCCGACATCCGCACCGACGCCCACCCGCTCGGCCAACGTTCCAGCGGAGGAACAGTGCGACCGGATCAGCTCGGTCAGCGCCGCCCGGCCGGTGGCCAGGAAGCCCGCAGCGTGGCCGAGTCTGCTGGCGGTGGACTCGGTGCTGCCGACCCGTCGGAGCAGGAACAGCAGCATCGGGAAGCCGCGCTTGTCCAGGGTGTAGGTACCGCGGCGGAAGTCGATGTCGTCGCCGAACAGCTCGGTGAGCTCGTGGGAGTCGACGTGGCAACCGAGCCAGGAGAGCAGAGTTGCATAGAAGACCCGGTCCCGCTGATCGGCGCTCAGGCCGAGCTCGTCGGCCAGCCGCATGCCGAGCAACCCGGCGCGCAGCATGTGCTCCATCGGCTGGCCGAGGCCGAGGTCGATAGCCAGCGAGAGCGCGGCGAGCAGCTCCACCCGACGCGGCAGCGTCGACTGCCCGCCGCCGGCAGGATCCGTGGTGACGCTGGAGGTATCCATACCGAGCCCTCGAACCGAAGTGAGTCGACAGTACTCCTGCTGGCAGGATGGCGACCATGGCACACCAGGTGATCGGGATGCTCGGCGGGATGAGCTGGCAGTCCACGGCGAAGTACTACCAGCTTGCCAACGAGCTGGTCGGCGAGCGCCTCGGCGGGTTGCACTCGGCCCGGCTCGTGCTCGCCTCGGTGGACTTCGCCGAGGTCGAAGAGAGGCAGCGCGCGGGCCGGTGGCACGAGGCCGGTGAGCTGCTCGCGCGCGAGGCCGTCGGGCTGCAGGCGGCCGGTGCCGAGCTGCTGCTGATCTGCGCGAACACGATGCACAAGGTCGCCGAGCAGGTACAGCAGGCGGTCGATATCCCGCTGCTGCACCTGGCCGACGCGACCGCGATGGCGGTTCGCCAGCGCGGCCTGAGTACTGTGGGCCTGCTCGGTACCGCGTTCACCATGGAGCAGGACTTCTACCTCGACCGACTCGCCGCCCATGGCCTGCAGGTGCTGGTGCCGGAGGCGGCGGACCGGGCCGAGGTACACCGGATCATCTTCGACGAACTGGTCCGCGGTGAGATCCGTGCCGACTCCCGGCAGATCTACCGGGAGGTGATCGGCCGGCTCACCGGCGCCGGGGCCGAGGGTGTGATCCTCGGCTGCACGGAGATCGAGCTGCTGATCGGTGCCGCGGACTCCCCCGTGCCGGTCTTCCCGACCACTCGGCTGCACATCGAATCCGCTGTGGCGGTAGCGCTCGGTACTGCCGACGTCGGCGGGTTCGCCCCCCGCTGACCCGCTGGTGGGCAATACTTGCTCGTGTGAACAATCGCGGGTCCGGGCACCGCTGGGTCCCGTGGGTCGCCGCCGGTGTCCTGGTGGCAGTGTTGGCCGGTTTTAACCAGGGCACGGTGATCATCGTGCTCGCGGTGATCACAGCAGTGCTGGGTCTGGCTCTGCTGCTGGTCCGGGGCCAACGCGGCCGTGGGGCAGTGCTGGCCGCCGCCGGCCTGGTGGCCTGCCTGATCGGCGCCGCGGTCCTCGATTCCGAGCCCACCACTGAGCCACCTACCCCAAGCGCTTCCGCGGAAGCGTCCACCGCTCCCGAGGTGAGCACCCCTGCTCCGGTGCGGGAGTCGCCGTCGCCGACCGCTTCCGCGGAAGCGTCGCAGACACCCGCCCCGAGCGCTTCCGCGGAAGCACCCTCGCCCAGCCCGGCCCCCACGGAACCCGAGCCGAGCTCCGGCGGCGAGCTGCGCGCCGTCGACGTGCTCGCCCTGCTGGAGATCAAGGGCCGGGCAGCGAAGACCGGCTATGACCGGGATGCCTTCGCCTACCGCGAGGTGGACCTGGACCGGAACGGCTGCGACACCCGCAACGACATCCTGAACCGGGACCTGCAGGCAAGGACCCACCGGCCGGGCACCGATGGCTGTGTGGTGCTGACCGGGATGCTCGAGGACCCCTTCAGCGGCGAGTGGATCAGCTACGTCCGTGGTGCGGACACCTCCAGCGACGTGCAGATCGACCATGTGGTGGCACTCTCCGACGCCTGGCAGAAGGGGGCGCAGGCGTGGGATGCGGCCACGTTGCAGGCGTTCGGCAACGACCCGCTGAACCTGCTCGCCGTCTCCGGCCCGCTGAACTCGCAGAAGGGCGACGGGGACGCCGCCACCTGGCTGCCACCGAACCGTTCGTACCGGTGCGACTACGTGGCCCGGCAGATCGCAGTGAAGTACGCCTACGAGCTCTGGGTCACCGAGGCCGAGCACGAAGCGATGGCGCGCATCCTCGGCTCCTGCCCGGACCAGCTGCTGCCCGAGGGCGCCGAGCCGGCCCAGGAGCCGACCACCGACGTGCCCACGCCAGGACCGGTCGCCGAACCCAGCCAGGCTCCGTCGTCACCTGCTCCAGCCGACGACGTTCCCGGGGAGCCGTCCTACGCGAACTGCTCCGAGGTGCGCGCCGCAGGTGCCGACCCGATCCGAGCGGGTGATCCCGGATGGAGCCCCAGGTTCGACGGGGACGGTGACGGCGTCGGCTGCGAGTAGGCCGCGGTGGTGCACCACGCGCCGCGCGGCTCCCGGCGGGGTCAGCGGCGGCAGCCGAACCGACCGGAGGCTGCCCCCATCGCGCTGCCGATGGCGATCCCGATGGCGACGCCGATCGGCAGGTTGTCCATCAGGATCCCGATGGTCACGCCGACCACCGCGCCGATGCCCATCCCGGCCCATGGTTCTGCTCGTCGGGGCCGGTTCGCGCGCTCGTCGGGGACCATGAGGTTCACGCTACGTGGCCGCTGCTGCCCCGAGATCCCCCGCGCGGCGGAGATCTGCGCCCGCCCGCACGGGGGATTGGCTCAGGCGGTGGCGCGGCCGATGAACTCCAGCTGCTCCGGGCTGGGGCCGCCGTGCTCGCGGCGGATCTGCTCGGAGTTCTCCGCCTGCATCGCCAGCAGCGACTCGCGCATCTGCTCGTCGCCCCGGTGGAACTGGGCGAGCAGGTCCTGCCACTCGCGGCCCAGGGCCCGCCCTTCCGAGCTGGTCGGGTCCACACCGTTCTCGACGGCGGTCTGCACCCGGCCGATCAGGTGTGGCCAGGCGGCCTGCACCTGGGCGATCTGCTCGGCCTCACCTTCCTGACGCTGTGCCAGCTCGGCGAGCTGGTCCGGGGTGAAGTACTTCTCCACGATCTTGTCCACGACGATCACCTTTCTGATCAGGGTCAACAAGTCGGCGGCAGTCCGGTCCTCGGCAGCGGTCAGGGTGGCCTGCAGGCTCGCCCGCAGCCGGGTCAGCTCGGCGAGCTGGTCCTCCACGGCGGCGAGGTGCTGGCTGAGCACCGGTCCGAGAGGGGCCGAGTTCGCCAGCACCTCGCCGATGGTGGCGAGCGGCACGCCGAGCCGGCGCAGCGCGAGCACCTGGTACACCCGCTCCACGTTCGCACCGGTGTAGTACCGGTGCCCGGAGAAGGTATCCCGGCTCGGTGCGACCAGACCGAGGTCGTCCCAGTGGTGCAGCGTGCGCACAGTCAGGCCGGTGGTTCGGGCGAGCTCACCGATCTTCCAGGTCTCCTGCTCGGCCCGGGCCTCCTGGTCGCTGGTCACGACTGTCCTTCCGTCGACTTCACCGGCCACGGGTGCGGCCGGCGTCATGGACGCTAGGACCTGACGTCACGTGAGGTTCAAGTCCTCGGTTCGCCGCGGTAGGGGCCGAAGGACCAGAGGTTACCTTCCGGGTCGGCCGCGGCGAACTCGTAGTTGCCGTAGTCCTGGCCGGCCGGTTCGCGCACGATCGTAGCGCCGGCGGCCTTGGCCCGGGCGTGGAGCTCGTCGACGTGTTCGGTGACCACGTAGCCGCCGAACGTGCCCGGCTCGCGGGTCCATTCGGTACCGGGCTGGTAGGAGCCGAGCATGATGCCGCCGCCTTCGGGCCAGTCGAGCTGAGCGTGGGCGACCTGGTCGCCGTCGGCGTAGACCGCGGTCTTGACGAAGCCGAAAGCCTCGACCAGGAATTCGATCAGGGCCGGGCAGTCCCTGGCCTGCAGCGTGGGCCAGACGGTGGGCGCGGGTGTGCCGTGGGGTGCTGACTGAGGAGTGTTCATACGCTGGAGTCTGCTCCGCCCAGGTGGCCGCCGGCTTGGATAATTCGGCGCTCCTGGGTGATCCACTCGGTGGGCGCAGCGTGGGTGAGCTCGCGGAACTCCCGCACCAGGTGGGACTGGTCGTAGTAGCCGCACCGGTGCGCGACCTCGGCGAGCGTTCGCGGGTATCCCGTGCTCGCCCCTTGGGCGACCTGCTGTGACGCGTGCTGGAACCGCATCAGCCGGCTGACCACCTTGGGGCTGTGGCCGACCTCCCGGTCGAAGAGGGTGCGCAGCTGCCGCGGGCTGAGCGCCACGTGCTCGGCCAGCCCGCGCATCGAGCCGGTACCGCGGTGGCGGGCCATCCAGGTCCACGCCTCCACCAGCTCGGGACGGACGCGGCCGGCACGGCCGGCGGTATCGGTGCGACGGCGCAGGTAGTCGGCGATCAGATCGAACCGGCGCGGCCAGTCCGGCTGCTCGAGCAGCTGGTAGCGCAGCCGGGCGATCTCCGCCCCGAGCAGGTCCGTACCCTCCACGGTGAGCGGGTCCAGCTCGCCGGCGGGAGCCCCGAACAGGACGCGAGCCGCCAGTGGGTGCACGGCAATCTCGATACCGGCCTCGTGACTGGGCTGGCGCACGTAGGCGGGAGCCGTGTGCAGGCCGGCCACCAGGACCTCATTGGAGTAGGCATGGCTCGAGGCCAGGTGCTCCGGGCTCTCCCCGGTCGCGATCGGCTCGTCCAGCGAGATGATGAAGGTCAGGTGCGGCGAGGGCAGTCCGCGGTGCACCCCGGGGCGCTGGCCGGAGCTGTGGTAGCCGACAGTGGAGGCGACCAGACCGGGCAGGGCTGGAGCGGCTGCCAGGAACGTGTACGGCGGGACGCCCTCGTCCTGCCGGCTCTCATCCTGCTGCGGGTGCTCATTCTGCACCGCCTGCTCGGTGCCCATCCCGCCACGGTAGTGCGCGGGCGGGTGCGACCGGTAGATCAAGTGGCCCCGAATGCGCAGTGTGCGCCGATATCACTGCGCGTTGGTGACCGGTCGATCGGACGCCAGCGGGAGTCAGAGCAGGCGTTCGACCAGGGCGTCGGTGTAGTCCTGCTCGAAATGCTCCGCCCCGAACACCACCCGGAGGTAGAGCGGGGCGAGAATGTGGTCGATCACCTCGAGAACCTCGGGCGGGGCTTCGCCGCGTTCCCGGCTCCGGTCGAGCATGGCCTGCAGCTGGTCATAGCGTTCGTTCGCGAACTCGTCCCGCAGCTGCACACCCGCTGCACCTCCGGCGGACAGGGCGATCGCCAGGCGCAGGACGGCCGGACCGGCGGGTCCGGTGATGTCCTGAGCTACCTGGGCTGCGTAGGCGCGCAGGTCCCCTTTCAGGCTTCCGGTGTCCGGAATCGGGGACTGCTCGCTACGCACCACCTCGATGAGCAGCGCATCGAGACCGCCCCAACGGCGATAGATGCTGCTGTCGGCCACTCCGGCTCGGGTGGCGACGTCACCGACGCTGAAGTTGCCATATCCGGATTCATCCACGAGGTCGATGACCGCCCGATGCACGGCTGCCCGGACCCGGGCGCTGCGGCCACCGGGCCGGCGGGCCGGGTGTTCCTGCTCGTTCACACCGTCAGCATAACGCAGTTCGCTCTTGCGTTTACGGTCCTGCTCCTGCTACGTTCGCAAACGCAGCTATCCACTGCTTTAGGAGTGAGAGTGAAACCCCTGTTCTTCCCTGACGACGCCCAGTTCTGGTTCGAGACACTGCGTACCTTCGGGCACATCACCTACGGCGGCGCCGACTTCGGCGAAGTCGCGGTGACCGCCGAGCGGATCACCTCTGGTGACTACGACAGCTGGCACGACCAGTGGCGGCACACTGCCGACCGAGTGGCCGGCGAAGGCCGCGACAGCCTGGCCAGCGGTCACCGGATCAGTGCCCGGGACGCCTTCCTGCGCGCCTCGAACTACTACCGCAACGCCGAGTTCTTCCTGCACGGGGACCCGGCCGACCCGCGGATCCGCACGGCCTACGACGCCTCGGTCGACTACTTCCGGCGGGCCGGAGCCCTGTTCAGTCCAGCGATCGAACCGGTCGAGATCCCCTATGCCGACACAGTGCTGCCCGGCTACCTGTACCGGGCCGACCACTCCGGCGCCCCACGGCCGACCGTGGTGATGTTCAACGGCTTCGACGGCAGCGTGGAGGAGATGCACTTCTTCGGCGCTGCCGCCGCCCTCGAGCGCGGCTACACGGTGCTGTCCTTCGACGGCCCCGGCCAGCCGGGCACGCGCCACCACCACGGACTCACCTTCCGCCCAGACTGGGAGAACGTGGTCGGTCCCGTGCTGGACTACGCCGGGACGATTCCCGAGGTCGACCCGGACCGGATCGCACTGCTCGGCAACAGTATGGGTGGCCTGCTCGCTCCGCGTGCGGCAGCATTCGACCAGCGGATTGCTGCGCTCGTCGCGCTGGACGGTGTCTACGACCTGAGCCTCGTGGCGACGTCGCTGTTTCCGGGCGATGCGGCCGAGGCCGAACGCCGGCTGCGAGCCGCCGATGACCCCGAGGTGGACGCCGCACTCGCCGCCGCCATGGCCGCGGACCCGACGGCACGCTGGGCCATCGAGCACGGCATGTACGTGCTCGGCGCCGCCACCCCGCGCGCCTTCGCTGCCGCCTACCTTGACTACCACCTGCGGGACGGCATCGCGGAGCAGATCAGCTGCCCCACCCTGGTGTGCTCCGGCACCGAGGACGACTTCTTCGCCGGGCAGCCCGAGCTGCTGTTCGAGCACCTGACCTGCACGAAGACACTGGTGCCGTTCACTGCGGACGACGGCGCTGGCGCGCACTGCCAGGCCGGCGCCCAGCGGCTGGCCTACGCCCGGGTCTACGACTGGCTGGACGACGTCTTCGGCGCCCAGCCCTCGCGCGCCGCGAGCTCACCCACCTAGGAGATTGCATGGCACTGGCAGTCGAAACCCGCAGCACGCCGTACACGAAGCGCTGGGCCGCCCTCGCCGTCATCCTCGGCGCGGAGGCGATGGACCAGCTGGACGCCTCGATCGTGGCCGTCTCGGTGCCGACCATCCGCGACGACCTCGGCGTCTCACTGCCGGTCATGCAGTGGATCGTCGCGGGCTACTCGCTCGCGATGGCCGTCGGCCTGATCACCGGCGGCCGGCTCGGTGACATCGTCGGCCGCCGGCGGATGTTCCTGGCCGGTGTGCTCGGATTCCTGCTCACCTCCCTGCTGTGCGCGCTCGCACCTTCTGGTGAGGTATTGATCGCGAGCCGAATCCTGCAAGGCCTGTGCGGGGCCCTCATGCTCCCGCAGGGCTTCGGGATGATCAAGGAGATGTTCCCGGCGCAGGAGATGGTCAAGGCCCTGGCGATGTTCGGACCGGTGATGGGGCTCTCCTCGGTCGGCGGGCCGATCGTCGCCGGCGTGCTGATCGATCTCGACCTGTTCGGCCTGGGCTGGCGGTCCAGCTTTCTCCTCAACCTGCCGGTGGGGCTGCTCACCCTCGTGGCAGGGATACGGCTGCTACCGCACCGCCGCCAGGCACGAGCAGCCCCGGTCCGGTTGGACCTCCCGGGGGTGCTGCTCGCGGGCTCCGGGAGCCTGCTGCTGATCTTCGGTCTGGTCCAGGGTGGCGAACTGGGCTGGCCGAGCTGGACGTTCCTCGCGCTCGCCGCCGGCATCGCCGTCTTCGGCGTGTTCGCGCTGCGCATCCGGCGGGTGCGGTTCCCGCTGGTGGAGCCGAGCCTGTTCGGCAAACGGGCCTATACCGGCGGTGTACTGATCGCCATCATGTTCTCCGGACTGGTCGCCTCGCTGGCGCTGATCCTCAACCTGCTGACCCAGCTGCAGCTGGGCTACTCCCCGACCGAGGCGGGCGTGGCGATGGCACCGGTCTCTGTGGGCGTCGTGATCGGAGCGGTCGGCGGCTTCGGTCTCGCTCGCCGGATCGGACGCCGCACTCTTCAGCTGGGGCTGATCGTGACCGGGGTCGGTCTGCTCACGCTGCTGGCCCTGCTGCCCGAGGCAGGCGGGAGCCCCTGGTATCTCGTTCCCGGGGTCTTCATCGCCGGCCTCGGCATGGGGCTGATGATCGCGCCCCTGTTCTCTTTCATCCTGGCCGGCGTGGATGACCACGAGGTGGGCTCGGCCTCCGGCGTGCTGACCGCCAGCCAGCAGCTCGGGTCTGCCCTCGGGGTCGCGACGCTCGGCACGCTGTTCACCGCCACCTCGTTCAGCGCGACCCTGCTTGCCATGGGCGCGGCGCTGGTGCTGACCTTCGCTCTGGTATTCCTGCTCCCCCGGCACGGGCGCGCCGAGACCGCCTAGCTGCCCCGACCGGAATTGCGATGAACCCTGGCAGGTCTGGCAGGCCCGGCAGGCCCGTCAGGTCTGTCAGGCTCGTCAGGCCCGATAGCGACCAGCGACAGCTTCGGCACGGTCACGCAGCGCCGTCCGCAGTGAGTCTGGAGCCAGAACCTCGGCGTCGGTGTCCAGCTGCCAGACGGCCCACACCGCATGCCGCAGATCCTCGAAGTCGACGTCGAGACGAACCCAGCCGTCAGCCTCTGACTCTTCCGCACGGACCGCACGCACGGTGTTCAGGAGTTCTTCGCGCCGCGTCGGATTGACTCTCACCAGTACCTGAAGGTGGTTCTCAGCGAGAAACTGGGCACTGCGCTCGGTCCAGATCCGGTCGAGGTCCACCTGATCCGGGCGCTGCGCACGTTCCGGCAGCACTGCTGCCGTCATCATGCGCGAGACCCGGTAGGTGCGATCCTTCCCCGCCTTGATAGCCAGCAGGTAGGTACGGCCCCGGACGGTGACCAGACCAATCGGGTCAACGGTGTGCCAGCGGGGTTCCCGCTCTGGCGCGGCGTAGTGGAAGCGGAGCCGGTGCCCGGTGAGCACGGCCTGGCGAACCTGACCCATCACCGCGCTCGCTGCCTCCTCGGGGACCAGTCGCCTGGAGAGCAGATCGGTCTCCGGCTCAACCAGGAACCGAGTGGCGGCATCGTCCAGGCTGGCCCGATGCCCCTCGGGCAGCGCATCCACCACCTTCCGCATCGCGGAGGCGAGAGCGGTGCCGAGGCCGAAGACCTTGGTGCCGCGCCCCGACCC
This sequence comes from Ruania zhangjianzhongii, assembly GCF_008000995.1. Classification (NCBI taxonomy): domain Bacteria; kingdom Bacillati; phylum Actinomycetota; class Actinomycetes; order Micrococcales; family Ruaniaceae; genus Ruania; species Ruania zhangjianzhongii. The sequence continues at coordinate 3,887,195 of NZ_CP042828.1, forward strand.
GGCGGTGAGCAGTGCGAGCGCCTCGTCATGGTTCAGCCCGGTCAGCTCGGTGCGCAGGCCCGGTAGGAGCGAGAACCCGCCGTGTCGCCCGCGATCAGCGTAGAGCGGGATGCCTGCTGTCGACAGGGCCTCGACGTCGCGCAGCACAGTACGCGCGGACACCTCCAGCTCGCCGGCCAGTTGACCCGCAGTCATCCGGCCCCGCTGCCGCAGCAGCAGTACCAGAGAGACCAACCGATCGGCACGCACGTGGTCATTCTTATCAAGAATCATGACATGACGTGTCGTGTTTTGTTGTCAGGCTTGGTCTGAGGGGCGTCGAGGACGGCGGCTACCCAGCCGCCGGGCGCCCCGCAACGATGGGAGTCGAAGTGGAACGCACAGCAGTCAACCCGGTGACCTGGTCGCTGGAGCTGGGGTTCAACCAGGGTGAGGCCGTCTCTGGGGCGACCCGGACCCTGTACATCTCGGGCCAGACCGCGATGAGCGGGGACGGCACACCGGAGCACGCTGGGGACATCGCCGCGCAGCTCCGGCTCGCCGTGGACAACCTCGAAGCAGTGCTCAGCGAGGCCGGCATGTCATTGGCGAACCTCGTTCGTCTGAACGTGTACACCACGGACGTGGACGCCCTGTTCCCGCACTACGGTGTGCTCGCCGGAAGGCTCGGGGCGGCGGCCGTCGCGCCGACCACCACGATGCTCGGGGTGACGCGACTCGCGGTACCGGGCCAGCTGGTCGAACTCGACGGCACAGCTATCGCCTAGAGCCACTGCCACCCCGGGGCAGAAATGACGAACGGCGCAATCTCGACTTTCGCCTGAGATTGCGCCGTTCCTTAGTGGCGGGGGGAGGATTTGAACCTCCGACCTCCGGGTTATGAGCCCGGCGAGCTACCGAACTGCTCCACCCCGCGTCGGTATCCCCTACTCTACGGCAGCGCCGGGAGCAGGGGCAAATCCTTGGCCGGTGGCCCCGGTCACATCTGCGCCGGGGCCACCGCCGTCACCGCGGCGAGGTCATCCCTCGCCGTCGGTCGGTTCCTCGCTCGCGCCACCTTCACCAGAACCGCCGTCACCCGTGCCGGCCACCGGCTCACCGGTGATCTCGGCTTCGGCCTCCAGCGCCTCGGCCAGTGCGGTGTTCAGCCGCTCCTGCGCCTCGCCGTACGCCGCCCAGTCACCAGCAGCCATGGCCTCGGAGGACTCCTGCATGGCTGTGGACGCCTCGTCGAGCGCCTGGGTCAGCCGCTGCTGGGCATCGGCGTTGCCGCTACTGCCGTCGCCAGTGTCCTGGCCTCCGTCCCCGGAGCCGTCGTCGGAGCCGTCGCCGGTACCAGCATCGTCGCCCGGGTCCACTCCGGCATCGCCGGCGTTCGCCCCGGAATCACCCTGGAACACCTGGTCGAGTGCCTCGTCCAGAGTCTGGGCGAACCCGATCTCGTCACCGAAGGCCACCAGTACCCGACGCAGCAGCGGGAACTGCGTACTGCCCGAGGACTGCACGTACACCGGTTGCACGTAGAGCATGCCCTGACCGACAGGCAGCGTGAGCAGGTTGCCCTGGATCACTTCCGACCCGCCTCGGGAGAGAATATTCAGCTCGTTCGCGGCATCGGTATCGGAGTCGAAATTGTTCTGCACCTGCCCGGGCCCGGGCACAGTGAGGTCTCGCGGTAACTCCAGCATGGTGATCGTGCCGTAGTCCTCAGCCACCTGCCCGGCCTCGTTCCCGGGTTCGGCGTTCACCGCCATGAACCCGGTGAGCACATTGCGTTGGTCGTCGTCCAAGATGAACGAGGACGTCAGCGAGAAGTTCGCGTTCTGCTCATCGCCCGGCATCGCCAGAGTCAAGTAGTACGGCGGCTGGCGTACCTCGCTGCCCTCGGTCGGATCGTTCGGCACCCGCCAGAAATCACTGCCGGTGTAGAACGTCGCGGCATCGGTGACGTGATACTGGCTGAGCAGCTCGCGCTGCACCTTGAACAGGTCCTCCGGATAGCGCAGGTGGCTCATCAGGTCACCGCTGATCTCCGACAACGGCTGGATCGTGCCCGGATAGACATCCATCCACGTCTGCAGCACCGGATCCTCGGGGATGAACTCCTCCCCTTCGTTGTTGCCCTGACCCCAGGCGTACAGCGTGACCGAGCCGTCGTGGGCGTTCACCACGGCCTTCACCGAGTTACGGATGTAGTTGATGTACTCCGGCAGCTCGGTGATCTGCTGCTGCTCACCAGTGGACAACGAGTCGGTGATCGCCGACTCCAACTCTTGCCGGGCCGAGTAGGGGTACTCGTTCGAGGTGGTGTAGGCGTCGACGATCCAGACGACCTCATTGGTGCCGTCACCGTCAGTGTCCACGACGGCCGGGTAGGTCGTACCGTCAGTGGTCAAGAACGGTGCCACCCGGTTCACTCGGTCAATCGGGTCCCGGTTGTACAGAATCTGCGACTCTTCGGTGACCCGGTCGGAGAAGATGATCTGCTCGCTACCGAAGCGTGCCGCGTACAGCAACTGGTTCCACCAGTTGCCCACGGACGGACCGCCGTCGCCGGTGTAGGTGTTGTTCACCACCCCGTTCGGAGCGCTGTCATCCGGGTAGTCCAGCTCCCACGGATCCGTACCCTCGGGCGCGCCCACGATGGAGTACTCCGGCGAGTTCGGGCTGAAGTAGATCCGCGGCTCGTACTCGCCGAACTCGCCGACACTGGGGATACCGCGCTGGATGAACTGCGGACGCCCATCCGAGGTGACGGTGTTGCCGCGGGCGGCGACCACGCCGAACCCGTGGGTGAAGACGGTGTGGTCGTTGACCCAGCTGCGCTGCCCGGAGCCCTCCAGGTCCAGCTCGCGGACGGCGATCACCGTGTCCGTGCTCTCCCCGTCGATGTCATAGCGGTCCACCGCGAGCGTCTCGGGGAAGGTGTAGTACTGCTTGTTCTGCTGCAGCTGGCGGAACGTCGGGGAGACGATGTTCGGGTCGAGCAGGCGGATGCTCGCCGTGGACGCGGCATCCTCACGCAGCGCCCCGGCCTCGGCCACGGTCTCCGCCTCGTACGGCTCCACCTCCACCCGATTCAGCCCGTAGGCGTCATAGGTGGAGTCAATGTTGCGTTGGATGAACTCCGCCTCGAGCGCCTGGGCGTTCGGGTTCACCCGCACCTGCTGGATGATCGCCGGGTATGCCCATCCGACCAGGAGCCCGGCAACGACCATCAGCGCCACGCCCACGGCGGGCAGGCGCCAGTTCCCGCGCACTCCGGTCCACACGAACAGCAGCGCCACGAACACGCCGATGACGGCGAGGATCGCCTTGGCCGGCAGCACAGCGTTGATGTCGGTATAGGAAGCGCCGTCGAACCGGTCGCCCACCTCGGAGAGCAACGAATACCGGTCCAGCCAGTAGTTCGCAGCGATCAGCACGGTGATCACCGCTGCCAAGATCGCCGTGTGGATCCGCGCCGCCCGGGAGATCTTCTCCCCCTGCCCCATCGGCTGCAACGCCCCGTACAGGTAGTGCGTGAACACCGAGACCACAGCGCTGAGAATCGCGGTGACCATCAGGAAGGACACGATGAACCGCAAGAACGGCAGCGTGAACATGAAGAAGGACAGGTCGATCCCGAACTGCGGGTCGGTCTGCCCCCACTCACGCCCGTTCAGGGCCAGCAGCGCGCTCTGCCACTGTGCGGTGGCCGTGGAGCCGGCGAAGAAGGCGGCCACGATCGGCGCACCGATGAACACCGCACGGCGCAGCGGCTCGAACGCCTCCCGGTAGCGGTCCAGATCCTGCTGCTGCGGGGTTGTCGGCACGTACATCGGCCGGTTCCGGTAGGCGATCCGCAGGTTCACCCAGATCGAGGCGCCCATCACCACAGCACCGGCAACGAACAGCGCCGCCCGGGTGAGCCACTCGGTACGGATCACGTGGGTGTAGCCGAGCTGGGCGTACCAGAGCCACTCCGTCCAGAACCGGGAGAGGATGAGGAAGAGGACAACCACACCGACGATCACCAGGATCGTAGGCAGCAGCGGACCCCGCCGTCGGCGCCCAGTGGAGCCTGATGCGGGGCGGCTGGCAGCAAATGACACGAAAGCACCTCGGGAGGATCGTCGGGGCGTGGCAGGCCCGGCACTCGCTGGGGCTCTACTGCCACAACGCACGGGCCTCCAGTAAAGTTTCGCACACCCTGGAAGTGCTGCGACCATAGGCGGTATGGACTCCGAGTACTCTGCGCGCACCACGGCACTGGCCGAGGCAGTCCGTGAGGTCGAACGGCACGTGGCCAGCCAGGGCTGGGACTCCTCGGTCGCGGTGTACTCGTTAGTCCGGTCGGCCGCTCTGGTCGCCACCAGTGCGGAGCTGGCCGAAGAACTTCCCGACGGCGCAGCCTCCGATCCCGAGCATCTCACCGCGGTCATCCAGGACGGTCTGCCCGAGGCGGACACGCTGGAGGACCTGCTCGCCCAGCTCGCCTGGCCGGAGACGGTGGACGGGACCGCCGTCGTGGTCGAACGCGTGGTGGTCCCGCCCGAGGCGGAGGCGGCGATGCCCGACAGCTCCGAGGGCGGCCTCGAGTATCTGATGAACCACCCGGAGCGACAGGACGTGCGGATCGCCGCCGGGGTGTTGCGCACCGGGGAGTCCTGGTGCGCGCTGCGCTCCCGCGCTCACGACGACGACGCAGCGGTCGGTGGTGGCCCGACAGCGGTGCCCGGCCTGGTCGAGGCGCTGGCCGCGACCCTGCGCTAGGCGGCGCGACCCACGTCGTCGATCAGCTCGAGCACCAGGTCCGCGAACCGCGCTTGACCCTGCGGCGCTGCGTCGTCGAGATAGCCGGAGTGCCGGTAGCCGGCCATCACCTCCAATCGGACCTGCGCATCCAGCCCGTGCGCGCCGAGCGTGGCCAGCAGCACCTGGGTCTGCTCCCGGCGGCCCGGGACGTCATCGGCGGCGAGCACGATCAGCGTGGGGGCAAGTTGGCTCTGTGTACCGACGTGGAACAGCGGTGCTGCCTCGTCGACCAGGACGCGACGTGGATCGATCCCGCGTTCGCGCAGGACGTTGAAGTGGGTGGTGCTCTGTCCGGCGTCGAAGACCCAGCCGGCGACGTCCGTGACAGCCGCGCCGGCGCCGGCCAGCCAGTGTGCGTCGAAGCAGAGCATCATCGCCAGATATGCCCCTGCCGAGCTGCCGCCGACGAGTAGTGGGCGCTCGGGAAGCTCTCGAACCGCCCATGCGACGCAGGCCGCGGCATCGGTGATGAACTCCGGGTAGCGGGCATCGGGGTAGAGGCGATAGCTGGGCGAGGCGACGGTGACCCCGGTGCGGGCCAGCCGGTCGAGCACACCGGCAGCGTCCCGCCGATCGCCTCCCTCCAGTCCACCGCCGTGGAAGTAGACCAGCACCGGTGCGCCCCGTTCGGCTCCGGCGGTGCGGATGTCGACACGCTGGCCAGGCAGGCGCCCGTATGCCGTGGTGCGCAGGTCCACAGCCGGATCAGCCGGCACAGCTGGGCAGATCAGCGGCGCTGCCGTCGGCGATCGCCTGCACGGCCTGCTCCGCCTCTGCCAGGGTGGCGACGCGGATCACCTGCAGCCCCTCGGGCACATGTCCGACCACCTGGTCGCAGTTGCTCACCGGCGCCAGGAAGTACTCGGCACCGTCCCGCAGCGCGGCGAGCATCTTCAATCGGATGCCGCCGATCGGCCCGACCTGTCCGTCCGGGGTGATCGTGCCGGTACCCGCCACCACGTGTGGGCCGGCGATCGGGCCGGGGGTGAGCAGATCGATGATGCCGAGCGCGAACATGGTGCCGGCGCTCGGTCCACCGACGTTGTCGATCTCGATCTGCACGTCGATCGGATAGTCGAACTCGGCATTCAGGTACACGCCGAGGACGGCACCGCCCTGCCCGTCGTCGCCGGTGGTGATCTCCAGGTCGGCGGGCGCGCCGTCCCGGTCCACGGTCAGGGTGACAGTGCTGCCGGCGGCAGTGGCGGCGAGCGCGTCGGACAGATCCTGGTACGTGTCGATCGGTTGCTCACCGTCGGCGGTGCGCAGGTCGGTGATCACGTCACCGCGCTGCACTGCGCCGACGGCCCCACTGCCGGAGACGGGTTCGACGATGGTCAGCACAGCGGGGACGTCATGGCCGAGCGCGGTCAGTGCGGACACGGTCGCGTTCTGCTGCGAGGAGGCCATCTGCCGCGCAGCGGCCTGGCTGCGCTCCTCTTCGGTGACATCCGGCGCGAACACCGCCTCGGCCGGTTGCACCACCATGTCCTCGGCGAGCCAGCCGCGCAGCACGCTCCCGGCGGTGACCGGGAAACCGGGGCCGCCGGCGGAGGTGACAGTGGTCAGCCGCAGCTCGCCTTCCTCATTCGGGTAGGTCTCGGTGCCGTCGACGCTGATCAACGGATGCTCCGCCACCTCACCGAGGGTGTTGAACGTCGGTCCGGAGGCTTCGACGGCGTAGGGCACCGGCACCAACAGCATCGCCACGAGCAGGCCGAAGGCGGCGAGGCCGGACCCGACCATGGTGATCGCCCGAGTGCCGATCCGATACCGCTGGCGGATCTGCTGCCACCGGCTCGGGCCGGGCGGCGGCACGCTGGTCTCGGGAATCATCTCTCCATCATCGCGCGCCCGCGGGGATGGTGAGGCACAGCGGGCGTTGGTGCGCCGAGAGCGAAAGCACGACCCGGCGTCTGGTCCGGCCGTGCGCTGGTGGTTACCGTGAGGCATGACCGAGGATGACTCCCGCGAGCAGATGCGTCGGATGCTTGAGCAGATGCTCGGACCGGACGGCGCCGAGGAGGCGCTGCGCGCCCTGGAGGCCAGCGGGATGGACCCGGCCGCCTGGTCCTCGGCGGGGATGCCGGTGAACCCTGAGCAGATGCAGGCAGCGATGGCGCAGATGCGTCAGGTGCTCGCCGCAGGGGACGACGACGAGTCCCGCTGGCGGATGGCCCATGACGTCGCCCGGCAGGTGGCACACAGCGGTGGCGACCCGTCGGTCACCTCCGCGGAGGCTGCCCGGGCCCGTTCCATCCTGTCCGTGGCAGACCTGTGGCTGGATGCGGCCACCGAGCTGCCACCCTCTGGCGGGTCGCACTTGGCCGTCTCCCGAGCGCAGTGGGTGGAGCGCACACTGCCCACCTGGCGGGCGGTGGCCGACCCGGTCGGCTCCTCAGTGGCCGATGCCCTGGCTCAGATGGTCGACCCGGAACAGCTCGCCGAGCAGGGGCTCGCCGTGCCGGAGATGCCGATGCTTGCCGGTGCCGATATCGGTTCGATGATGCGCACGATGGGTTCGCTGAGCTTCGCGATGCAGGTGGGTCAGGCTGCCGGCACCCTCTCCCGTGAAGTGTTCGGCGGCACCGACGTCGGTCTGCCGCTGCTTGCCGAGCCCGCACTGCTGCTGGTACCGGCGAACGTGGCCGAGTTCGCCGAAGGCCTGGACGCGCCGGCCGACGAGGTCTGGCATTTCCTCGCGGTCCGCGAGGCAGCGCACGCCCGGTTGTTCACGCATGTGCCCTGGCTGCGCGCCAGTTTGCTCGGTGCCGTGGAGGAGTACGCCCGCGGCATCGAGATCGACCTGGAGCAGATGGAGGAGTCGATGCGCGGCATCGACCCCACGAACATGGACCAGCTGCGCTCGGCGTTGGCCGGGGGAATCTTCGCTCCGCACCACACCGAGGCCCAGACCCGGGCACTGAGCCGGCTGGAGACCTCGCTGGCGCTGGTGGAGGGCTGGGTGGAGGAGGTGACGGCCACTGCCGTCGCCCCACACCTGCCGCACGCGGTCCCGCTGCGGGAGATGCTCCGGCGCCGGCGCGCGGCCGGCGGTCCCGCCGAAGACACCTTCCGCACTCTGGTCGGGTTGGAGCTGCGGCCCCGGCGGGCCCGCGACGCCGCCACGCTGTGGGCGATCGTCGCCCAGGAGCAGGGACAGCACGCTCGGGACGAGCTCTGGTCGCACCCGGACCTGTTCCCCAGTACGGCGGATCTGGACTCCCCGACCGACTTCCTGGAGCGGCGCGCCGCCCGCGATGCCGAGTCCTCCGAGATCGATGCGGCGCTGGAGGCGATGCTGGACGGGACGCTCGGCACCGAGACTCCCGACGGCGACGGCGGCGGCGGCGAGGAGCCTGGCGCAGATAGCGCCGAGGACATCTCAGTCGATGGCGACGCCTCCGATCAGGGGGGCGGGACCGATGAGGGGGGCGGGACCGATGAGGGGGGCGGGACCGATGAGGGGGGCGGGACCGATGAGGGGCACGGCCCCCCGGGTGGGCCCGCGGCGGGCGAAGACGGCGACACCGAGCCGGGGCACAGCACCGACTGAGCCACCCTCCCGAGCCCTGCGTTCTCCCCGCCAGCGCCGGCCAAGCCCAGTGCCGGCCAAGCCCAGTGCCGGAGCGTCGTGACCCACTCCCTCACCCTGGCGGCGACACCATATGGCAACGCAGGGGTGCGCCGTCAGCCGTGCCAGACGTGCGTGACCCCGAGGAGGAAGCCTCGCGCCCGCTCGGTGTGCGGATAGGTACCCAGCAGCGCCCAGAACTCGTCCCCGTGCCCCGGTTCGATCAGATGCGCCAGCTCGTGCAGCAGCACGTAGTCGATCACCCAGGACGGCATCCCCTGCACCCGGTCGGAGATACGCACGGTGCGCCGTGCCGGGGTGCATGAGCCCCATCGGGTGCCCTGGTTCGAGGTCCACCGGATCGCTTCCGGTACCGCACGCTCGTCCAGATACTGCCGCGCGAGTGCCGCGGCGCGGCGGGTGAGCTCAGCCCCGTTCGGGCTGCGCCGCCGGTCGGAGTCGGCGAGGCGGGCGAGCATCCGGCGCACCCAGGTGTCCTCCTCCGCCCGGGTGAAACCGCTCGGGATGGCGACGATCGTGCGGCCGGCTTCCCGATGGGCGGAGACGGTCTTACGACGGCGACTGCTGCGGCGCACCACCACACGTTGGCCGTCCACCTGACGCGCGGAGTCGCGTGTGTTCACCGGGCAAGCGTGGCACACCCGGCCTGGGTTATCCACAGCCTTGGCGGCAGATCCGCACGGGCGCCGCAGATGTGCCAGCCTCGCTGGAGGAGGGAGCGATGATGCGGTTACGTCCCGGCTACGAAGTGTTCTGGCGCGGGCCCGGGTCCACTCAGATCGGCGTGGACCCGAGGTGCGCGGTGGTACTGGACCGGCTCAGCGAGGCCGAACAGCAGCTACTCGCCGACCTGCCCCAGATGATGGATGTCACCTGGCTGCAGGCTCGGGGCAACGAGCTCGGCATGCGGCCGGCGCAGGTGCGGGCACTGCAGCGCCGCCTGGCCCGGTCTGGGGTCCTGACCGAGTCCCCTGCCGGCGGGACTACCAGAGCGGACGAGCAGTACTGGCAGCTCGCCCAAGTGGCCGGCGTGGACCGTCCGGCGGACCGCCGTCGCGGGGTGGTGGAGCTGCGTCGAGCAGACCCGGTGGGCCTGCGTACTGCCCTGGTGCTGGCCCAGGCCGGGGTAGGAACGATCGTGCTCACCGACCCCGGCCAGGTTCTCGCCGAGGACATCGCCGCCGGCCTGTACCGCTCCGATGACCTGGGTGAGCCGCGGGCACGGGCAGGGCTGAGCGTGCTGCGCAACCTCGCTCCGCACCTGCGCACCAGCGTGCCGGCCGGTCGCCGGCCGGATGTCGTGCTGCTGGTGGACCATCTGGTGGTCGATCCGGTGCCGCTGCGCCAGCTGCAGCGCACCGGGCAGCCGTACCTGAACGTGCTGGTCACCGAGGTGGCGCTGCGGGTGGGTCCGTTGGTGCGCGCCGGGAGTGGCGCCTGCAGCACCTGTGTGGAGCACTACCGCAGTGCCGCCGATCCCCGCTGGCCCGCAGTGGCGGCGCAGGCGGCGGTGCGCGGAAGCGGCCGCGTAGAACCCAGCCTCGGCTGGTGGGGTGCGGTCACTGCCGCACAACAGTTGCTCGCCCTGGTCGATGGGCGTCAGGTGGCCGCCGAGTCGGCGACGGTGGAGCTGACGGCGTGGGAGGCGGTGCCCACCCGTACGGTCTGGTCACCGCACCCGGACTGCGAGTGCGTCTCGAGGCGGCGAGGGCGGACGCGGCCGTCCTCACGCAGCTCCACGGCTGCGTGAGGACGACGGCGCGTACGGGTCGTTCTTGCGGGGGCGTCCGCGGCCGCGCTTGCGGGCGACTACGGCACCGTCGACGAACACCTCGCCACCCCAGACGCCCCACGGCTCTTGCCGCTCGAGGGCGCCGGACAGGCACGCGGCCTGCAGCGGACAGTCGGCGCAGAGCGCCTTGGCCGCTTCGACCTCATCGCTGCGCTCAGCGAACCAGAGGTCCTGGGTGGTGGTGTCCTGACACGGCAGTGGCTGGTCTGCGACGCTGACGGTGTCGGTCAGCGCCGGAAAGGTCCAGCTCGTTGCCGAGCCTCCGCGGGAAAGTTGATCAAGTACGGAGGTGTACTGCACGACGTGCTCCTGGTGCGAGTTCTGGGTGGTCTGCCAGGGGGCCCGTGCTTCCGGAATGGGTGATACCCGGAATGAAGAAAGCCACGGACCCGAGGGGTTCCGTGGCTGCTGCGAAGCAGATGTGGCCTGCTTAGCGCAGTCCTGGCCCGGAACCCGGTGCGAGAGTGCCGCCGGTGGCACCGATACCGCATTCAGCGGTGGCGCCACGGAGGCCGGCGGTGCGATCGATGCGCGGGTAGGTGAACACCTGGGCATCGCGCACACGTGCGCCGGTCTTCGGCAGAATCATCGTCGCGATCATTTCCATGCTGTTCACCTCCTTCTATTCATCGAACCGCTGGTGCTGGCTAGGCACGGCTCGTACCGATCAGGAACGTTGACTACTCTAGGGGCAGCCTCATCCGGGGCCCAAGCCTTTTTCTGAACTTTTTTGAGAATTCTTGTCGGACTACCCGTTTTCCGCGTGATGCTGCGGGAAAGTCATCTCGATCTGATCGGTACTCGCCTCCGGATCGGCCCGGAAGCCCCAGGGCGCAGCCGAGATCTGCGCCACCGGCTGCGCTCAGTCGGCCGCTCCTGCGGGATCCTCTCCACGCACCACCGCGAGGATCTGCGCGCCGTAGGCTTCGAGCTTGGTCGGTCCGATACCGCGTAGCAGCGCGAGCTGGCGCAGCTGAGTCGGCTGGACCGCGGCGATCGCCACCAGCGTGGAGTCGTGCAGCACGGTGAAGGCGGGTTTGTCGATCGCCTGAGCTGTAGTCGCCCGCCAGGCGCGCAGCCGCTCGAAGACCTCGGGATCGGCATCGTTCTCGGTCAGAGCTGCGGACAGTGCGTCGGCTCGGCCGGCCCGGGACCGGCGAGACTTGGGCTTGCTCCCGCTGTCCTCGGCCGGCCAGATGCCGTCGAGGAACCGGGTGTGCCGCCGGGTCCCCCGGCCGCCGACGTTTCGGGCACGGGAGAAGGACAGGTGCAGGTGCTCCCGGGCGCGGGTGATGCCGACGTAGAGCAGCCGCCGCTCCTCGGCGACGGCCTCCTCGGTCTCCGCCATCGAGATCGGCAGCAGCCCGTCGCTGACACCCACCAGGAACACCGCATCCCATTCCAGACCCTTGGCGGCATGCAGGGAGGCGAGCGTGACGCCGTCGACGGTGGGCGCGTGCTGGGCGGACGCCCGCTCCACCAGCTCGGTCACCAGATCCACCAGCCGCGCCCCGCGGCTGGTGTGCAGATCGTCCGCCAGCTGGACCAACGCGTTCAGCGACTCCCACCGCTCCCGCACCGCACCCCGAGCCGCCGGAGGCTCGGGCGCCCAGCCGGCACCGGTGAGCACGTCCCGCACCGCATCCGGCAACGGCATCTCGCCCTGGCTCCGGGCGGCGCCGCGCAGCAGCACGATCGCGTCCTTGACCTCCTTGCGGGAGAAGAACCGTTCACCGCCACGAACCAGGTAACCGATACCGGCCTCGCTCAGCGCCTGCTCGAACGCCTCCGACTGGGCGTTGGTGCGGTAGAGCACGGCGATCTCACTGACCGGCACTCCGCTGTCGACCAGCCGTCGCGCCTTCTGGGCGACACCGGTGGCCTCGGCCTGATCGTCGTCGTAGGCGGTGAAGGTAGCCCCCGGACCGGAGGGGCGCTGCGCCTTCAGCTCCACGGTGGCCTCCGACCGGTGCCGCCCGGCTCGGGCCAGCACCGAGTTCGCCAGGGACACCACCTGCGGGGTGGACCGGTAGTCGCGCACCAGCCGGATCACCGGTGCCTCCGGGTAACTCCGGGAGAAGGTGGTCAGGTACCGGGAGGTGGCACCGGTGAAGGAGTAGATCGTCTGCGCGGCATCGCCCACGACACACAGTTCCTTGCGGTCCCCCAGCCAGAGCGAGAGCAGCCGGTGCTGCAGCGGGGAGACGTCCTGGAACTCGTCCACCACAAAGTGCCGGTACTGGCGGCGCACGGTATCGGCGACGTCACCGCGCTCAGAGAGGATGCCAACCATCAGCAGCAGCACGTCCTCGAAGTCGATCACGTGCCGGTCGGTCTTCGCGTCCTCGTAGACCGAGAGCAGGCGAGCGATCGTGGTGGCGTCGAAGCCGGCCACCCCCTCCCGGCCGGCCCGGGCCGAGGCACGGGCGTAGTCGTCCGGGGTGACCAGAGAGACCTTCGCCCACTCCACCTCGGCAGCAAGGTCCCGGATCGCCAGCCGGTCCACGGACATCCCGAGCCGGCTGGCCGCCTCGCCGATCAGCGGTGCCTTGTGCTCCATGATCCGGGGCACGCTGCCGCCGATCGTGGTGGGCCAGAAGTAGGAGAGCTGGCGCAACGCCGCCGCGTGAAAGGTGCGCGCCTGCACCCCGGCCACGCCAAGATCCCGCAGCCGCGAGCGCATCTGTCCCGCTGCCCGGGCCGTGAACGTCACCGCCAGCACCGTGGTCGGGTTGTACACCCCGGCCGCAACGCCGTGCGCGATCCGGTACGTGACCGCCCGGGTCTTGCCGGTGCCGGCACCGGCAAGCACACACACCGGACCGGTCAGCTGCTCGGCGACAGCACGCTGGTCCTCGTCGAGAGCATCGAGGAGGGTGTCGGCATCCGGCGGGGCTGGTGTGGTCATCGCCTCGATTCTCGCAGCCCCCGCCGACATCCCGGCCCAGGGTGTGCACAGCCGGCGCCACGGCCGGAATACCGCCTCGTCGGCAGCGGTTGACCGCAAAAGAGCAACCGACCGTGCGACCACCGACCGCACCCCACTGGAGGACTTGTGAGCAGCACCGCCCGACCGGAACCAGGCAGCGTCGTCATGTACAGCACGACCTGGTGCGGCTACTGCCGCCGGCTGAAGACCCAGCTCACCGGAGCAGGTATCCCGTTCACCGAGGTGAACATCGAGGACGAGCCGGCCGCGGCTGCACTGGTGGAGCAGGTGAACGACGGCAACCAGACCGTGCCCACGCTGGTGTTCCCGGACGGCTCGGCGGCCACGAACCCGTCCTTGGCGCAGGTGACCGAACGCCTCGGCGGCTGAGCGGAGAGACCGCAACTGGTCGGCAGAGGGCCCTGACCACCAGCTGGTGGTCAGGGCCCTCTGTGCTGTGCTGTGCTGTGAGGAGTCTCAGGCGCTACCGAAGTTCACCGAGACGTTCTCCACCGCGTGCGAGACAGAGATCCGCACGCCTGCGACCGATCCATCCGCCAGACCGGTGATCAGCTCGGTGAGCTGGTCCGACCGCTCGTCGGCGGTCCCGGCGAGCTCGTCGGCGTACTCGGCGATCTCGGCGTGCTCGGCATAGGTGGCGGCCTCGGTCAGTGCAGCGAGAACGTCCGCGACGGAGTCCTCGGTGACCTCCACCTGGGTCAGCTCGGCGAGCTGGTCCGCACTCACCGTGAGGACGGTCCGGTAGTCGTCATCGGTGAGCACGGTGTAGGCCGGGCCCTCGGTCGCCGTGTGCCCCTCAGAGGACAGGCCGACATCGCCGGAGTCCTCACCACTCTCGTCGCCGGAGTCCTCATTCTGCTCGGCGGAGGCGTCCTCGGCCGGAGCGGAGGCAGCCGGAGCGTCTTCCTCCGGGGCGTCCGAGGTGGCGGACCCGGCGCCACCACAACCTGCCAGGGCCAGCACTGCCATGAGTGCTCCCGCAGTCCACAACCGCTTCACGTACGTCCTCCGATGCTCTCGAGTGGGCATGACGATGTTGGCCGAAAATCTCGGCCAAGGATGAAGCCCCCGTCGCGCCCCGATATCTGGACGCTACGCGGAGCTGAGAACGGCGGTCAAACAGTTTTCGGTGAGGCAGATCGCACTGTGATCAAGGACACCGGCACAGCTGCTCCGCCCCGGCGCGACCGGGCGTCATTCCGGCTGCGGGAGCGGGCGTCCGAACCACTCCTCGATCAGCGCTCGGGCCACCGAGGTCGGCCGCGGTGGGCGGATCACGCCCTCCGCCCATGCCTGGGCGATCTCCGCTCGGGCGACGAACCGGGCATCGACCACCTCGTCGCCGTCGGGCACCGGATCGCGGTCCTGGGTACGACCGGTGAACGCGCACATCAGCGACGCGGGAAACGGCCACGGCTGGCTGGCCCCGTACTGCACTGGCCCGACCCGCACCCGGGTCTCCTCGAGCACCTCTCGGCGCACGGCCCCTTCCAGGGACTCCCCCGGTTCCACGAACCCGGCCGGCACGGAGTACTGAGTCGCCGGCCAGTGCGCGGAGCGCGCGATCAGCAGCCGGTCGTCCGGGTCGGTGATCGCCATGATCACCGCCGGATCGGTCCTGGGGAAGTGCTGTGAGCCGTCCACCGGGCACCGCCGGACCCAGCCGGCGGCCTCCACGTCGGTGACCGCACCGCACCGTGGGCAGTGGGTGTGGCCGCGGTGCCAGTTCGCCAGGGCGAGGGCCGCGGTGACCAGCCCGGCGTCGATCTCGCCGAGCAGAGCGCCGATGTCCCGCAGATTCACCGCTCGGGGTCCGCCGGTGGCCAGATCGGGCGACCCGTCCCCCGCCGGCCAGCGCTGCTCGGCCCCTTCGTCCGCACCGGCGGCCGGTTCCAGCGCCGCCAGGTAGCGCCGGCCATCGGCAACGCCCAGGTACGCCCAGAGGACCTCAGCTCCGGTCGCCGACGCCGGCGGAGTACCCTCAGCCGCCGTGGTGACCAGCGCCGGCTGCCCGGTGCGGAAGTCGGCGAGCACCTGGGTGCCGCGCACGGTGAGCACGCGGGTGGCCGGATCCGCGGCGAGGTCGTCGAGCAGCCCCTCCTCGACCCGCCGGGCGGTGTCCCGGTCCAGCCCGAGGCGGGCGAGCGGGAGTTCGTCCGAGTTCACCGGTCCACCGTAGTACCGCGACGGAGTTCGGGGCGCGCCGCGACCAGCGCCCGGGGAAGAGCCTCGGCTGGCCTACCGTGGTGCCGTGCCCGAGAACCAGCGCTCCCCTCTCGCCCTGGCGGCCTTGGCCACGGTGGCGATCCGTGGTCTGGACGTGGTCGCCACGCGGCCTCCGCGCAACCCCGGCGCCGACTTCGACGTGGTCGGAGTGATGGATGCGCAGCGACGGCGATGGATCGTGCGCGCACCGCGCACGGCGGCTGCCGGTGCCGCGCTGGAGGGCGAGGTCGCGCTGCTGGAGCAGCTCGGGCAGGCCGTCGACGGCGGAGCGTTGCGTTTCCAGGTCCCTCGCCCAGGTGGGTTCGCACCTCTTCCCGAAGGCGGTCGAGCCATGGTGTACCGCGAACTGGTCGGCGCGCCGATCCAGATCGGCGCGCTGCGGCAGGGGCCCGGCCTGGCTGCTCAGCTGGGCCGGGCGCTGGCATCGGTGCACGAGCTGGACCCCGCTCTGGTGGCCGACGCCGGTCTGCCGTCCTACGACGCCGAGTCCTACCGACAGCGGCGGCTGACCGAGGTGGACGAGGCCGCCCGCACCGGACACGTTCCGGCCGGTCTGCTGCGCCGGTGGGAGCATGCCCTGGAGAACGTGGCACTGTGGCGTTTCGGTGCCACCCCGGTGCACGGCGACCTCGCGGCAGAGCACCTCCTGGTCGACGACGGTGACGTGACCGCCATCCTGGACTGGTCCGAGGCCCGGGTGGCCGATCCCGCCGATGATCTCGCCTGGCTCTATGCCGAGGCCGGAGACGAGGCGCTGGAGTCGATCCTGGAGGCCTACGCGCTCGCCCGGACGGAGTCCACCGACGACCACCTCGGCGACCGCGCTCTGCTCGCCGGTGAACTAGCGCTGGCCCGGTGGCTGATGCACGGCGTACGCACCCGGGACGGGCAGGTCATCGACGAGGCGATCGCGATGCTCGGCCAGCTGGAGGTGGACCTTGCCGGTGCGGCCCCGATCGGCCATGTGGAGCCGGTGGTCGAACCGGTGGAGCCAGTGGTCGAACCGGTGGAGCCGGTGGCCGCACCCCTCGACGACGAACTGGTCGAGGACTTCGACCCGGCGGAGGACTACGCCGACGAATCGGCCCCCGACATCCCCGCTGAGGACACCGGGCCGGACGAGATACCGGCGGAACCGGGTGGCACCACCTTCATCGGGGACGATTCGGACACTGCGGAGCTGCGCCGTGAGGACCTTCGGGTGCCCGACTACGAGCGGCGCTCGGTACCGCGCGGCCAGGACGACACCCCCACCACGCAGCTCCCGCCCCAGTCGCCCGCCGAGGAGGACTGAGGCGACGAGCCTGCGCCGTCACGCTGCAGCACGCTCGAACTGGGACCGGTAGAGCTCGTCGTACCGGCCGCCGGTGGCGAGCAGCTGGGCATGAGATCCGGACTCGACGATCCGGCCGGCCTCGAGCACCAGGATGGTGTCCGCGGACCGGACGGTGGAGAGCCGGTGGGCGATCACGATCGCCGTGCGACCGGCCAGGGCCTCACCGAGGGCTTCCTGCACGGCAGTCTCGGAGGTGTTGTCCAGGGTGCGCGGTCGCCTCGTCCCAGGATCACCACCTGGGAGCGGGCGAGCAGCACCCGGGCGATGGTCAGCCGCTGACGCTCACCACCGGAGAGGCGGTAGCCGCGCTCACCGACGACGGTGTCCAGCCCGTCGGGCAGGCCGGTGACGAGCTCGGCGAGCCGTGCCCGCCTCAGCGCGTCCCAGAGTTCGGTATCGGTGGCCTCGGGCCGAGCCAGCTGCAGGTTGGCCCGGATCGTGTCATGGAAGAGGTGACCGTCCTGGGTGACCATCCCCACCGTGGTCCGCAACGAATCTGCGCTGAGGCTCCGGACATCGGTGCCACCGATCCGGACCGTGCCCTCGTCCACGTCGTACAGCCGAGGCAGCAGCGAGGCGATGGTCGACTTCCCCGCACCGGAGGAACCGACCAGAGCCACGGTCTGGCCCGGTTCGGCGCGGAAGGAGACCTCGTGCAGCACCGGTTCGCCGCCCCGGTCGTCCAAGGCGGCGACCTCTTCCAGCGAGGCCAGGGACACCCGCTGCGCTGACGGGTAGCCGAAGCTGACCCGGTCGAACTCCACGGAGACAGCGCCGGCAGGCACCGCCTGAGCGTCGGCACGGTCCTGGATCAGGGGCTCCAGGTCGAGCACCTCGAAGACCCGCTCGAAGCTGACCATGGCACTCATCACCTCGACCCGGGCGTTGGCCAGCGCGGTCAGCGGGGCGTACAGCCGGGTGAGCAGCAGAGCGAGGGAGACCACATCGCCGGCCGCCAGCCGGCCGTCCAGGGCAAGGGCCCCGCCGAGGCCGTAGACCAGCGCCAGCGCGAGCGCGGAGACCAGGGTGAGGGCGATCAGGAACACCTGCTGCAGCATGGCGCTACGGACGCCGATGTCCCGCACCCGCGCGGCGCGCTCGGAGAACTCTGTCGACTCCTGAGCGGGCCGGCCGAACAGCTTGATCAGGGTGGCGCCCGGGGCAGAGAACCGCTCGGTCATCCGGGTGGTCATGGTGGCGTTGTGGTTCGCCGCCTCGCGGCGCAGCCGAGCAAGCCTGGCCCCGAGCTTGCGCGCGGGCAGGACGAACACCGGGAGCAGCAGCAAGGTCAGCAGCGTCACCTGCCAAGACAGGCTGGCCATCACCACCAGTGCCAGGAGCAGCGTCACGGTGTTGCTGACCACCCCGGAGAGGGTGTCGCTGAAGGCCCGCTGCGCCCCGAGGACATCGTTGTTCAGCCGGCTGACCAGTGCCCCGGTGCGGGTGCGGTTGAAGAACGCGATCGGCATCCGCTGCACGTGGTCGAAGACCGTCGTGCGCATATCGAGGATCAGCCCTTCACCGATCGTGGCCGAGAGCCAGCGCTGCGCCATGCTCAGCCCTGCCTCGACCATGGCGATCACCGCGATCACCACCGCCAGCGAGATGACCACCGAGAGCGCCGCACCGGCGACGATGGCATCGATCACACGACCGGCGAGCAGCGGCGTCGCCACAGTCACCGCGGCGAGGACGACGCCGATGCCGACGAATACGGCCACCCGCCGCCGGTGTGGGCGCGCGAACCCACCGATCCGGCGCAGCGTCTCCTTCGAGAACGGCCGCCGGTCCTGCTGCGCGTGCATCGCGGTGTACATCGAGTGCCACGCGGCCGATTCCATACTCATCCGAACAACTCCCGTCCAATGGCTCTTGCGGGTCCAGCCTGCAACCTCAACAATGGTTGAGGTCAACAGGGAGAGGAGTGTGAGGATGACCACGCCAGCCTGGCATCAGGGTGAGCTCAGCGTGGGTGAGGTGGCAGCCCGCAGCGGAGTCCGTGTCTCGACCCTGCACTTCTACGAGCGCAGCGGGTTGATCCAGGCCCGCCGCACCACCGGCAACCAGCGCCGGTACCGGCGCGATGTCCTGCGCCGGGTCGCCCTGATCCGGATCGCTCAGCGAGTCGGGATCCCGCTCGCCGACGTGCGCGCAGCACTGGCCGAGCTCCCCGAGGCACGGACCCCCACCCGACGGGACTGGCAGCACCTCTCAGAGCGTTGGCAGGCCGAGCTGGACGAGCGGATCCACCGCCTCCAGCAGCTCCGGGACGACTTCACCGACTGCATCGGCTGCGGCTGCCTGTCCATCGACCGGTGCTCACTGGCCAACCCCGAGGACGCGTTGGCCACACACGGCCCAGGACCCCGGCGGCTGCTGGAGTCCTGAGCTCAGAGCACAGAACTCAGAGCACGGTGGCGGCGTCGGCGAACTCCAGCCGGGGCAGCCGCGGCAGCGCCGTACCGCTGCCCTCGGTGTAACCGACGTTGACCACCATCAGGGACTGCCAGCCGTTCTCGGCGAAGAACTCGGCGTCGACGGCGTCGAAGTCCATTCCGTTCATCGGGCCGGTCGCCAGCCCCGCGGCCCGCAGCCCGACGATCAGGTAGCCGGCCTGGATCAGCGCATTGGTCCGAGCCATCGGCGCACAGGCTTCCGGTGACTGGCTCAGTTGCTCCTGCACCTGCGGAGCGTGCGGGAACAGGGTCCCCATGTGCTGGTAGAAGGCGGGATCAGCGGCGAGCACCAGGGTCATCGGTGCCGTGGCGACCCGTTCCCGGTTCCCTTCGGCCATCAGCGGCACCAGCCGCTCGCGTGCGGCTCCCCGGCGCAGCACCAGCAGCCGCAGCGGCACGATGTTCATCGCGGTCGGTCCCCACTTGATCAGGTCGTAGACGTCCCTGATCTGCTCGACACTGACCTCCGTGTCGGTGAACTCCCGCGCTGTCCTCGCGGTGCGGAACAGCTGGTCCGCGGTCTCCGGATCGAGCTGCAGGTCTCGGACGAGGGTGTCGATACTCATAACCAGAAGCCTACGGTTGAACGTTGAACAAACTGTCATCGGGCGGCCGTGAGGTTCCCCACGGTCGCCACCGATCGCGGCTCAGGTGACGGTCGCCAGCACCTCGTCGATCTCCGCCTCCGTGATGGTGCCGGAGCTGATCGACTCGCCGGCACCGACGTAGACGAACGACGCCTGGATCATCTCCAGCGGCTGAGCGTGCAGCCGGGACCAGGCCAGCCGGTACAGCGCGAGCTGCATCTGCCGAGCGCGCAGTGTGCGGGTGTCCCGCGGTGGCGCCCCGGTCTTCCAGTCCACGATGTGCACGCCACCGTCGGATGCGGCAAAGACGGCATCGATGCGACAGCGCACCATCACCGACCGGACCGGGGTCTCGATGTCCACCTCCACTCCGACCGGGGTCGCAGTGGCCCAGTCGCTGGCCAGGAACGCGCGCTGCAGCTCGGCCAACGCAGCGTCCTCGCCACTGAGATCGTCGTCAGCACCCGGCAGATCCTCCCAGTCGAGCAGGGCTCGGGAACCGAAGTACTGCTCCACCCAGGCGTGGAACCTGGTGCCCCGGCGGGCCTGGACGCTGGGCTGGTGCGGCACCGGCCGGCGCCGGCCCCGCTGGAAGGCGGTCTGGTCCTGGGCGAGGGCGACCACGGCGGAGGCGGACAGGTGCGCCGGCCGGTCCGGTGCTTGGGCCCCGGCGCGGTCCCGTTCGGCCAGCAGCAGCTCGGCATCGCGCCACCAGTCTTGCGCCTGCTCGCTCACCCCGGGCAGCGAGGCGGTCCTCGGATCGGGCCAGAGCTGTTCCCACTGCCGGCCGATGGCTGCCTCCGGCTCCGGCCAGGCCGCGACCCGGGCGGCGGCACCGGCGGGATTGCTCTCGTACTGGGACTGGGCAGGCAGCGCTGCCAGCTCCACCAGGCCGGCGTCGAGCAGCTCCACCAGGAACGGCGATGGACGCTTCGGCCGGATCTGATTGACCCAGAAGGATCCGGTGAGCAGCAGATCGTGCCGGGCGCGGGTCAGCGCCACATACGCCAGGCGCCGTTCCTCCCGGAGCAGGCGCTGCCCCTCGTCCAGCCGGAACGCCTCGAGCGCGGACTCCATCTCGGTGTGCGTCCCCGCCTCCTCCACGGCCAGCTCGGGCAGCGAAGCAGCGTCACCGCGCAGGAAGTACGGCAGGGTACCGATCGGGCTGAGCCAGCCACCGCTGGTCACCGGCTTACCCTCGGCCGGAGTGTGCTGCAGGGAGGGGAAGTCGCCCATGTTCATCCCGGCGACCACGACGCAGTCCCATTCCAGACCCTTGGCGGCGTGCACGGTCATGATCTGGATCGCGCGGGAGTCCGGTTCGGCCTCGACCACTTCCAGCCCGCGCTCCTCGTCCTCGGCGACGTCCAGGTAGGTGAGGAACGCGCTCAGCGTGGGCGAGTCGGCGGAGCCGGCGAAGTCGGCACCCGCCGCGGTGAAGGCATCCAGGTGACGGCGGGCATGTCCGGCACTGCCGGGAGTGGCCGCCAGCACCTCCATGTCCAGCTCGAGCGCCTGCTCCGTGGCGGTGATCAGTTCCGGTACGGACAGGTGGGTGAGCGAGCGCACCTGGCGGATCGCACGGGCCAGCCGCTGGAGCCGACTGGTCGCCACCTCGCTGAGGGACCGCCCGCGCGGACTCTGCCAGCCCGCCTTCGGAAGCCGGTCCACCGCTTCCACCAGGCTGGCTTCCTCGACTGCCTCGCGAACCTGCGGAACCTCCTCACCGGCGTCCGGCTCGGCAGCAGAGTCCGCACTGCTCGGCCGGGCCCAGGACTTGGCCTGGCTGCGCGCCCAGTCGGCAAGTACCCGCAGGTCGGCCGCGCCGAGATTCACGCTCGGCCCGGTGAGCAGCCGCATCATCGCGTCCCCGCGGGAGGGGTCGTGTGCCACCTGCAGCGCCGCCCGCAGATCGGAGACCTCGGGCGTGGACAGCAGACCGGCCAGGCCCACCACCTGGCACGGCAGCCCGGCAGCGGTCAGCGCCTGCTCGACGGCGACGAACTGGGCCCGCCGGCGGCACAGCACAGCCGCCGAGAAGCCCTCCGGCGACCATCGAGGAGCGAGGTAGTCGGCAATGTGCTCGGCCTCTTCCAGATGAGTCTCGAGGTAGCGGGCCTGCACTCGCCCCGGCCCGGCCCCCGGGCGCGGGACCAGCGGTGCTACGGCGCCGGAGCGTAGCGGTGCGGCCAGATGGTTGGCGGCGTGCAGCACGGCCAGGTCGTTGCGCCAGGCCGTGCTCAGGTTCACGCTCCGAGCCGGACCGGCCGCCCCCGGGAAAGTGTCCGGGAAGTCGAGCAGAGTGCCGGCAGCGGCACCGCGCCAGCCATAGATGGCCTGGTTCGGGTCGCCGACCGCGGTGACCGGGTGCCCTGCGCCGAACAGGGCGCGGAGCATCTGCACCTGTGCGATCGAGGTGTCCTGGTACTCATCCAGCAGCACTGCCCGGTACCGGGACCGCTCCCCTGCGCCGACGTCGTCGACCTGGGCAGCGATCGTGGCTGCCAGGCGCACCTGGTCACCGAAGTCCACCACACCGTCGGCACGCTTGCGGGCGCCGAAGGCGGCCACCAGGTCCATCAGCTGCAGCCGGGTGCGCAGCGATCCGACCACCTTCAGCACGGCGGCACGCACCCCCGGCTTCTTGCCCGGTTCGTCCTCCTTGTCGAGGATCGTCTGGATCAGCCGGTCGATCTCGGCTGCCGCCTCCTGCGGGCTGCGGCCATGCTCGGAAAGCTCGGCCGCCAGGGCCGCCACCGCATCGACGACGGTACTCACCGCCGAGGTCGTCTCCAGGTCCTCTGCCCAGGTCTGCACCAGGTCGTCGGCAAGCTGGTACCGGCCGGCGTCCCCGATCAGCGTGGCGTCCGGATCGATCCCGATCCGGAGTGCGTGGTCGGTGACGATCCCCGCGGCATAGGAGTTGTAGGTGGCGATCCGGGGCTGGTCCTCGACCGCGTCCGTGCTGATCACCCCGGCCCGAGAGAGCCGCCGTAACCGGGAGCGGATTCGCACGGACAGCTCGGAGGCGGCCTTCCGGGTGAAGGTCAGGCCGAGGATCTCGCTGGGCCGCACCCGCTGGTTGGCCACCAGGTAGACCACCCGGGCGGCCATCGTCTCGGTCTTGCCAGAACCCGCGCCGGCCACCACCAGCATCGGTTCCAGTTCGGCCTCGACCACCACCCGCTGCTCATCGGTGGGGGGCGGCTGGCCGAGTGCTTCGGCGATCGCCGCAGCGGTCCAGTCCGCACCGGCCGGTGTTCCTGCGTGCTGGCTCATCGGGCGACCCGATCGCCGGTGGGCTGCGCCGGGCAGGAGGTGAGCACCGGGCAGGTGCGGCAGGTGTCGTTCGGCCTTGCCTCGAACCGGCCAGCCGCCATCGTCTCGGCGCCATCCCGGATCAGATCCTCGGCCCAGCGGGGATCAGCGGCCTCGGTGAGCAGCCCCTGGTCCCGCTGGGCGGCATTCTTCGCCTTGGTGCCCACGTAGAGCAGGGCGGCCCCGGCACTGCGGCCGAGCTCCTCAGCACCGGCGGCGACCTGCTCGTCGAACGCGTCGGCGAAGCCTCCCCGGTCAGCGGCCACCTGGTAGGAACCGAGCTGCGGGTGCTGCGCTGCATCGGCAGCAGTGACCGCGGTGGAGCCGGTCTTCAGGTCCACGATCCGCACCCCCGTCCTGGTCAGTTCGACGCGATCGACCTGACCACGCAGAACCGCCCGGCCCAGGTCCACCTCGAACGGCACCTCAGTGGCTACCGGATCCGGATGGGCGCCGAGATAGTCGGCCAGCTTGTCCGTCATCTCCTCGGCGCGGCGGCGCTGCACGTGACCCACCCATCCCTCGGGCAGGTCCAGCTCGTGCCAGCGTGCCTCCAGCTCGGTGCGCAGCTCGGCGCGCGTGCCGTGCGGGTGGGTCGCGGCGATCTCATGGATCAGGTTGCCCAGACTCTGGGCGGCACTGTCCGCAGGCTGGCCACCGGACCGGGTGAGCATCCAGCGCAACGGACAGGTGTTGACCAGGTCCATCGTCGATGGGCTCACCGGCACCGGCTCGCCGGCTTCGGCCAACGGTCCGGAACTGGTTGGAGTGAGCAGTGCGGGCCACCCCTGCGGGTCCGCCCCGGGGACGTCCCGCTCGGCCAGGTGGCTGAGCACCGCCGCAGCCTCCGAGGCGAGTGCCAGCTCCTCAGCGCCCGCCTCCTGGCCGAGCAGCACCGGTCGGACCTGTGCGCGCAGCCGCCCGACCAGACCTCGAAGGTCCAGCGGATGCGGCACCTGCGCGACGGCCGGGACTTCCTCGGTGTCGGGCAGCAACGTCTCGAAGAACATCGACGGCCGGGCGTCGGTGTTCAGCACGGCGGTGACCAGCACCTCCTCCCGAGCCCGGGAGCAGGCGGAGACGAACGCGCGCAGCTCACCCTCGTACACCTCCCGGCGGGCCCGGCGGAACCTGTCCAGCTCGGCGCCGGCCTGACCGCGGGAGGTGGCCACATGCCGCGCTGTGGCGATATCGGCCAGCTCGGCGGCACCCAACAGCGAATCCCGGATGCGCAGATCTGGCCAGATCTCCTCCTGCACACCGGCCACCACCACCACGTCCCACTCACCTCCGGCGGCACCGGCCGGAGTGTGCACCGCGACCGCATCACCCAGACGGCCCTGCTCGGCGAGAGTATCGGCAGGAAAGTCCTGGGCCTCCAGGTGCCCGAGGAACCCGGCCGGAGATGCCATCGTGGCCCGGTCGGTGAACTGCTCCGCTGCCCGGAACAGCGCCATCACCGCATCCAGGTCGGTATCTGCCCGGTCCGCACCGGCTCCACCCGCCAGCGCCTGCCGCTGCCAGGTGCCGGACAGCCCGGTGGCCGACCAGATCGCCCACAGCACCGTCTCCACAGTGGCTGCCTCCTCACCGAGGGCCGCTCGGCCCGCAGCCAGGACACCGACCACGCCGCGCACCCCCCGGGCCAGCCGGGCGGGCAGCTCTAGCTCGGTGTCCAGCTCACCCGTGGCGGCACCGGTGAGCAGGGCCGCGACCAGCTCGTCGGAGTGCCGGGCGCCGCCGGCAGCACGCTCCGCCTGACGCAGGTGCCGGCGCAGCGCGCGCACAGTGACGGCGTCCATCCCCCCGACCGGGGAGCAGAGCAGCGCCACCGCAGCCTCGGCGTCGACCTGTTCGTCGAGGATGCAGCGCAGCGCGAGCAGCAGCGGGCTGACCGCCGGCTCGTCCCGCAGCGGCCGATCCGGCAGCGCCATCTCCAGCGGGACCCCGGCACTGCGCAGCCCCCGGCGGATCGCGCCGGCCAGTGCGCCGGAACGCACCAGTACCGCCATCTGGGACCACGGCACCTCCTGGTGCACATGCTGTTCGCGGAGGTGGCGGGCGATCGCGGCGACCTGTTGCGCCTCGCTGGCCAGCAGGGTGGTGCGCAGCTGGGACCCGGTGTGGGTCGGGGTGGCGCGGCGGCGCTGGGTCTCCTGCAGAGTGGGCAGTGCGGCGGTCAACGTCGCGATCGGTTCCCGCAGGCCAGAGCCGTGCCGCCACACCTGGGCAAGGACGTGCGAGCGAGCGCCCCAGGCACCGTCCTGGCCCGGGGGCAGGGACGCGGTGTGCAGCAGCGCCGGGAGCCCGCCGCGGAACTGCTGGACCGCGAGATCGGCATCGCCGAACACGGCCAGCCGGGCGCCGTCGTCGGCAAGTGCGTCCAGCAGTCGAGCCGTGGCCAGGGTGGCGTCCTGATAATCGTCATGCAGCACCAGGTCCCATCGCGGCCGTTCGGTGCCAGGAGCCTCCTGGTCCCAGGTACGCAGCGCATGGGTGGCCTCGTCCACGATCGAGGCGGCGTCGTAGCGCGCCCCGCGGTCGGGTGTGGTCTGCCCGAGCGCCATCACCTGGGTGTACTCGGCGAGCAGCGCCCCGGCGGCCACCCACTCCGGGCGGTCATGCCGGCAGCCCCACTCGGCCAGCCCCTGCCCGTCCAGACCGGCTTCGGCGGCGCGCATGTGCAGATCGCGCAGCTCGTCGCGGAAGGCGCGCAGCTCGAGTGCCTCTGGCGGGACGGACGCCGGCCAGTCGATCCACGCACCGTCCCCGGCGGCATGCCCGGCGAGCAGCTCGGTGAGGATCTGGTCCTGCTCGGGTCCGCTGATCAGCGTCGGCGGCGGTTCCCCGCGCAGGGTCGCACGCAGGCGCAGGATGGCGAACGCCAGCGAGGCCGGGGTGCGCACCAGCACCGAGGAGGTGGTGCGCTGCAGGCGAGCGGCGACGGCGTCCCGCACCACCGCTGCCCGGCGGCGGGTGGGGACCAGCAGCACCCCAGTACCCTCGGTGGTGGTGAGCCACCGCGTGAAGGTGTCGATCGCCGTCGTACTCTTTCCCGTTCCGGGTGCCCCGTGCACCACGTGGTGTCCGCCGGCGAGGATCGCCTCACCGGCAGCGCGCGCGATCGGGTCCTGCGGGATGGTCATGATCCGATCCCATCATCGGCTACCGACATCCGCACACGTCTCAGGGTGCCGGCCATGCGTTCGGCACGCAGCCGTCCAGAGTGATCGTCTGCTGCTGCATCACCGGCGCTACCTCGCCGGTGCCGGGGCAGTCCTGATGCTGGTGCCCCAGCAGGTGCCCGACCTCGTGCGTGATGACGTACTGGCGGTAGCCGGTGATGCTGCCCTCGGCGAGGAACTCCTCCGTCGCCTGCGCGAACCGCGTCGCGTTCAGTGCCGCGTGCCCGTACCGGCCGCAGGAGTACTCCCCGACGGTGCGCAGCGGGGCGCACATCTGATCGACCTGGTCCGGGGAGGCGAGCACCACCCGGAAGTCCGGCTCACCGTCGGTGCGAGCAAAGGAGACCGCGCCGTCGTGCCCCCAGCCGCGTTCGTCGTTCAGGGTGTCCATCACGAAGCCGGCGAAGGTCTCGCCGTCGATGGCGAGCCCGTCCTCGACCTCGACCCGCACGGTGACCACCCGCTCGGCGCCGGGATCGGGAGCGTCCTGCTCACCGGAGACTACCGAGAGCGTGCCGTCGGCGGAGTCGGGGATCTCCCGGTCCTGGACCCCGGCCCTGCGGTCGGCCCGCTCGGCTGGGGACAGGGTCGGTTCCTCGGTCGGCTCGTCCGTGGGCTCGTCCGTGGGCTCGGCAGTGGGTTCCTCGTCACCGGCGGTCGACTGCTCCGCCAGCGCCTCCGGATCACGTTCGGACTCCCGGCTGACGCCGTCCTCGCTACGCAGGTCACCGGCCGTGGGAACCAGCTGCTGGCCCGCAGGGGTCAGCACATGCGGGGCCACGAGCACCCCGATGACCACCCCGACCGCCACTGCGGCCATGGCTAACAGGAACCGACGCATGGGTCCATGGTGTCACTGCGGGGACATACGATGGGACGCAGCAGGCCGGGCGGGGTCGCTCGGCGCGAGTCGCGACATGAGGAGTAGCAGTGGAGATCACCATCGGGGTGAAGCACGTCAGCCGGGAACTGACCCTGGAGGTCGACGGCGAGGCGAAGGACGTTCTCAAGGCCGTCAACGACGCCTTGGCGGAGCAGGCGAAGGGCAACAGCGCCGCTGTGCTCAGCCTGACCGACGAGAAGGGGCGACAGGTCGTGGTGCCGGCCGCATCGCTCGGCTACATCGAGATCGGCGCGCAGGCACCACGGCCGGTGGGCTTCGGCACGAACTGAGCTGCCTGACTCACCTGCTCGCCCCTGGCTGAGCCGATTGAGCGCCGAGACCCGCTAGACTCGGCGCTGTACACGGTTGCCCGGTCGCCCGAAGGAACGGTAGATCACGCGGTACTCGCCGGTATTCCCGGCACGGCATCTCTGCGATCGGCTACCACGACCAGGTGAATGGTGCTGCCCCGCATCGCGTGCGCGGGACGCGCAGCACCGCATCACCACGATGCGAACAGGTAACTCGTGACCGAATCGATCCAAGAATCCACTCCTCCGACTGCGGAGGACCTCGACGACGTCGTCGTTGACACCGTCGAGGCCGGCCCGGTGCCGGACCCTCACGCCGAGGAAGCGGCCTCGTTCGCCGATTTCGGCGTCCGCGCCGAGACGGTGCAGTCCCTCACCGACGTCGGCATCACCCACCCGTTCCCGATCCAGGCACTCACCCTCCCGGTGGCACTGCAGGGCCGGGACATCATCGGTCAGGCGAAGACCGGCACCGGCAAGACCCTCGGCTTCGGTATCCCGCTGCTGCAGAAGATCGTCGCTCCGGGTGAGGACGGCTGGGACACCTTCCCCACCGCCGGTAAGCCGCAGGCGCTTGTGGTGGTGCCCACCCGCGAGCTCGCCGTCCAGGTCGCCGGCGACCTGGCCACCGCTTCCCGCAGACGCAACGTGCGGGTACTGCAGGTCTATGGCGGCCGTGCCTATGAACCACAGATCGATGCCCTCACCCGGGGCGTGGAGGTCGTGGTCGGCACCCCCGGGCGGATGATCGACCTACTCAAGCAGCGGCACCTGGACCTGGGGCAGGTGCGCACCGTGGTGCTGGACGAGGCCGACGAGATGCTCGACCTCGGCTTCCTGCCGGATGTCGAGACCCTGCTCGCCGCCACCCCGGGCAGCCGGAACACCATGCTGTTCTCGGCGACCATGCCCGGTCCGGTGATCGCCATGGCCCGCCGGTACATGTCCCGGCCCACGCACATCCGCGCCCAGGATCCCGGCGACGACAAGGCCACGTTGGCCACCACGCGCCAGCTCGCCTACCGCGCGCACGCGATGGACAAGGTGGAGCTGCTCGCCCGCATCCTGCAGGCCGACGGTCGGGGGCTGAGCATCGTGTTCGCCCGCACCAAGCGCACCTGCGCGAAAGTTGCCGACGAGCTCAACGATCGCGGGTTCGCCGCGGCGGCGATCCACGGCGACCTCGGCCAGGGGGCTCGCGAGCAGGCGCTGCGGGCCTTCCGGCACGGCAAGGTGGACGTGCTGGTCGCCACCGACGTAGCCGCTCGCGGTATCGACATCGACGACGTCACGCACGTGGTGAACTACCAGTGCCCCGAGGACGAGAAGACCTATGTGCACCGGATCGGGCGCACCGGCCGGGCCGGCAACACCGGCACCGCGATCACCTTCGTGGACTGGGACGACGTTCCGCGGTGGATGCTCATCGACCGCACCCTGGAGCTCGGGGTGGGTGAGCCGGCGGAGACCTACTCCTCCTCTCCGCACGTGTACTCCGACCTGAACATCGCCGAGAACGTCACCGGGCGGCTGCCCCGCTCCGAGCGCACCCGCGCTGGGCTGGACGCCGAAGCGGTGGAGGACATCGGCGAGACCGGTCAGCGTGGTGGCGGCGGCGGTGGCCGCGGCGGGCGCGGCGGCTCTGACCGCAGCGGTGGCCGTGGCGGGCGCGACGGTGGCCGTGGTGGCTCCGGTCGTGGTGGCGGCCGCGGGGACGGTGGCCGGGGTGGCCGTGGCGGTTCCGGCCGGGACGGTGGCGAGCGTTCTGGGTCGCATCAGCGCTCCGAGGGCGGCGAGGGTTCGGGCGGCTCCGCCTCCCAGCGCCGCCGGCCTCGTCGCCGCACCCGTGGCGGTAACCCGGTAGAGCGTCCCAGCGGCGAGTAACGCTGCACGCTCCGGCACCGCTGCACTCCGGCACCGCTGCACACTCGTCTGAGTACCCGATGAACATCTGAGTACCGAACTTTCGGTACTCAGATGTTCATGCGGTACTCACACCGGGCGAATGCCTCCTCAGGCCTCCTCAGACCGGGCGGATGCCCCCGGTCAGCCGGCGAGGATGAAGGCGCGCACCGCGTCGGCGATCAGCTGGACCGCGATCGCGGCCAGCAGCAGACCCGCGATCCGGGTGACCAGGATGGTGCCGCCTTCGCCGAGCACCCGGTGCACGATCACCGAGAACCGCATCGACAGGAACAGGCACAGGTGCACGGCCACGATCGCCGCGATGATCGCCACCCAGCCGGGCACGTCCCCGCCGGAGGACTGCACTGCCAGCATCGCGGCCACGATCGCCCCCGGGCCGGCCAGCAGCGGAGTGCCCAACGGCACCAGCGCCACGTTCACCTTTCCGCTGGCTGACGCCTCTTCCGCCTTGCCGGTGAGCAGGTCCATCGCCACCAGCAGCAGCAACAGGCCACCGGAGGCCTGCAGTGCGGGCACGGAGATGCCGAGGAAGTCCAGGATGTACTGGCCGAACAGGATGAAGGCCACGATCACCCCGAACGCCACGGTCACCGCCTGGATCGCCGCGCGCGCTCGTTGCTTCCCGGTCATCGTGGAGGTCAGCGCCAGGAACACCGGCACAGTGCCGATCGGGTCCATGATCACGAACAGGGTCACGAACGTGGTCAGGAACAGCGTCCCGTCGATCACTGCCTCCATCAGCGCACCACCTCCAGCCGGCCGCGCTCCGCGATCTGCTCGAACACCTCGGGCGCGGTGGTGTGCTCCCCGAGCCGGTTCGGCTTGCCGGCCCCGTGGTAGTCGCTGGCGCCAGTCACCAGCAGGTCGAGCTCGCCGGCCAGTGCCCGCAGGCGCGCCTTGTCCGCCTCGGTGTGGTCGCGGTGGTCCACCTCCAGCCCGGCCAGACCGGCAGCAGCGAGCTCGCGGATCACGTCTTCGCTGACCACCCGGCCCCGGGTGCTGGCGCGGGGGTGCGCGAACACCGGAACCCCTCCGGCGGCCAACACCCGCTCTACCGCCTCGGTCACCTCCGGAGCGTGGTAGCGCACGTAGTACGGGCCGCGGGGAGCCAGCATCGTGGCGAACGCGGCGCCGCGGTCGGCGGCGTAGCCGCGGGCGACCAGAACGTCGGCGATGTGTGGGCGCCCGATCGTGGCGCCGGGCCCGGCCTGAGCCGCCACCTCCGCCCAGGTCAGGTCGAAGTCCTCGGCGAGCCGGTCCACCATCGCTCGGGCGCGTCCGTCGCGGGAGGACCGGGAATCCGCCAGCACCTCGGCCAGCGCCGCGTCCGCGGGATCATGCAGGTAGCTGAGCAGATGCACGCTGATCCCGCCGGCGGTGCAGGACACTTCGGTGCCACGCACCAGCCCCAGCCCCTCGGCCTGCGCGGCACGTGCCGCTTCGGCCCAGCCGGCGGTGGTGTCGTGGTCGGTGAGTGCCAGCACGTCCAGCCCGGCGCGGCTGGCGTCGGCCACCAGCTCGGCCGGGCTCTGGGTTCCGTCGGACACGCGCGAGTGCGTGTGCAGGTCGATGCGCACGATCACCCAGGGTATCGGTGAGTGTCCGGTTCCTGAGACGATCCACATTTGAGACGATGGGGCCCATGGTCACCACGCCCTCCGAACCGTCCCCCCTGTCCACCGATCAGCCCAGCGAGGAGAAGCAGCAGCTGGCCGACCGGGGGTCGAACCGGTCCCAGCGGCCGAGCTCGCAGGCGTTCCGCGACTTCATGGCCTCCGACTGGGCTCCCCGCACGGCGCCCCAGGTGGCCCGGGAGGACGTGGCCGACCACACCGAGCGGCGCCGCGCGCAGGTCAGCGCTGCCTTCCCCGGTGAGCGTCTGGTGGTTCCCGCCGGCGGGCTGAAGGTGCGCTCGAACGACACCGACTACCGGTTCCGGCCGCACTCGGCCTTTGCGCACCTGACCGGTCTGGGCAGCGACGAGGAACCGGACGCTGTGCTGGTGCTCTCCCCCGAGGAGGCAGGCGGCCACGAGGCAGTGCTGTACTTCCGCCCGCTCGCCGGCCGAGACACCGAGGAGTTCTACGCCGACGCCCGGTACGGAGAGTTCTGGGTGGGCGCCCGGCCCACTCTCGAGGAGCTGGAGACCCGCACCGGATTGCGCTGCGCGCACATCGACGAGCTCGGTGATGCGCTAGCCAAGGACGCCGGACTGGTCCGGCTACGCGTGGTGCCGGGAGCGGACCAGGCGATCTCCGCCGTCGTGAACGAGATCCGTGACGCCAGGGCCGAGGAGGCGGACGCCCAGCTGGCCGAGACGCTCTCCGAGCTGCGCCTGGTCAAGGACGACTGGGAGGTGGAGCAGCTGCGCGAGGCGGTGGCGGTGACCATCGCCGGATTCGGCGACATCGCCGGTGAGCTGGACCGGGCCACCTCTCACCCACGTGGTGAGCGGGTGATCGAGGGGGCGTTCGGCGCCCGCGCCCGGGAAGAGGGCAACGGCATCGGCTACGACACCATCGCCGCCGCCGGGAACCACGCCACCACCCTGCACTGGATCCGCAACGACGGCACGGTCCGGCCCGGGGAGCTGGTGCTGGTGGACGCCGGGGTGGAGGTGGACTCGCTGTACACCGCGGACATCACCCGCACGCTGCCGGTCGATGGCACCTTCACCGACACCCAGCGCCGGGTGTACACCGCCGTGCTGGATGCTGCCGATGCGGCCTTCGCCTTCGCCCGGCCGGGGGTCAAGTTCCGGGATATCCACACCACCGCGCTGCGGGTGCTGGCCGAGCGGCTGCAGGAGTGGGGGCTGCTGCCGGTGAGCGTCGAGGCGGCGATCTCGGCCGAGGGGCAGCAGCACCGCCGGTGGATGCCGCACGGCACCAGCCACCATCTCGGCCTGGACGTGCACGACTGTGCCCAGGCCCGCCGCGAGATGTACCTCGACGCCGAGCTGGTCCCGGGCATGGTGTTCACGATCGAACCCGGCCTGTACTTCAAGGCCGACGATCTCGCCGTACCGGCCGAGTACCGCGGTATCGGGGTACGGATCGAGGACGACGTCCTGGTCACCGAGACCGGGGTGGAGAACCTGTCCGCCGCACTGCCGCGCCGGGCGGAGGATGTGGAGGCGTGGATGGCCTCGCTGCGGTGACGTCGGCCGAGGCGCCGGCCCCTGCCCCCGAAGGCAGGACCGACCGCACCCGGCTGATCGCGGCGGGGGCGGTCGGGGTGATCATCGCGGGCGTCTACACGCTTTTCTCGGCGCGGCAGTGGGCCCGGTTCGACGTGCCGTCCTGGGACCTGGGCATCTTCACCCAGGTGCTGCGCCAGTACTCCGAGCTGGCCTCGCCAGTGGTGACGATCAAGGGCGAGGGCTTTATGATCCTCGGCGACCACTTCCACCCGCTGCTGGCGCTGCTCGCCCCGGTCTACCGGCTCTTCCCCTCCGGGCTCACCCTGCTGGTGGTCCAGGCCGTGCTGATCGGGCTGAGCGCCGTGATCGTCACCGCGTGCGCCGCCCGGCACCTGGGCACCCTTGCCGGAGTGCTGCTCGGCCTGGCGTACGGGCTGTCCTGGGGGTTGCAGTCGGCGGTGGCTTCGCAGTTCCACGAGATCGCCCTGGCGGTGCCGTTGTTAGCGGCCTGCTGTGCGGCTCTGGTGCGCCGGGACCACCGGGCGGCCGCGCTCTGGGCCGCACCGCTGGTCCTGGTCAAGGAGGACCTGGGGATCACGGTCGCGGCGGTCGGGCTGGTGCTGCTGATCCGGGGCAGCCGGCGGCTCGGGATCACCCTGATCGGCGGCGGGGTAGCGGCGTTCTGGCTCACCACCGAGGTGATCCTGCCGGCGCTGAACCCGGACGGGGTGTGGGACTACGCCGAGGACTCGATCCTGTCCCTGCTCAGCAACGATCCGGGCGCGGCGGTGAACGTGCTGCTCGCTGGCGCCGGGGAGAAGGCGCTGCTGGTGCTCTCGGTGTTCGCGATCGTCGGCTTCCTGGCATTGCGCAGCCCGATTGCCCTGATCACTCTGCCCACGTTCGCCTGGCGGCTGACCTCGGATGTGCCGTTCCACTGGGACCTGCACTGGCACTACTCGGCCGTGCTGATGCCGGTCGTGTTCCTGGCCGTGGTGGATGCCCTGCGGCTGCTGCCGGCGCTGCTTCGCTGGGCCCGTTGGATCTCGGCCGGGCTGGTCGCCGTGAGCCTGGCGGTGACCACGCAGTTCCCGTTGGCGGACCTGATCGAGCCACGCACCTATGCGCCCTCGGAGCACGACGGCGGAGCTCAGGCTGCGTTGGCGGTCGTTCCCGATGATGCCGTGGTCGCCACGGATATCACCCTGATGGCGTATCTCGCGCCACGGGCGCAGGTGTACTGGGTGGGCAACGAGGACAACCCGGTTCCGGATTACGTGGTGGTGGACCGCAACTCCGGTGTCTACGGCGGGAATCCGCCGGAGGATGTGGTGGCCTACGCCGTCGAGAAGTATCCGGGTGCCGAGTTCGTCGAGGTACTCGACGAACAGGGCTACGCCGTGGCGGAGCGCACGTCCTAGCGCTGAGCGCACGTCCCAGCGCCCTGGCCCTCGCCTGCGAGTGGGTGCTAGCTGCCGAAGCCGCCGGTGGAGTCCGACGGCTGTTCGCTGCTCGACAGCTCGCTGAGCAGCCGGCGGGCCGCCTCGGCCTTCTCGGTCAGGCAGAGCACGGAGAACGCGCCGGCCACCACCTGTGAGGTGGAGGTGAAGTCCCGCTTTCCCCCGGTGAACGCGTAGGCGATCACGGAGAACAACATCCCGGCGCCGGCGCCGATCAGCACCGCCGGCAACAGCACCTCGAGCAGGCCGCCGCCCATCAGGAAGAGCAGCAGACCGATGAAGAACCCGAAGTAGGCACCGGAAGCGGCACCGCGCAGGGCCACGCTCGGGTAGGTGCGCCGGCCAGTGATCCGCTCCACCATCTTCAGGTCGGTGCCGACGATCGTGACGGCGTTGACCTCGAACTCCTTGTCCGCGAGGAAGTCCACGGCACGCTGGGCTTCCAGGTAGGTGGTGTAGGAGGCGATCTCATCACCGCGCGGCTGGAGGCTGCCTCGGGGGTCGGTCGGACGCATCGCTGACATATGCCCAGTATCCCCCACTGGTAGCCGGGTGTCACCCGAGCCACCCCGTGCGGACGGGTGCCCGCTGCCCGGGTGCGAGCGGGGGTGCTGACATAGGCTGACCGCGTGAACACTGCGACCGGCCGAATCTATGTGGCACGCCTGGCTGGCACCGGGGTCTTCGACCCGCTCGGCGACCGGGTGGGGCGGGTGCACGATGTGGTGGTGCTGCTCCGGGTGCGTCAGCCACCCCGGGCGCTGGGCCTGGTGGTGGAGGTGCCGGGCCGACGGCGGGTGTTCCTGCCGCTGTCGCGAGTGACCTCGATCGACTCCGGTGCGGTGATCACCACCGGGCTGATGAACATCCGACGGTTCTCCCAGCGGGCCGCCGAGACGCTAGTGCTCGGCGAACTGCTGGACCGTGAGATCCGGCTGCGGGACGGCTCCGGCACCGTCACCATCCAGGACGTGGCCCTGGAGCAGCAGCGGAACCGGGACTGGCTGGTGACCCGGTTGTACGTGCGCCGCAGCACCGGCCGGGGCGGCTTGCTCCGCCGGGGTGAGCGGCTGACCATCGACGTGGACCAGGCGCTCGGGCTGGCGCCGACCACCGAGCAGCAGGGGGCCTCCGCACTGCTGGCCACGATGGCCGACCTGAAACCGGCTGACCTGGCCGATGTGCTGCACGATCTACCGCCACAGCGGCGGGTGGAGGTGGCCTCCGCACTGCGGGACGAGCGACT
The DNA here is from genome assembly GCF_008000995.1 of Ruania zhangjianzhongii. Taxonomy (NCBI): domain Bacteria; kingdom Bacillati; phylum Actinomycetota; class Actinomycetes; order Micrococcales; family Ruaniaceae; genus Ruania; species Ruania zhangjianzhongii. The sequence goes on from NZ_CP042828.1 coordinate 3,922,405, forward strand.
GGCGGACGTGCTCGAGGAGCTCGGCGAGGACGACCGGGTGATGATCGTGTCCTCGCTGACCACCCAGCGGGCCGCACAGGTGCTGGACGAGATGCAGCCCGACGACGCCGCCGACCTGGTCTCCGAGCTCTCCACCCAGCAGGCCAGCGAGCTGCTCGCGCTGATGGAACCGGACGAGGCCGAGGATGTCCGCCGGCTGCTGGTCTACGACGAGCACACCGCCGGTGGGCTGATGACCACGGAGCCGATCATCCTGCCCCCGGAGGCCACGGTCGCCACAGCGCTGGCCCACGCCCGCCGCCAGGACGTCACCCCGGCGCTCTCGGCGATGGTCTTCGTGGTCCGGCCGCCCCTGGAGACACCCACCGGGCGGCTACTCGGTGTGGTGCACCTGCAGCGGATGCTGCGCGAGCCCCCGCACGAGGCGATCGGCACCCTGCTGGACCAGGACCTGGACCCGCTGGGCCCACACGACGTGCTCGGGAAGGTCACCCGGCTGCTAGCCACCTACAACCTGACCGCGCTTCCGGTCACCGATACGGAGCGCCGTCTGCTCGGCGCGGTGAGCGCGGACGACGTGCTCGACCACCTGCTGCCCGAGGACTGGCGCGAAGCAGACGACGAGGTCACCGACCAGGCGATGGGAGCACAGCGTGTCTGACCGGCTCGACACCCCTCTGCGCAGCCGACGCCGCTGGCTGCCGAAGCGACCCCGGAACAAAGATGCCTTCGGCAAGATCGCCGAGGGGATCGCCCGATTCCTCGGCACGCCACGGTTCCTGCTGTACATGACGGCGTTCTGCGCTGCCTGGCTGGGCTGGAACACCCTCGCCCCGGAGGCGGCCCAGTTCGATCCACGGGCGCTGAACTTCACCCTGCTCACCTTGATGCTCTCGCTGCAGGCCTCCTACTCGGCGCCGCTGATCCTGCTCGCCCAGGACCGCCAGACCGACCGGGACCGGGTGGCCGCCGAGCAGGACCGGCAGCGGTCCGAACGCAACCTCGCCGACACCGAGTACCTGGCCCGGGAGGTGGCGGCGCTTCGGCTGGCGATCAGCGAGGTGGCCACCCGCGACTTCCTCCGCAGTGAGCTGCGCTCGCTGCTGGAGGAGCTCCAGGACGACCGCGAGGAGGAGAGGAGCTCAGCCGCGGACCCGGGGTAGGTGGGCGATCCCACACCTCGCCCGCTCCCCCGACCCCGCCCGCGGCTTAGACTCGGAGTATGGCTGAGTTGATCGATCGTGTACACGAGGCACTGACCACAGTGCTGGACCCGGAGATCAGGCGGCCGATCACCGACCTGGACATGGTCCGCGGTGTGGAGGCCATCGATACCGGCGATGGCGCGCAGGTGACGGTCACCATCGCACTGACCACCTCGGGATGTCCGCTGCGCGAGACCATCACCCGGGACGTCACGAACGCCGCTGAGTCCGTTGACGGCGTGACCGGCGCGTCCGTGACCATGACCGTGATGACCGATGACGAACGCACCGCCCTGCGTACCAAGCTGCGCGGCGGCATGGCCGAGCCGGTGATCCCGTTCTCCCAGCCGGACAACCTCACCCGAGTCTTCGCTGTCGCCTCCGGTAAGGGTGGCGTGGGCAAGTCCAGCGTGACGGCGAACCTGGCGGCGTCGATGGCCGCCGACGGCCTGAAGGTCGGTGTCGTGGACGCGGACGTGTACGGCTTCTCCCTCCCCCGGATGCTCGGGGTTGAGCTGCCGCCGACCAAGGTGGACGACATGATCCTGCCGCCGGTGGCCGGGGACGTGAAGGTCATCTCGATCGGGATGTTCACCGACCCGGGCCGTGCGGTGGTCTGGCGTGGACCGATGCTGCACCGGGCGTTGCAGCAGTTCCTCGCCGACGTGTTCTGGGGTGACCTGGACGTGCTGTTGCTCGACCTGCCGCCGGGTACCGGAGACATCGCGATCTCCGTGGCGCAGCTGCTGCCGAACGCCGAGCTGCTGGTGGTCACCACACCGCAGCTGGCCGCCGCCGAGGTAGCCGAGCGGGCGGGCTCGATGGCCAAGGCCACCAACCAGCGGGTGGCCGGGGTGATCGAGAACATGTCCTGGCTGGAGCAGCCGGACGGCTCCCGGCTGGAGCTGTTCGGGTCCGGCGGCGGGCAGCGGGTGGCCGAGCAGCTCACCGAGGCGCTCGGCGCGGAGGTGCCGCTGCTCGGGCAGGTGCCGCTGGAGGTGGCGCTGCGGGAAGGCTCGGACTCCGGTCACCCGCTGGTGAGCACCGACTCCACTTCTGTGGCGGCCGAGGTGCTGCGCTCGGTGGCCGGTACCCTGGGGCACCGCTCCCGCGGCCTGGCCGGGCGCAAGCTGGCAATCTCGCCGGTGGGCTGAGCCGGGCGCAGGCCCAGGCATCTGAGTACCTGCTGCACATCGGAGTACCGAACTTTCGGACCTCAGATGTGCATCCGGTCCTCAGACGTTCGCTGGCCGCTCAGGTGGCCTCGGAGTCGAACGGCGCACCGTCGGCGAGCGGGTCCACCACGTCCTCCGGCGCCGGGCTGTCGGTGGGGGCTGCGGCCGCCTTCGTGGTCGCGGCACCCGCTGCAGCGGTACCAGCGGTCGCAGCAGCCGTGCCTGCGGAGTTGGACGAGCCACCGCTCGAGCCCGACGAGCTGGACCGCGACTTCCGTGAGCTCGAGGAGCTACCGGTCGATGAGAGGTCCTCGGCCAAGGCGTCCCTGACGATCCGCCGTGGGTCGTACTGGCGCGGGTCCAGCTTGGTGAAGTCGAGATCCGCGGCCTCTGGTCCGAGCTCTTCTTTGATCGACTGGGTGGCACCGCGCGCCATATCCCGCAGCGTGCGCACGAGTCGAGCCAGCTGCTCGGCATACTGCGGTAGGCGCTGGGGCCCCACGATGACGGCGACCAGCACCAGCAGAATGACGATCTCACTGCCGTTCACGCGCCCCAGCCTAATCTGCGCGGGGGCGTGCCCAGGACCTCACCGGCTCTCGGTCTCCCCCAGCGTTACCTGCAGGTCCGTGTCCTGATCGTCCTCACGCACCGTCAGAGTGACGACCTCGCCGGGGGCGCTGGCCCGGATTCGCACGATCAGCTCGTCCGGACTGGTCACCGGATCACCGTCGATGGCCACGATCACGTCCCCGGGAGCAAGACCGGCCTGGTCTGCCGGTCCCCCGGGAGTGATCGCCGGAGCATCGGTGGCATCCTCCTCGGTGACCACCTGGACTCCCTCACCCCGGTAGGCGGTGTTCAGCAGGGCGCCGATCACCGGGTAGGTGGCCTGCCCGTTCTCGATCAGCTGCTCCGTGGTGCGGCGCACCTGACTGCTCGGGATCGCGAACCCCAGGCCGACACTGCCGCTCTGCCCCGAGGTGGCGGTGGTAGCGATCGCGGAGTTCACCCCGATCACCTCGCCGGCGGCATTCACCAGCGGTCCGCCCGAGTTGCCGGGGTTGATCGCGGCGTCGGTCTGGATCGCGTTGATGAACGTGGCGGTCTCCTCACCGGGAACACTCACCGGTCGGTTCAGCGCACTGACGATCCCGGAGGTGACCGTGCCCTCCAGCCCGAGCGGCGCTCCGATCGCCACCACCGGCTCACCTACCAGCAACCGGTCAGAGTCACCCAGGACCAGCGGCTGCAGATCGTCCCGGTCCACCTCGAGTACGGCGAGGTCGTAGTCCGTGCTCGCGCCGACGATCTCCGCTTCCTCCTCGCTGCCGTCGGAGAACACCACGGTGATCTCGCCGCCGCCTTGCCGGGCGGGGGCGATCACGTGCTGGTTGGTGACGATATAGCCGTCCTCGCGGAGCACGAACCCGCTACCGGTGCTGCCCTGGGCAACGTTCACTACCTCGATATAGACCGTGCTGGGCAGGACGTTCGCGGCGATCGCGGCCACCGACCCGTCCTCCAGATCTCCTCCGGCCGACCCACCGGTCCCCGGACTCACCTGCGAGCTGGGTAGCTCGGCGCTGCGCTCACCCAGCAGCGGCGGGCCGACCAGCACACCGAGGAGCAGCCCGACCAGCAGGCTGACCGCCATCAGCGGGACGGCCACAGCGAGCAGGATCTGCCGCCGTGGGCGGCGCTCCGGGGTGTTCCGGTACGACGGCGGTGCCTCCTGCCGTCCTGGCATCTCCTGCCGTCCTGGCATCTCCTGCCGCGCAGGCGGCACCGGAGGCTGTGGACCGGTCACCGGCTGGTAGGGCGGAACGAACGGTCCGTGACCGGGGCCCGTGGGGGTGCTCAACTGCGTGCTCCTCTGCGTCGCTCAGCCGCTACCGAGCAGCACATGCACACCCTGGGCGAGGCGGTCCACCACACCGTCCTCGGTGCCCGCGGGCATCCGGGCGAGCAGCTCGTGCGCCGCTGCGGGATCAGCGCCGGAGGAGACGGCCACCACCGAGTCCCCGCACTGGGCCACCCACCAGTGGTCGGCCACCTGGAACACCTCGTGTCCGCCGACCAGCACCGGCTCCAGCGGTGCTGTCGTGTCAGCATCCAGCATCCCGCGGGCTTCCATCACCTGCACAGTGCCGCGCGACCCGGCCAGGTCGATCTGCAGGATCTGCGTGCCGGCCTCGGCGTCCCCGGTGACCAGGACATCCTGCACGGACATCCCGTGCGGCAGGTCCGCGGGTGCGGACCAGCCGCTGCTGTTCATCCAGTCCAGCACCGTGGCAGAGAGGCCGTCGCTGCCGCTGGTGACTGGGGTGATCGCCGCACTCGGAACGGCGGCAGAGCGGCTGTCCGTACCTCGGTCCGGCGCCACCAGCGGGGTGAGGTCGTCCACCTCACGCTGCTGTCCACCGAGCACGAACAGCGCGGCGGTGAACACTCCCACCGAGGCGACCGCTCCAGAGACCACCCGAAGCCGGGCGCCACGGCCGCTCCGCGGCGACCCGTCGGATCCCTCGGTCGCGGCACCGGCCGACAGCGGGCCCGAGGTCTGACCGGGCAGGTTCATCGCGAGCAGCTTGCGGGTGAGGTCGGCACTGGCGTGCACCTCGTCAGCGGACCGGGCGGCAGCCTCGCGCAACGCCCGTTCGGCCTGCACCTGGGCACGGCAGCCGGCGCAGCAGACCAGGTGGGCGTAGGCACGCTCGGCCTTGGCCGGCGCCAGATGACCGTCCACCAACGAGGAGACCAGGGGTCCGAGGTGACTCACCCGGCGACCTCCGTGACCACGTGCGGGCTGCGGTGCGCCAGCGTGCTGCGCAGCTGCGCCCGTCCCCGGTGGATCCGGGAGCGCACCGTGCCCATCGAGATGCCGAGCACCTCGGCGATCTCCTCGTAGGAGAGCCCCTCGATGTCGCAGAGCACGACGGCGGCCCGGTACTGGGGCTTGAGCCCGTCCAGCGCCTCCTGGATGTCCCGGTCGAGGTTGTCGTGCTCGTACCGGCGTTCCGGTGAGCCCGAGTCGGTGGTGGCGGCGATCCGCTCGACCGCCGGACCGAGTGCGTCGAAGCGGATCCGCTTCTTCCGGCGCTGTCCATCGAGGAAGAGGTTGGTGGTGATCCGGTGCAGCCACCCGGCAAACGTTCCCGGCCGGTAGGAGTGCAGCGAGCGGAACACCCGCACGAACACCTCTTGGGTCAGGTCTTCCGCATCTGCCCGGTTCCCGGTGAGCCGGTAGGCCAGCCGGTAGACCCGGTCGGTGTGCTCCCGAACGATCTCCTCCCAGCTGGGCGCCACCCACTCCTCGTCGGCCACGGCCTGCTCCCCTGCCGAGCGTTCGTCGGCGGGCAGATCGGCGGGCGGTGGGAACACAGCGGGGCTAGTCATCAGACTCCTATGCTAATCGGCTTGGCTGGGAACTTCCTGAGAGCCGCACTGGCTCCGGTCTCCCCGCCGGATTCGCGCTCGCGCTAGCATCGGAGCACAGCAGCGGGGCACATCGCTGCCGATCACCAGTTTCTGCCGCCGACAAGCCCACCTGGAGGCCCACCATCGTTGCCGACAAGGCCCTGAGCTGGGCATACACCGAGGAGTTCCTCACCGAGTCCGAGCCGGCACGCACCGCCCGCGCTCGTGCCGAGGAGTTCGGTATCGACGCCGTCACCGTGGGAATCGGCGCCGCCCTGCGGATGATCGCTGCGGCGAGCAACGCCCGAGCGGTGGCCGAGGTCGGCACCGGGACCGGTGTCTCAGCACTGTGGCTGCTGGAGGGAATGGCCGAGGACGGTGTGCTCACCACGATCGACGTGGAGGTCGAGCACCAGCGAGCCGCGAAGGAGGCGTTCGCCGCCGCCGGCATCCGCTCCACCCGCACCCGGACCATCTCCGGCCGCGGGCTGGACGTACTCCCCCGGCTGGCCGACTCCGCCTACGACCTGGTGTTCCTGGACGCCGAGCCGAGCGAGACCAGCGACTACGCCGAACAGGCCATCCGGATGCTGCGCTCCGGTGGCGTGCTGGCCGTCTCCGAGGCGCTCTGGCACGACCGGGTCGCCGACCCGGCCCGGCGCGACGAGCTCACCGTGGCCATGCGTGAGCTCGGCCGTACCGTACGGGAGAACGAGGACCTGATCCCGACGCTGCTCCCGGTCGGCGGCGGGCTGCTGATCGCCGTGCTGCGCTGAGCAACTCGCTGGCGCTGCGATGGCGGAGGTCACTCCCTGGACGGTGTCGCTGCTGGTCGCCCATGTGCTGGTGATCTTCGTGACGGCGACGTCGGTGTCGGCGAACCGGAAGCCGTCCTCTGCGGTCGCCTGGCTGCTGGTGGTCCTGTTCATCCCGGCGTTGGGCGTGATCGCCTACCTGCTGATCGGCACGGCGAAGCTGCCGCAGGACCGGCGGGACAAGCAGCAGTTCGTCACCGAGCAGATCCTCGCGCGCACGCCCGGTGACCTGGACCAGCTCCTACACAGCTCGCCCTGGCCGGACTGGCTGCCCACCGTGGTGCAGCTGAACCGCACGCTGGGCTCGTTGCCGATGCTGCCGAACAACCGGGTGGAGCTGATCGGCGAGTACGACGAGATGATCGCCGCCATCGCAGCTGACATCGACCGGGCGCGAGACTATGTGCACGTCGAGTTCTTCATCTTCACCCTCGACGAGACCACCCAGCCGTTCTTCGACTCGCTCGCTCGGGCCCGAGACCGCGGCGTCACCGTGCGGGTGCTGGTGGACCACCTGTCCGCGCTCACCTACCCGAACCGCCGAGGAACGGCCGACGCCCTGGCCCGCATGGGTGCGGAGCTGACGATGATGCTGCCGATCAGCCCGATCCGCTCCGGCCGACGCCTGGACCTGCGCAACCACCGCAAGCTGGTGGTCATCGACGGCCGGATCGGCCACACCGGGTCGATGAACATGATCGCCGAGCACTACCACAAGAAGAAGGCACTACGCCGGGGCCTGCACTGGCACGAGCTGATGATGCGGATGGAAGGTCCGGTGGTCCGCGAGCTGGACGCGGTGTTCGTCACCGACTGGTACTCCGAGACCGACGAGCTGCTGCCGTTGGACTACTCCGCGGTGCCGGCCACGGCAACCGAGCTACTCGATGCTCAGGTGCTGCCGAGCGGCCCGAGCTTCGACAACGACAACAACCTCAAGCTGTTCGCCGCAGCAATCCACAATGCCCGCCGCCGGATCAGCATCACCAGCCCGTACTTCGTCCCGGACGACACGATCCAGAAGGCGATGGTGACCGCCGCCGCCCGCGGGCTGGAGGTGGAGCTGTTCGTCGCCGAGATCAGCGACCAGTTCATGGTGTACCACGCGCAGCGCTCCTACTACGAGGAGTTGCTCCGCGCCGGAGTGAAGATCTACCTGTACCGGGCGCCGACCGTCCTGCACGCCAAACATCTGAGCATCGATGAGGACGTCGCCATCATCGGCACCAGCAACATGGATATTCGGTCGCTGAGCCTGCACATGGAACTGATGGTGATGTTGGTCGGCGAGTCCGTCGTCACCGACCTGCGCGCCGTCCAGGACGACTACCGGTCGAACAGCCGCGAACTCACCTTGGCCGAGTGGCTCCAGCGCCCGCGCCGGGAGAGGTGGCTGGACAACCTGATGCGGCTGACCTCAGCATTGATGTGAGGCCAGCCGGCGCCGGTATCCGTCGGCGCGGTTGTCAGTCGGCGACGGCGCTGAGCGCGGTGCTCAGCTCGCTCGCCTCGGTCGGGTTCAGCTCAACAACCAGCCGGCCGCCGCCTTCGAGCGGCACGCGCATGATGATCCCACGGCCCTCCTTGGTGACCTCGAGCGGTCCGTCACCGGTCCTGGGCTTCATGGCGGCCATGGGCATGCTCCCTGATCTGTTCGGTTGAAACGCGTTGCTGGGACCATTCTATGCCAGAGGTGCCCGGCGGCTCCAAAGCCGGCCCACGCTCTCGCCGGCCTCTGGAGCGGACTCCCGGCAGCCAGGCGGGCAGCCGGCCGGCGGAGATCAGTGCCGTGACGAGCAGCACCACGACAACCACGCCGAGGAGAATCCAGGTCACCGGCGTCACCCAGCCCATCGGCTTACTCCGGTCCGCCGGGAGCAGCCTCGGCGGCGGCATCGGCTGCCGCGGCCATCTCCGCGCGGCGACGGCTGCGGTTCGCCTCGATCACTACCGCTACGGCCTCGGCCGGGTCGTCGGTGAGGTGCACCAGGTCCAGGTCGTGCGGGGAGATGGTGCCCCGTTCGGCGAGGGAACCACGCAGCCAGTCCAGCAAGCCGCTCCAGAACTCGGTGCCGATCAGGACGATCGGGAACTGCTTCACCTTGCGGGTCTGCACCAGGGTGAGTGCTTCGAACAGCTCGTCCAGGGTGCCGTAGCCCCCAGGCAGCACGATGAACCCCTGCGCGTACTTGACGAACATCGTCTTCCGCGCGAAGAAGTAGCGGAAGTTGACGCCCAGATCCACGTACTCGTTCATCCCCTGCTCGAACGGCAGCTCGATACCCAGGCCCACGGAGACCCCACCGCCCTCGGCGGCCCCCTTGTTCGCGGCCTCCATGATCCCCGGCCCACCGCCGGTGATCACCGCATGATCGCGGTCGACGACGTGCCGGGCCACCTGCACGGCCAGCTCGTACTCCGGTTCACCAGCCTTGAGCCGCGCGGAGCCGAACACGCTGATCGCCGGGCCGAGCTCGGCGAGCGCACCGAAGCCCTCGACGAACTCGGACTGGATCCGCAGCACCCGCCACGGGTCGGAGTGCAGCCAGTCGGCCTCCTGGTCCGGCTCGAGGAGACGCTCGTCCGTGGTCTTCTCCGGAATCAGCTTCCCGCGCAGCCGCACCGGCCCACGGAGGTAGTCGGTCCGTCGCTCCGGCATGCTGCCATTCTGCTCAGCGCTCATCAGGTTTGCCTTCCTCACGCAGGTGGGTGCACAGGGGATGTTCCGGTCAACCAGGCCCGCAGCGCCCGGGTACAGGAGTGGATCTGATCGATGGGGACCTGCTCGTCGTCCGCATGCGCCAACGAGGGGTCCCCGGGCCCGAAGTTCACCGCGGGAATGCCCAGCTCGGCGAACCGCGCCACATCGGTCCACCCGTACTTGGGACCCGGCCGGCCGCCGGTGACCGCGGTGACCGCGGCGGCGAATTCTGCCGCCAGCGGGTCATCCAGGCCCGGCCGGGCGCCGCGCGCAGCGTCGGCCAGCTCCACGTCGAAGCCGTCGAAGACCTCGCGCACGTGTGCCAGCGCGCTGTCCACCGTGGCCGAGGGGGCGAACCGGTAGTTGACGCTGACCACGCACTCGTCCGGAATCATGTTGGTGGCGATGCCACCGGTGATGGCGACGGCGTTCATCCCCTCCCGGTAGACCAGACCGTCCACCTCCACCTCGGCCGGGGTATAGCCGGCCAGGCGGGTGAGCACGTCCGCGGCGGCATGGATCGCGTTCTGCCCCAGCCACGCTCTGGCCGAGTGCGCGGTGGTCCCCCGCGTGCGCACCTGGACCCGCAGTGTGCCGTTGCAGCCGCCCTCGATCCCGCCGGCAGTGGGTTCGCCGAGCACGGCGAAGTCCGCCGTCAACCAGTCCGGGTGGTGGCGCGCGAGGCGGCCGAGCCCGTTCAGCTCCGCCGCCACCTCTTCATGGTCGTAGAACACCCAGGTGACATCCACTGCCGGATCGAGCAGGGTGACGGCCGTGTGCAGCGCCATCGCCACACCAGCTTTCATGTCCACCGTGCCACGGCCCCAGAGCACCTCATGCTCGCCGTCGGTGCGTCGCTGGGTGGGCAGGTTGCCAGCCAGCGGCACGGTGTCCAGGTGCCCGGCCACCAGCACGCGCCGGTCCCGGCCGAGCTCAGTGCGAGCGAGCACCGTGTCCCCGTCGCGATAGGTCCGCAGGTGCTCACAGCTGCGCAACAGCGTCTCCACTGCGTCGGCCAGCGCCGTCTCCCCGCCGCTGACGCTGGGCAGGTCGCAGATCGCCTGGGCGAGGGTGACGACGTCTACCGTGCGCGGGTCGGGCAGTGCGGCTGGGACAGGCATCACTCGAGGATATCGGGCCCGACGCCGCCTCCGGTACGCCCACGACGAGCCGGTCGCCGGTCGGTTCAGCCGTTCTCGATCCTCGAGGTGCGCAGGTCCGCGGGTAGTGCGGCGGCTGCGTGCTCGTCCAGGAAGACGGCCACGTCCTGGTGGGTGCGCAGCGCACTGGCCGGAAGGTCCGGCGTGACCGGGCCGGTCAGGGCTGACGCGACCGACGCAGCCTTGGCGGGGCCGAGCACGGTGACCACCAGAGCGTCGCCGCGCAAGATCGCCGGCACCGTGAGGGACAACGCGTGGGTCGGCACCTCGTCCAGGCCGGGGAAGAGACCTTCGTCCACCTGCTGCTTCCGGGAGGCGTGAGTGAGTGCGACCTCGCGGACCAGGATGGTCGAACGGAAGTCAGTATCGCCGGGTTCGTTGAAGGCGATGTGCCCGTTGACGCCGATACCCAGGCAGATCAGGTCGATCGGGCCCGCGGTGAGCAGGTCGGTGTACCGGCTGACCTCGTCGTCGCTGGTGCCGTGCGGGCTGATCCGGTCCAGACCGGCTTGCGCCGGCGCCGGCAGCCGGTCCGCGAGCCACTGCCCGAACGCCGCAGGATTGGCCTCCTCGATCCCGCGGTACTCATCGAGGTGCATCGACTGCACACGGCTCCAGTCGATGTCCGGTGCCGCTGCCAGGGTTCGCACGCAAGCGTCCTGTGACGGCGCGCTGGCGAAGATCACGCGGGCACGGCTCTTCCGGCGCAACACCTCCCGCAGCGCAGTGGCGGCGCGCTCACCAGCGGCACGTCCGGCCGCAGCAGCGGAGGAGCCGATGTGCACACCACCGGCCACCGGAACCTGCTCCGTCAACGACATCGACTCACCCGTGCCCTCACCTCAGGAGTATTCCTGCTCTTTACTACTGCAATCGGTTGCAGATAGCATGTCAGAAGTCTTGCTGAATTGGCAACCGATCGATGAAAATCCCGCCTTGCACGCCGCGATGTGGCGCTCTATTCAGCACAGCTGACACCCGCCCTCTCAATGACCAGTGACTGATAGCCAGAAGGTGGCACTGCTCCGTAAGGTGAACCAGAAGAGGAGGACCATGATGACCGTTCTGGCTGAACCCGAGATCGGCTACCCGCAGCACCGGACCACCTGGGAGAACGTTGTTCGTCCGCAGGTGATGGCGCAGTTCCGGGACGAGATCTACGGCCGGGTACCGGAGGGCAGGGTCGAGTTGGACTGGCGCCTCCTCGAAGAAGGCCGCGCACCGGGCGGCGCTATCCGTCGGCAGATTGCGGTGACGCTCTCCGGGCCCCTCGGCACGCTGACCGTCACCGTCCTGGTACACCTGCCGGTACAGGCGGGGGGCGTGCCTGCGTATCTGGGACTCAATTTTCGTGGCAACCACACCTGCACCCTGGACGATGCTGTGCTGCGCACCGGGATCGACCACCCCGCGCAGACGGGGCAGATCCATTACGACGGCCTGCGAGAAGCGTTCGAGATCCCCCCGGCGCGAGGTTCACACGCTCACCGGTGGCCACTGGAACGCATCGCTGAGCGAGGGTACGCGGCGATCACGGTCAGCTATCTCCAGGTGGGTCCGGACCACGCGGGGATCTTCTCCAGCGGGCTGCACACGATCCTGTCCAGCACGGGCAGCAACGACCGGCCGGCGGAGGAGTGGGGTGCTATCGGCATGTGGGCCTGGACCCTCTCCCGCCTCCAGGACGCATTGGAGAAGGGCATGGTGCCCGAGGTCGATCCGGCCCGGGTAACGGTGGTCGGTCATTCCCGGCTGGGAAAGACCGCCTTGTGGGCCGCTGCCACTGATCCTCGGTTCGCCGCGGCGATCAGCAACGATTCGGGTTGCCTGGGCGCCGCGCTGTCCCGGCCGGTCGGTGAGACCCCCGAGGTGCTGGCCCGAATCCGCCCCTACTGGTTCGCGCGTGCGTTCAGCTCCCGCGTGCTCGAGGGCCGGCCGCTACCCGTCGATCAGCACCAGCTGATCGCGTGCATCGCACCCCGGCCCGTGTACGTCGCCAGCGCGAGCGAGGATGACAACGCCGACCCGGAGGGCGAGTTCCTCTCCTGGCGAGCCGCCGCGCGGGTCTGGGAGCTGTACGGCTATCCCCGGCCGAGCGGCGGTTTCCCCGCACCCGGTGGCACCCGCGAGAACGGCCGGACCCCGCTGGGCTACCACCTCCGGCCCGGAGAACACTCCATCGAGCGGTTCGATTGGGAACACTGGCTCGACTTCTGCGACCGCTGGGTTCCCGAGCGTCCCTCGCGCTGACCGCGCCGGTGGCCTCGAACCGGCCGTACGCGTTCAGAACTTCAGCGCACCCTGAGCGATGCCGCTGGAGAACTTACGCTGGAAGAAGGCGAACACGATGAGGACGGGCAGAACACTGATCACCATCCCGGCGAAGAGGATGGCCCAGTTCGAGGAGTAGTCGGCCAGCTGGTTCAGTCGGAAGATGCCGACGGCCAGCGTGTACACCGAATCGTCCTGGACAAATGTCAGGGCATAGATGAACTCGTTCCAGATGTGCAGCACGTTGACGACACCGCAGGCCGTCAGCGCGGGACCGGTCAGCGGCAGCACGATCCTGCGGAACGTCTGGCTCGCCGACGCTCCCTCGATCGCGGCCGACTCCTCCAGCTCCAACGGCAGTGTCTGGTGGAACGAGGTGAGGATGAACGTGGTCAGGGGTAGCTGCATCGCCACGTACACCAGGATCAGTCCGGTGCGCGTATTGAGCAGCGAAGCCCAGGAGAGCGCATCGAACAACGGCACCACCAGGGCGAACGGAGGGATCATCATCGCCGCCATGAAGACCGCTTTGAGGAGGTTCCGCCCCGGGAACGCCACCCGGGCGAAGACGTAGCCGCTGAGGCTGCCGAGAATAAGTACCGCAGCGGTCGAGATCGTGGTGACGACCACCGAGTTCAGCAGGTACGTGCCCATCTGACCGATGCTCCAGGCGTCGGCATAGTTCTGCCAGAGCGGTGTCTCCGGCGGCGCCCAGGGACTGGTCGCCATGATCTCCGCCGAGCCCTTGAGGGACGTGCTGAGCAACCAGATCAGGCAGAGCACATTGAAGAGCGCGTGTGTGGACAACGCCAGAAAGACGAGGGGGTGACGGCGCACGTTCCGGGTCATGCCGTGCAGCGGGCTAACTGTCAAAACGATCACTCCTGAGCATCCTCGACCCGATCAGGCTGATCACCAGGACGATGATCGTCATGACGATCGCCATCGCCGACCCGTAGGCAAACATCCGACCCTCGAAGGCCATCCGGTACATGTAGGTCGCCATCACCTCGGTCGATCCGTACGGTCCGCCGTTGGTCATGACGTAGATGAAGGCGAACGTCTGCATGGACTGGATGAACCACAGCACCAGAAGGGTGCTGAGCACTGGCCAGAGCAGCGGCAGGGTGACCCGCGTGTACACCTGCCAGTTCGAGGCTCCATCCAGTGACGCTGCCTCGTTGAGCTCGGTCGGGATCCTGTCCATCCCGGCGAGGATGAGGATGATCCAGGTGGCGATGCCGTGCCAGATCACCGCGATGACGATGCCGAGCATCGCCGTCGACGGGTCGCCCAGCCATGGCCGGGTGAGGGCCTCGAGCCCCACCGCCTCCAGCACGGTGTTGATGATTCCGAAGTTCGGGTTGTAGATGAACTTCCAGAGGACCCCGGCCACTGACACCGAAAGGACTGCCGGGGCGAAGATGGCGAGCTGGAAGAAGGAGCGGCTGCGCTTTGTCCGCAGCAGCGCCCAGGCGATGAACAGCGCCATCGGGAAGAGCACCACGAGGGACAGGCCGAAGTAGAGAAGCGTGTTCAGGACGGCACTGCGGAATAGGTCGTCGGCGATCAGATCCCGATAGTTCTGTAGGCCCACCCAGTTCGTCGTCTGGAACGTTCCGAACCAGTCGGTCATCGACATCGAGATGGACTGGACGAACGGAAAGACGAAGAGTGCTCCGAGCAACACGCACGGAAGTGCCAGGAACGGTAGCGCTAGGCGTCGGCGCTGTCGATCAACATTGTTCATCGCGTGCTACTCACTCTCTCGAAGGTCGCACCCCTCACGAGGCTTCACCGTCCTCGGGAGCCGCTTGGAGAGTGGGCCGGCCCAACGCGTCGTTCCACTCCCAGACCTCGTCGAAGTCCCAGCCCAGGGTCTCGGCGTAGAACTCCTGGGAGGAGGTCTGCTGCTGCGAGACCGGCCCACCCCGCGGGTTGTCCGGCGCCGGGTCCATCGTGTAGCTCTCCGACCCGACCTCCATGTCCTCCCTCGCGTAGTTGCCGTCCAGGGTGGGCGTACCCGAGGAGTAGCGCCCGAGGATCGCGTGCGCAGACTGGACGGCTGTCACCGATGAGTTCAGTGCCAGGGAGTCGCGGATCGTCGTGCCGCCGTAGGCGTAGCCGACCAGCCCGCCGGCATTATTGGTGCCGGAGGTCACGTCACCGGCCGCGTACACCCGCTCGGTCGTTGATCCGGAAGCGCCGACGCCGACCACGCCACCTGTCTCCGTGGCGATCGTGGCCACGGTCGCCAGCGAGTAGCTGTCCTGGATCACCCCGGCCGAGTTACCGACGAGGCCACCTATCCGCGCACTGCCGGCCACGGTCCCGGAGGTCCAGCTCTGTTCGATAGTTCCGGAGTTGCTGTCGGCAAGGAGCCCACCGATGCGTGGCCCGCCCTCGACGCGAACATCGGCCACACCCAGGTTGCGGATCGTCCCGGCATTCTCGTCGAACAGCCCGGCTCCGAGGGCGTACCGTCCGCCGCCTGCTGCGGCGTCAGCACGGAAGCCGTAGATCGTGTGTCCGCCGCCGTCGAAGGTCCCGGTGAACGCTCCCGGACCTCTGGTCGTTCCGTTGGCGTCATCGCGGAGCACCCACTCCGCGCCGATCTGTGGCCGTGGCGTCTCATGGAGCTCCAGGTCGTTGGCCAACAGATAGTGCGCATCCGGATCCTCAGCGATCAGCTCCATCTGGTCCCAGGAGTGGATCAGGTAAGGGTCAGCCTCCGTTCCGGAGCCGATGAAGCCCTCGTGCACGGTCACCGGTTCCACCAGGACGTTCCCCTCGGTGTCCCGGATCTCCACGACGGCGTCCTGGTCCCGCGCGACCGGGAGCGGTTGGTCGAACGAGACTGCCTGCTCGCCACCGTCGCGGACCATCGCCACCTCCTGGGTACGGCTCTCGATCACGTTCTCACCGGCTGCGTCGTACGTCTGCGCCATGACGAGGACCCGCTCCGGAGAATTGGCGTACCCGGCCAGACCGACATCCAGCGCACCGTCGACCACCGCCGCGGAGCTGAGCCGGATCTCCTCGCTCTGGCTCTGGCCGATGGTGAGCTGGTCGATCAGGTCACCGTCGCTGTTGTAGGCCTGCAGCTCGAGGCCGGCGTCGGTCAGCTCGAGGATCAGTCCGGTCTGGAGGTCCTCGTCGTAGACGACGTCATCCCACCAGAACTCTTCGTTCTCATCGAAGTGTGCTCCGGCTGAGCCGGTCGTGACGAAGGTGGTGCCCAGCGCGACCTCTTCCGGCGTCTGTGCCACTTCTCCGTCGGTGATCGTGGTCCGCTTGTAGAGGTGGTCGTGGCCTCCGAGGTAGAGATCCACGCCCAGCTGCTCGAAGGTCTCGGCGATCATCGCCTGACCGCCCGAGACGCCGTAGTCGGAGCTGTTCGCACCGCCGTAGTAGGAGTAGTGCCCGACCACCACTCGCCATCTGGCGTCGGTGGTCCGCATGTCCTCGACCAGCCACTCCAGCTGGGTGTCGAGGTCGTAGCGTGCGTTCAGGACCGATACGTGGACGTCGCCGTGCTGGAAGGAGTAGTTGCTCTCGCCGACCTGACTCCCGTTGTCGGGAAGGTTGTACATCCCCTGGAATACGGAGTTGCGGTCAGCGGAGACCTCGTTGAACTCCTTGTCTCCGTCCGGAGCATCAAAGACTCCGGTCTCTCCGTCGCCCACTGCAGTGGCGAGCGGCAGGTCGAGACCGGTGAACACGTGCTCGGACACTTCGTCCCAACGCTCGGCGTGCCCACCGGGATTGACCAGATCGCCGGTCTGGAGCAGCACCTCACCCTGATCATCCTGGTCCCGCAGGACGTCGAGCATGTCGGTGAACAGCGCGTAGTCGGAAGCGTCCGAGGAGTCGACCTCAAGGTCACCGAGGACATACAGCGGCGTGTTCTCGTCCGACGGCGCGGTGAACGTGCCGGAGACGTCGGTCCAGGGCCCCGACTCGCTGACACCGAGACGGTACTGGTACCGCTCCCCGCCCTCCAGTGCGCTCAGATCGAACTCATGACTACGCAGCGGCTGACCGCCGATGGAATCGATGTAGTTGTCCGCCTCGCGTCCTTGACGGGCGACCTCGTAGACCTGATCCCCCGCGGTGGAGACCGTCTGCGCCTCGTCCCAGTCGCTGGCTCCCTCGGGAAGGTACTGCAGATGAGCCTCGGTGATCGCCACGTCGGTCGAGACGCTGATGCCGACCTCGCCGGCTGACTCCCCGACACCGACCGTAGGACTGAAGTGTCGATAGACGCCCTCGGGATCCAGTGCGTCCTGGCGGACCTGGATCCGGTAGTAGGCCGCCGCCGTACTGCCTTCGTCATCTGTCGCTCGGACCACCACGAAGTGGTCGTCGTAGCTGGCGATGTCGAACGAGTTCCTGTCCTGGGCCACCTCGCCCTCAGAGTTGTACACCGTCGTCTCGATCTGCGGCCGGACTCCGCTGTCGTCCTGCATCCGCACAGCGGGCAACGGAATCGACTGCCCGTAATCGGCGGTCTCCGGCATCCGGCCGCCCAGCTCGATCTCCGGGGCATAGTTGGCGTCCTGGACCCGGTCGCCGATCCAGATCGGCGCGGAGACGATCATGTCACCGTCCGCCTGGAGCACCTCGACCCAGAAGTAGTCGCCGTCCTGGACGTCCAGCGGCACCGTCAGATCGACCCGGGGGCCCAGATTTTCCTCGGTGTAGACCACCTCACCGCCGTTGGAACGGACGATGACCTCGGCGAAGGTATCTGTCAGGTCGGCATCCATCGCCTCGATCGCCAGGTCCAGGGTCGTGGCTCCCCCGTCGAGGATGGAGCCCATCATCTCCCCGTTTCCCCGGACGAGCAGCTGGGCATTGTTGTCCTTGGTGGTGTAGACGGACCGTTGCCTCACGGCGTCATAGAGTGCTTCCTGGGACTGGGCCTGCGCCCAGATCCCGGTGACCGCGGCATTCTCGCCCCACCGGTCGTGGTGTTCATCGTCGCCGTAGACCGGTGCGATGTGCCAGCCGGCGTCCAGGGCGATGGTGTACTCCTCCCGGAACCGATCGTCGGCACGGACCTCGATCGTGTGCATCCGCGAGTCGGCCTCCGGGGTGATGTGGTTGAAGTCGAAGAAGTTGCCTCCGCCGCCCGGGGCTGGGTGGTTGAACTGCCCCCAGGCGCCGGGGTCCTCGGCCATCCGGGCGTAGAACATCGGGAGGTCGAACATCATGTTCCCGATACCCCAGACACCGGCGGCATTGTGGGTTCCGCCGCTGTGTGCCGTGGCGAGCCAGTCGGTGTTGAAACTGTTGATGTGACCGGCGAAGTCGTACCAGGTGTGCTCGGTGCCCGGAACCGCTACCAGACCAGTGGATTCGACGTCCGCGTTGAACTCCTGGGCCTGCGCGTTCACGAGCCGCCACTCCTCGGAGATCGCGTCTTCCCAGTTCTCGGTATAGAGGTCGGCGTTTCGCACGTCATAGGTGACGTCGTGCTCGGTCACCCCGAAGAAGTCCAGATCGGAGGCTTCGGCCACATGCTGCCAGGCATCCATCGGCTCGCCGCGGGTGGTGGGGTGGTCGCTGCTGATCCCGGTGTGGGAGTGGAACTGGCCGGTGTAGTGGTTCAGGTCTCCGCCATCGAGCTCTCCGTCGTCGACCTCGTCCTGTCCCTCGTCCGCTGCAGCGGCCCGGAGGGTCGGCCGGGTGAGCTCCTCGTCCCACTGCCAGGTCTCCTCGAAGTCCCAACCGAGAATGTCGGTGTAGAACTCCGGGGATCCGCTCTGCCAGGCCGCGACCGGGGCGCCCTTCGGGTTGTCGGCCGCGGGCTCGTCCGGGTAGGCCGCAGGGCCCACCTCCATGGCCGCACTGGCATAGTTGTTGGCGAGCGTGGGCGCACCGGAGGAGTACCGCCCGAGGATCCCGTGCGCCGACTGACTACCGGCGTGCACTGTCGGGTTCAGCGCGACCGAGTCCTGGATGGTCGTCCCGCCATAGCCGTAACCGACCAGCCCGCCGGCGTTGTTCCGCATCGAGGCCACGCCGCCGGTGGCGTAGACCCGTTCGGTCGTCGATCCGGCCCGGGCGACGCCGACCACCCCACCGGACTCGGTGGCACCCGAGACCACGATGGCCCGGGAGTAGCTGTCCCGGATCACTCCCGTGGAGTCCCCGGCGATCCCGCCGACCCGCGAGCCGCCGGAGATCCTTCCCGAGGTCCAGCTGTTCTCGATCGTGCCGGAGTTGAGGTCAGCGATGATCCCGGAGCGCCGTGACCCGTCGACGATCTGTGCGCCCGTCACCACCAGGTTTCGGATCGTGCCGGCATTCTCGGCGAACAGCCCGGCGCCGTCCTCGGCGACGAATCCGGAGATCGAGTGACCGTTTCCGTCAAAGGTGCCGGTGAACTTGCCGATGGCATCGGAGGCGATCTGCGCCCGCGGGGTGCCATCGAGCTCCAGGTCCGCCATCAGCCGGAAATGAGCGTGGGGAGCCTGTGAGAGCAGTTCGATGTCCTCCCAGGAGTGCAGTTGGTAGGGGTCGGCCTCGGTGCCAGACCCCTCGAGCCCGTCGATCGGCTCGGCACCTTCGTCCGGTGCGGCGGCCTGGAGAGTGGGCCGGCCGAGTACGTCATCCCACTGCCAGGTCGCCTCGAAGTCCCAGCCAAGGCTCTCGGCGTAGAACTCCTCGGAGGCGGTCACGCTCCGCGCGACCTGCTCTCCCTTGGGGTTGTCGGCGGCTGGATCATCGGAGTAGTTCTCCCGTTCGACCTCCATGTCCTCGACGGCATAGTTGTTGGTGAGCGTGGGGTCACCCGAGGCATACCGCCCCAGGACCGCGTGGGCGAAGGCGTTGGCGTGGACGGCCGAGTTCAGCGCGAGCGAGTCCTGGATCGTGGTGCCGCCGTAGCCGTAGCCGACCAGCCCGCCCGCGTTGTTCGTCGTCGAGGCCACCGCACCGGTGGAGTACACGCGCTCGGTGGTCGATCCGGAAGTGCCGACGGCAGCCACTCCTCCGGACTCGCCGGCCTCGGAGGTCACCGTGGCGAGCGAGTAGCTGTCCCGGATGACACCGGAGGAGTTACCGGCGATCCCACCGACCCGCGAGTCGCCGGTGATCGCTCCAGAGGTCCAGCTGCCCTCGATCGTCCCGGAGTTGACGTCTGCGATGAGGCCGGCGATCCGCGGGCCGGTCTCGATAGCGGCCTCGGTCACCGCCAGGTCACGGATCGTCCCGGCGTTCTCGGCGAACAGTCCCCCGCCGACCTCAGGGATGCCCACGAACCCGGAGATCCGGTGCCCGTTCCCGTCGAACGTCCCGGTAAAGCCGGTCGCGCTCGCGCAGGCGATCTGGGCTCGGGGTGTGTCGTCAAGCTCCAGGTCCGCCATCAGTCGGTAGTGGGCGTCCGGTTCGCCGGAGACGAGTTCGACGTCCTCCCAGGAGTGCAGCTCGTAGGGGTCCTCGGCTGTTCCGGAGCCGGAAAGCTCCGCACTCGGGTCGCGTCCGGAACTGCCGGGGCGTTCCAGCGGCTCGCCCCACGCGGCGAAGATGGTGCGAGCGATGTCGACGTTCTCCAAGTACTCGCCACGGACCGGATCCTGCGCGGTGGCGCGTGCGCCGATCTCTTCAGCGCCGACTCCCCGGGCGAAGACCGGCACCAGGTGGTTGGAGTGGCCACTAGTGTTCCACTCGGCGCCCGGCAGCTCGCCTTCTGCTCCGCTGATCGGCTCCCACGTCGGATCCGATCCGGTACCGGCCAGGTAGCCGGTCTCATGATCAGCGGTGACGACCACCAGGGTCTCCGACCAGCTGCTCTCCCGCTCGACCCACTCGATGACGGTCTCGATCGTCTCGTTGAAGGAGAGCTGTTCTTCGATCATTCGGTTCAGCCTGTTGGCGTGGCCGTTCGCATCGATCGCCCCGCCCTCCACCATCAGGAACAGACCCTCCTCGGAGGCGTCGTCCAGGACGTTCAGGGCACCAGCAGCCATCACGGACAGGTCGGGCACGGACTCCACGGGCGGCGCTTCGTAGGGCAAGGCACCGGGGACCGGGTCACCGTTCTCATCCCGGTCCGGTCCGCTGCGGTCGTACTGCAGTCCTGCGCCGACCTCGGCGAGGCCGAAGAGGCGTTCGGGAGTCTCGTCGGCGGTGGCAAGGTCGGCGAACGCCTCATGCTCGCTGATGTACTCGAAACCGCTGTCACCACTGCTCAGCTGTTCATAGGTGGTCTCATCGACGAACTCGAAGTCGGGGGCGTCTCGCTCCTCGCCGTCACCGTCGAAATAGGGGTGCCCCGTCCCCATGACGACGTCGATGTCTTCCCCGGCCACCATCTCCTGCGCGATCGCGTGGTAGTTGTGGCGGGAAGGATTGTGGGCGACGAAGGACGCGGGCGTCGCGTGGCTGAACGGGACGCTGCTGACCACACCAGTGGCCATCCCGCGCGCACTCGCGCGTTCGGTGACGGTCTCGACCGGCCGTCCGCAAGAGTCGAGCCCGATCGCGCCGTTGAAGGTGCGTACCCCGGAGGCCAGGGCGGTACCACCGGCAGCGGAGTCGGTATGGCTGTTCAGTGCCTGAGAGAAGTCAGACCAGGTGGCATCCGGGTCGTAGCTGTTCCCGTGCTGGTAGGTCGCTACGGCTTCCTGCACCGGAAAGTCCTGGTAGGCCGGGTCCACCTCGCCGGGCAGGAGCTCGATCTCGCCCGTGGCCGGGTCAGCCCGGAACTGGTAGTTGCTGGTGCCGTGCTGGAACATCGACCCGGCGTCGATCTGGTTGAAGCCCATACCGTCACCCACCAGATAGATGACGTTCCGGGGGCCTTGCCCGCTCTCGGTCGTCTCCCCGCCCGGTGCGGCAACCGCGATCGCGGGTGCAGTCATCGTCATGGCCAACGTTGCCGCCGCCACCGCGCGTACTCGCATCCTCGTCATACGTTCTCCCCGTCCCCACAGTGAGTCAGCTGTCCGATCGCTGCCGACCGATCGGTCCATTCGTCGTTCTGGCACAAGTCAGCGCCGCCAGCGGTGCCGCAGGAGGTGCCGAACCGGCCGTGCGACACCTCGAATCGATCAGAAGTCGCGGCTCATCGCCTCGGTCAGGGCGTCGATGAACTGGGCGGCATCCTGCTCACCGAAGAAGAATCTGGCGACTTCGCGGTAGTACGCAGCATGCCGGTCCGGAACGAACTCGGTTCCGAAGTACCGGTAGTTGAGTTCGCCGGCGCTCGCGAGCAGCTCGTCCAGGCCTTCCACACCAGGAGGGCCAGGCACTCCTTCCACCGCCGATACTGCACCTTGTTCGAGCGCTCGATCGGTCTGGGTCTGCGCTGAGGTCAGCTCACGCATGTACGCAATCGCGGCGTCGATGCTCTGACTCTCCTTGTTCACCACCATGATGTTCGACGCCGACGTGAAGCTGTTGTCCTCCCCGTCCTCGGTCACCTGCGGGAACGCCACCACCCCCAGCTGGAAGTCGTCCGGGATCGAGTCCTTCATCTCAGCGGACAGCCAAGTTCCCATCAAGATCATGGCAGCGTTGCCTTGGAAGAACTCCATCTGCACCGCCGTGAAGTCGGTGCCTTGGAAGCCGTCGAGGAACGCACCTTGGTCCCGTAACGCTTGGAATCGCTCCGCGGCCCGAAGATATCCGGGATCGGCATAGTCCCCGGAGAAGGCTGCGTCCCGGGCAGCCTCGTAGCCCACCTCGCGCTGGAACAGGTAGTCGACCCACATCCCCATATAGGGCTCGTACATTCCGGTCACCGCGATCGGATCGATCCCCTCTTCGCTCAGGGTGCTGCTCACCTCGAGCAGCTCGTCCCAGGTATGAGGTGGCGTGATACCGAGGTCCTCGAAGATCTGGATGTTGTAGAACATCGCGATCACGTGGGTATCGGTCACTGCGCCGTAGATCTTCCCGTCGAGCTCTGTCTCCTGAATGGCCGCATCCAGGAAGCTGTCCCGCCAGGTACCTCCTGCCCCGATCTCCTCCTCCATGTACGGGGTGAGGTCGAGCAGGTTCTCGGCGAAGTCGTGGGTCGCGGGAACCTGCGCGTTGAACACCTCGTAGTCCGTGTCTGGTGGGTTCCCCGCCCGCCAGCGCTGCTCGATCTGCGGGCGCACCTTGGTGTTGACGAAGGTGTAGGTAAAGGTGAACTCAGGGTGATTCTCGGTGACCTTGTCGCCCACGCCGACAAGAAAGTCGTAGCCGGATGTCCCCTCAGCGGGCTTGACGCCGATCTCCGCTTCTTGAGACCCCGAGGAGTCTCCCCCATCTCCCTGCGAGCCGTCCCCCGAACTGAGCGGGCCACAGCCAGCGAGCGCCACGGCACCGGTACCCACGCCCGCCATCTGCAGCAGACGTCGTCGGGACACTGCCGTGGGCACCGCCCGACGACCAGCGGTTTCTCTGATTGACTCCATCGTCCACTCCTCAGCAGGTTGTCCGGCATCTCGCCGGCACGGGCCATTCGAGATGCCTGCCGGCTCACCAGGACGTTGCGCTACTTTGCAACCGATTGCAACAAATATATCACCCCCTCAAACGACGGGTCAAGGTAGCCGGTATCGGTGACGGCGCTGGTCACCGCAGAGGCAGCCGAGCACCAGGGCGGCCACCCCGAGCGCCGCCAGCACCAGGACCGACCAGGGCTTCCCCCGACCGGTTGCCGGCGGTCTCAGCCATGCGCATCGTGCAGCAGTCGGCTCGCCTCCGCGATCGAGCCGGACAGCGACGGGTAGACGGTGAAAGCGTTGGACACCTGGTCCACAGTGAGCCGGTTGCTGATCGCGAGGGTGATCGGGAAGATCAGCTCACTGGCTCGCGGGGCGACCACCACACCGCCGATCACCACGCCAGAAGAACGGTGGGAGATCAGCTTGAGGAAGCCTTCGCGGATGCCGAGCATCTTCGCCCGCGGGTTGCGCGCGAGCGGCAGGGTCACCACCTCCCCGCGCACTTCCCCGGAGGTGACCTGCTTCTCCGAGACGCCCACCGTGGCGATCTCGGGGGCGGTGAACACGTTCGCCGAGACCTGGCTCAGATCCAGCGGCGAGACGGCGTCGCCGAGGGCGTGCCACATCGCGATCCGGCCCTGCATCGCAGCCACGGACGCCAGCGCGAGCACACCCGTGCAGTCCCCGGCCGCATACACCCCGCGCACCGTGGTGCGGGAGACCCGGTCCACGTGGATATGCCCGGACTCGCTCACCTCCACCCCGGCGCCTGCGAGACCGAGGTCCTCGGTGTTCGGCACCCCGCCCACGGCGATCAGGCAGTGCGAGCCGGTCACCACGCGGCCGTCGGTGAGCTCGACCTCCACCCCGTTCTCGGTGCGGCGGGCGCCGGCGGCCCGGGAGCGGGAGAGCACCTGCATCCCCCGCCGCTTGAACACGGCCTCGATCAGGTCGGCGGCGTCGGAGTCCTCCCCCGGCAGCACCCGGTCCCGGCTGGAGACCAGCACCACCTCGGCACCGAGCGCCCGGTAGGCGCCGGCAAACTCCGCCCCGGTCACCCCGGAGCCGACCACGATCAGCCGCTCGGGGATCTCGGTCAGGTGGTACAGCTGGGTCCAGCTGAGGATCCGCTCACCGTCCGGCTGGGCGGTGGGGATCACCCGCGGGCGGGCCCCGGTGGCGAGCAGCACCACATCCGCGTCCAGCGACACGGACTGGCCGTCCGCATGCTCGGCAACCACATGTCCGGGCCCGTCCAGCCGCCCGGTGCCATCGATCAGCTGCACCCCCTCCCGCTCCAGCCGGGTACGGATGTCCCGGCTCTGCGCCTGTGCCAGGCGGAGCACCCGGGCGTCCACTGTGGCGAAGTCGGCTTCGAAGGAGGCTTCGGACTCCCCGCGCGGGCGGATTCCCAGGTCACCGGCGCTCTCGGTGAGGGTCATCCACTCCGCCGTGGCGATCAGCGTCTTCGACGGCACCACATCGGTGAGCACGGCGGAGCCGCCCACCCCCTGGCGTTCCACCAGGGTGACGGCGGCACCGAGCTGGGCGGCCACGAGTGCGGCTTCGTAGCCGCCGGGGCCGCCTCCGATGATCACCACCCGTGAGCCTGCGCGGGTGCTGGAGCGGCCTACGTTGGTGTGCTGGTCTGCGGTCACCGGGGTGCTGGGAGTGGTGGTCACGGCTGCCATTGTGCCGCTCCGGAGCACACTGGGGCGACTGCGCAGGTAGGTTTCAAGGGTGAACACCGCGCTCGAGTCCTCCGCTGACCCCTTCGACGCCGCTCGCGCAGCCGCTGCCACCATCGCGGAACGCACCGGTGTGCCCCGCCATGACATCGCCCTGGTGCTCGGCTCCGGGTGGGGCGGTGCCGCTGACCTGCTCGGCGAGCAGGTGGCCGAGTTGCCCGCCGAGGATGTGCCCGGGTTCAGTGCCTCCGGGGTACCCGGACATGCCGGCACGCTGCGCTCGATCCGGATCGAGGTCGACGGCGGGACTCGCCATGCACTGATCGTCGGCGCCCGTACGCACTACTACGAAGGCAAAGGCGTGCGCGCGGTCGCGCACGGGGTGCGCACCGCAGCTGCCGCCGGCGCCTCCGCCGTGGTGCTCACCAACGGGTGCGGCGGGCTGCGCACCGAGTGGCCGGCCGGGACTCCGGTGCTGATCAGCGATCACCTCAACCTCACCGCAGCGTCCCCGCTGGAGGGCGCGACGTTCGTCGACCTGACCGATCTGTACTCACCGCGGCTGCGCGCACTGGCCCGGGAAGTGGACCCGAGCCTGGCCGAGGGGGTGTACTGCCAGTTGCCCGGCCCGCACTACGAGACCCCTGCCGAGGTGCAGATGGTCGGCCGCCTGGGCGGGGACCTGGTGGGCATGTCCACCACGCTGGAGGCGATCGCCGCCCGGCACGCCGGGCTGGAGGTGCTCGGCATCTCCCTGGTGACCAACCTGGCCGCCGGGATCTCCCCGGAGCCGCTCTCCCACGCGGAGGTGATCGAGGCCGGGAAGGCGGCCGGGCCACGGATCTCCGCACTGCTCGCCGAGATTGTCCGCCGGGAGCTCTCGTGACGCTCCTCGACCGGGTGCGCACCTGGATCGCCGACGACCCGGACCCAGCCACGGCCGCTGAGCTGACCGCCCTGCTCGATACTGCCGGCGGTACCGGTCCAGCCGCTGAAGAGGCGCTCGGCGAGCTGGCCGACCGGTTCAGCGGACCGCTGACGTTCGGCACCGCGGGTCTGCGCGGCCGTCTGGGCGCCGGGCCACACCGGATGAACCGGGCGGTGGTGATCCGGGCCGCCGCCGGCCTGGTCGGCTACCTCACCGAGGCGCTCGGCTCCGGCCAGCACCCGGTGGTAGTGATCGGCTACGACGCCCGGTACGGCTCGGCGGACTTCGCCACCGACACTGCGGACGTGGTGGCCGCAGCCGGAGGCCGCGCATTGCTGCTGCCCGGCCCACTGCCGACGCCGGTGCTTGCCTATGCAGTCCGAGCCCTGGAGGCGGACGCCGGGGTGATGGTCACCGCCTCGCACAACCCTCCGCAGGACAACGGCTACAAGGTGTACCTGGGCGGCCGGGTGGTCACCGATGCCGGGCAGGGTGCCCAGATCGTGCCGCCGCACGACGAGAAGATCGCCGAGGCGATCGCTGCCGTGCCCGCGGTGGCAGCGGTGCCCCGGTCCGCCGAGGATGCGCACCGCTCGGGAGGCCGGCGTGAGCTGCTCGAACCCGCGCTGGTGGAGGACTACCTGGCCCGGGCCGCAGGCACGCAGGTCTCACCAGACCAGCCGCTACGGGTCGTGCTCACCTCGATGCACGGCGTGGGCGGGCAGCTGGCACAGCGGGCACTGGAGGGCGCAGGCTCCGAAGTCCATCCGGTGCCCGAGCAGGCCGAACCGGATCCGGACTTCCCCACGGTGGCGTTCCCGAACCCCGAGGAGCCCGGTGCGCTCGACCTGGCCCTGGCCCTGGCACGAGAAGTCCGCGCCGACCTGGTGATCGCCAACGACCCGGATGCGGACCGCTGCTCGGCGGCGATCCCTGACCCTGCTGCTGAGGGCGGCTGGCGCCAGCTCACCGGCGACGAGGTGGGTGCCATCCTCGGCCAGGACGCCGCCGAGCGGCTGGTGGCCGCGGGTGAGCAGCGAGTGCTGGCCAGCTCGGTGGTCTCCTCCCAGCTGCTGGCCGCGATCGCCGCTGAGCACGGGCTCGAGCACCGGGCCACGCTCACCGGGTTCAAGTGGATCAGCCGGGTGCCGGACCTGGCCTACGGGTACGAGGAGGCACTCGGCTACTGCACCGACCCGGATGCGGTCCGGGACAAGGACGGCATCTCCGCGGCCGTGCGCCTGGCCCGCCTGGCCGGCGCCCGGAAGGCCGAGGGCGGCAGCCTGCAGTCGCTGCTGGACGAGCTGGCCGTCCGGCATGGGGTGCACGCCACCGCCCCGGTGACCGTACGGGTGGAAGACTCCGGCGACATCGCCGTCCTGATGGACCGGCTACGCACGGCGCCGCCGCAGACCCTGGTGGGCTCCGCCGTCGTGCAACGCGTGGACCTGACCCGGGGCAGCGACGACCTCCCGCCCACCGACGCGCTGGTGCTCGCCACCGAGGCCGGGGACCGGGTGATCGTGCGCCCGTCCGGGACGGAACCGAAGCTGAAGTGCTACCTGGAGGTGATCGAGCCGGTGTCCGGGCCGGAGACGCTGACCCAGAGCCGCGCCCGAGCCACCGGCCGGCTGCAGCAGCTACGCACCGAGGTGAGCGCCGCCGTCAGCCTGTGACTACTGGTCTCCGCCGGCCGGTCCCTCGAGTACGTCGCCGTCCCGGCGGCCCTGTGGCGGCTGCGGCAGCGCGGGGGTGGAGGGGGCGGGCAGGGTCTGCTCGGTGAACGTGACCCGCTGCAGCGGGAGAGCCTCGGGATTGTGTTCGCGCAGCCAGGTGGCGAGCCCTTCCCGGACGTCGCAGCGCAGGAACCAGTCGTCATCGGTGTCCTTGGTACTCACCTGAGCCCGCACGGTGAGCCGCTCGGTGGAGGAGTCGGTGACCCGCACCGCGCGGGAGCGACCGTCCCACATCCCGCTCTCATCCACCAGGCGCTCGAACTCGGCCCGGAAGCCGGCCAGGTCCACCCGCCAGTCCAGGGAGAAGTAGATCAACCCGATCACCGACTCCCCGGTGCGGCTCCAGTTGATGAACGGGGTGGTGGTGAAGTAGGTGGACGGAAGCACCTTGTGCTGCTCGGTCCAGATGCTCACCACCACATAGGTCAGGGTGATGTCCTCCACCGTCGCCCAGGTGCCGTCCACCTCCACGATGTCCCCGATCCGGATCGCATCGGTGAACGCCAGCTGCAGCCCGGCGAACATGTTGCCGAGCGAACTCTGCGCGGCGATACCGAGCACCACCGACAGCAGACCGGCCGAGGCCAGGATGGTGGCGCCGATCTGCTCCACCCCCTCGAACGTCAGCAGCACCATCGCGCCACCGAGCACCACGAAGACGGCGTTCACCACCCGGCGGATCAGCAGCATCTGGGTCTGCACCCGCCGCTGGGCCCGGTCGTCGTCGCGCATCCGGGCAACCACCCGCTGCTGGGTCTGCCAGAGCCAGGCCAGCACCAGCGTGGCCACCAGCCACACCGCGGAGACGATCACCGCGATCAACAGCACGTGCAACCCGATGTCCCGGAACGTGGAGGGGTTGGCCGCCTGTGAGAAAGAGATCCGCAGCGCCACGCTGAGCAGCAGCGCGGCAACCGGTCGACGCACCCGGGTCCAGGCGCGCTGCACCGGCCGCACCTTGCGTCCGACCCGGTTCAGCACCAGGTTGACCACCACCAGCACGATGAGTGCGCCAGCGGCCGCCGAGAACACGGCGATCAGCCATTTCAGTACCGGCCAGAAGTCCATGTCTCCATGACAACACACCCTCCTAGACTTCCGCCCATGAGCTTCGACACCCACCAGGTCACCGCGACCACCGTCCGCGAGGCGGCTCAGCGGATCCAGCACGCTGTCACCCGTACCCCGCTGCAGCCGTGGCACCGGGTGAGCGAAGCCACTGGGGCCCGCGTGCTGGTCAAGCGAGAGGACCTGCAGGGCGTGCGCTCCTACAAGGTGCGCGGGGCGTTCAACCTGATGCTGCGCCTGGACGAGGCCGAACGGGTGCGTGGGGTGGTCTGCGCGAGCGCCGGCAACCACGCCCAGGGGGTGGCGATGGCGTGTGCGGAGCTCGGCATCGCCGGACGGATCTTTGTACCGCGGACCACGCCACGGCAGAAGCTGGACCGGATCGCGGGCCTGGGCGGCGATCAGGTACAGATCGTCGAGGTCGGCTCCACCTACGACGAAGCCTCCGCGGCAGCGCGGGCGTTCGCCGAGTCGGACGGCGCGGTGATGGTCCACCCCTTCGACGACCCGCGCACGATCACCGGGCAGGGCACGGTGGCCAAAGAGGTGCACGACCAGCTCGGTGCTCCCCCGGATGTGGTGGTGGTGCCGGTCGGCGGGGGCGGGCTGGTGGCGGGGATGGCCGCTTACTTCGCCGAGGCGTGCCCGCGCACCCGGGTGGTGGGGGTGGAGCCGGCGGGGGCGGCGAGCATGGCCGCCGCACTCGCCGCCGGAGCACCGGTCACTCTCACCGAGGTGGACACCTTCGTCGACGGCGCGGCGGTGCGCCGGGTCGGGGACGCCTCGCACGAGATCGTCGCCAGGCTGCAGGTGCCGATGGTGGCGGTGGACGAGGGCCGGATCTGCGCGGAGATGCTGGATCTGTACCAGGTGGAGGGGATCATCACCGAACCCGCCGGGGCGCTCGCTCTGGCCGCAGTGGGCCCGACCGGTTCCGGTGCGACGGTGGAGGTCGGCCCGGGCGCGACCGTGGTGTGCATCCTCTCCGGTGGGAACAACGACATCTCCCGGTACGCCGAGGTCCAGGAGCGCGCGCTGGTGCACGCCGGCCTCCGGCACTACTTCGTGATCGAGTTCCCGCAGGAACCCGGGGCGTTGCGACGGTTCCTGGACGCGGTGCTCGGCCCGGAGGACGACATCTCCCTGTTCGAGTACACCAAACGGTCCAACCGGGAGACCGGGCCGGCGTTCGTGGGGCTCACTCTGGGGTCAGCCGAGGACTACCGGCCATTGCTGGAGCGGATGGACGCCTCCCGGCTCACCTACCGCCCGATCCCGCCGGACTCGCCGCTGTTCCGCTTCTTCGCCTGACCCTCGCGGCGAGTATCGTGAGGTCATGACCGAGTCCGGGTACGGCGACTTCGAGTTCGAGCGCAAATTCCTGGTGCGTGCTCTGCCCACGGACCTGCTGGTCGGTGCCACACCCGATGTGATCGTGCAGAGCTACTACCTGGCCAGCGAGGGCTACGCGCTCCGGGTGCGGCTGCAGGCGCCGGCACCGCCCGAACCGTTCCGCCGCTCCGCGGACATCCCCGGAATTCTCGCTGCCGTGGCCGGCGACTGGTCGATGTGCACGCTGACCGCCAAGGGCCCGGCTGTGGGCGGCACCCGGTACGAGGCCGAGCGCGAGCTGGACCCGCTGGTGGCCGAGGAGATGGTCCGCCGGGGTGGCGCGAAGGTGCTCAAGCTGCGCCACGCCGTCTGGCTCGGTGAGGACGGCTGGGTGCTGGATGAGTTCCTCGGCAGCAACGCGCCACTGATCGTCGCCGAATGCGAACGCACCAGCCCGGTGACCGATCTGGTGATCCCGGACTTCTGCGTCACCGAGGTCTCCGAGGACACCCGGTTCGGCAACGAGAATCTGGCCTCGCGCCCGTATGCCGCCTGGGCGCGGGAGTTCGAGGCGGAGCTGGTGGCCGGTGGCACCGGGTACCTGACCTCGTTCGGACGGAACAGCCGCGTCTGAAGTGCCAGGGCGGCGGAGCCCCGACTGAGGCCCGCGACCGATGGTCGGGTAAATCTGGGAATCCGCTGTCAGCGGAGAACGCCTATTTCGCGAACAGATGCTAAGATGTTCGGGTAACCGGACGATTCCACTGCCGGTTGAACGGCGTGGATACCTGAACGGGAGTGTGCGCTCATGGCAACCGATGAGGTGCTGACTGCTGCCGAGGTGGAGCGTCGCATCGTCCAGGTCATGCGTGACCGCCTCCCAGAGACCTGGAAGGTCACAGGCCCTGCTGAGCTACAGCAGCGTTCGCCGCGCCCCGATCTGTCGATCCAGCTTCGAGCTTCCGATGGGAAGGCCGCGAGACTCCTCTTCAAGGTCAAGCAGGTCATCGAGCGCCGTGACGTCGCACACATCGCAGACCAGGTTCGCCTCATCGCGGTGGAATTCGGAGGCGTTCCCGTCGTGGCAGCGCGCTATCTGTCAACTTCCGTGCGCGAGGCTCTGGTGGAGGACGGGCTGTCCTATGTAGATGCCACCGGCAACATGCGCATTGCTATCGACTCCCCGGCCATCTTCATCTCTGACCGGGGCGAGGACCGAGATCCGTGGCGCAAGGGCCGTCCGCGGGGCACGCTCAAGGGTGAACCCGCGGCGCGTGTTGCTCGCGCTCTCTTGGACTACAACCGCGACTGGACGGTCCGTGAGCTCACGGCTGCGTCGGGCGCGTCCACGGGTGCGGCGTACCGGGTGTTGGAGTATCTGCAACGCGAGGACCTCGTCATCAAGGGGGACAAGCGTTACCGCGTGACCGACTGGGAGCGGTTACTGCGCGCGTGGAGTTCTGACGCCGCCTTCCAGACGACGACGCGCGTGATGGCGTTCATCGAGCCGAGAGGAGTGGATGCCTTCCTCGCGAAGGTGGCCGCGGAACTTACCTTGCCGGCGGCTGTGACGGGGTCTGTCGCTGCGAAGCAGTGGGCGACGTACGCGCCGGCCAAGGCCGCCTACGTTTACGTCTCGTCGATCCAAGAGACATCGGAGCGGTGGGGCCTGCGGCCTAACGCGGCTGCGCCCAACGTGATCCTCTTGGAGCCCAGGACGGTCGGCGACGTCCCGTTCCAGAATACGGCGCGGGCCGAAGGTGGCTACCCGGTGGCGGCCCCCGCCCAGGTGGCCGCCGACCTGCTGAACGGACCGGGTCGCGAACCTTCCGAAGGCGAATACCTGATCGAGTGGATGAAGGCCAACGAGGAGCGCTGGCGTCGTGATTGACGAGGTGACCATGGCGCGGATGGGGCTGCTCGACGCGCTGGAAGCATTGGAGTCGCACCTCGACGCGCTCATCATCATCGGCGCACAGGCCGTCTACCTGCACACGGGAGCGACGGACATTGCCCTGGCCGAGTTCACCACCGACGGCGACGTCGCGGTGGACCCCAACCTACTGAGTTCCGACCCGCTGGTCGAGGAGGCAATGAGCGCGGCGGGCTTCTCGCCGGATCCGCGCCCGAGCGCGGTTGGGTCATGGATCTCCCGGTGGGGTGTGCCGGTCGACCTGATGGTGCCAGATGCCGTCGCCGGCGCCGGGCGCCGAGGGGTTCGGGTGCCGAGGGGTTCGGGTGCCGCCGCACGACGCGAAGTCGATGCGGAGGGCGCGAGGCATCGAGGCGGCGTTGATAGACAACTCCAAGATGATTATCCGGCCGTTTGATCGTGCCATCGACCGTCGGGAGTTCGAGGTCTCTGTGGCCGGTCCGGCAGCGTTGTTGGTGGCCAAACTGCACAAGATCCATGACCGGCTCGAGACCCGGTCGAGACAGGACAACAAGGACGCCCACGACGTCTACCGTCTGCTGCGGGCAGTCGAGACGCAGGTACTCGCCGAAGCGATCAGCCGGCTGCTGGGCGAGGACCACAGCGTGGAGGTGACACGCGAGGGCCTCGACCAACTCCGCGACCTCTTCGCGCAAGGATCAGGCGCTCGCGGATGCCTCATGGCTGGCGCAGCGGAGGAACTGGTGGGCGACCCAACTGCCGTGTCCGAGAGTGTGGCGCTGCTGGCGCAAGATCTGCTTGAAGCCGTGGACTCCCAGAGCACCTAGCACGACGACGTTACTCGCCAGCATAGGTCGGTCGGCACGCCTAGACTCGCCCCATGGCTGTCACGACCACTCACCCGGCCACCCGCTCGGCGAGCCAGGTGAACACGGACGCGAGCGCCGTCGTCGGCTCGGCCCAACTGAGCAACACGGCCCTGCGCACGTTCCTGCACGGGCTGCCCGGAACCGATGCGGTCGGCCTGGAGGGCCGCGCCGCCCAGCTCGGTTCCCGTTCGATCAAGACCACCGCCAAGGCGTGGGGGCTGGACACGATCATCTCGATGATCGACCTGACCACGCTGGAAGGCGCCGACACCCCCGGCAAGGTGCGCTCCCTCGTCGCGAAGGCGCTCACTCCGCAGCCGGGCGATCCGAGTTGCCCCCGGCCGGCCGCCGTCTGCGTGTACGGCGATCTGGTGCCGGTGGCCAAGGAAGCGATCGGCGCTGCCCCGGTGGCGGTGGCCGCGGTGGCCACCGGCTTCCCCGCCGGGCGGGCCGGGAAGGCGGCGCGACTGGCGGATACCGGCGATGCGGTCGAGGCCGGGGCGGACGAGATCGACATGGTGATCGACCGAGGTGCGTTCCTGGCCGGGGACTACCGCAAGGTCTACGACGACATCGTCGCCGTCCGCGAGATCTGCCAGTCCCGCACCACACCGGCGCACCTGAAGGTGATCCTGGAGACCGGTGAGCTGGCCACCTACGACAATGTCCGCCGCGCCTCCTGGCTGGCGATGCTCGCCGGTGCGGACTTCATCAAGACCTCCACCGGGAAGGTCTCCCCCGCGGCGACGCTGCCGGTGACCGTGCTGATGCTGGAGGCGGTCCGGGACTTCCTCGCGGCCACCGGCGTGCAGATCGGGGTCAAACCGGCCGGTGGTATCCGCTCGGCGAAGGATGCGCTGAAGTACCTGGTCGCGGTGAACGAGGTGGCCGGCGAGGCATGGCTGGACCCGGAGTTCTTCCGCTTCGGGGCCTCCTCCCTACTCAACGATGTGCTGTTGCAGCGGATCAAGCTCAGCACCGGCCACTACTCCGGTTCCGACTACGTGACGATCGACTGAGGACGGGCGCTATGAGCAAGTTCGAGTACGCACCGGCCCCGGAGTCCCGTGCGGTGGTGGACATCGCCTCCTCCTACGGGCTGTTCATCAACGGGGAGTTCACCGACGGGGCCGGCGGTGCCATGAAGACGGTGAACCCGGCCACCGAGGAGGTGCTCGCCGACGTCGCAGTCGCCGACGAGGCGGACGTCGACCGGGCGGTGGCCGCCGCGCGCCGTGCTCAGGAGAAGGTCTGGGGGCCGATGCCCGGCGCGGAGCGGGCGAAGTACCTGTTCCGGATCGCGCGGCTGCTCGCCGAGCGGGCGCGGGAGTTCGCGGTGCTGGAGACGCTGGACAACGGTAAGCCGATCCGGGAGTCGCGGGATGTGGACGTGCCCACGGCGGCGGCGCACTTCTTCTACTACGCCGGCTGGGCGGACAAGCTCGGCTACGCCGGGTACGGCGCCGATCCGCGCCCGCACGGCGTCGCCGCGCAGGTGATCCCGTGGAACTTCCCGTTGCTGATGCTGGCCTGGAAGATCGCCCCGGCACTGGCCACCGGGAACACGGTGGTGCTGAAACCGGCCGAGACCACCCCGCTGACCGCGCTGCTGTTCGCCGATCTGCTCCGCCAGGCCGAGCTCCCGCCCGGAGTGGTGAACATCATCACCGGTGCCGGGCCTACGGGCTCCGCCCTGGTGAGGCATGCGGGAGTGGACAAGGTGGCCTTCACCGGATCGACCGCCGTCGGGCGGCTGATTGCGAAACAGATCGCCGGTACGCGCAAGCACGCCACCCTCGAGCTCGGCGGTAAGGCCGCGAACATCGTGTTCGAGGACGCCGCCATCGACCAGGCGATCGAGGGCATCGTGAACGGCATCTACTTCAACCAGGGGCAGGTGTGCTGCGCCGGGTCGCGGCTGCTGGTGCAGGAGTCGGTGGCCGAGGAGGTCACCGAACGGCTGAAGCGGCGGCTGTCCACGCTCCGGGTGGGTGACCCGATGGACAAGAACACCGACGTCGGGGCGATCAACTCGGCAGCGCAGCTGGAACGGATCACTGCACTCACCCAGGTCGGGGAGGACGAGGGCGCCACCCGGTGGACCAGCGACTGCCCGCTGCCGGAGACCGGGTACTGGTTCGCGCCGACAGTGTTCACGAACGTGTCCTCCGCGCACCGGATCGCCCGGGAGGAGATCTTCGGGCCGGTGCTCTCGGTGCTGACGTTCCGCACGCCGGCGGAGGCGATCGCGAAGGCGAACAACATCCCCTACGGGCTCTCGGCAGGGATCTGGACGGAGAAGGGGTCGCGAATCCTGGCGATGGCCGATGCGATGCGCGCCGGGGTGGTGTGGGCGAACACGTTCAACCGGTTCGACCCGACCAGCCCGTTCGGCGGCTACCAGGAGTCTGGTTACGGCCGGGAGGGTGGCCGGCACGGCCTGGCCTCCTACCTGGTGGAAGGAGGTGCGCGATGACTGCCCGGGTGGATGTGCGCAAGACCTACAAGCTGTTCGTCGGGGGTAAGTTTCCGCGCAGCGAGTCCGGGCGCACCTATGAGGTCACGACGGCGAAGGGCACCTTTGCCGCGAACGCCGCCTTGGCCTCGCGCAAGGATGCCCGGGACGCTGTTCGTGCTGCGCGGGCGGCTCAGTCCGGTTGGGCCGGGGCGACGGCGTACAACCGCGGGCAGGTGCTCTACCGGGTCGCTGAGCTGCTCGAGGGCCGGCGTTCGCAGTTCGTGGCGGACGTGGCCGCCGGTGAGGGGGCGAGCGCGAAGAAGGCTGAGGAGCTGGTCTCGGCGGCAATCGACCGGTGGGTCTGGTACGCGGGCTGGACGGACAAGGTGGCGCAGGTGGCCGGGAACGCCAACCCGGTGGCCGGGCCGTACTTCAACCTCTCGGTGCCGGAGCCGACCGGGGTGGTGGCGGTGCTCGCGCCGCAGCGATCCTCACTGTTGGGGCTGGTCTCGGCGCTGGCGCCGGTGCTGGTGACGGGGAACTCGGTGGTGCTGCTGTCGTCTGAGGACCGGCCGCTACCCGCGATCACGTTGGCTGAGGTGCTGGCCACCTCGGACGTGCCCGGCGGGGTGGTGAACGTGCTCACCGGCCACACCGCGGAGGTGGCCCCACACCTGGCCACGCATATGGACGTGAACGCGATCGACCTGACCGGCGCGCTCGGCGCGGACAACATCACCTGGGGTGAGCTGGAGGCGGATGCGGCGGAGAACCTGAAGCGGGTGCGCCGCCCGGCCGGCGATGCCGAGGGCGACTGGTTCGATGCTCAGTCGCTGGAGCAGATCCTGGCGTTCACCGAGACGAAGACGGTCTGGCACCCGAAGGGAATGTGAGCGCGGCCTTCAGCTGATCAGTTGGATGTCCACGTTTCCGACCGGCGCCCGCGCCAACCAAGCGTCGCAGGTGAGCAATGGCGCGCCGAGTCGATCCGCGAGCGCCACGTACTGGGCGTCCGAGGCACGGAGGGAGCCCCGGCGCGACCACGCGTCGTGGAGCAGGAGTTCACTGGGGAATCGCTCGCACTCCACTCGTGACCAGGCGTCCAGTGCACGCGTCGCTTCCACTCCGGTGACAGCACCTGCACGTTCCAGCCGAGCCAACGCGGAGAGGACCTCGGAGTCGACCAGACCCGGGGCCCAGACCTCGGTCCCGCTCATCGCGTCGAGCACGCGCGCTCCGCGATAGCCGGCCAGGACTGAGTCGACCCCAGCACTCGCATCGAGAACAATCCTCACCGGTGCGGGAAAACGCTCGTCGGGGTCATACTCCTCGCGTGCTTCGTCCAGGGCGGCGACGACGTCGATCTCCCGTCGAGGCTCGTTGCTCCGTCGCTGTCTGGCGATCCAGTCCCTCGAGCGTTGGCTTGGCCAGGTCGCGTTGCAGCACCTTGGTGACGTAGTCCGACATGGTCATCCGTTCGCTTCGGGCACGCTCCTTCAGAGCCGCGTGCAGTTCGTTCGGGAGGTTGCGTACCTGAAGCATCTTCACTCGATCAGTGTTTCATGTGCAGCACATGTTCGCCATGCTGTGGATAACTGTGGAGCTCAGGTCGCGCTCACCCAACTCAGTCAACATTTACTACGCAAAGTGTCACCAAGATCGTGCCACTTTGTACACTAATTGGATGTCCTCTATGAAGGCTGTCCGGATAATCGGCCGAGCGCCGATGCAGACCGTCCGCGCACAAGCCCTGGAAGGAGCTTACGCTCGTCCACGCAAGGCCTTGGCCGATCTCGAACAGCGCGGCGTTGTGCACAAGCTCGCCTACGGCTATTACTGCCTCGTCCCGGCCAACATGAACCCAGACACCTGGCTTCCGGAGTTGGAGACGGCCGGCGCTGGAGTCGGAGCTGCCATCTGGGGCGACGGCGTGGCTGTTCTGATGGGGCAAAGCGCTGCCCGAGTTCACGGAGCACTGCCCCGCGCCACCGGAGAAGCCGTCGTGGCCGCGCCAACCGGACACCGGCTGATCCCGCTGGCCGACAGGCACGCAACGATTCGGTTCGTCACCCGCGACGTCGAAGTTCTGGAGGCAGTGAGGGTTCGTACCGAGCTCGGCAGAGCGCTGGCCACCACGCCAGCGCAGACCGTACTGGACCTGGCGCGCGACCCGAAGGCGGCTGACCAATCCGAGCGGATCGCCGTCATCAAAGCCCTGCTCGCGCAGACCAGCCTGGATGAGGTGGTGGAAGTCGCCGACACACAGGGCCGGACTAGGTCGGCATTGGAGCGCGTGCGGAAGTTAGCCGCCTCATGAGCGCACTGGACGAGGAGATGGACACGGTCGCTGCGGCGTTTGGAGTCTCCGCCGGTCAGGTCGCGCGCGATCGCTTGATCTCCCACACATTGGCAGCCATCTCTCGCGACGTGGGACTTGATGATCTGATCTTCTTTGGCGGGACGGCACTGTCGCGGACCCACCTTCAGGGTGTGCGCATGTCGGAAGACATCGATCTGATCGCCACCGGTCATCGAGCCA
This sequence comes from Ruania zhangjianzhongii, assembly GCF_008000995.1. Classification (NCBI taxonomy): domain Bacteria; kingdom Bacillati; phylum Actinomycetota; class Actinomycetes; order Micrococcales; family Ruaniaceae; genus Ruania; species Ruania zhangjianzhongii. Next base: position 3,960,109 of record NZ_CP042828.1, read on the forward strand.
CCATCGCTGCCACCATCCAACGCGCCGTGCGAAGCCTGCGACGCACCCATGGAACCGCCACCTGGGAGCCACCGCTCACCGAGACCCGCGAGACCGAGCCATCGGTGCTACGCATCGACGGCGATCTATCGGTGCGGGTGCAACTGCTGAGCCAGGCTGGATATCCGCAATGGCCGACCGAAGTGCGGAGCATCATGCAGCGGTACTCGGACGCGCCGCCAGCCCGGCTTCGGGTGCTGACCGCGCCCGCTTTCGCGGCGGCCAAGCTGTCGGCTTGGCTCGATCGCCATGCCAGCCGAGACCTGTACGACCTCTATGCGATGGCTCGGTGCGATCTCATCACTCCTGAGTCCGTCAACCTCTTCACCCGTCACGGCTCACTCACTCGGCTCCCGGGAGGCTGGGCCTGGTCTGAGCCGCCTAGCCTCGAACAGTGGAGGATCGATCTTGGGCATCAGCTGCGGCTGAAGCGACCGCCGGTGGCTGATCGGCCGTCCGGCCTCACCCGTGCAACCGCGCCAGGAACTCCCGGGTCCGCGGCTGCTGCGGGTCACCGAGCACCTGCTCCGGCGGCCCGGACTCCAGCACCTGGCCGCCGTCGAGGAAGCAGACCTGGTCGGCCACCCGGCGGGCGAAGCCCATCTCGTGGGTGGCGATCAGCATCGTCATCCCCTCATCGCGCAGGCCGGCGAGCAGGTCGAGCACCTCGCCGATCAGCTCCGGGTCCAGCGCCGAGGTCACCTCGTCCAGCAGCAGCAGCTCCGGGTCGTTCACCAGGGCGCGGGCGATCGCTGCGCGCTGCGCCTGACCGCCGGAGAGCTGGTCCGGATAGGCGGTGACTTTGTCCGCCAGGCCCACCCGGGTGAGCATCTCCACCGCGGCGGCCTCGGCCTCGTCCTTATCCCGCTTGTGCACCAGCCGCGGGGCGAGGGTGATGTTGTCCAGCACACGCATGTGCGCGAACAGGTTGTAGGCCTGGAACACCATGCCGAGCCGGGCGCGGACCGCATCGGCGTTCACCCACGGGTCGGCGATGTCCACCCCACGCAGCTCGATCGACCCATCGTCGATGTCCTCGAGCAGGTCGACGGCGCGCAGCAGCGTGGACTTGCCCGACCCGGACGCCCCGATCAGCACCACACAGGAGTGCTCGGCCACCTGCAGATCCACACCGCCCAGCACCAGGTGATCCCCGAAGGACTTGCGCACCCCACGCAAGCGCAGCAACGAGGCGGGCGAACCGCCCGAGGTGAGCTCCGCCGTCGACGGCTGGATCGGATCGCTCATCGGATCGCCCCCGCCACACCGCGGGCACCGCGCCAACCCCGGCGGGCGTTGTAGGCATCCACAGCTCGGGTAAGTGGGATGGACACCAGCAGGAAGAGGAACCCGGCAGCCACGTACGGAGTGAAGTTGTAGTCGCCACTGACCGCGATCTGCGCCACCCGGATCGCGTCCACCGCACCGAGGATGGAGATCAACCCAGAATCCTTCTGCAGCGCGACCACCATGTTCAGCAGCGCCGGCACCACATTGCGCACCGCCTGCGGCACCACGATCCGGCGAGTGGTCTGCGCCTTGGTCAGCCCCAGCGCGCGGGCCGCCGCCACCTGCGCCGGGTGCACCGCCTCGATCCCGGAGCGGAAGATCTCCGCGAGGTAGGCGCTGTAAGTCAGCACCAGCGCCAGCGTGCCCAGGAACGCAGCCTGGATCGGCATCCACGGCAGCCGCAGCGCCGGCAGACCGAACCCGACCACCAGTAGCACCAGCAGCACCGGAACCCCGCGGAAGATGTCCACGAACGCCACCACGGCCGCGCGGAGCGGGAACAGTGCGGGCGCAGTGGTGGTGCGCGCGATCGCCAGCAACAGCCCGAGCACCAGCGAAATCACCCCCGCGATCACCCAGACCCGCAGGTTCAACCACAGCCCGTCGGCGAGCGCGGGCAGCATCTCCACGAACCGGCCCGGGTCGAAGAACGCCTCCCGAGTGCGCTCCCAGCCGGGCGAGCTCACCAGCACCCACCAGGCCAGCGCAGCGACGACCACTGTGGAGGCCAGTGCCACCAGGAACGACCGGCGCCGGCCTCGACGGCGGTAGGCAGCCCGGACGAGCGCCTGCTCGGTGGGTTCGTGGGCCGCCGCCGGCCGATCTGCTGCCATCGGCGCCCCGGTCAGCTCAGCTCGGGGATACCGTCGGTGTTCAGCCACTCGCTCGCGAGCGCGTCCAGCGTGCCGTCGGTGCGCAGCGCTTCCACAGCGTCGGAGACGCAGGTGGTCAGCGAGGACTCGACGTCCAGCACGAAGCCGAGCTGCGCCGGCTCACCGGAGGCAGGCAGGGTGCCGATCACGGAGGTGTCCGGGAAGTACACCGTGGAGGCGGACACGCCCTGGCTCACGTCCATCACCACGGCGTCGATCTGCCCGCTGCTCATCGCCTGCATCGCCATCCCGGCGTCGTCATAGGGCACCAGCTCGACGGTGTCCCCCCAGGCGGCCTCGGCATCGGTCAAGGAGGTCTGCCCGGCGGTCACGCCGATCCGGGCACCCTCGAGGTCGGTCAGCGCGCTCGCCTCGGCGTAGTCACCGGAGTCGGCCACCACCACCCCCTGATAGGTGTCCAGGTACGGGGCGGAGAAGTCCACCACCTCGGCCCGCTCGGGGGTGATCGTGGTCTGGTAGGCGGCGAAGTCGAACGGCTTGATGTTCGGGGCGATGATCTGCTCGAAGGTGACGTTCTCCCAGGTCACGTCCTCTTCGGCGAAGCCGAGCTGATCAGCGACGGCGTAGACCAGCGCGGACTCGAAGCCCTCCCCGGTGGTCGGGTCCTCACCCACGTACCAGGGCTCGTACGGGGTGGACGTGCCGACGGTCAGCGTGCCCTCGGTGAGAGTCTCCAGCGCAGCCGGATCGCAGGTCGCGGTCTCGGTGCCTTCGCCGCCCTGGTCGGCAGTGGTGCCGCCATTGCTGCTGTCACCACCCGAACACGCGGTCAGGGCCAGTGCGAGGGCGGCAGTGGTCAGGACAAGAGCACGACGGCGCACGATGAACCTTTCCCGGGACAGCGGTCATCACCTGAACTGTAAAGCATTCGGCACTGGGCGGGACCGGTCGCTGGTGAGAGGTGATCGGGCTCACAGCACGGCGCCCGCTCAGCGCTTCCGCTGAAGCGTTCCGGGCCGGGAGGCGCTTCCGCGGAAGCGCATACCCGCCGACCGGTGGCCAGCACCGACATTGTCGGCCGGCCAGCAATGTCGGCCGGCCGGCAATGTCGGTGCTCGCTCCTAGTATCGAACACCTATTCGAAGAGGACGGTGAGGACGATGACGGCCAACGCCGATGACCGGAACACGCCCGCAGGGAAGCGGCCCGCCGGGGACGATCTGAGCGAGCGGCCGGTGTGGCAGCTAGCAGCAGAGCTGGGCTCCCTCGCGGCCGGGATCGCGGCCAGCACCTGCCGGTTCCTGGTGCTGCTCGGTGAGTTCGACGCGCGCGACGGGTGGGGGCACTATGCCGGAGTCACCTCCAGCACGCACTGGCTGTCCTGGCAGTGCGGGATGGCCGCGGTGACGGCTCGGGAACAGGTCCGGGTGGCTCGTGCGATGCGCAGTCTGCCGCTGACGTGCGCCGAGTTCGGGGCGGGCCGGCTGAGCTATTCGAAAGTGCGGGCGATCACTCGGGTGGCCACCCCGGAGAACGAGGCGGAGCTGGTGCAGGTGGCCGAGGCGGGCACCGCAGACCAGGTGCAGCGCTTCTGTGCCGGGGTGCGCACCGCCGCCGGTTCCCTGGCGGAGGTCAACGAGCGCCATGACCGCGCAGCGGTGACCTACCGGACCCTCGACGACGGGTCGGTGAGCGTCTCGGTGCGGTGCTCGCCGGAGCAGGGTGCGGTGATCGTCGACCGGCTGCACGAGGCGCGTGAATACCTGAAACGGACCGCCGCGGATCAGGACGAGTCGGGCTACTCGCTGCTCGATGCCCTGGTGCTGGTCTGCGAACAGTCCGAGATCGAGGCCGGCGCGAGCCGGACCCGTGGGTCCCGGCGGGCGGAGACCGTGCTGCACACCACACTGGCGGATCTCGCCGGTACACCGGTGACCGCGAACCAAGGCCCACCCGCCCTCATCGGCCCACGGCTGGAGTCCGGTGCGGCACTGCACCCGGAGACAGCGCGCCGGCTGGCCTGCGACTCCGGGCTGGTGACGCACCTGCACGAGGACGGCTCCGCTCCCCCGGGCGACTGGGTCCGGCCGAACCCTCGGCCCGGCCGCACTGTGGACCTCGGCCGGCGGCGGCGCCTGCCCAGCGCCGCCCTGTTCCGGGCGATGTGGGACCGGGACCACGGCTGTGTCTATCCCGGCTGTGGGCGGCGGCAGTACCTGCACGGTCATCACCTGGTGCACTGGGTCCGCGGTGGACGCACCGACCTGGACAACATGGTCCTGCTCTGCGGGGAGCACCATCGTCGGCTGCACGAAGGCGGCTACCAGATGCGGCGCGGGCCGGGTGGACCGATCGTCGTGCTGACGCCGGACGGCAGCCCGGTGTCGCAGCCGAGCAGCACAGCCAACGGGCCCGTTGTCCCGGCGGCTGAGGATGCATCGTTGGTCGCTCTCGACGGCGGCCGGTTGCACCTGGCCTACGCCGTCTCCACTGTGGTGACGAACTGGGCACGACGGCGCCAGCTCGCCGCCGAGCAGGACGGTCACGCGGCGTAGCGGTACCGCTTCCGCGGAAGCGCTCAGCGGCGTTGCTCAGCCGAGCGATGCGACGATGTGCTCGGCGATCGCCAGCGACGCGGTGGCACCCGGAGACGGCGCGTTGCGCACCTGAACGAGCGGGCCACGCTGCTCGATGGCAAAGTCGTCCAGCAGCCGGCCATCCCGGGTCATCGCCTGGGCCCGGATGCCGCGCCCGACGGGGGTCAGCCGCGCGCCTTCCAGCGCCGGGACGTAGCTGCGCGCCTCGGTGAGGAACCTCTCCGGGGAGAGCACGCCCGCCAGCTCACGCACCGCCGTCGGCATGTTCCTGGCGGCGAAGCGCCAGAACCCTGGCCAGCGTGCGACCTCGGCGAGGTCCCGCGGGCTGACCTGGCCCCGGTAACCCTCCCGAGCGCCGGACAGGAACGCATTCGGGCCGACGGTGAGCGCGCCGTCGACGCGCCGGGTCAGGTGCATGCCGAGGAAGGGGTAGCGCGGGTCCGGCACCGGGTAGATCAGGCCGCGGGTGAGGTGGGTGTGCGCGTCGTCGATCCGGTAGTACTGGCCGAAGAACGGGATGATCGCCGGTTCCCGGTCGCCGCCGGCAGTGCGGGCGAGGCGGTCCGAGGCCAGACCCGCGCAGGCCACCACCCGGTCGAAGAGCTGCGGAGAAGTCTCCGGGTCGGTGACCACCCGGACCCCGCGGGTCACTGGCACCACAGCGTGCACCCGGTGCCCGAGGAGCAGTCGTCCCCCGGCGGCCCGGACGTCCTCGGCGAGCGCCCGGGTGATCGCCGCGTAGTCCACTACCGCAGTGGTCGGGGAGAGCATCGCGGCCACCCCGACCGCCTCCGGCTCCACCTCGGCGAGCCCGGCCGGACCGACCATCTCGACACCGGGCACCCCGTTCGCCCGAGCGCGCTCGGCGATCGCTTGCAGCCGGGTGTGTTCCTCGGCGTCGCGGGCGATCAGCACCTTGCCGCACTCCAGGTAGTCCAGCTCCCGGCCGATGCAGAACTCCCGCAGCAGCTCCACCCCGCGGCGGCAGAGCCGGGCCTTCAGCGACCCGGGCGGGTAGTAGAGACCGGCGTGCACTACTCCGGAGTTGTGCCCGGACTGGTGCGCGGCGAGGTGGTCTTCCTTCTCGAACAGGGTGAGCTCGGCGCCGGGGTCGCGGCGCAGAATCTCCCGCGCCACAGCACAGCCGAGGATCCCGCCGCCGACCACCGCGTAGCTCGTCACGGCTCCACGATAGGGGCGCTTCCGCTGAAGCGCTGCGAACTCAGTGCAGCGGTCAGGCGCGGGCGGCGGCGAACCCGGGCTCGATCTGGCTGGTGACGATCTGCTGTTTGATGTGGTGCGGGGCGAAGGAGTTCCAGGCCGCCAGCAGGGTGGCCTCCTCCAGATCGTCCAGCGTCCAGCCGGCCTCGGTGACCAGCCGCTCCATCTCGTTGCTCATCGAGGTGCCGGACATCAGCCGGTTGTCGGTGTTGATGGTGACGGCGAAGCCCAGGTGCCACAGGGTGCTGATCGGGTGGTCGGCCACGGTGGTGGCGATCCCGGTCTGCAGGTTCGAGCACGGGCACACCTCCAACGGGACCTGCCGATCCAGCACCCAGGCGGCCAGCGTGCCGAGGGTCGCCTCGGTGGCGGTGCCCGGCGCGGCATCGGCCGGGGTGAGCTCGATGTCCTCGATGATCCGCACCCCGTGCCCCAGGCGGAGCGCGCCGCACACCTGCAGCGCCTCCCAGATGCTCTCCGGCCCGGCCGCCTCACCGGCGTGGATGGTGTACGGGAAGTTGGCTTCGCGCAGGGTCTGGAATGCGCTGCGCAGCCGGCCCGGACCGAACCCGTCCTCCGGGCCGGCGATGTCGAAGCCGACGGCTCCGCTGTCCCGGTTCTCCAGGGTCAGCGCGGCGATCTCGTCCGCCCGGTCGGCATGGCGCATCGCGGACAGCAACGTGCCCGCCTCGATCGTGTGCCCGGCGCGGGCGGCCTCTGCCTTGCCCTCCTCGATTCCGTCGTGCACGGCGTCCACCACCTGCTGCAGGCTCAGCCCGCGCTGCAGGTGCTGCTCCGGGGCGTAGCGCAGCTCGGCGTAGACGACTCCGTCGGCCGCCAGATCGACCACCGCCTCACGGGCCACCCGAGTGAGTGCCTCGGTGGTCTGCATCACCGCGATGGTGTGGTCGAAGGTCTCCAGGTAGCGCACCAGCGACCCCGAGTCGGCCGCCGCCACGAACCACTGCGCCAGCGCCTCCGGGTCCCCGGCCGGGAGCTGGTGACCCACCTCCGGCGCCAGCTCGAGCATCGTGGCCGGCCGCAGCCCGCCATCCAGATGGTCGTGCAGCAGGACCTTGGGCAGAGCGGCGATCGTCTCGCGGGTGAGGCTCATGGGTTCAGCGTATCGAGGATGTTCGCCACCGCCAGCGCCGCGCCGATCACACTGAGCACCATCACGGCCACGGTCACCTGCACGAGCACGGACCACCGGGAGGACGCGGTGGGCTGCCAGTACCGCAGCCGGCGCAACGCTCCACCCAGACCGGCGATCGCGGCCAGCGCCGCCAGCCCGGACAGCACCGGGTGACCGAGCCGTTGGGCGGTCATCGACGCCACCAGGGCGCCCATCGTCACCGCCAGCACCGTGCGGTGCCAGGACAGCATCGTCCGTTGTGGCTGCGCGCCCGGGTCGCCGTCGATTCCGGTGGTCACGTCACCAGCTGCACGATCACGTACCCCACCATCAGCAGGGCGAACAGCCCGACGGCGATCACCAGAGCGGGCAGGATCCGTGGCGCGGGTAAGGGCTCGCCCAGGCGCAGGGCCCGTTCCCGGCGCTGCCACCCGGAGAGCGCAGCGAAGGCGAGCACGCCGCCGGCGATGCAGGCGAGCCCGGCGACCACATCCAGGAAGGCGTTCCCGGCGCCGAAGGAGGCCAGCGTGGTCAGTGCCACCCCACCGGCCACCAAGGCGAGACCGGTGCGCAGCCACGCCAGCGCAGTGCGCTCGTTCGCCAGGGAGAAGCGCACATCGGGTTCGGTGCCCACCCCGTAGACCGAGCGGGGCCGGCGCCGGTCCTGCTCGGGCTGGCCAGCGGAGGCGTCGGTCATGCCGGGTCCACCCGGTCCAGCAGCACCGAGCCGGAAGCCGGGCGGGCCCCGTCAGCGGCGATCGTGACCGCGTCGGCGAGCGCCTCCTTGGCCCGGTTCACCTTCTCCGGGGTGTCGGTGTGCAGGGTCATCAGCACCTCGCCGGCACGCACCGCGGCCCCGGGCTTGGCGTGCAGCTGGACGCCGGCGCCGGCCTGCACCGGCTCGTCCCGGCGGGTCCGGCCGGCCCCCAGACGCCAGGCGGCCAGGCCGACGGCGTAAGCATCCAGCCCCACCAAGGTGCCCTCGGCCGGGGCGAGCACCTGCTCGGTGTGCGTCGCGGTGGGCAGCGGGGCGTCCGGGTCGCCGTCCTGGGCGCGGATCATCGCCTTCCAGGCGTCCATCGCCTGCCCACCGGCCAGGTGCTCGGCCGGGTCCGCATCGGGCAGCCCGCCGGCGGTGAGCATCTCCCGCGCCAGGGCGACGGTCAGCTCCACCACATCGGGTGGTCCCCCGCCGGCGAGCACCTCCAAGGACTCGGCCACCTCGAGCGCGTTCCCGGCGGTCAGCCCGAGCGGGGTGGACATATCGGTGATCAGCGCGGTGGTGCGCAGTCCGGCATCGGTGCCCAGGTCCACCATCGTGCGGGCGAGCTCGCGGGCGTCGGCCAGGTCCTTCATGAACGCCCCGGAGCCGACCTTCACATCCAGGACCAGGGCCCCGGTCCCCTCGGCGATCTTCTTGCTCATGATCGAGGAGGCGATCAGCGGGATGGCCTCCACGGTGCCGGTCACGTCTCGCAGCGCGTACAGCTTGCGGTCGGCTGGGGCGAGCCCGGACCCGGCCTGGCAGATGACCGCGCCCACGGCGGAGAGCTGGTCGCGCATCTCGTCGTTGCTCAGCGCCGCCCGCCACCCGGGGATCGACTCGAGCTTGTCCAAGGTGCCTCCGGTGTGCCCGAGGCCGCGGCCGGACAGCTGCGGCACCGCGAGCCCGAACGAGGCCACCAGCGGCGCCAGCGGCAGCGTGATCTTGTCCCCCACCCCGCCGGTGGAGTGCTTGTCCACACTGGGCCTACCCAGGCCGGTGAAGTCCATCCGCTCCCCGCTGGCGATCATCGCGGCGGTCCAGCGGGAGATCTCCGCCCGGTCCATCCCGCGCAGCAGGATCGCCATCGCCAGCGCGGACATCTGCTCCTCGGCCACCACCCCGCGGGTGTAGGCGTCCACCACCCAGTCGATCTGTTCGGGGCTCAGCGCGGCGCCATCGCGCTTGGCGGTGATGACGTCGGTGGCATCGAAGGCTTCGCTCATACCGTCCAGCGTAACGGGGTGGCTGCGCCGCTCAGCCAGTGAGGTGATCCGGCCCGAACGCCTGCGGGAGCACCTCGGTCATCGGCAGCACCCCGCGGGGCGTCTCCACCAGCAGGGTGGGCCCGCCGTGCTCCCAGAGCAGCTGGCGGCAGCGCCCGCAGGGCATCAGCACCTCGCCCTGACCATCGCAGCAGGTGAACGCGATCAGCCGGCCGCCGCCGGAGGCGAACAGTGCCGAGACCAGCGAGCACTCCGCACACAGCGTCACCCCGTAGGAGGCGTTCTCCACGTTGCAGCCGGTGACGACGTCGCCCCGGTCGGTCAGGGCGGCCGCCCCTACCGGGTAGTGCGAGTAGGGCACGTAGGCGTTCGCCATCGCCGTCCGTGCCGCCGTGCGCAGCCCCTCCCAGTCGTAGCTCACGGGTACGGTTTACCACTTGCGGCCGGCGGCCGCACCCGCCCGACCAGCCCGGCCACGGCAAAGATGGTCGCCAGGTAGGGCAGCATCGACATCAGCTCGTAGTCCACCGGCGAGCCGATATTGCGCAGCACCCGGTTGAGGGCGTCGGTGAAGCCGAACAGCACCGCCGCGGCCAGGGCACCCTTCGGGGACCAGCGGCCGAGGATCATCGCCGCCAGGGCGATGTACCCGCGCCCGGCGGAGACCTCCTTGGTGAACGCCAGACCGGCGGCGAGGAAGGATGCACCACCGAAGCCGGCCACCGCCCCGCCGAGCACCACCGCCCGGTACCGGGTGCGGTTCACCTTGATGCCCACAGTGTCGGCGGCCCTCGGGTGCTCACCCACGGACCGCAGCCGCAGGCCCCAGCGGCTGCGGAAGAGCATGTACTGCAGCACGAACACGGCCACGTACATGGCGTAGACGATCACCGTCTGGTTGAACAGCGCCGAGCCGATCACCGGAATGTCCGCCAGCACCGGGATCCGCCAGGTGGGCAGCGGTGGCGGGGAGTTGTAGGCCTGCGGGTTCTCGCTCAGCACGGTGGAGAACAGGTAGTTCGTCAGACCGAGGACCAGCACGTTGACCACTACGCCGACGATGATCTGGTCCACTTTGTAGGTGATGGCGAAGGCCGCGAGGATCAGCCCGACCAGGGCGCCGGCGATCGGTGCGGCGATCAGGCCGACATAGGCGTTGCCGGTGAGCGACGCCGCGATCGCGCAGAGGAAGGCACCACCGAGCAGCTGGCCCTCGATGGCGATGTTGATCACGCCGGCCCGTTCGCAGAGCACACCGGCGAACGCGCCGAACACCAGTGGGACGGCCCAGGTCATCGTCATCCCGAGCAGGAACGGGATGCGCAGGGTGCCGGTGCTGGCCGACATCACCCAGACCAGGAACATCACCAGCATCAGCGCGCCGAACGCGACCAGGTACCAGCGCCGCGGCTTGCGGGCAGCAGCCGCCTGGAACGCCAGAGCGGTGAGCGCGGCGGCGAGCAGGACGCAGATCACCAGCACCAGCTGAGCGGGTGCGTGCCAGGTCGGCCACTGCCAGGACCCGTCCGGTTCGGTGAACGCGAACTGGGCGATCGCCGTCGACGGGGTGAACAGCACGAAGGCGAAGAAGGTGACCACGGTCAGGGCGGCCATCGTGATCGGGGTACGCCAGGAGACGGCACCGAGCACATCGGCGCGCAGCATCCCGTCCGGGCCGACCGGGCCGGGGGTACCGGCCATCACCGGGGCGGTCATGATGCCGCCTCCACGGCGCGGCGGGTGCCCGGACGCCCGGGCAGGTGGAAGAGCGTGCGCACCAGCGGCGGGGCGGCGATGAACAGCACGATCACGGCCTGGATCACCAGCACGATGTCGATCGGGGTGTCCGACTCGGTCTGCATCAGCGGCGATCCGGCTCGCAGCGCCCCGAACAGCAGGGCGGCACCGACGATCCCGGCCGGTCTGTTCCGGCCGAGCAGTGCCACGGTGATCGCGTCGAAGCCGATCGTGCCGGCGGTGGTGGCCCGCAGGCTGTGGTCGGCCCCGAGGAGCTGGGCGGCGCCGCCGAGCCCGGCGAGGAGGCCGGCGGTGACCATCACCATCACGAACACCAGGTTGACGTTGATCCCGGCGGTGCGGGCGGCGTCCATGTTCGCCCCGACGGCCCGGAACTTGAACCCGATGGTGGAGCGCTCCATCAGCCACCAGACACCCACGGCGGCGAGCAGCGCCAGCACGAAGCCCCAGTGCAGCCGGAACTGACCCCCGAGCAGCAGGGGCAGCTTCGCCGTGGGATCCACGGCCGGGCTGATCGGCCGGTTCGGGGCACGGGCGAGGATGCTGGTGGTCAGCAACCAGGTGATCAGCCAGGTGGCGATCCAGTTCAGCATGATCGTCACGATCACCTCGTTGGCGCCGGTGCGGGCCTTGAGCACACCGGCGATCGCGGCCCACAACCCGCCCATCAACGCGGCGCCGAGGATCGCGACCAGCACGTGCAGCACCACCGGCAGATTCAGCGCGAACCCGAGCCAGGCGGCGACCGCGGCACCCATCAGGACCTGCCCCTGGGCGCCGATGTTGAACAGTCCGGCGCGGAAGCCGATGCCCAGGCCCAGAGCCGCGAACAGCAGCGGGGTGGCCGCCACCATCGTCTCGGTGATCGGGCGGATCATCCGGGCGCCGCTGGCGCTGTAGTCGAACACGGCACCGCGGAACAAGCTGGTGTAGGCGCCGGAGACGGCGTCCCATGCCGCACTGACGGTGTCCCCCGGCCGGTCGAAGAAGTAGCCGGCGCTGGCGCGCACCGCCGGGTCGGCCACCACGATCAGGACGGCGGAGATCACCAGGGCGGCGAAGATCGCCAGGAAGGTCAGCAGCGGCGAGGAGCGCGCAATCTGGTCCCAGTTGATCCGTGGGCGGTCAGTGGTCTCAGTCATCGTGGGCCTCCGCCGGTGCACCGCCGTCGGCGGGAACGCCGGCCATCATCATGCCGAGGGTGTCCCGATCGGTGTCGGCGCCGACGATGCCGATCACCTCGCCGCGGTACATCACCGCGATCCGGTCCGCCAGGCCCATCACTTCGTCCAGCTCGGTGGAGACGATCAGCACCGGGATCCCCGCGTCGCGCTCTTCGATGATCCGCCGGTGCACGAACTCGATCGAGCCCACGTCCAGCCCACGGGTGGGCTGGGAGGCGATCAGCAGCCGGAGCGAGCGGGACATCTCCCGGGCGAGCACCACCTTCTGCTGGTTCCCGCCGGACAGGTTCCCGGCGAGGGTGTCCACCGAGTCGGTGCGCACGTCGAAGGCGGTGGTGAACTCCTCCGCCTTGGCGCGGGCGTGGTCCAGGCTCAGTGCCAGGCCCCGTGCGTACGGGGCGCGGTCGTGCTGGTCGAGCAGGAAGTTCTCCAGCACGCTGAAGGAGCCGATCAGGCCGTCCTTGCTGCGGTCCTCGGGCACGAAGCCCACTCCGGCGTCCAGCACGCCGCGCACCGTGCGGCCGACCAGCTCGGTGCCGTCCAGCTGCACCGACCCGGCGCCGACCTCGCGCAGTCCGAGGATCGCCTCGGCCAGCTCGGACTGGCCGTTCCCCTGCACCCCGGCCACGGCGAGCACCTCGCCGCCGCGCACGGTGAAGCTGACGTCGTCGACGACTTTGGTGCCGGCGGCGTTCAGCACGGTCAGGCCGCGCACCTCGAGCTGGTGGTCGGTCAGCTCGGCCGGGTTCTTCTGCACCCCGAGCACCACGTCCCGGCCGACCATCAGCGAGGCGAGCTCGGCCTGGGAGGAGGACGGCTCCGCCGTCGCCACCACCTGACCGCGGCGGATCACGGTGATCTCGTCGGCCGCCGCGCGTACCTCACGCAGCTTGTGCGTGATGAACACGACGGCGGTGCCTGCGTCGGCGAGGCTGCGCATGATGGTCATCAGCTCGTCGGTCTCCTGCGGGGTGAGGACCGCCGTCGGCTCGTCCAGGATGAGCACCTCGGCGTGCCGGGAGAGCGCCTTGATGATCTCCACCCGCTGCTGCACGCCCACCGGCAGGTCGCCGACCTTGGCGTCCGGGTCCACGTCGAAGCCGAACTTCTCGGACAAGCTGCGCACCAGCTCGCGAGCGTGGCCCAGGTCGATGATGCCCAGCTGCCGGGTGGGCTCGTGCCCGAGCACCACGTTCTCCGCCACGGTGAACACCGGGATCAGCATGAAGTGCTGGTGCACCATGCCGATCCCGGCGGTCATCGCGTCTCCCGGCCCGTCGAACGTCACCGGCGCATCGTCGATGAGGATCTGCCCCTCGTCGGGGCGGTAGAGCCCGTAGAGCACGTTCATCAACGTGGACTTGCCGGCGCCGTTCTCCCCGAGCAGGGCATGGATCCGGCCAGGCTCGACCAGCAGGTCGATCCGGTCGTTGGCAACCAGAGCGCCGAAGCGTTTGGTGATGCCGCGTAGTTCGAGTCTCACCTGCTGATCAGTTGGCGCTCGGCGAGTCGACCACCAGGTCACCGGCGATGATCTGCGCCTGCAGGTCCTCGATCTCGGTCTGCAGCTCGGCCGGTACCTCGCCCTCGAAGTCGTGGTACGGCGCCAGAGACACGCCGCCGTTCTCCAGAGTGCCGACGTACGGTTCGGAGCTGAAGTCCCCGTTCACCGAGGACTCGATGGTGTCGAAGACCGAGTTCGCGATCCCCTTCATCACCGAGGTGAGGATCAGGTCCTTGAACTCATCGTTCGCGGGCTGCTCGTAGCCGTCGGAGTCCACCCAGATCACCGAGACCCCGTCGGCCTCGGAGGCGGCACGCAGCGACCCGGAACCCACCGGCCCGGCGACCGGGAGGATGATGTCGGCGCCGTCGGCGATGAACTGCTGGGTGGTGCTGTAGCCGGCTTCGGTGTTCGAGAAGTCACCGGTGAACGAGCCGTCCTGGGCGTCCTTGTCCCAGCCGAGTGCCTCCACGTCGGCGTCGTGCGCCTCGTTGTACGCGGCGACGCCGTCCACGAAGCCGTCCATGAAGATCGTCACCGAGGGCAGGGCCTGGCCGCCGTAGGTGGCGACAGTGCCGGTCTCGGTCATCCCGCCGGCCAGGTAGCCGGCCAGGAACGCGGCCTCCTGGGTGTTGAACAGCAGCGGCTTGGCGTTGTCGTAGGTGACCGGGTTGAAGTCGGCGTCGCTGAAGCCGGAGTCGATCAGGGCGAAGTGCATGTCCTCGTTCGCCTCGGCGGCCTCCTGGATGGCGTCCTCCAGGTTGAAGCCGACGCCGATGGTCAGCGAGCAACCGGCCTGCACCATCGCGTCCACGTTGCCGGTGTACTGGCCGGGGTCGGTGGACTCGGCGTCCTGCACGGAGATGCCGAGCTCGTCCTCGGCGCGCGTCAGCCCGTTGAAGCCGGACTCGTTGAAGGAGGCGTCGTCCCAGCCGCCCTCGTCGGAGATCATGCAGGCGAGGAAGTCGCTGTTGTCGGTGCCACCGCCGGCATCGCCGCCGGAGTCTTCCTCGGGTGCGGCGCCGCACGCTGCGAGGGTCAGTGCTGCTGCGGCCGCGAGGGCCGCGGGGATGGACTTCTTCACGTCGTGCTCCTGAGGGGGGTCGATGCCGTCGTCGGCTGAAGTGACACTAGACCGTCCTCACCGTTGCGTGTCGCATGCTGAGACAGAACGGGTGAGTTGTTACCGAACTGGTACCTGCGTGCTAGCTCTGCAGGTCGCGGCTGGCATCGGCGGCTACCCGGGCGAGGAACCGGGCGCCGACGCCGATCGCTGCCTCGTCCACGATCAGGTCCGGGCGGTGCAGATCGTAGCTGCGCCCACCAGGAGAACGCACACCGAGGCGGGCCATCGCGCCGATGGTGCGGGTCAGGTACCAGCCGAAGTCCTCCCCGCCCAGGGACTGCTCGGTGAGGACCAGGGCGTCCGGGCCGAGCACGGCACGGGCGGCCTCGTCCATGATCCGGGTGCTGCCCTCGTCGTTGTCCACCGGGGGCACACCCCGCACCAGGTTGACCTCCACCTCGACTCCGGTGGGTGCGACCACCTGGGTGATCAGCTCCTCCAGCAGCGCCTCCGCCCGGTCCCGGGTACGCGCGTCCAGGCAGCGCAGCGTGCCGGTGATGGTGCCGGTGGTGGGGATCGCGTTCGCGGCCGAGCCGGCTCGCACACTGCCCCAGGTGAGGTTCGCACCGGAGCGCGGGTCCAGTCTGCGGCCGAGCAGGGCCGGAGTGGCGGTGGCGACCAGGCCGAGGGCGTAGACGATGTCCCCGGTCAGATGCGGGCGGGAGGTGTGCCCGCCGGAGGAGGAGAGAGTGACGGTCACCGTGTCCGAAGCAGAGGTGATCGGTCCGATCCGGGTGCCGACCTGGCCCACCGGAACCTTCGGGTCACAGTGCACGGCGAAGATCCGATCCACATCCTCCAGCACCCCGGTCTCCAGCAGGTCCAGCGCGCCGCCCGGCTGGATCTCCTCGGCGGGCTGAAAGATCAGCCGCACTGCGGAGTCCAGCGCTCCGTGGCGGGCGAGGTCGGCCAGCACCAGACCCGCGCCGAGGACCGCGGTGGTGTGCACATCATGACCGCAGGCATGGGTGACGCCGGGCACGGTGGAGGAGAACGGCAGACCGGTGGCCTCCTGCATCGGCAGTGCGTCCAGGTCGGCGCGCAGCGCCACCCGCCGCCGGCGCCGGGTGGCCGGGCCCGGTTCGGTGCCCGGGTCGATGTCCGCGGCCAGCCCGGTCGGGGAGAACCGGTGCACTTTCAGCCCCGCAGCCTCCAGCCGGGCGGCCACTTTCTCGGTGGTGCGGTGCTCGGTGAAGCCCAGTTCGGGGTGTGCATGCAGATCACGCCGGAAGTCGACCAGCTCCTCGAGCAGGGCATCGGTCAGGGAGTGGATCTGGGCGGTCAGGTCGGCGGAAGTGAGCACCCTCGAAGGCTACCGCTGCCCGCGGGGCGGTCAGCTCTTCCGGTTGTAGATGAACATCGAGATCGGCCCGAACACCGCCACCAGCACCACGCAGTAGAGCAGGACTGTGGCCACCGAACCGGCCTCGAAGGTGCCGGCCATCAGCTCGCGGATGCTGGTCACCACCACCGAGACCGGGTTCACCTCCACGACCGGCTCCAACCAGCTCGGCATCGTGCGCGGGTCCACGAAGATGTTCGAGGCGAACGTCAGCGGCATCAGGATGAACATCGAGACGCCCATCGCGGCCTGCTCGCTGCGCACGGCGAGGGAGATGACCGTCCACACCCAGGACAGGCTGAAGCTGAACACCAGGAGCAGGACGAACGCGAGCAGTACACCGAGCACACCGCCGTCGGGCCGGAACCCCATCACGAACCCGACCGCCAGGATGATCACTCCAGCGAGGGTGTACCGCACCTGGTCTCCGAGCAGGGCACCCACCAGCTGGGCCGGGCGCCAGGTGGGCAGCGAACGGAACCGGTCGAACACCCCTTTGGAGATGTCCCGGTTCAGCGTGAGACCGGTGTACATCGTGATCATGATCAGGGTCTGCACGAAGATCCCGGGGATCAGCCACTGCACGTACCCGTCCACCGATCCGGCGATCGCGCCGCCGAAGATGTAGGTGAACATCACCGTCATCATGATCGGGAAGACGGTCACGTCGAAGAGCTGTTCCGGGACGTGCTTGATCTTCAGCAGTGCCCGCCAGCCGTAGGTCAGCGATGCGGACAGCGGTCCGGCACGGCGTGGCCGGTCCCCCGCCGGCATCAGCACGGTCCGGATCTTGTCCGCGTGCACCGCGGAGCCGCCGGTGGGCTGCTCAGTGGTCTCTGTCGTGGTCATCGCGCACCCGCCGTCGTCTCGGCCGTCTCGGCTGTCTCTTCCTCGGTCGGCTTACCGGTGAGGGTGAGGAACACCTCGTCCAGGCTGGGCTGGCCGAGGGCGAACGTCTCGATCCCCAGTCCGGCCTCCTGGAGAGCGGACAGCGCGGCTGCGGCCCGGGCGGTGTCGGCCACCCGGAGGGTCAGCGCACTCGGATCGCCCTCGCGGTGCGCCTCGGTGCCGATCGCGCGGGTGAGCACCGCTGCGGCCTCTTCCCGATCGGCCGGGTCGAGCACGCGCACGGTCAGGGCACCCGAGCCGACCTGAGCCTTGAGCTGGCCGGGGGTGCCCTCGGCGATCACCTGGCCGTGATCGATCACGGCGATCCGGTCGGCGAGCTGATCGGCTTCCTCCAGGTACTGGGTGGTGAGCAGGATCGTGGTGCCACCGGCCACCAGGGTGCGGATGATGTCCCAGACCTGGTTGCGGCTGCGCGGGTCGATCCCGGTGGTCGGCTCGTCCAGGAACATCAGCTCCGGGGTGACGATCAGGGAGCCGGCGATGTCTAGCCGGCGGCGCATCCCGCCGGAGTACTTCTTCACCTGCCGGGTGGCGGCGTCGCTGAGCCCGAACGCCTCGAGCAGGTCGAGTCCGCGAGCGCGGGCGGCAGCCGAGCTCAGGCCGAGCAGCCGGCCGAGCAGCACCAGGTTCTCGATCCCGGTGAGGTCCTCGTCCAGGGAGGCGAACTGCCCGGTCAGGGCGATCTTCTCCCGGATCACTTTCGGCTCGGCGAACACGTCGTGCCCGAGCACCGAGGCCTCGCCCGCATCGGGCCGCAGCAGCGTGGCCAGCATCCGGATCGCTGTGGTCTTCCCGGCACCGTTCGGGCCGAGCACCCCGTAGATTCCGCCGCGCGGGATGGCCAGGTCGATCCCGTCCACGGCCACGGTGGCACCGAACTTCTTCACCAGCCCTCGGGTCTCGATGGCCAGGGAGGTGGGCACGCTCATCCGCGGTCCTTTCCGGTGCGCAGGGTGGGGGTGGGAAAACTACTAGAACACGGTCAGCGGCCGCGGGACCATAGATTTTCACCGACGGCGTAGCCGCCGCCGTCGGAGGTTCGATCGGCGCACTGAGGTGCTCCTTTTCGGCCTCCGTGCGCCAGGAGTGCCTCAGCTCAGAGCAGGTCTGCCCCGTCCTGGTCATCGGCGAGCGCGGAGACCACCTCTTTGACCCGTTGCGCCTGCTCAGTGCTGGTCACCAGCAGGGCATCGGGGGTATCCACCACGACGGCGTCCGGCAGGCCGAGCAGCACCACGCGCCGTCCGGAGTGGGGCACCACGAGCGCCCCCGGTGAGTCCTCGATCAGGGTGAGAGACGGTTCGCCCAGCACCCGGGCGCCGTCGCCGGACCCTCCGGAGGAGGCGGGCAGCAGCTCGGCGAGGCAGGCCCAGTCGCCCACGTCGTCCCAGCCGAACTCGCCCGGCACCACCGCCACCCCACCGGTGGCGGCGACCGGCTCGGCGATCGCGTGATCGATCGCGATCCTGGTCAGCGCCGGCCACTCCTGGGCGAGCACCTCCTGCTGCTGACCGGTGTCCCAGGCGGCCGCGATCGTGCGCAGGCCCTCGGCGAGCGCCGGTTGCAGCCGGTCCAGGTGGTCGAGCAGCACCTGAGCGCGGACCACGAACATCCCCGCGTTCCACCGGTACTCCCCGGTAGCCAGATAGTCCGCGGCGGTGGCCGGATCGGGCTTCTCAGTGAAGCTGCGGACCTGGTGCCCGCCGGCGATGCCGGAGATCTCTTCACCCAGGCGGATATAGCCGAATGCGGTGGACGGGCCGGTCGGGGCGATCCCGATCGTGGCCACATAGTCCGCCCGGGCCAGCTCGACGGCGGTGCGCACGGCGTCTGCGAACGCCTCGGCATCGGTGATCACGTGGTCCGCGGCGAAGGAGCCGATCACCACGTCCTGATCCGGGTGCCGGGCGGTGAGCACGGCGGCCGCCAGGCCGATAGCAGCCATCGAGTCCCGTGGCGAGGGTTCAGCGAGCAGGTCGGCGGCCGGCAGGGCGGGCAGCTGCTCCGCGACGGCGGCGGCGTGCGCCGTGCCGGTGACCACCAGCTGGGCGTCGGCGACCGGGGCAAGCCGGTCCCAGGTGGCCTGCAGCAGGGTGCGCCCGCTCCCGGTCAGATCGTGCAGGAACTTCGGTGCACTGCGCCGGGAGAGCGGCCAGAGCCGAGTGCCGGCGCCGCCGGCGGGGATGACGGCGTAGAACATGGGCTGCATCGGCTCAGCGTAGCCAGCGGCTCAGGTCCGGCGCACCGGTCAGCCTTCGCGGGCACCCTTCCACTTGCGCCGGGTCCAGCCGATCAGCCCGCCCCAGTACGGCGGTGGCGGCGGCGGCTCCTCCGGCTGCACCTGCCCGGTGATCGGGTCGTGCTGCCAGTCCAGGGTCTCCGGTGCGGACAGGGTCACGTAGTTCGGGGTCTCGTCGGCGTGGGTGATCATCTCGTCGGCGACCACTGGCCGGGGCGGTGGGTTGGCCATCCAGGCCGCCACCATCAGCGTGATCCGCACCAGGAAGTTCACCCAGAGCAACAGGACACCGAGGGCGGCCGATCCCTGGAACAGCGGATTGTCCGAGACGCTGCCGACCACGGCGGTACCCAGGTAGCGCAGCACCCCGGACCCGATACCGGCGAGCAACGCTCCGACCCACAGCTCCCGCGGTGGCGGCCGAATACCGGCGAGCACCCGGTACACCCAGACGAACACCAGCATGTCCACGATCAGCGGCACCAGCACACCGAGGATGGTCAGGGTCCATCGCCCGCCGGTGCTGTCCTCCAAGCCGACCAGGGAGAGCACCCACTCCCCCGCCGCCCCGGCAGCCACGCTGAGCACTGTGGTGAGCAGCACCGAGATCGCCAGGCCGAGAAAGCCGAGGAAGTCCCGGACCTTGCCCATCACCGGGCTGACGTCGGGGGCGAGCAGGCCGAACATCGCCCGCACCGCGTTCCTGAGGTTGGCGGGGACCCGGGTGGCGGTGTTCAGCAGCACCAGCACGGCGATGATGCCGGCGACGCCGGTACCGCCGGAGGGCTGCAGCTGGTCGGGGCTGATCTGGCCCTGGTCGGAACCGATCAGCTCCGTCGGCATCGCATCGTTGATGGTGTCGATCACCTGATCGCGCAACTCGATGTTCTCGCCGATCACCAGCATGAACGCACTGAACCCGATCACCAGCGCCGCGAAGATCGAGAACAGCGCGGAGAATGCGATACCGCCGGACAGCATGGCGCCGTTGGCCACACCGTAACGGGCGAGCATGCGCGCCAGGCGGGTGCCTTGCCACCAGGTCATGAGTCTTTTGATCCGGTCTCCCATGACCCCCAATATGTCGAAACTGGGCCGGGCTCGCACCTTTCCGGCCGAGGTCAGGAGGTGAGTGCGAAGTCCGCAGTGTCTCGCCAGACACCGTCGATGCCATGGAAATAGAGGGAGAAGTGCACCACCGGGAAGATCGCGTCGAACGCTGCCAGGGCGCTCTGCGCGCGGTCCAGCGTGTCCTCGTCAAGCTGGTGGGCGATGGTCACGTGCGGGTGGTAGGGGAAGCGCAGCTCCTGGGTGAGGACGCCGGCGTTCACCTCCTGTTGCAGCCGGCCGCACTCCTGCGCGCCGGCGCGCAGCTGCACGAAGACCACCGGGGAGACGGGCCGGAAGGAACCGGTGCCGGACAGCTCCACGATGAACGGGGGGTGGGCGGCGGCTACTGCCGCGAGCTGCTGCTCCACGCGGACCAGCTGGTCGGCCCGGACGTCAGTGGGCGGCACCAGGGTGATGTGCGGGGGGACAGCATGCGCGAGCGGGTCGCCCGCCTCCACCCGGGCGCGGGTCAGCCGGGCCGCATAAGGTTCCGGGATCGGGATGGAGACACCGATCCGCACCACCTCGCTCGGTGTGCTGCGCCGGTCGTCCACGGCCCCCTGCCGCATCGTCCTCTGGTGGCCCACGCTGCTGAGCCTACCGGCAGCCAGGAGTGTTCACTTTTGATCAATTCCGTTCCTTGCTGTGACATACTGCGCTGGTGTCTGATCTGACTACTGACGCTGTCCGACGCACCCGCACCACGCTGGCGGACGGGCGAGAGTTCTTCTACTACGACGACTCCGAGCCCTACCTCTCCGGCGGATCCACCCGGCGCCTGGACGACCCGCGCCCGCTCCCGGACCGGTTCGCGCCGCTGGTGGCCGAGGACGGCACCGAGCAGCCGGTCACCGGGCCGCAGATGCGCTACGACGTGCTCACCGGCGAGTGGATCCCGATGGCCACGCACCGGATGAACCGCACCTTCCTGCCCGGGCCGGACACCAACCCGCTCGCTCCGGCTCAACCGGGGGCTGCCTACACCGACGGTGAGATCCCGGACACCGACTATGACGTCGTGGTGTTCGAGAACCGGTTCCCCTCCCTGCTCCGGGTGCCCGGAGCGGACGAGGCGTCCGGCTACGTCGACGGAACCGACCTGTGGCCGGTGCGACCCGCCGTCGGGCGGTGTGAGGTGATCTGCTTCTCCCCGGAACCCGACGCTTCGCTGAGCACGGTGACCCCGCAGCGGATGCGCACGATCGTGGAGGCCTGGGCGGACCGCACCCAGGCGCTGAGCCAGATCGACGGCGTGCAGCAGGTGTACTGCTTCGAGAACCGTGGCGCCGAGATCGGCGTGACCCTGCAGCACCCGCACGGGCAGATCTACGCCTACCCGATGGTCACCCCGCGCACGGAGCAGATGCTCCGCCAAGCGGTCGCGCACCGCCAGCACACTGGACGCAATCTCCTCCGGGACGTGCTGGACGCCGAGCTCGCCTCCGGCCGTCGGATCGTGGCCGAGTCCGAGCACTGGGTGGCTTACGTTCCGGCCGCGGCGCGCTGGCCGGTCGAGGTGCATGTGGCACCGCGCCGGGACGTGCCGGACCTGCCCGCCACCACCGATGCCGAGCGGACCGACTTCGCCGAGCTGTACCTGCACCTGCTGCAGCGCCTGGACCGGTTCTTCGTGGCCGAGAACGGCGATCCGATGCCGCTGCCGTACATCTCCGGATGGCACCAGGCCCCGGTGCGCACCGGTCGGAAGGACCTGCGGCTGCATCTGCAGCTGTTCTCCATCCGCCGCGCGCCGGGCAAGCTGAAGTATCTGGCCGGGTCGGAGTCCGGGATGGGCGCCTGGATCTCGGACACCTCCCCGGAGCAGATCGCCGACCGGCTGAACGAGGTGACCCTCTGATGCTGCCCGCCTGGGACGAGGCCGAGGGCAGCGCGCGGGCCCGCGAAGTGTTCGCTGCGCACTTCGACGGCGAGCCGACCGGGGTGTGGTCCGCACCGGGCCGGGTGAATCTGATCGGTGAGCACACCGACTACAACGGTGGGCTGTGCCTGCCGATCGCGCTCGAGCACCGCACGTACGTGGCACTGCGCCGCCGCTCTGACGATGCGATCCACCTGTTCTCCGAACGGGAGGGCAGCGCCTGGCAGAGCACGCTGGCCGAGGTGGCACCCGGAGCGGTCTCCGGATGGGGCGCCTACCCGGCCGGGGTGGCCTGGGCGCTCGGCGAACTGGGCCAGGACACCGGCGGGTTCGACGCCGCTGTCGCCTCCTGT
Source organism: Ruania zhangjianzhongii (assembly GCF_008000995.1). Classification (NCBI taxonomy): domain Bacteria; kingdom Bacillati; phylum Actinomycetota; class Actinomycetes; order Micrococcales; family Ruaniaceae; genus Ruania; species Ruania zhangjianzhongii. The sequence goes on from NZ_CP042828.1 coordinate 3,982,617, forward strand.
GTGCCCTACGGTGCCGGGCTGAGCTCGTCGGCCGCGCTGGAGTGCGCGTTCGCGATGGCCTTCGCCGCCGCACCCGGATGGACCGGTCCGGACCCGGACACTGACGCGGGCCGGGCCGAGCTGGCCGGCGCTTGTGTGCGGGCGGAGAACGAGATCGCCGGGGCGAACACCGGCGGGATGGACCAGGCCGCCTCCCTGCGCGCCCACGCCGGGCACGCGCTGCTGCTCGATACCCGCGATGCGTCGGTCCGGCACATCCCGTTCGACCTGACTGCTGCCGGCCTGGAGCTGCTGGTGATCGACACCCGCGCCGAGCACGCGCTGGTGGACGGGCAGTACGCCCAGCGCCGGGAGACCTGCGAGGCGGCCGCGGCAGCACTCGGCGTGGCGACCCTGCGGGAGATCGAGCCGGCGGATCTCGTGGCGGCGCTGGACCGTCTGGACTCCGGAGTTGCCCGGCGCCGGGTGCGGCACGTGGTCACCGAGATCGTCCGGGTGGAGCAGTTCGTCACACTGCTGCAGACCGGCCGAGTCGGCGAGGTGGGGCCGCTGATGGACGCCTCGCACGCCTCGCTGGCCACCGACTATGAGGTCTCCTGCGCGGAGCTGGACGTCGCCGTCGAGGCGGCCCGAGAAGCCGGGGCGCTCGGCGCGCGGATGACCGGCGGCGGGTTCGGTGGGTCGGCGATCGCCCTGGTGCCGGCCGGTAGCGGACCCACAGTGGCGCAGACGGTGACGGCTGCATTCGCGGCGGCCGGCTTCACCGCGCCCGCGTTCCTGGCCGCCACCGCCGCCGCCCCCGCGCACTGACCCGCCTCAGGGTCTCCCCTGGTCCACCACTCCGGGTGAGAACCGGGGTGCTCCCCGATGCCGGCGGCACAGCTGTGGGCCTACTTTTCTGGCTATGTCGTCCACTGGAGGTCTGGCCGCGCGGTATGTCCGCAGCGACGTGCGCACGAACAAGGGTGTGCACCTCGCACTGACCGCGCTGCTGGTGCTCAGTGCGTTCCTGATGGCCACCGGTGCGATGGTCGCCGAGCGGCTGGTCGGCTCGATCGACCGGCTCTTCGAGGTGGCCCAGCCGCCGGACTTCCTGCAGATGCATCGCGGCGAGTACGATCCGGCGGCCCTGGAGCAGTTCGCTGCCGAGCATCCGGAGATCGAGTCCTGGCTGGTGGAGGAGATGCTCGACTTCGACGGCGCCGCCGTCAGCTGGCAGCACAGCAGCACCGGGGCGAGCGGCAACATCTCCGACAGCGTGATGGACAACCTGTTCGTCACCCAGAACTCCGAGTTCGACTTCCTCCTCGACGAGGCCGGGGCGATCGCGCAGCCTGCCCCCGGGCAGGTCTACGTGCCGGTGACCTACCAGCAGCGTTACGGCCTAGCGGCCGGGGACCGGCTCACCATCAAGACCGACGCCGAGCCACTCGGGCTGGAAGTCGCCGGGTTCGTCCGCGATGCGGGGATGGCCTCGTCGATGTCCTCCTCCACTCGATTCCTGGTCTCCGAGCAGGACTTCCAGGCCCTGGAGGGCGCCGGTGGCGGTGCCGCGGAACTCATGTTCGAGTACCAGCTCGTCGACGGCGCTGCGGCTGGGGACCTGCAGCGGGCCTACGAGGCCGAGGCTGACCTGCCGAAGAACGGCCAAGCGGTGACCATCGGCATGATCCGGCTGCTGAATGCGCTCGGCGACGGGCTGGTCGCCGTTGCCCTCATGCTGGGCAGCCTGATCCTGGTGGCAGTGGCGGTGATCAACCTGCGGTTCGTGATCCGCGGCACGCTCGAGGACGAGGTGCGCGAGATCGGCGCGATGCGGGCGATCGGCGTTCCGCAGCGCCAGATCAACACGCTCTACCTGGCCAAATACACCGCCTTGATCCTGCTCGCCTGTGTGCTCGGCGGGGCACTGGCAGTGATTGCCACGGCGGCACTGACCCGGGGGATACAGGTGAACTACGCGGCGGCACCAGTGGGGGTGTTCGCCGTGCTCACCCCGGTGGCCGCCCTCGGCGTGCTGGCAATCGGCGTGCTGCTGCTCTGCCGCGGTGTGCTCCGCCGGGCCGGGAAGGCGTCGGTGGTGGGTGCCCTGGTGGGTGGCAGCACGCTCAGCGACCGACAGATCGCGCGCCGTGCGCGCCGCGGAACAGTCCGTGCACGGCGGCACCGGTTGGCCTCCTACCGAGGCAGTCGCGTGAACGCGTTCCTGGCGCGGCTGGACCTGCGCGCCGACGCGCGGCAGTGGGCCCTGCTGCCGATCGTGTTCTTCCTGCTCAGCGTGCTGATGATCCTGCCGATGAACGTGCTCAGCACGTTCGAGAGTCCGCGGTTCGGCGCCTCGATGGGCGCCCCGGACGCTGACCTGTTGATGGACCTGCAGCTCTCCGACGATGTCGACCAGACGCGCACCGATCTCCTTGCCGCGCTGGACACCGACGATCGGGTGAGCGACGTCCGGGTGCTGGCGACCGAGCTGCGGGAGGTGCCCGGAGACGAGGGCTGGGAGACGCTGCGGGTCCAGGTCGGCGACCACGCCGGCGCTGCGGTGCAGTATCTGCACGGGCAGGCACCCGTCCCCGGACAGATTGCTCTCTCCGTCCTCAATGCCGAGCGCTACCAGCTCGCCACCGGAGATGCACTCCCGGTGCGGAATGCCGACCAGGTGAGCTCCGCCGTCGTGAGTGGTATCTACCAGGACGTGACCATGGCCGGCTACACCGCGAAGCTGCCCGGCGAGCCGAGCACCGGGGCCGCGGGGTACGCGATCTACGCCGATGTCACCCCGGCTGCCGACCCGGCCACCCTCGCCGCCGAGTACGCCGGCCGTTTCCCGACCGCCTCCGTGATCGACCGTGAGGAGTACCTGGGGCAGACGATGTCGTTCGTGACCAGCGCCTTCGGCAACGTGGCACTGCTCGCCGTCACGTTCGCCCTCGGCGTCGCCATGCTGATCAGCGGGCTGTTCCTCAGTCTGCAGGTGAAACGGGACCGGCAGCGGATGGGCGTGCTCTCCGCGCTCGGGTTCTCCCGCCGCGAGATCATCGGCCAGGTGCGCGGTAAGGCCCTGGCCGCCATCGCCCTCGGCACGATCGCCGGGGTGGCCTTCAGTGCGGCTGCCGGGCAGTGGCTGGTCGGCGGCTTCGTGGCCGCGGCCGGCCTGGGGATCACCGAGCTGCAGCTCTATCCGCGCCTGCCGCTGGTCTACGGCGTCTACCCGGTGGTCCTGATCGCCGCCGGATTTCTGGTGACCGTGCTGGTCACGACCCGGCTGCGGGGTGCCCCGACGAGTACCTGGCTACGAGGATGAGGAAACACCATGACTACTGACACCATGCTGCAAGCCACCGACCTGACCAAGGAGTACCTGAGCACCGACCCGCCCACGCAGGTGATCAACGGCGTGGATCTGCAGGTGCGCACCGGGGAGTTCCTCGCCGTGATGGGCGCCTCCGGATCGGGCAAGTCCACGTTGCTGTACACGATCAGCGGGATGGACCGGCCCACCGGTGGCCGGGTGCACCTCGGTGGCCAGGACCTGACCGCGCTGGGCGAGGCCGACGCCAGCCGGCTGCGGTTGACCATGATGGGATTCGTGTTCCAGCAGGCGTACTTCCTGCGCAACCTGAGCATCCGGGACAACATCCTGCTGCCCGCACTGAAAGCCACCCCGGGGCAGAAGAAGCAGGTGCTGGCCCGCGTGGACGCCCTGATGGAGCGGTTCGGTCTCGCTCGCCTCGCCGCTCGCGCGATCACCGAGGTCTCCGGCGGCCAGCTGCAGCGTGCCTCGATCTGCCGGGCGCTGGTGTGCGAGCCGGAGATCGTCTTCGCCGACGAGCCGACCGGCTCGCTGAACAGCCAGATGACCGGCGAGGTGATGGACGCGCTCACCGAGGTCCACACCGACGGCCGGACGCTGGTGATGGTCACCCACGACCCGGCCTGCGCTGCCCGCGCGGACCGGGTGGTGTACCTGCGGGACGGCCAGCTGGTCGACTCCCGCGAGCTGGGCACCTGGACGGAGGCGGACGCCGACCGGCGCACCGGCGAGCTGCTGGACTGGTTGCGGCCGCTGGGCTTCTAGGCCCGGGCCCACACCTGGTCGGGCACCAGATCGATCAGGTCCTCGAGCAGCCGCAGCGTCGGCTCGATCTGCTCCAGCTCGGGCCGACGCTGGAATACCGCGTACAGGTCTGCGCTCTCCACGCCGAGGAAGATCGCGCGCCGGGCGTCGGGCTGCAGCAGCCGGTCCATCATCGCCTGGTGCAGGAAGTCGGTCGGGAACTGGTTGTCCGGGCCGCGTACCCACCACGCCTTCTCGAACTGTGGGTAGCCAGGCTTGATCACGCGGTCGAAGCGACGCTCGCCCACGCCGTCAAGGTCGGCGAGCGAGCGCAGGAACTCTGCACCCTCGTCCTCCGGGGCCAGCCAGAGCCAGGGCAACGGTTGCGGCAACTGCATCACCACCACGTGCTGGTGCGTGCCGTACTTGTCCAGGGCGCTCTGCCGTTCGCCAAAAGTGTCCCAGTAGCTGTACTGGAAGGACACAGCGGGCCGGCCGGACCAGGTGCCGTTGACCACTTCGGTGGCCCGTCGCAGGTGCCCCTCGTCGAACGGATCGCCTTGCCACCGGCCGACCAGTGCCGGGTTCTCCGGGGCGAATGCCCACCCGTGGGCGGCTGCCCAGTGCTGCGCCGCCTCGGCGCGCTGACCGGTGAAAGCGTTGACGTCCTCGAACATGGCTGGTCCCCTCCCCGAGACTGCACGGTAGCGTTCTAGCGGCTGGCCCGCCACATCGCGATCGCCGCGTCCACCAGCTCCACCCGGTCCAGGCCGGCCACCTCGGTGAGCGGGACCCACCGGCACTCATCGGTGGAGCCGCCCACCTCCGGGCGCAGCTCGCCACCGGCGATCCGAGCCTCGTAGACGGCGCGCACCGCCTTCATCGGGCCGGTGCCGTGCAGCCGTCGCTCGGCCGGGATCCAGTGCGTGTCCAGGCCGAGCAGGCCGAGCGGTTCCACCTCGTACCCGCTCTCCTCGGCGACCTCCCGCACCATCGTCTCTTCCGGGGTCTCGGTGAGCTCGGCGCCGCCGCCGGGCAGCGTCCACCGAGGCCGCGGGCCCTCGTTCCACAGGGCGAGCAGGACGCGTTCGCGGGAGTCGACCATCACGCCGTAGGCGGCGAACCGGGTGTCGAAGTCCACAGCGGGTCAGTCCCGCACGGCCTGGAAGACGTGCGTGCAGTACGGCATGGTGATCATGCCGTCGGCGCCGGCCACCTGACCGGCGAGGTCACGCACCCCGGCCAGGATGCGATCCCGGTCCGCGGGCTCTGCGGTAATCACGTACGAGCGGGAGGCGGCGAGCGTGACCAGCGACTCGGCGTCGAACACCATGCTCCAGCTGACCACCTGCTCGGCCAGCGGCCCGAACGGGCCGGCCAGCCGGACGCCGTCGTCACCCTCGATCAGCCGTTCGGCATTGCTGGAGCCCATCACCTCACCGAGCTCGGCCACCCACTCCACCGAGGTGTCCCGGATGTTCCAGAGCAGTCCGAGCACACCACCGGGCCGCAGCACGCGAGCCACTTCGGCGGAGGCGGCCGGCACGTCCACCCAGTGCCACGCCTGACCGAAGGTGACCAGATCGGCGCACTGGTCCGGCAGCGGGATCGACTCACCGGTGCCCACCAGCGTGCCCGCGCCGGGGACCCGCTCGGTCAACCGCGCCAGCATCGCCTCGTCCGGGTCCACGGCGATCACCTCCCGGCCGGGTGCGGCGAGCGCGGCGGTGAGCTTGCCGGTACCGGCGCCCACGTCCACCACCTGCCGGGGGTGCTGGGTCAGCAGCAGGTCGACGGCGTCGCTCGGGTAGGTCGGTCGGGCTCGGTCGTAGGCATCGGCCGCTTGGCCGAACGAGGTGGCGTCAGTAGTCACCGAACCAGCGTGGCAGAAAGGTCAACCCGGCTCGAGTGGCGCGATCGCCTAGAACCGGTTCAATAGTCCATGCGCACCAACCCGCGCATCCCCTGGACAAGGAGTTGACTTTATGGGCTTCCTCGGATTCCTCATCGTCGGCCTGATCTGCGGCACGCTTGCCAAGGCGATCCTCAAGGACCGTGCCGTAGGCGGCTGGCTGGCCAGCCTGATCATCGGCGTGATCGGTGCGTTCGTCGGTGGGTGGCTCGGTGGCCTCCTCCTCGATGCCGAGCTGGGCAGCTTCTTCGACATCAAGACCTGGCTGCTGGCCCTGGCCGGATCGATCGTCGTGCTGTTCATCTACACCGCGATCACCGGGAAGCGGGCTACCCGTCGGTAGGTCAGCTGCTCGCGGCGAACGCCTGCCGGAGGAGGTGGACCACCTCGGTGTCCACCTCCTCGACCGCGGCCAGCCGGATCCGCCGGTCGAGGGGCTGGTCCCGGTTCGGGGCGAGCACCTCGACCCGGTCGGACGCCGGCACCTCCAGCCGCAGCCGCAAGTGCACCTGCGACTTGGTAGCCGGCACCACCTGCGCGAACATCCGCCGCGGGGTGCGCAGGGCGATGTAGGTCTTGCGTGCCTGCAGCTGTAGACCCGGCCAGCCTGCGACTGCAGCGAACACTGCATCGGCCACCGGCCGCAGCTCCGGCCGGTCGGCGTACTGCGCCTCGAGGAGCTCATCGCCGGTGGCGGTGAAGAACTCCGGCAGCCCGAAGGCGGCCCAGATCACCGCGTCCTGCCCGCGGCCGCCGACCCCTTGGCCGGTGAGCCAGTCCCGCGCGTGGGCCTGGTCGCTCAGACCCTCGTCCCGCAGGCGCTGGGCCCAGTCCGCACTGGAGGTTCCGGTGCGGCGCACCAGGATCGCCTCGCACTCCTGGACCATCGACTGCCAGCCAGCGAACTCCATGGTCACAGATCGTAGGTGACCCGCAGCGGGGCATGGTCGGAGAACCGCTGGTCGTAGGCGGCGGCTCGGTCCACCACCGCATCCTTGGCGCGCTCGGCGAGCTCCGGGGTGGCGAGCTGGTAGTCGATCCGCCAGCCGGAGTCGTTGTCGAAGGCTTTCCCGCGCCAGGACCACCAGGTGTACGGGCCGTCCACCTCACCGGCAAAGCGCCGGGCCAGGTCCACCCAGCCGAACTCCTCGAACCAGCGGTCCAGGTAGGCCCGCTCCTCGGGCAGAAACCCAGAGTTCTTCCGGTTGCCCTTCCAGTTCTTGATGTCCAGCTCGCGGTGGGCCACGTTCACGTCCCCGCCGACGACGGCGCAGCCGCCCTGGTCGGCGACCTCACCCAGGCGGGTGGTCACCGCATCCAGGAAGGCGTACTTCAGGTCCATCGACGGGGTGCCCGCGGTGCCGGAGTGGATGTAGGTGCTGATCACGGTCAGCGCCGTGCCGTCGACCTCCAGATCGGCCTCGACCCAGCGGCCGATCTGGTCCTCGGCGCGCCCGGTTTCGGCGTCGATACCGATCCGCACGGCCTGGAGCGGGCGCCGAGAGGCGATCGCCACCCCGGCGCGGCCCTTCGCGGCGCCTTCCTCGTGGACCAGGTGCCAGCCGTCGCCGAAGAAGCTCTCCAGGATCTCATCGGTGGCGCGGACCTCCTGCAGCAGGATGACGTCGGGCTGCTCGGTGGCGATCCAGGCGTCCATCCCGCGGCGGAACGCGGCGCGGATGCCGTTGACGTTGACAGTGGCGATGCTGAACATGGCTCCATCCTCTCCCACGCCACCGACACCGCTGGCCCACTGCTCAGTCGGCCGGTATTCGCTTGGCCCAGGGCCACCAGCTGCGCCGGCCGATATCGTGCACCAGCCCGGGGACGAGCAGGCTGCGCACGATGAAGGTGTCGATCAGTACGCCGGCGGCCACGATGAACGCAAGCTGGGCCAGGAACAGCAGCGGGATCACCCACAGCGCAGAGAACGTGGCAGCCAGCACGAGACCGGCCGAGGTGATCACCCCGCCGGTGGTGGCCAGTCCGCGGTTCACTCCGGCCCGGGTGCCCAGCAGCAGGGACTCCTCGCGTACGCGCGTCATCAAGAAGATCGAGTAGTCGATACCCAGCGCCACCAGGAACACGAATCCGTACAACGGCACAGTGGCATCTGCGCCGGGGAAGTCGAACACGTGGTTGAACATCAACGCGCTCAGGCCCATCGCCGCGGCGAAGGAGAGCACGTTCGCCGCCAACAGCACCAGTGGTGCCACGATCGCGCGCAGCAGCAGCATCAGCATCAGGGCGATCACGATCAGCACCACCGGCACGATCACCCGTAGATCCCGTGCGGCGGTCTCCTGGGTGTCCAACCGTTCCGCTGCGGTGCCACCGACGAGAGCGTCCGGGTCCACCTCCCGCACGCTCTCCCGCAGGTCGGTCACCGTGACCAGCACCTCCTGGCTCTCCGCAGACTCGGTGGTGATCGCCTCCACCAGGACGCGGGAGTCGATCTCACGGACCTGGTCCTGCTCGTCGGTGACCAACGAGGCCGAGGTCACCCCGGGAACCTCCGCGGCCGCCGCCCGGACGTCCTCGGCGGCGTCGGTAGTGGTGACGATCTCTACCGGCTCTACCGTGCCGACGTCGAAGTGTGCGGCGAGCACCTCCTCGCCGTCGACCGACTCGACCTGACCGAGGAACACGTCGTTGTCGCCGGTGCCGCTGGCCTGCAGCGTGGTGGCGAACCCGGCGAAGACCGCCAGCACGATCGCGGTGGTGATCCAGACCAGGCGGGCCCGGCGGGTGATCAGATCGGCGACCCGCTGCCACAGTCCGCGCGTGGCGGGCGCTGCCTGCGCTGTGGTGTCCGCGGCGGTGTAGAGCGGGCGACTGGGCCAGAACATCACCCGGGCACGGCGGCCCGCCACCAGCAGCACCGCGGGCAGGAAGGTCAGCGCCCCGAGCACTGCCGAGACGATCCCGATCGCCGCCACCGGCCCGAGGCTGGAGTTGGAACGCAGATCGGACAGCAACAGGCAGAGCAGGCCGACGATCACGGTGCCGGCGCTGGCCGCGATCGGCTCCAGCGTGGCCCGCCAGGCCACCCGCATCGCCGCTGCCGGATGCTCGTGCCGGGCCAGCTCCTCCCGGTAGCGGGCCACCAGCAGCAACGAGTAGTCCGTGGCCGCACCGATCACCAGGATGGAGAGGATGCCCTGGCTCTGCCCGTTCAGCAGCAGGGTGCCGGAGTCGGCCAACGGCACGATCACCAGCGCGGCCAGGCAGAGCCCGAACAGCGCCGTGGCGATCACTGCGACCGGCAGGATCGGGGACCGGTACACCACGGCGAGGATGATCAGCACCACCAGCAGGGCCACCCCGAGCAGGATGCCGTCGATCCCGGCGAACGCGGAGACCAGGTCGGCCACCCCGGCGGCCGGCCCGGTGACCCAGCCGGTCAGGCCGGCATCGGCCAGCCGTGCCTCGGACTGCTCACGCAGCGTGTCCACCACCGCGATAGTGGCCCGCTCGTCGCCGATCTGTTCGTTCGCCTGGTCCGCGGCCAGCGAGACCGGAACGAGGAGGGCGAGGCCGTCCTCGCTGGGGACGACCGGCACCTGGTCGCTGCTGAGCACGTCAGCGATCGGGCTGCCGTCGGACAGTTCGAGGTCAGGGACCGTCTCGGCCCACTGGGAGACCGCCGCGATCTGCTCCTGGGTGACTTCTCCGCCGTCGGTCGGCTCGATCACCAGCAGCGCCGGAAGGGCATCATCCACGGAGAAGTCTGCGATGATCTCGCTCGCCTGGGTGGACTCGGCGCTCTCCGGCAGGAACGCTGCCTGGTCGTTCTCCTGCACTTGGGAGAGCTGGCCCTGAGCGATACCGCCGAAGCCGCCGATCGCGAGCCAGGCGAGCAGAGCCAGGCCTACCAGGATCGCGCGCGGAAGCGTCCGGCTGCGGCGGACCGCGTGTTTACTCAGCACGTTGAGTATTTTCCGTTCCGAGCACCCCGGGCGCAACTCGGGCGCGTTCTCTGATGCCACGTCCGGGCGTGAATCGTGTCACGATATGCGCTGTGCGAGCAGATTCTTCCGGCGACGGCGATGCTTCAGCGGGCGGGGCGCCGTCACCTGGCAAGGGCCCAGGGGTAGGCGATCCACCGACCGAGTGGCCCACCGGAAGGCTGCTGTCGACCGCAGCCCGACGGGTGGAGCGGGCCTGGGACGGCTATCTGGCGCAGTGGTCGCTGAGCCATGCGTCCCTGCCGGTGCTGGCGGTGCTGGTCGGTGGCGAACGCTCCCAGCGGGAGATCGCCGCGCACCTCGGCGTCACCGAGCAGTCCACCAGCCGGATGGTCGCCGGGCTGGAGCGGACCGGATACGTCGAGCGCAGCCGGCACCTCCAGGACCGGCGCCGGCACACGGTGCGGATCACCGAGGCTGGGCGGCGCACGCTGCGCGAGTTGAACGTGCGGGACGCGATCGACTCACTCGTCGGACACGACCTCAGTGACGGCGAGCTGGCCGACCTGCGCCGGCTACTGATCCGGTTCCTCGCCGGCGGCTAACCGGGTTATCCACACGGAGGCGGGTGTGAGTCATGGAGGTGTCGTTCATGACTCCCCCCTCCCCGGAGTGCCAACGCGCGCGCCAAGCCGTTCGTTACTTGCTGCAGGGACTCGGCAGCGCGGAGCACGAATCTGCGCAGGCGGTAACGAGTGAATGGATTCAGCCCGAGCGGGGTGGGTGGATCAGGCGGCGCGGCGGCGCTCGGCGGCCTCGACGGCGTTCCGGAACAACATCGCGATCGTGGTCGGACCGACCCCGCCGATCCGCGGGGTGATCGCCCCGGCCACCTGCTCGCAGGCTTCGTCCACGTCCGGCAGCAGCTTGCGGCCCTCGTAGCGCACTCCCCCGCCGACCACCGTCACGCCCGGGGTGAGGTGCTCCGGCTGCAGGATCCCGGGTACCCCGGCGGCGGCGATCACCACCTCGGCGCGGCGGGTGTAGTCCGCCCAGTTCGGTACCCCGGTGTGCACCACGGTCACGGCGGCGTTCGCCGTCGGCCGCTTCTGGGACAGCAGCAGCGCCAGCGGCCGGCCGAGCGTGGTGCCCCGGCCGAGGATGCACACCTCCCGTCCGGCGATCGGGATCTCGTAGTGCGCCAGCAGCGCCTCGATCCCGGCCGGGGTGCACGGCACCGGACCGGGCATGCCCAGGGCGAGCCGGCCCATGTTCACCGGGTGCAGCCCGTCCACGTCCTTGTCCGGGTCGAGGGCGAGCAGAGCGGCGTCGAAGTCGATCTGCGGCGGGGTGGGGTGCTGGATCAGCACCGCGTCCACATCTCGCGCCTCGTTCATCTCCGCCACGGCGGCGAGCACGTCGGCCTGGGTCGCATCCTGGCCGAGATGGAGGTGCGGGGAGGTCAGGCCGAGCTCGGCGGCCTTCTCCTGCTTCATCCGGATGTAGCCGGCGCTGGCGGAGTCGTCCCCCACCAGGATGGTGCCCAGGCCGGGGGTGTGCCCGGCAGTCGCCAGGGCCTCGATCCGCGGGCCCAGATCGGCCAGCACCGCTTCGGCCACCGGCTTGCCCGGCAGCATCCGCGCCGCGGTCCCGGCTGCGCTCTCCCGGGCGGGTTCGCCCGCGCTCACTGCTGCAGGCCCGGGTAGAGCGGGAAGGCGTCGGTGAGTGCCTGCACCCGCGCTCGAGCGGCCTCCACATCTGCGCCAGCACCGGCGGCGAGCACCCCGGCGATGATGTCGGCCACCTCGGTGAACTCGGCCGCACCGAACCCGCGGGTGGCCAGGGCCGGGGTACCGATGCGCAGCCCGGAGGTGACCCGCGGCGGGCGCGGGTCGAACGGGACGGCGTTGCGGTTCACGGTAATCCCGGCGTCGTGCAGCAGGTCCTCGGCCTGCTGCCCGTCCAGGCTGGAGTTGCGCAGGTCCACCAGGGTCAGGTGCACATCGGTGCCGCCGGTGAGCACGGCCACTCCCGCCTCACGGGCATCCGCGGCAGTGAGCCGCTCGGCGATGATCTGCGCGCCCTCCAGGGTCCGGCGCTGCCGGTCGGCGAACTCCTCGCCCCCGGCCACCTTCAGCGCCACCGCCTTGGCAGCGATCACGTGCATCAGCGGCCCACCCTGCTGGCCCGGGAAGACGGCGGAGTTCAGCTTGCGCCCGAACGCCTCCGCATCGCGGGAGAGCAGCAGACCAGAGCGGGGGCCGCCGAGGGTCTTGTGCACCGTGGTGGAGACCACGTCCGAGTGCGGCACCGGGTTCGGGTGCAGTCCCGCGGCCACCAGTCCGGCGAAGTGCGCCATATCGGTCCACAGGTAGGCACCGACCTCTTCGGCGATCTCGGCGAACGCGGCGAAGTCCAGCTGGCGGGGGTAGGCGGACCAGCCGGCGATGATCACCTTCGGCCGGTGCTCCAGCGCAGCGGCCCGCACCTCATCCATCTGGATGCGGTGCGTGGTCTCGTCCACACCGTAGGCGGCGACGTTGTACAGCTTGCCGGAGAAGTTGATCTTCATCCCGTGGGTGAGGTGCCCGCCGTGGGCCAGCTGCAGCCCCAGGATCGTGTCTCCGGGGGTGGCCAGGGCGTGCAGCACGGCGGCGTTGGCGGTGGCGCCGGAGTGCGGCTGCACGTTGGCGTAGTCGGCACCGAACAGCGACTTGGCCCGGTCGATGGCCAGGTTCTCGGCGATGTCCACCTGCTCGCAGCCACCGTAGTAGCGCTTACCCGGGTAGCCCTCGGCGTACTTGTTCGTGAGCACGGAGCCGGCTGCCTGCAGCACGGCACGGGGCACGAAGTTCTCGCTGGCGATCATCTCCAGGGTGTCCCGCTGGCGGGTCAGCTCACCCTCTAGAACGGCAGCGATCTCGGGATCGAGTTCGCTCAACGCCTGGTCCTGAACGACGGCGGTGGTTGGCTGGGTCATGGATCCTCCACTAGGCGATGCATCATCGGGTGATCCTCGTGGCCCAGGCGGGCGACCTCGAAGCAAGAATGTTGCATCGCTCCCCGGTGGTGATCCACCTGCGCCAGTCGCGATGGGATCAGCCTAGCAAGACTCACCTACACCCTGGCCAGGGTGAGTGCACCAGGGGGTGCGTCAGCGTGTGGTGTGGCAGGTCCCGTGGGTGCCGGGGCTGGAAGAAGCAACTCGTGGACCCGGCACCCGCCGGACGGGCCGTTACGGTGTGGGTTTGACCTGCCCCGTACGTCACAACAACACCACAGTCGAGGACCGTCGCGATCACAGTGGCATCAGGACTCGCGGGCGCCCATCGGCTCTCCGGAACGACCCCAGCGGGTGTCTTCGCATCGGATGGTGCAGTGCACCACCACGAGGGGCGCGAACCTGCGCACACGCTCAGTCACCACATCGATGACCCATACCCGTGCACCAGATCAGGCGGTGGCGCCGTCGTCGGCCTGATCCTCCTCCGGCGAGGTCTCGCCGCCGGCCATGCCGCCGAGGATCTTGCGCAGGTAGGCGTAGGTGAGGTCACCGGCGTTCTGGTCGTACTGGTGCTCGAACCCGTGCTTGGCGTACAGGGACAGGTTCTGCTTGGAGTCCTGCCCGGTGAACACCCAGACCTCCTCGGTCTGCTCCGGCAGGTACTGCAGCACCGCCATGATCAACTTGGTGCCGATGCCCTGACCCTGCAGATCCGGGACCACCGCCAGGCGACCGAGCAGGGCGCGGTTGGCCTCGAGACCGACGCGGATCGAACCGACCAGACGGGGGCCGATCGAGGCGCCGATGGTCACCACGTCGCTGCGGCCCAGGTCCTCGACCAGCTCGGGCAGGGTCTGGGTCAGCGACGGGATGTTCGGGTCCCCGTACAACTGCGCCTCGGTCACGAACGCGGCCCGGCGCACGGTCAGCAGCTCGCCGGCGTGCTCGGCATCGACGACGTCGATCCTCAGCTCATCCATGGCTCCATCTTCCCATCCTCAGACAGCACCGCGCGCACGAAACGCGCCGGAGGGCGACGACGGCGGAGGGAGGAACTACCCTCACCGGTGTGACGAACGAACTCGCCGACGCCCCGCACTGGGTGCTGACCCTCTCCTGTCCCGACCGCCCCGGGATCGTGCATGCCGTGGCCGGAGCCCTTGCCGCGACCGGCGGTAACATCACCGAGTCGCAGCAGTTCGGGGACCCGGAGACGGGCCTGTTCTTCATGCGGGTCCAGGTGCAGGCCCGCGCCAGCGAGGACACACTGCGCCAGGCGCTGGAGCCCGTCGCGCGGGAGTTCGCGATGACCTGGCACGTGGATGCCGCCGGCCGGCCAATGCGCACCCTGGTGCTGGCCTCCACCACGGAGCACTGCCTCGGCGACCTGCTGTTCCGGCAGCGCTCCCAGCGGCTGCCGGTGGACATCGTGGCGGTGGTCAGCAACCACACCGTGCTGGAGCCGATCGCACAGTTCCACGGGGTGGACTTCCACCACGTACCGGTCACCAAGGACACCAAACGAGAGGCGGAGGCCCGGCTGCTGCAGCTGGTGGACGAGCTGGACGTGGAGCTGGTGGTGCTCGCCCGGTACATGCAGATCCTCTCCGACGAGGTCTGCGAGGCGCTCGCCGGGCGGGTGATCAACATCCACCACTCGTTCCTGCCCAGCTTCAAGGGGGCACGCCCGTACGCGCAGGCGCACCACCGCGGGGTGAAGCTGATCGGAGCGACCGCGCACTACGCCACCGCATCGCTGGACGAGGGTCCGATCATCGAGCAGGACGTGGAGCGGGTCGATCACGCCGACGATGTCACCGAGCTGGTGGCGATGGGTCAGGACGTGGAGCGGCGGGTGCTGGCGCGCGCAGTGCGCTGGCACGCCGAGCACCGGGTGCTGCTGGACGGGCACCGCACGGTGATCTTCCGCTGATGGCGCCTTGGCCGGCGCTGCGGTCACCAGTGGCCGGCGTCGAGTCTGGTCACTGCCCCAATGCGGTGAGCAACATCGGCAGGGAGGCGTGCAGCTCCCGTTCCCAGTAGTCCCAGCCGTGCGTGCCCGGCCCGTAGAAGCTCGTCTCCAGCTGGGTCGCTCCGAGTTCTTGCATCTGCTGCGCAAGAGCAAGGTTCTGGTGGTAGAAGTCGGCCTCCAGGGCGCTGTACGCATCGGGTGGGTCGAAGGGGCCGGCATGCCCGTTGCCACTGGACAGGTAGACCGGGATCCGCTTGAGACGCTGGGCCAGGTAGTACGGGTCGTGCGCCTCCCAGATCTCACGCTGAGCGACCGGATCACCCCACACGTTGGTCGGGTCGTTGCCGTCGTGGGCGAAGAAGCCCATCAACCGGTCGATCGATTCCTGGGTGTCCAGCGGGTGCACTGATCCGGAGTACGACGCTGCCGCAGCGAACATCCCGGGGTGGCGAGCCGCATACAGCAACGCACCCTGACCGCCCATCGACAGTCCGGCCACCGCGCGATGGGCGGAGGCGCCGTAGTCATGTTCCAGCAGGTGACGCAGCTCGTCGGTGTGGAACGTCTCCCAGTCGTCGCCAGTGCCCTCACCCTGGTTCCACCAGTCGGAGTACCACCCGTTCCAGCCGGCCTCCGGCATCACCACCAGCACGTCGCGCAGCTCGGGGACCTCGGCCACGTCGGTCAACTCGGTCCACGAGGAGTAGTCACCGCAGCACCCGTGCAGCAACCAGAGGGTCGGCCAGTGCTGGCTCCGGTCCCCCGGGTCCCAGCCGTCCGGAGTGAGCAGGCGGACGTTCACCTCCTGCCCACCGAGGGCCTGGGAACGGACCGTCAGGTCGACCTGACGGTCGGCGACCTGGGTGGTGGCGACCACCTCGGCACCCAGAGGATGCGCCTGAGCAGGCGGACGCCCCGGGGCAACGGCGACCAGCCCGATGACGAGCAGGCCCACAGCCAGCAGCGAGATGGGTAGTGATCGAGCGCGACGCAGCATTGAGTCTGACCTCCGTGCAGGAGGCTAGCGCTATCCCGCCCTCAGCGACAACCGCCTCCAGCTAGCCCGTTCGGCAGCTAGCCCGCTGAGGCGATACCCCGGAGCACGACTCGGCGCGCTACGTATCGCGTGATTGGATTCACGCCGGCATGGGTCAGCGGTAGAGGTCGCCCAGGGAGCGCTGGCCGTCGTCGTCCCGCTCGTTGCCGGACTGCGGCTGGCCGGCTGCCGGAGGCTGACCGGTTGCCTGCTGGGGACCCGGAGCGTGCTGCTGGCCAGGGCCCTGCTGCCACGGACCTGCGGGCTGCTGCTGCTGCGGGCCGGGACCGTAGGCGCCGGCCATACCACCGACCGCTGCTTCCCCCTGGGCCTTCTTCGCCTTCGACAGCGAGACCGCTCCGCGGATACCCACGATCAGGCCGATCAGACCGAGGTACCAGGGGAACCAGTAGCTCCCGCCGGTCGGCGAGGAGGCGGCGATGGCAAAGGTCACCACGGTCACCAGGATCGTGGCAGCCAGCATGCCGAAGCCGACCAGCATCGACCGCTTGTGCCCCTTGATCTGACTCTCGACCAGGGCCGCATTCGCCGATCCGGGGGCGTGGGAGGGGCCTCCGCCGTTCCCACCGGCGTCGCCGTAGCCGCCGGGTGCTGCCGGACCGTACCCGCCGGATGCCGGAGCAGCAGTCGAAGCAGCGTCGTCGACCCAGAAGTTCCAGCCGGCGGGTGCCGGCGGCCAGGACGGGTCCGGCTGCCAGCCGGTCGGAGGGACAAAACCTTCGGGCACCTGCCAGCCCGGAGGGGCGTTGAATCGTTGGGACATGAGGCCAACTTTACCTCAGTACGCGCTCGCAAAAACCGCGCGTCCATGGGCAGAACTGCCTATCGCGGCCCGCCCTGATCAGGTCGACATCATCGCCCTCGAGCGCCGAGGCTTAGCTGAGAAATTCCGCCACCCGATCGATCACACCGGCGTCCCGCAGGATCCGCTGGTGACCGAGACCGTCGGTGGTCATCAGCTCGGCTGACCGCCATGCCTCGGCGACTCGGGCGCCGTCGGCATAGGGCACCTCCTTGTCGGCGCGGTCGTGCACCACGAGGGTGCGGGGCTGGCTGTGCATCCTGGCGAGATCGAAGTCGGCGAGCGGCCGCCCCGCGAGGTTCGCCAACCGGGCGTCGAACCGGGTCTTGGTGCGATCGGTGTAGCCAAGGCGGTGCGCCATGACATCGGTCATCGTCAGCACGGCGGCATTCGGGGCCACCAGGACGAGCCTGCCCGCGGGCATCCCGTCCGCGGCAGCCAGCGCGGCCGCGGTACACCCGAGGGAGTGCGCGAGGACGCCGCTCGCCTGGCCGTACCGGGCGGTGGCGGCGTGCAGGGCGTCGGCAAACTCGATCACCGTGCTGCGCCGGGGACCGAGCTCGCCGGGCGGTGACTCGCCGTGGCTCGGCGCGTCCAGGGCCACCACCCGCCGGCCCGCGGCCACCAGCGGTGCGACGAATGCGCCCAGCTGCCCACGCCATCCGCCCCAGCCGTGCAGCAGGTACACCGGCTCCCCCTCACCCCACACCTCGGTGACCACCGAGCGTCCGCCGGGAAGCTGCAGGCGGCACGTCTCGCCGAGGGAGGTGCGCTCATCGCGGCGGCGGCCGCCGGACGCGGGCATCGTGCACCACAGCCGCACGGCCCAGCGGGCGGCGACCTCCGGTGCCACACGATCCAGGGTGGCGAACGCGGCCCGGATCCCGGCCAGGCGGGCCCGGTCGCGCAGCCGAGGCGCCGTGGCACCCGATCGCCCTCGGCTTACCGCTGCCGTCGCGCGAGACTCGGAACTCATCGGTGCTCCTCCGGTCGATTCTGGTCCAGCAGACGCTCGAACGCGGTCCGCGCCCGGGCCTCCGCCCGAGGGTCGTCCAGCAGCCGGTGCCAGTGGTAGAAGGCGAGCATCACGCCGTCCAGGTCGGCGGCGAACTGGTCGGGGTCGGTATCGGCACCCAGGTGCCCTTCCTCGATGCAGGTCCGCACCACGCGGGCGAGGGAGTCATACAGTCGGCGGTGGTCGCGGGCGAGCTGGTCGCGCACCGGACCGGGCTGTTCGTCGAGCTCGGCGCTGGCCTTGACGAACAGGCAGCCGCCCGGTGCGCGGGTGCGTCCGCTGTGCACCCAGTTCTCGAAGAGGGCCCGCAACCGCGGCTCCCCGCGCGGCTCGCCGAGTGCAGGTAGCACCACCTGCTCGGCGAACTCCCGTGCCGCCTCGGCGAGCACGGCGAGCTGCAGCTCTTCCTTGGACCCGACGTGGGCATAGAGCCCGCTCTTGCTCATCCCGGTAGCGGTCGCGAGCCTGCCGATGGTCAGGCCACCAAGACCCACGCGATAGGCGGCCAGCACGCCCTCGTGCAGGATCGCCTGTCGAGTCATCGCCCCCTTGCGCTCTTCTCGCACCATCGCCCGAGAATAGCACGATCGTTCGTGCTACGAGCGGAAAGTTGGATACCTCTCCCGCCGCATGTCTGGTTGCCACCGTCACCATTGCGCAGTTGACTGGGCGTGATGGGGCACTGGTGCCTCACCTGATCAGATGGGGAGTGGGAGATGAGGGCGGCATCACCGTCAACTGTGCGCGGCCGGTTCGGGCGGGAGCTCTGGTACTACTCCCTGATCCGCGGCATCATCGCGGTGGCCTTCGGGATTCTGGTGCTGGTCTCGCCGATGGCCACGGTCGTGGTCGGGGTGGTCTGGCTCGGCGTGTTCTGGATCGTGGACGGCGTCATCGCCGTGATCGACGGCGTCCGGCGCCGGGGCAGCACCGGCGCCGGCTGGGAGATTGCCTTCGGAGTGATCGGCATGCTGGCAGGTCTGTTCCTGGTGATCCAGCCCCTGCAGGCGGCGAGCACGTTGGTGCTGATTGCCGCCATCTGGGCCATCATCGGCGGTCTGACGATCGCCCTCGGCGCGCTGCGCGGACGCGGCCAGCCGGGCTGGGGCTGGGGTGTGGCGGTCGGCGTGATCACCCTGCTGTTCGGGCTCGTGATGGTCTTTCAGCCGGGCCTGGCGCTCGCCACGTTCGTGCTGCTCGTCGGCTGGTACGCGATCGTGCTCGGGCTGAGCATGGTGGTGCTGGCGCTGCGGATCCGGGTCGAGGGCAAACAGGCCGCCAAGGACGCGGCCCGTCGGGCCTGACCAGGGCACTTCGCCGCGGACCTACGACCCGGGCCGCCCCGGGAGAGTCCCGGAGCGGCCCGTGAAGTAGCGCGCAGCGCGGTGGGTCAGAGCAGGCCCAGCCCCTTGACGGCGTCCCGCTCCTCGACCAGCTCGGCCACCGAGGCGTCAATCTTGCCGCGGGAGAAGTCGTTGATCTCCAGCCCCTGGACGATCTCCCAGCCGCCACCGGAGAAGCGCACCGGGAAGGAGGAGATCAGGCCCGCCGGCACCCCGTAGGAGCCGTCCGAGACGACGCCGGCCGAGGTCCAGGAGTCCGCGCTGGTCCCGTGGGTCCAGTCGTAGACGTGGTCGATCGCGGCGTTCGCCGCCGAAGCCGCCGACGACGAGCCTCGGGCGTCGATGATCGCCGCACCGCGCTTGGCCACCGTGGGGATGAAGGTATCGGCAATCCAGGCCTGGTCGTCCACCACCTCGGTGGCCGGGCGGCCGGCCACGGTGGCGTGGAAGATGTCCGAGTACTGGGTGGCGGAGTGGTTGCCCCAGATGCTCAGGTTCTTGATGTCGGCGACCGGGGCGCCGGTCTTCGCGGCGAGCTGGGACAGCGCCCGGTTGTGGTCCAGCCGGGTCATCGCGGTGAACCGGTCGCTGGGCACGTCCGGGGCGTGCGCGGAAGCGATCAGCGCGTTGGTGTTCGCCGGGTTGCCGACCACCAGCACCTTGACGTCGTCCGCAGCGCCGGCGTTGATCGCCGCACCCTGGGGGCCGAAGATGCCGCCGTTCGCCTCGAGCAGGTCGCCGCGCTCCATCCCCGGGCCACGCGGGCGGGCGCCGACGAGCAGGGCGAGGTTGGCACCCGCGAACCCTGCGGTGGGGTCGTCGAAGATGTCGATCCCGGCGAGCAGCGGGAAGGCACAGTCATCGAGCTCCATCGCGGTGCCCTCGGCGGCCTTCACCCCCTGGGGGATCTCCAGCAGCCGCAGCTTGACCGGAGTGTCCGGGCCGAGCAGCTGGCCGGAGGCGATCCGGAACAGCAGGGCGTAACCGATCTGCCCGGCGGCGCCGGTAACGGTCACGTTGACGGGCTGAGTCATGACGAGCTCCTCACATCTTTCTCGGCCTGGATACCCCCACAGATTACTCGACATCGAGATATCTGCGCCCCGGTGACGATTGCCGCGCCACTCGATCGTCATCACTGTGTCAGACGCCCTCGGGGCGACACACTGAGCACAACCCAAAGGAGATCACCATGCGTTACGCACTGCTGCTGCACAGCTACGAGCCCACCCCCGGCGAGATCCCCCAGGAGGGGTTCGAGGAGATGGAGCGGCTCTTCGACGCCTACGGGAAGGCACTGCAGGCGGCCGGGGTGCTGATCGGCGCCGACATCATGCAGTTCAGCCACGCCACCACCACACTGACCCGCCGCACCGGTAGCACCCAGGTGCAGGACGGACCGTTCGCCGAGACGAAGGAAGCGTTGGCCGGGGTCTTCATCATCGAGGTCCCGGACGCCGACGCGGCCCTGGCCTGGGCGGAGAAGTGCCCGGGGGCGAGCTACGGGTCGGTCGAGATCCGGCCGGTGGCAACCTCGTTGGCCGATGGCACCTGGACCTCGCACGGCCCGGCGTGAGGCACTCCCCCGCCGCCGAGGCGGCCGCAGCAGCGGCACGGGACGGCTACGGCCGGCTGGTGGCGCTGCTCGCGGCCGCGGACGGCGATCTCGCCGCCGCTGAGGACGCTCTCGCGGACGCGCTGGAACGTGCGTTGCGCAGCTGGCCGGACCAGGGTGTGCCGGACAAGCCGGAGGCTTGGTTGCTGACCGTGGCCCGGAATCGGCAGCGGGATCGGTGGAAGTCCGCTGAGGTGCAGCGCACAGCACCGCTGGAACCCGACCGGGACGGTGCCCGTGCGGCGATCATCGAGGACGTGGACCCCGATGCGATCGGGGACCGGCGTCTGGAGCTGATGGGGGTCTGTGCGCACCCGATGATCGATCCGGGGGTGCGCACCCCACTGATGCTGAATGTGGTGCTCGGGTTCACCGCGGCGGAGGTCGCCGCGGCCTTCGCCGTGCCGAAGGCGACGATGGCAACCCGTCTGGTGCGGGCCAAGCGGCGGATCAAGGATCTGCAGCTCACCTTCCACCTCCCGGACCGGAACGAGCTTCCGGGGAGAATGGAGGCGATCCTGGAAGCCGTCTACGGCGCGTACGTGATCGAGTGGGCCGCCTCCGACCCGCAGCCACGCCTGCTGCCACCGGAGGCCGAACGGCTCGCCGAGGTGCTTGCGCAGCTGGCACCAGGTGATGCGGAGGTCCGCGGCCTGGCGGCCCTCGTGCTGCTCTCCGCCGCTCGCGCCCCGGGGCGCACCGATGCAGCGGGGAACTTCGTCCCGCTGGCCGACCAGGACCCGGCCCGCTGGGATACCACGCTGATCGCCCGTGCCCATCAGCACCTGCGCGAGGCCTACGCCCAGCGGAGCCTGGGACGGTTCCAGGTAGAGGCAGCGATCCAGGCGACGCACTGTGCCCGCCGGCCCGGCGCCGTCATCGACTGGTCCACCTTGAAGCAGCTGCACACCACGCTGCACCGGCTCGCGCCCACCCACGGCAGCGCGACAGCGCTGGCCGCGGTCCTGGCCGAGACCGACGGCCCGGCACCGGCTCTGGCTCTTCTCGATGAGGCGGTGCCGGAGTCGGTGGCGTTCCAGCCGGCCTGGGCCACCCGGGCGAACCTGCTCGCTACTCTCCGGCGGCCGGCAGCGGCAGCGGCCGCCTACGACCGGGCGATCGCCCTGACCACCCGGCCAGCGGAACGGGACTACCTCACCGGGCGGCGCCACGCCGTCGACCCGGAGCAGAGCTGAACCACCGGCAGCGGCGGCTTTCAGCAACTTCTCAGCCTCGTCTGCAAAGATCGGTGCTGTTCACCGACTTCTTTCGACGGGACCTCGCATGACCAGCCAGACCGACACGGTCGACTACGACACCGGCGATGTGGCCACGGCGGTAGCTCCGCCGAGCCTGTTCGCCCGGTTTGCCGCCGAGTTCCTCGGCACCTTCCTGCTGGTGTTCATCGGCTTCGGAGTGACCCTGTACAGCGGTGTCATCACCAACCCGGACGAGAGCCTGCGGATGCTCTCCTGGGGCGTGGCGCTGCTGGTGGCCATCGCCCTGTTCGGGCATGTCTCCGGCGGACACTTCAACCCCGCGGTGACACTCGGTTCGGCGATCGTGGGCCGGACGTCCTGGGCTGACGTGCTGGTCTACTGGGTGGGTCAGCTGGCCGGCGCCGCCGGCGCAGCAGGCCTGCTGTTCCTGACCATCCCGGCGGCGCTGCCCACCGCGGTGGGCGCGGCGTCGAAGCAAGCGATGTTCAACACCAACGCCAGCGGCTACGGCGAGCACTCGATGGTCGGCCAGCTCTCCAGCGGGCAGGTGTCCTCCGATCTGGTACCGGTGCTGCTGATCGAGGTGATCGCCACCGCGCTGTTCGTCGGGGTGGCGCTGATGGCGCACCGCTGGGTCGGCGGCAAGCGAGTGTCCGCGGGCGTGGTAACCGGTCTGGCCTACGGCGCGCTGTCGGTGACCGCCTACACCCTCAGTGGTGGAGCGTTGAACCCGGCCCGGGCCACTGC
Organism: Ruania zhangjianzhongii; assembly: GCF_008000995.1. Taxonomy (NCBI): domain Bacteria; kingdom Bacillati; phylum Actinomycetota; class Actinomycetes; order Micrococcales; family Ruaniaceae; genus Ruania; species Ruania zhangjianzhongii. Next base: position 4,005,272 of record NZ_CP042828.1, read on the forward strand.
AGGTGCGGTCTTCGCCGAGGGCTGGGCACTGGGTCAGCTCTGGCTGTTCTGGGCGGCGCCGATCGTCGGTGCGGTGATCGCCGCTCTGCTGGTGAGCGTGTTCGCCCCGGACCCGCTGCCCGTCTACGACGACGAGGACTACGACGAGGACGAGGACGTCGACGAGGAGTACGACGACGGCGAGGACACCGACCACGAGGTGGAGCTGGACGGCGAGGGCCAGGACAGTGCCACGGCCGACGACCCGGGCAGCATCCCGGAGGAGAGCACCGGCCGGGACGACGCCTTCACCGAGGACTACGACGTGACGGCCGACTACGACGAGGACACTCCGGCGCAGCCCGACAAGGCCGAGTCCACCGACGCTGAGCCGCAGGCCGAGGCCGGCAAGGACGACGACGAGCCGGACACCACGCCGGGCCGCTGACCGGCTGACCCGCCATCCCTGGGCGGCGGGCTCACATATTCTGCGCAGTGAGCGCGAGCACGGCCATCAGTACCCCGCCGCCCATCAGCACGGTGACGTCGAACGCGCGCGAACGCGCCGAGATGCCGTACGGCGGGCGGCGGGCGACTGCGCGGACGAAGCCGAGCGCCACCAGCTCGACCGCGAGCGCCACCCCGCCGGCCCGGGGACCGAGGAGGAACGTGGCCAGCAGAGCGAGGACGATCCCGGCCAGGGCGACCCACATCGTTGGACGCCGCCGGCGGCGGACCGGACCGTCCGCGGCGGGCTGGGATCTGCTCATCGGCCCTGAGCCTACCGGCCCCGCCGGGCCCAGCCGGTAGCGTGGGCGCCGTGACGACTGCTGCTCATCCGGACCGAGTCCTGGTGGTGGGCGCGGGACTGGCTGGCCTGCGCACCGTCGCCGAGCTGCGAGCTGCCGGGTATACCGGCCATGTGCAGCTGATCGGAGCCGAGGAGCACCCGCCGTACGACCGCCCACCGCTGTCCAAGGAACTGCTCAGCAAACCTGCTCCGGTGTGGCTGGCCGAGGACCTGGGACACGACCTGGCCGCGCTGGCCGACGACGTGCACCTGGGGGTCCGGGCGGCCTCGCTGAGCGTTGCCGGCGACGGCGTTCAGGTCACCTCCGCGGGGGGCGTCACCTTCGCGGCCGATCAGGTGGTGCTGGCCACCGGCAGCCACGCGGTCCGGCCACCCGAGTGGACCGGGGTCCTCACCCTGCACACGCTGGACGAAGCGGAACACCTGCGCCGCGCACTGGCCGAGCGGCTCGAGGTGATCGTGATCGGCGCGGGCTGGATCGGCGCGGAGGTGGCCGGGGTGGCCGCCGGAGCAGGGAGCACCGTACAGGTGCTGGAATCTGGACCCGTGCCGCTGTGGCGTCAGCTCGGCGAGGAGCTGGGCGGACGGACCGTGCCCTGGTACGCCGAGGCCGGGGTGCGCCTGCACACCCAGGCCGCCGTGACCGCCGTCGAGCACGGGAAGGTGACGTTGGCCGACGCCAGCACGCTGACCGGAGACCTGGTGCTGTGCGCGATCGGCGCACGACCGGACACCGGCTGGCTGGCCGGCAGCGTGCCGCTGACCGACCGTGGGCAGGTGCTGGTCGATGCCGGTGGTCGGTCCCCGGTGCCGGGCGTATGGGCGGTGGGCGATGTGGCCGAGCGGGACCACCCCCTGTTCGGCCGAGTGCCTGGCGGGCACTGGTCGGCCGCGCTGACCGACCCGGCGGCCCTGGCGCGCGCGATGCTCGGCCAGGAGCTGCCCGCCGCCGAACCAGCGCCGTACCTGAACTCCAGCCAGCTCGGCCACCAGCTCACCGTCTACGGCCGGCTCACCAGCGACCGGATCACCCGCGGCGACCCGGCGGCGCCGCCGTGGACCGAGCTGTGCCTGGAAGGCGACCGGCTCACCGGAGCCGTGATCGCCGACGCCCCCCGCGATGTGGCGGCGGTGCGCAAGCTGCTCGGTCGCGGCGAGCTGCCGGTGCTGGACCGGGTAGCGGCCGCCGATCCTGGCGTACGGCTGACGCGAGCGGTGGCGTAACACCGGCCGTGACCGGACCGCACCGGGCCCCGACCCGCCAAATTGTACGTAGATGTACAATTTGTACATGAGCACAGTGAACGCGAGCCAGGCCCGGCAGACCCTTCCGGCCCAGCTCGACCGGGTGGCGAAGGGCGAGTCGGTCGAGATCACCCGGCACGGACGCGTCGTGGCGGTGCTCGTCTCCCCCGAGTTGCTCCGGTCTCGTCGCGCGCTCGAAGCGTGGAAGGACGCCGACCTCATCAACGAGCGGCTCGAGCACGCCCGCCGCGAGCCGATCCCGCCACCGAGCCTGACCGCCGAGCGGGCCGAGGAACTGGTCACGTCGGTGCGTGCCGACAGAAACGCGCGATGAGGGAACTCACCGCGTTCGATGCCGACGTGCTGATCTACGCCGCGACTGCGGACCACCCGCTCGGCATCCGCGTTGCCGCGGTGTTCACCGGCGCTCGGGGCATCGTCGGCACGGGGTCGGTGCTGTTGCTCACCGAGGTGCTGGCCAAGCCGATGCGCCAGGACCCGACCTCGGCGGAGACTGCCGCCCTGATCGGCCTGTTGAGTCGCCTGGAGCTGCTTCCACTCGACGACGGCGCAGCACGCCTCGCGCTGTCCCTGGCCGTCTCGTACGGGCTTCGGGCGACGGATGCGGCACACCTGGCCACGGCGGTGGCCGCAGGTGCCGATCGGTTCCTCACCAATAACCGCAAAGACTTTCCCCGCTCGATCACCGAGATCGACGTGGTGTACCCCGAGAACCTGCCAGCGCCGACGGGCCGCTGACGAGTCCAGGAGGTATGGGTCACCATGGACCCCGAACCTCGTCGAGCAACTCATCGATCGTCGCGGCAGTGGTCAGCTCGACACGCTCACGTGCTGCTCGTGCCCCCGGGTGTCCGTCGGCACTCGCAACCGGCGCACGTCACCACGCACCCAAAGACTCCATATCGGCGAGCACCTGCTGGGCCTCCTGCAGATCGACCGGATCGGCGGCAACCTCAGCAACTTCCGCCCGCCAGCGTTGCTTGACGCGGCGACTCGCGGAACCTCAGTGCGCGAAGTGCCGGGTGCCGGTGAAGTACATCGTCACCCCGGCCGCCCGGGCTGCGGCGATCGAGTCCTCGTCCCGGATCGAGCCACCCGGCTGGACCACAGCGCGCACGCCGGAGTCCAGCAGCACCTGCAGACCGTCGGCGAACGGGAAGAACGCGTCCGAGGCGGCCACCGCTCCGCGGGCGCGCTCGGCGCCGTCGGCCAGAGTGTTCGCCCGCTCGACCGCCAGCCGGCAGGAGTCCACCCGGTTCACCTGGCCCATCCCGATGCCCACGGCGGCGCCGGCATCGGCGAGCAGGATCGCGTTCGACTTCGCCGCCCGGACCGCGTGCCAGGCGAACGCCAGGTCCGCCAGGGTGGCCGCGTCGGCCGGCTCGCCGGCGGCGAGGGTCCAGGCGGCCGGGTCATCGCCGGCGGCGTCGAGCACGTCCCGCTGCTGCATCAGCAGACCACCGGAGATCGGCCGGGTCTCCACGCTCACCTGACCGGTTTCGGGCAGGCGCAGCACCCGGATGTTCTTCTTCCGCTGCAGCACCTCCACGGCGCCCTCGGCGTAGCCCGGGGCAAGGATCACCTCGGTGAAGACGCCGGCGACCTGCTCGGCCATCTCAACGGAGACCTCGGTGTTGCTGGCGATCACCCCGCCGTAGGCGGAGACGGGGTCGCAGGCGTGCGCGCGCTGGTGCGCCTGGGCGATCGTCTCCCCCACCGCCAGACCGCACGGGTTGGCGTGCTTGATGATCGCCACCGTGGGCTGGCTGCCGTGGTCGTGCGCGGCGCGCCAGGCGGCGTCGGCGTCCACGTAGTTGTTGTAGCTCATCGCCTTGCCGTGCAGCTGCTCGGCCGTGGCCAGGCCGGCGCCGCCGTCGGTGTACAGCGCGGCCCGCTGGTGCGGGTTCTCGCCGTAGCGCAGCACCTCGGCGCGTTCCCAGGTGGCACCGGCCCAGCCCGGGAAGCCGGAGCCGTCGTCATCGGGGGCCACCACGTCGCCGAGCCAGGAGGCGACGTGCACGTCATAGGTGGCGGTGTGCCGGAACGCTTCAGCCGCCAGCGTCTTGCGCTGGGCGAGGGTGAACCCGCCGGCACCGGCGGCCTCGACGACCTCGCCGTATCGGCCGGGGTTGACCACGACCGCCACGCTCGGGTGGTTCTTCGCGGCGGCGCGCACCATCGAGGGCCCGCCGATGTCGATCTTCTCGATGCACTCGTCCTCGCTGGCGCCGGAAGCGACGGTGTCGGCGAACGGGTACAGGTTCACCACCACCAGGTCGAACGGTTCCACCTCGAGCTCGTCGAGCTGCTCGTTGTGGGAGTCCAGCCGCCGGTCGGCGAGGATGCCGGCGTGGATCCGCGGGTGCAGGGTCTTCACCCGCCCGTCCAGGCACTCGGGAAAGCCGGTGATCTGCTCCACCGGCGTGACCGGAACCCCGGCGGCGGCGATCACCCCGGCCGTGGACCCGGTGGAGACCAGCTCCACCCCGGCAGCGTGCAGGGCGGTGGCGAGCTCGGTCAGGCCGGTCTTGTCATAGACGGAGACGAGGGCGCGGGTCAGGCGAATCTGGTCGGTCATAGCTGCTCCAGTCGTGGGGGAGGTCGACGACGGCGGTGGCCGGCGCTTCCTACCGCGGCACCCAGGCGTTCGGTGCTGGAGGAGATGATCAACAGGGCCGCTTCCCGGTGGTGCTCCACCTCTGACGCCAGTCACGCCCCTTCGCGGCCAGTCTAACGGCCTGATCCGCACGAGACCCAGAACGCGCCGCCTCCCACGGCACCGGATACGGCGCTGGCGGTGCGCCCTAGGCTGAGCCGTGACCACCACCTCCACCTGAGGACCCGATGCACACCTCCGCCACTCTGATCCTGCGCCGTGTCGACCGTCTGGTCCGCGAGCGCCTGCAGCCCGCCGTGATCGCCGACCGCCGTCCGCTCGAGCTGACCGCGTGGGAGGCGCCCGGAGAACCCGTGCCGTTCGCCGAGGCCACCGGCCAGACCTACGCCCCGGCCGCGGCACGGATGGCCTGGGGCGCGCCGTGGAGCACCACCTGGCTGCACGCCCGGGGCCAGGCGCCGGCGCACTGGCCCACCGACGACCGGCACCGGATCGAACTGGCGGTGGACCTCGGCTTCACCGGCTCCGGGCCCGGCTTCCAGGCCGAGGGGCTGGTCTACACCCCGGACGGGGCGATCGTGGAGGCGATCTCGCCTCGGAACCAGCGGGTGGTCCTGGACGACCCGCGCGCCGCCGTCGAGATCTACATCGAAGCCGCAGGCAACCCGGACGTGAGCAACTTCGACGACTTCCGCCCCACCGCGCTGGGAGTGCCGGAGGCACGCGAGCAGGGGCCGTTGTACACGCTGGGGCACGTGGACCTGGTGCTGCGGGATTCGGAAGTGGCCGAGCTGCTCGCGGACGTCACGGCATTGGTCGAGCTCGCCCGGGAGCTGGGTGAGGACTCCACCCGCCGCGCTCAGGTGCTGCGCGCCCTGGACCAGGCCGTGGATCTGGTGGACCCCGAGGACGTACCGGGCAGCGCTGCGGCGGCTCGCGGGCGGCTGGCGCCGGTGCTGGCGGTGCGCGCCGCTGAGGGCACCCACGAGGCGGTAGCGGTCGGGCATGCGCACATCGACTCCGCCTGGCTGTGGCCCACCCGGGAGACGATCCGCAAGTGCGCGCGGACGTTCGCCAACGTGCTGGCTCTGATGGAGGAGGACCCGGACTTCGTGTTCGCGTGCTCCTCGGCACAGCAGTACGCGTGGATCGCCGAGCACTACCCGCAGCTGTTCGAGCGGATCAAGGCGCGGGTCGCCGAGGGCCGGTGGGTGCCGGTCGGGTCGATGTGGGTGGAGTCGGACACGAACATGCCCGGCGGTGAAGCGTTCGTCCGCCAGCTGGTGGCCGGGAAGCGGTTCTTCCTGGAGCACTTCGGTGTGGAGACCCGGGACGTGTGGCTGCCGGACTCGTTCGGCTACTCCGGGGCGCTGCCGCAGCTCGCGCGATTGGCCGGAGCGCAGTGGTTCCTCTCCCAGAAGCTGAGCTGGAACGAGTCCGACAAGATGCCGCACCACACCTTCTGGTGGGAGGGCATCGACGGCTCCCGGGTGCTCACCCACTTCCCGCCGGTGGACACCTACAACTCCGAGCTGTCCGCGGCGGAGCTGCGCCATGCCGAACGCAATTTCGCGGACAAGGCCATGGCGTCGTCCTCGATCGTGCCGTTCGGGTATGGCGACGGCGGAGGTGGCCCGTCCCGGGAGATGCTCGCCCGGGCCAGGCGGTACGCCGATCTCGACGGCGTGCCCCGGGTCCGGATGGACTCACCCGTGGCGTTCTTCGCCGCCACCCAGGCCGAGGTGCCGGCCGACCTGGGCACCTGGACCGGAGAGATGTACCTGGAGTTCCACCGGGGCACCTACACCTCCCAGGCGCGCACCAAACGGGGTAACCGGCGCAGTGAGCACCTGCTCCGGGAGGCCGAGCTGTGGGCGGCAACCGCCGCGGTCCGCACCGGCGCCGACTACCCCTACGACGTGCTGGAGCGCAGCTGGCACACGGTGCTGCTGAACCAGTTCCACGACATCCTGCCCGGCAGCTCGATCGGCTGGGTGTACCGGGACGCCGAGGCGAGCTATGCCCAGGTGAGCCAGGACCTGGAGAGCGTGATCGAGCAGGCGAGTACCGCCGTCGCCGGTCAGGGTGAGCAGCAGGTGCTGCTGAACGCCGGACCGCTGGCGGTGCGTGGCGTGCCTGCGGGGGCCGGCGGCGTGCCGGCCGTAGCCGACGGGGCGGAGGTGGAGCTGGTCCGTGCCGGCGGCGCTGTGGAAATCGACAACGGGCTGCTGCGGGTGCGCATCGACGAGCGCGGCCTGGTCACGTCCCTGGTGCAGCTGCCCAGCGGGCGGGAGGCGATCGCGGCGGGGATGGCCGGGAACCTGCTCACCGTGCACCGGGACGTACCGCGGCAATGGGATGCCTGGGACACCGATGTGGAGCACCGGCGGGTGGCCACCGACCTGACCTCGGCTGACTCGGTCGAAGTGAGCGCCGAGGATTCGGAGGCGATGAGCGTGCGGGTACGGCGGACCTTCGGGGCGTCGACCTTCGAGCAGGTGCTCACGGTGCGCCGCGGGGATCCGGTGCTGCAGATCGAGACCGAGGTGGACTGGCACGAACGGCAGAAGCTGCTCAAGCTGGGCTTCCCGTTAGCGGTGCATGCAGACTCCTCGGCGGCGGAGACCCAGTTCGGGTACGTGCGCCGGCCCACGCACACGAACACCTCCTGGGACGCGGCGAAGTTCGAGATCTGCGCGCACCGCTGGGTGCATGTGGGTGAGGCCGGATTCGGGGTGGCGGTCGCGAACGACGCCAGCTACGGCCACGACGTGACCCGAGTGCGGGCCCCGATGCCCGATCCGGCCGACACCGCGCCCGGGCCGCTGCCGGTGAGCGACGAGGGGCCGGCGACCTTGGTGCGCCAGTCGCTGCTGAAGGCGCCGCTGTACCCGGACCCGGAGGCCGACCAGGGCCGGCACACCTTCACCACACTGGTGCACGCCGGGGCCGGGATCGCCGAGGCGGTGGCCGCCGGCTACCGGGCGAACCTGCCCGCGCGCACTGTGACCGGGGCCGGGCCGGTGCAGCCGCTGGTCCGAGTGGATGGCGAGGGCGTGCTGGTGGAGTCGGTGAAGCTGGCCGAGGACCGTAGCGGCGACGTGGTGGTGCGGCTGTACGAGGCGCTCGGTGGGCGGGCCGAGGCACGGGTGCACGCCGACTTCGACTGCCGCGAGGTGGTGGTCACCGACCTGCTGGAGCGCGAGCTAGAGCCGGTGGGCGGGCCGGGCGCGGGCGCGGCGGGCGGGAGCGCAGGTGCGGCAGGTGACCGCGCGAGTGCGGGCGACGCCGACGGTGCACGTGCAGGCGGCGGCTCCGATGCAGGTGCGGATGATGGCTCGAGCGCGGGTATCGAGGTGCAGCTGCGCCCATTCGAGGTGCGCACGCTCCGCTTCCGCCGCTGACCCCACTATCCGATCGTCTGAGTACCGTCTGAACATCTGAGGACCGGAATTTCGGTACTCAGATGTCCAATCGGTACTCAGATGCGCGTGCAGGGGCGCGGGCCCGGGCGGGGCGCGGTCAGCCGATCAGCACCCGGCGGCCCTGCACCCGCCAGCCCTCGCGGGCCAGCCGCCCGGTGCACTCCACCAGCTGTGCGCGCTCGGCCACCTTGATCCGCTCGGTGAGGGTCTCCTCGGTGTCGTCATCGCGCACCGGCACCGTCACCTGGGCCACGATCACCCCGGTGTCCACGCCCTCGTCCACCACGAACAGGGTGGCACCGGCTACCTTCACCCCGTACTCCAGGGCGTCCCGCGGGCCATGGATGCCGGGGAAGGCGGGCAGCAGCGAGTTGTGCGTGTTCAGGTAGCGGCCGCCGAATGCCGCCAGGAACGCGGGGCCGGCGAGCTTGAGGAACCCGGCGGAGATCACCAGATCCGGTTCGTGCGCCGCCACCTCCGCCGCCAGGGCCACGTCCCAGTCGGTGCGTTCGGGATAGTCGCCGAGCCGGCAGATGAAGGTGGGCACCCCGGCATCGGCGGCGAGCTGGAGACCAGCGGCGCTGGGGCGGTCCGCGCCCACGGCCACGATCTGCGCGCCATAGGCGGGGTCCTCGGCCGCGGCGAGCAGGGCAGCCAGGTTGGAGCCGCCGCCGGAGATGAGAACGACGATGCGCGTGGACTTCACAGGCAGCGAGCGTAGTGCAGCGGTGGGCATCTGGGAGAATGGCCATAGTCCCGATCACCAAAGGAGCCTCGTGCGCAACCCGTATGCCCCGCCCGACCCGTCGGCGCCGCCACCGGTGCGCCGGCGTCCGGAGAATGGGCAGGACGGCGAACAGGGACCGGAGCAGGGGCCGGGTTGGCAAGACCCGCACGCGCACGACCCGCGACGGCCTTTGGATCCCCGCGCCGATCCGCGGCGCCGGCAGGACCCTCGGCAGCAGCGCCCCGAGCGCAAGCCCCCGACTCCGGAGGAGGCGGCAGCCGCCGGCAAGAGCGTGCTGAAGTTCGGGGCCGCACTGCTGGTGGCGATGCTGGCGATGCGCTGGCCGATCCCCTGGCAGCTAGTGGCGCCGGCGGCTGGGCTGCTCGCGGTGTACCTGGGCGTGCGAGCGCTGATCACCTACCGCAAGGTGGGGATGACCACCTTCGCCTCGGTGTTCCTGATGCTGGGTGTAGCCATCGCGACGATGCTCGCGCTGAGCTCGCTGACGCTGCTGACCATGTGGAACGAGCAGGTCACACACCAGGAGTGCATGGACCGAGCGTTGACCGTGCAGTCCGAGCAGGCGTGCACCGACGCCTACGACCAGGCGCTGCAGGAGCGGCTCAACCCCGCCGTGGACTGAGCCCGGACGAGATCGAGGGGGATCGCGGCGAATCAATCGCAGGCGAAATGGCAACTGCGCCGGACTCCTCACCGTCGCGGTCGCGCTCGGCGCCTCGACAGGCTGCGGCTCCCCCGCACCCAAGACCTAGGTGGCGACGCCAGGCTCGCATGATGCCGCAGATGCGGGCGTGCTACTCCGCTTGCGCTCGCTCGTAGTGGAGCACAGTCGTGCCCCCGGGCAGTGGCGTCACATCGGCCCTCGTCCACGTGCTCAGCTCGAATGTCGCCTCGGCGCCCCAGAGCGGAACCCCCGTGCCGATCGTGACCGGGCTGAGCTTGACGATCAGTTGGTCGATCTCGGATCGAAGCGTAGACGCGAGAGATCCTCCTCCGACCAGCCAGAGGCCCTTTCCTGGTTCGGTCTTCAAGGCACGAACACGCTCAACCGGGTCATGCCGGACCAGTTCGACGGGATCGGATACGGATTCCAGAGTTGTCGAGAACACCAGGTGTCGCAGATGTGGATAGGCGTCCCGGACGCCGGCGGCCAGACCCAGCTCATAGGATCGGCGACCCTCCAGCACGGTGTCGAAGCGGGTCCCCTGCGCTGAGACTCCGAGCGCCTCCCGGCCGGCGGCGGGCAGCGTCTCGGGATACTCCTGCGCGAGGAACTGGATGTAGTCGTCGGTCAGTGGCCAGAAGCCGCCGGCACCCGTCGGATCGTTTCCCCCAGGTCCTGCGACAAACCCGTCGATCGTCGCCGCAATGAAATAGGTCAATGTTCGAACACCAGTCATGGGTTCTCCTGCCCCCCCTTTAGATCCACCTCAGTCGCATATCAGACTAGGGCGGGTCACTTTCTCGTCCCGGTGACCTGCTCCCACCAGACGCCCGCCGCCGCGCGCAGCCGGCGCAGACCGGAAGCGGTGATCGGGTGGGCGAGCACGATCACCACACCGGCGCCGAGTGCGCCCTGCCAGGCCATCGCGATCCCGGTGGCGAGCCAGTCGGCACCCATCGTGGCCATCCGGCCCGGACCCACTCCCCCGGCGGCCAGCGCGCTCAGCCCGCCGAGCACCAGCCCGGCGAGCACCGCGCCACCCACGACGGCGCCGAGCATGCTCAGCGCACCACGTTGGCGCAGCCGGCGCGCCATCCACACCCCGGCCGCCAGACCGGCGAGCAGGCCGACCAGGCCGAGTACCGGCAGCTGGCCGAGCAGTCCGTCCGGGTCCGGCAGCGCGCCGAGCAGCGGAACCAGCGGCACGGGCCCCGCCTCGATCCCACTCGGGGCGAAGACCGTGTCCGCGCCCACGGCGAACCCGGGCCCGAGCAGATAGGCCGCCACCCAGAGCATCAGGTTCGGCAACACGAGCAGCTGCGCGAGCACCAGCACCACCGCGCTGACGACGTCCGGGCCAAGCTGATCGTGCACCTCCCGGATCGTTCCGAAGCCGGTAACCACCATCCAGGTGGTCGCCACGGCGGCCACGCCGACGTGCACCAGGGCGATCCGCCAGCCCAGCCCGACGGCGTCACGCGCCCAGGCGGGAAGTCTCGCCTTGGCCTTCACCCACCAAGACGGCGCCGGCACCCCGCGCAGCCCGAGGCTCACCCCGCACACCGTCACCAGGACGGCCCCGAGCAGCCCACGCCCAGCTCCCGGCGTAGCCGCGAAGGTGACGAACGCCGTCGTGAGTGCGAGGTAACCGACGGCGGCGAAGACGCCGGTGGCCCACGAACCCAGGCGGGCCCGGCGGACCGAGGCGGCCAGCACGCCCAGAGCCACCAGAGTGATACCCAGCGGCATCAGGGTGATCGTCAGGTCCGCCAGCGTGATGCTCGCGCCATGGCCGAGCAGCCAGGTGGCGGTGCCGACCCGGGCCGCCTCGAGCCAGCCGGCCGAGCCGAGTTCCGGTGAGGAGGCCGTGGCCACGTAGGTGGCGATCGCCGGGATCGCAACCACCAGCCAGCTCAGCACCGCGGCCTCACCACCGGCGAGCAGACCACGCAACCACTGGTCCGGGAGCTGCACGCGGGGGGTCGCGCCGGCGGGTTCGACCACCCGGCGCGCACTGGTCGAGGTACTCACTCCCTCATGGTGCGCCAACGCCGCCCCAGCGCTGGTGTGCCGGGGCGGCGTGTCGAGCGGTGATGGGTCAGGCGGAGAGGATCTCCTTGACCAGCTCAGCGGCGTGGGACGGGGTCTTCCCGACCTTCACCCCGACCGCCTCGAGGGCTTCCTGCTTCGCCTGCGCGGTGCCGGAGGACCCGGACACGATCGCACCGGCGTGACCCATGGTCTTACCCTCCGGGGCAGTGAACCCGGCCACGTAGCCGACCACCGGCTTGGTGACGTGGGCCTTGATGTACTCGGCGGCCCGTTCCTCGGCGTCGCCGCCGATCTCACCGATCATCACGATCACGTCGGTCTCCGGGTCGTCCTCGAAGGCCGCGAGTGCGTCGATGTGGGTGGTGCCGATCACCGGGTCGCCGCCGATGCCGATGGCGGTGGAGAAGCCGAACTCCTTGAGCTCGTACATCATCTGGTAGGTGAGCGTGCCGGACTTGGACACCAGTCCGATCGGGCCCTTCCCGGTGATCGTGTGCGGGGTGATCCCGGCCAGGGACTCCCCGGGGGTGATGATTCCCGGGCAGTTCGGACCGATCATCCGGGTCTTCTTGCCCTCGAGGTAGGCGAATACTTCGGCACTGTCCTGCACCGGCACGCCTTCGGTGATCACCACGAGCAGCTCGATACCGGCGTCGATGGCCTCGATCGCGGCGTCCTTGGTGAACGCCGGCGGTACGAACGCCACGGAGACGTTCGCCCCGGTCTCGGCCATCGCCTCAGCCACGGTGCCGTACACGGGCAGCGTGACGTCGTTGCCCTGGTGATCCTTGTGGCTCACCGTGGTGCCGGCCTTGCGCGCGTTCACGCCGCCGACGATGTTCGAGCCAGCGTCCAGCATCAGCGCGGTGTGCTTGGCACCCATCCCGCCGGTGATGCCCTGGACGATGATCTTGGAGTCAGAGTTCAGGTAGATCGACATGTCTGTGTGTTTCTCTCTCGGCTTCTGGGGCGGCTCAGGCGTGGGCCAGCTCGGCGGCCTTGTCGGCCCCGCCGTCCATGGTCTCGGCCAGGGTGACCAGCGGGTGGGCGCGATCGTTGAGGATCTTGCGCCCGAGGTCGACGTTGTTGCCGTCCAGGCGGACCACCAGCGGTTTGGTCGCGGCCTCGCCGAGCAGGTCCAGGGCACCAACGATGCCGTTCGCGACCTCGTCGCAGGCGGTGATCCCGCCGAAGACGTTCACGAACACGCTCTTCACCTGCTCGTCACCGAGGATCACGTCCAGGCCGGCGGCCATCACCTGGGCGTTGGCGCCGCCGCCGATGTCCAGGAAGTTCGCGGGCTTGACGCCGCCGTGGGCCTCTCCGGCGTAGGCGACCACGTCCAGGGTGGACATCACCAGGCCGGCGCCGTTACCGATGATGCCGACCTGTCCGTCCAGCTTGACGTAGTTCAGGTCGTTCTCGGCGGCCTTGGCCTCCAGCGGGTCTGCGGCCTCCGCGTCCTCGAGCTCGGCGTGCTCCGGATGGCGGAAGTCGGCGTTGGCGTCCAGCGACACCTTCCCGTCCAGGGCGACGATGTCACCCGCGCCGGTCTTCACCAGCGGGTTGACCTCCACCAGGGTGGCGTCCTCCGCGGTGAACACGGTCCACAGCTGCTGGATCACGGCGGCGACCTTCTCCGCCGTTCCGGCCTCGAACCGGGCCTCGCGAACGATCTCGGCGGCCTTCGCCGCGTCGATGCCGACCAGCGGGTCGATGGCCACCTTGGCGAGGGCCTCGGGACGCTCGACGGCGAGCTGCTCGATCTCCACACCGCCCTCGACGCTGGCCATGGCCAGGTAGCGGCGCTCCGCGCGGTCCAGCAGCACGGAGAAGTAGTACTCCTCGGCGATCTCCGCACCGGCGGCGATCATCACCCGGTGCACGGTGTGCCCCTTGATGTCCATGCCGAGGATCTCGCCGGCGCGCTCAGCGGCCTCATCGGCGGACTTGGCCACCTTCACCCCACCGGCCTTGCCGCGGCCACCGACCTTCACCTGAGCCTTGACCACGACCACGCTGCTACCGGCGCCGAGCATCTGCTCAGCCGCGGCGCGGGCCTCCTCGGGGGTCGTGGCGACGATGCCAGCCAGCACCGGAACCCCATGCTTCTCGAACAGATCTCGTGCCTGGTACTCGAACAGGTCCACCTGCGCCTCGCCCTTCGTCTCACGCGCCGTCCTCGATGCCTCGACATCGAGACTTTCCTGAGAAGGGTACCGCGCGAGCGAAATCCCGGGCTTCCGTCGGCAGGTGACGTGCCCCACGGTGCGGGCAGCAGAGCAGGGCGCTGAGGTCGGTGTCAGCCGGCGAGCTCGGAGAGGGCGGCCTCGACCACATCCGCGTAGAGGTGCATCCCCTCCATGTCCGGGTGGATGTTGTCCGGCTGCAGCTGGTCCGGATGCTCGGTGGCGGCGGTGTTCCAGTCCGCGACCACCACGTTCGGGTAGTCGGCAGCGATCTCCTCGAGGTTCTCGTTCGACTCCGGCACCCAGGAGCTGGCGCCGTAGATGTTCACCAGCACCACCTCGCGCTCGGGCCCGATGTCGTCGAGTGTCTCGCGCACGATCTCCTGGTCGCGCACGCCGGCGTTGGTGCCGGCGGCGATGATCACCACGTCACCGATCGAATCGTCGTCGATCGCGTTCTCGACGGCTGCCTGCACGTCCGGCCACTGCCGGTTGGAGACGGCATCGATGTTCATCTCCGGGAAGGCTTCGGTCAGCCCCGGCGCAGCCACGTACATCATCGAGTCACCGAAGCCGGAGATCTCGTCAGCGGCGTCCCCGCCGCCCGAGCTGCTGCCGTCGTCACCGGAACCCCCGGAACCGTTCGATCCCTCGGAGTCCTCGGAGCCGCCGGAGCCTTCGGAGTCACTGGAGCCTTCGGAGTCACCGGCCCCGTCGGAGTCACCGCTCTCCGCGTCACCGCTGCCGCCGGACTCGTCCTCACCATCGCCGGATTCCTGCTCACCATCGGTCGCACCGGAATCCTCGCCGGCACCCTCGCCGGCCTGCTCCTCACCGGAGGCACCAGTTCCCGGATCGGCCGCCGTACCGCCACTGACCAGCCCGGCTGCTTCGTCCATCGCTATCTCTACCTGGGACCGGTCCGGCGCCGTGCCGATGGCCACACCGAACAGGGCCAGGCAAGCGACGGTCACCCCGGCACCGATCCGGGCGGAGGTGAGCCGGCCGGGGGCTGCGATCGCGCCACCGATGCGGCGGAAGGTCTCCCTGAAACCGTTCCGGCGGACCGGGTTCTCGATCCATCGGAACGAGGCCGCTGCGAGCGCGATGCTCAGCACCAGGGCAGCGCCGCGCTGCAGCCAGCTACCGAGACTGTCCGGGGCCACGGCCGGGGTGAACGCTGCGAGCAGCAGGATCACCGGCCAGTGCCACATGTAGATGCCATAGGAGCGCTGGCCGATCCACACCAGTGGGGGGAGGTCGAAGAAGGCCCGCAGCGCGTTCCGCCGGCCGGGGAAGGCGCCGATCACCAGTGCCGTGCAGATCGAGGCGAGCAGGATGCCGCCGCGGTAGGCAAATGAGCTGGACGGCTCCAACCAGAACATCAGCACCACCAGGCCCACCAGTCCGGCGATGCCGAGCAGCACCCGGGAGCGGGCGTACCACCGCTGGGCGAAGATGTTCCAGGACTCCGAGGCGGCGCTGATGGCCATCGCGGCCCCGATCATCAGACCGAACGCATGGGTGTCCGTGCCGTAGTAGACCCGGGTCGCGTCCTGCCCGGGGGTGAACAACACCGCCATCAGGATGGCCGAGGCGGCCGCCAGGCCGAGCAGGATGCCGACCCGCTGCCGGCCGGTGCGGGTTGTGGCCATCAGGATGATGAACGCCAGCGGCCAGATCAGGTAGAACTGTTCCTCCACCGCCAGCGACCAGAAGTTCACGAACAGCTGGGGCGAGGTGGTGTTGAAATAGCTCGAGCCGGCGCTGATCTCCAACCAGTTGTTGGAGAAGGTGAGTGCGCCGATCACCTGCCGCTCGATGTGCACGAGCAGGTCGTTGCCGGCGAACAGCGCCAGCACCACCGAGACCACCACCACGGTGGCCAGAGCGGGCAACAGCCGGCGGGCACGGCGGGTCCAGAAGGAACGCAGGTCGAGCTTGTGGTTCTTCCGCAGCTCGCGCACCAGCAACGTGGTGATCAGGAACCCGGAGATGACGAAGAAGACGTCCACGCCCAGGTAACCACCGGGCAGGCTGAGCGGGCGCAGGTGGAACACCAGCACAGCCAGGATCGCCACGGAACGCAGTCCGTCCAGGCCGTGGATGTGACCAGACTGTGCTGTCGAGCTCTCGGCCGCCCCATCCCTAGGGGTCACACCGTTCCCCTTCCTCGAGAATGACCACCAGCCTCAGGATACGGTCCAGCGCCCGCCAGGCTGCGGGCACACGCCGGAGCGCGCCTGAGCCGCTGCGCCTCAGCTGCCCTGCGCCACGGTGAGCAGACTCGGCTGCTCCTCGTTCTGCGAGCTGAGCACCGCAGCGGAGTCCGTGCTGGAGAGCCACCCGGCGGTGACGTCCTGCCGGTCGATCTCCTCCCCGGTGCTGGTGTCGATGCGCAGCAGCTGCCCCTGCGGCCCATCCGGTGAGGTGACCACAGCGGTCAGCACACCGGCCTCGCTGACATGCCCGAGGGTCAGAAAGCCCGCGCCCTCTCCGTCACCGGCCACCCACAGCTCCTCACCGGTCTGGGCGTCCAGGGCGGTGAGCAGGTCGTCGCCCGTGGAGACTACCCACGCGTTCCGCTCGCCGGCAGGGATCGGATCCACCTGAGCAGGCACCTCCATGTCCAGGCCGGACTGACCGGGCACGCTCCAACGCTCCTCGCCGTCAAATCCGAGGGACTGCACCGGTGCGTCCTCGGTGGAGAGGTCCACCCGCAGGCACCCGTCGACGGCGGCGTCCGGGGCCGCGAGTCCGTCACCGAAGCAGGGCGCTACGTCGTCTGCGGGCTGCAGCAGGGTCTCCGGATCGTCCTCGCTGGTCCAGTCCAGCAGGGCCGACGCGCTGACGCCCTCAGTGCCCCAGAGCTGCAGGATGGCCAGATCGGCTGTCACCTGGCTGACCCGGAGCTCCTCGTTCTCGTTCTCCGGCCGCAGTTCCTCCGCTGCTGGAACCTGCCAGCCGATCTCCCGGGCATCGACCTCGCCGCTGGCCGGGTCGAACCGTTGCACGGTGAGCGCCTCGTCGGTCACCTCGGCGCTCCACACCTCATCGGTAGCCAGGGCATCGGTGGTCTGCACGGTGCCGGCGCTGGGCAGGTGCTCCTCGCGCACCTCGCCGCTGGCGGCGTCCAGGGTGATGACCCCGGCACGGTCCGGTTCAGTACCCGCGCACGGCGGCCCGTCGGACGTCATCGACACCACCTCCGCGGCCGGAAGAGCGCTGAACCGCCACGGATCACAGCCGCCCAGGTCCTCGGCGGACAGGCTCCACAGCTCCTCACCGGAGGCCCAGTCCAGCATCGTCAGCGCGCTGCTGTCCCCGTCCGGAGTGAGCACAGCGACCCCTGCCTCGGTGGCGAGCGTGGTCGGCTCGTAGTAGTCCTCGATCACCCCGGGGTAGGTCCACAGCTCTTCACCGGCGGCGTCGTACGCGGCGACGTCCCGGGTCGTCCCGTCGTCGCTGTTCTCGGGTTCGCCGACGGCCAGCACCGCGGTGCCGGGTGTGGACGCCACCACGATGGCGCCAGCAGGCACCTCGACCCAGTCCCCTAGCTCCACTGAGGGCTGCGTCGGATCCTGGCTCGGGTCCGCGCCGCCGTCGGAGTCCGCGCTGCCGTCGGAGTCCGAGCCGCCGGCCGCAGCGTCGCCGCCGCCGGGATCTTGACCCTCGGTGCCACAGGCCGTGGCGAGCAGGGCCAGGCCCAGCCCAGCGGCCGTCACCACCGTGCTGCGGATCAGGCGATGCTGGTTGCGAATACGACTGATGGACATCTTCCCCCTCAGGTAGATGTGATCTCACGCCTGGCCCCCACCGGACGCTTCGACATTCAGGTCGGCCGGGGCCGTCCCCTCGAGTGCAGTGGACTCTGCCACAGTCCGGCCACGAGTGCACGCATGAATTCGGCTACGTCCAAATCTCCCCCACGCGGTGGAGACACATCGGCCGGAGGGAGTACACCGCTCGTCCGCGCCGTCCGCCGCTGTGGTGAACCTCACGCTGAACCCTTGTCCAGCCTGAGACCGAATTGTTACGAAGGGGTGCATGAGACGCAAAGAGAGGGTCCTCAGATCAGCACCAGCAGCCGCGATCGCCGCCGCCGCGATCGTGATGGTCGGAGCCGTAGTCCCTGCGGCCGCCACACCTGCTCCGACCGGTGGCGGATCGGCAGGTGCCGAACGAACCCAGGTAGACGCCCCCGTGCCCGACGTGAACTGGGGTGACTGTGGCGAGGGCCTGGAGCAGTTCGACTGCACCAGCGTGGAGGTGCCCAGCGACTACGACGAGCCGAACGGGTCGACCACCGAGATCGCGATGACCCGGATGCCGGCCACCGATCCGGAGAACAAGATCGGGTCGCTGTTCCTGAACTTCGGCGGCCCCGGCGGCCCGGGCGTGCAGAACCTGCAACTGATGGGTGATGCCCTGTTCACCGACGAGGTTCGCGCCCAGTTCGACATCATCGGCTTCGACCCGCGCGGCGTCGGTCAGTCCGATCCGGCGACCTGCTTCCCGGACCAGGAGACGGAGAACGAGTTCCTCGCCGGGATGGATGCCTTCCCGATCACCCAACGCGAGGAGAGGCGGATGATCGCGCAGTCCGCCGCCCTCGGTATCTCCTGCACCGCGGTCTCCGGGGACCGGATCTCCACCTCGTCGACGGCGAACGTTGCCCGGGACATGGACCTGCTCCGCCAGGCCGTGGGCGATGAGGAGCTGAACTACGTGGGCTACTCCTACGGCACCTTCCTCGGCGCCACCTATGGTCAGCTGTTCCCGGACCGGATCCGCACCATGGTGCTGGACGGCACCGTGGACCCGGAGGCGTACGTCGGTGAGGGCGACGACCGCACCATGGGCCGGCGGATGGGCCAGCACGTGGCCACTGACGAGACCTACCAGCAGTTCCTGCAGCTGTGCGAAGAGGCGGGACGCCAGCAGTGTGCACTGGCCGGGCTAGGTGACCCGGAGCAGGTGGTCGAGGATCTGTTCGACCAGCTCAAGGAGAACCCGGTGGACCTGGAGCTGCCGGACGGGTCGACGATGGAGTACGGCTACGACGACGCCGTGATGACCATCTTCCAGGCGATGTACTCGCCTATGCAGTGGGGCGACCTGGCCGCCACCCTGGCGGCGCTGGTCGAGCCGGCAGAGGCCAACCGCGCCTTCTCCACCCAGTCCGGTGGGGTGGACTCGATCCGGGACTTCCTCCGCGCGATCGGGTTCTTCCAGGACTACGCCTCGGTCGGCGGGGCGATCGCGAGCACCTGTGTCGATGCCGAGCACCCGGGCACCCTGGCCGACTACCCTGCGCAGGCCGACGCCGCCGAGGAGGAGGCCGAGCATTTCGGTGCGGCCCGCGCCTGGGTCGGTTCGCAGTGCGAGACCATCAGGGCCAATGACGAGGACGCCTTCACCGGCCCCTGGGAGCAGACCACCGACGCCTCCGTGCTGGTGATCGGCACCCGGTACGACCCGGCGACGCCGTACGCGTTCACCGAGCCGTATGCGGACCTCTGGCCGAATGCGAGCATGCTGACCGTCGAGGGCTACGGGCACACCACGATGATGACCCCGAGCGCATGTGCGAACACGGCGATCGAGGACTACCTCATCGACCTCGAGGCCACCGACGGGGCGACCTGCACGCAGGACGTTGCCCCGTTCGCCCCGGCCGCCCAGTCCGAGCAACCGGAGGTGGCCCCGGCCACGATCGGCTGACCCACCCCAACCGCGAACGCGTCAGCCGCGAGGGTCGCCTTGATGTCGCAAATCCACCGGATCCCGACATCAAGGCCACCCTCGCGGACTGATCAGTGCCAGTGAACGCTCAGAGTTTGGTGACCGGGGAGTAGCGCAGCAGCAGGCGCTTGGTGCCGCTCTCGCCGAAGTCGATCTTCGCCACGGAGTTGTTCCCCGAGCCTTCCAGGGCCACTACCCGGCCCATCCCGTAGGCGTCGTGGGTGACCCGGTCGCCGATGTCCAGGCTGGGCACGTCCGCGCGCGGGGTCGCTGAACCGAACGACGGCGCAGCCTCGCCTCGCGTGGTGCGCGCCGCCGGGCGGGACGGTCCTCGGGAGCCGCGCCGCCCGGTACCCGACCCGATCGCCCCGCCGACGAACGACCCGCCCCGCAGCGTGGCCGAGGATGCCTCGGCGCGCTCGTAGTGCACCAGCTCCTCGGGAACGTCGGCGAGGAACCGGCTGGCCGGGAACTCGTTCGGCAGGCCGAAGGTGGTGCGCACCGCGGCGCGGGTGAGGTAGAGCCGCTCCCGCGCCCGGGTGAGCGCGACGTAGGCGAGCCGGCGCTCCTCAGCGAGCTCGCTGGAGTCGGCCAGGGACCGTTGGTGCGGGAAGGTGCCGTCCTCGAGGCCGGTGACGAACACCACCGGGAACTCCAGCCCCTTGGCGGTGTGCACGGTCATCAGCGTGACCATGCCCTTACCGTCGTCGTTCTCCGGGATCTGGTCAGCATCGGCGACCAAGGCGACCCGCTCCAGGAAGGCGCCCAGATCGCCGTCCGGCTCGGCGGTGGTGAACTCGGCGGCCACCGCGTGCAGCTCGGCCAGGTTCTCCACCCGGGAGGCGTCCTGCGGGTCGTTGCTGGCGCGCAGCTCGGCGAGGTAGCCGGAGCGGTCCAGGGCAGCGTCGAGCACCTCCGCCGGCGTGGCATCGCCCTCGGCGAGCTCGCGCAGCCCGGTGATCATTTCGGCGAAGGACTGCACGTTGGCCATCGACCGGGTGGCCAGGCCGAGCACGTTCTCGTGGTCGTCCACGGCAGCGCCGAAGGAGATCCGCTCCCGTTCGGCGTGCGCGGCGAGCATTGCCTCCGCGCGGTCCCCCAGACCGCGCTTGGGCACGTTCAGGATGCGTCGGATACTCACCGAGTCGTCCGGGTTGATCACCGCGCGCAGGTAGGCGATCGCGTCCTTGATCTCGCGCCGCTCGTAGAACCGGGTACCGCCGACCACCTTGTACGGCAGCCCCACCCGGATCAACACTTCTTCCAGCGCGCGGGACTGGGCGTTGGTGCGATAGAAGATCGCCACCTCGCCGGGCACGATCTTCCCGGCGTCCACGAGCCGGTCGATCTCCGTCGCGATGTACCGGGCTTCCTCGTGCTCGTTGTCCGCCACGTAGCCAACGATCTGCGGCCCCGCACCGGAGTCGGTCCACAGGTTCTTCGCCCGCCGGTCCGGATTGCGGGAGATCACCGAGTTCGCCGCCGTCAGGATGGTCTGTGTGGAGCGGTAGTTCTGCTCGAGCAGGATGGTGCGCGCCTGCGGATAGTCGGTCTCGAACTCGACGATGTTGCGGATCGTCGCACCCCGGAAGGCATAGATGGACTGGTCGGCATCGCCGACCACAGTGAGCTCGGCGGGCGGAAGCGAAGGCGCTGAGTCCTCGGCAGGTGAGGCTCCGCCGTCGGGCTCAACCCCGGTGAGCTCACGGACCAGCACGTACTGCGCCTGGTTGGTGTCCTGGTACTCGTCCACCAGGATGTGCCGGAATCGGCGCCGGTAGTGCTCGGCCACTGCGGGGAAGGCCTGCAGCAGGTTCACCGTGGTCATGATCAGGTCGTCGAAGTCGAGCGCATTCGCCTGCCGGAGCCGTTCGGCGTAGAGCCGGTAGGCAGCGGACAGATTCTGCTCGAAGGGGTTCGACTCGGAGACGGACGCGGAGTAGGCGTCCGGATCAGCTCGTTCTTCAGGTCGGAGACCCGGTGGCTGAACATCTTCGGTGGGTAGCGCTTCGGGTCCAGGTCGAGCTCGCGGCAGACTAGGGTCATCAGCCGCTGGGAGTCGGCGGCGTCGTAGATGGAGAACGAGGAGCGCAGTCCGAGGGTTTTCGCCTCCCGGCGCAGGATCCGCACGCACGCCGAGTGGAACGTGGACACCCACCATGGTCCGGGCCCGGTCGCCGACCAGCTCGGCCACCCGTTCGCGCATCTCCGCCGCGGCCTTGTTGGTGAACGTGATCGCGAGGATCTGCCCGGGCCGGGCGCGGCCGGTGGCGAGCAGGTAGGCGATCCGGTGGGTGAGCACCCGGGTCTTGCCCGAGCCGGCGCCGGCGATGATCAGCAGCTGCCCGCCTTCGTGCTCCACGGCGGCGCGCTGCTGCGGGTTCAGGCCCTCGAGCAGCGCTTCGGCGGCCAACGACGGCGGAGCGTGCGTCCCGCTCTCGGCCTCCTCGGCCGCGGGTGCGGTGGGCAGGTGGGAGTTGGAGCCCAGCGGGGGTGCGCCGTCGAACATGGGCAGGTCATCGAACAGTGAGGTCATGGCGGGTCCGAGCCTACGTGCTGGCGCCGACATCGTGGCGCGGTGTCCACCGGGCTCCGGCCGCTCGGCGCAGTGGAGAGTTATCCACAAGCCGGTGCCAGGGGTGCGGCTCGGCCGTAGACTCCGTAGGCATGGCGGACCACCTTGCTGGAACAGGACCGGCCCGACACCGACTGACGCGCTACGGCAAGGAGCGTCAGTTGGGCAGCCAGCGGTCCGTGTCCTGATCGAAGGTCCACGCCCGGGGAGCGCCTACCTGAACCGAGGTGAGCCAGTGGGTCGCGTCCGGGCCCCAGCCGGCGATCATCGTGGCGCTGTGGTCATCAACGGGCAGAGGGCGGGTGGCGCCGGCGAGATAGGCGGCAGTGGTCAGGTGCACCGCGTCGTGCCGCTCGGCAACCGCGGCCCAGTCCGGGATGACCCAGCGCCCGTCCCGGCCGGTGACCCGGTACCAGTCGTGCCGGCGGGAGTCGGTTACCTCGAGTGGATGCGACCGGCACAGGTCGGCCCAGACCTGCGGGTGGTCGATCTCCAGCACGCGGGCACCAGCGGGCACCTGCACCTCGAAGGCGCGCGCCTGGTCGTCGCCGGCGTCCTCGGTGAGGTCCAGCCCGGCGGGCACACCGTCGATCGCGCGGGTGGAGTCCACGCCGTCCGGGAAGGACCACCATTCACCGCTGATCGGGGCGTCGATCTCCGCTGGCCGTAGGCCGGGGGTCGGGGACCAGCCCTCCTTCGGATACTCGACCCGGTTCTTGCGGCGCAGGGTAGCCGCTCGGTGCTCCTCGGCGAGCGTCTGCTTCCGCCACTCGGCGAGGTTCGGAGACTTCCCTTCGCGTGGGTCGTGGCCCCACCAGCTGACGGCCCACTGCTCCGGTGCCATCGGCGCGATCCACCAGTCGGGAACATGCGGGGCGAGCCAGGTGGCGATCCGGGCGAGACCGTGATCCAGCTCCTGGTGACCGGCGAGTATGTCCTCGCCGTGCGGCGCCTGCCAGTACATCGCGGTGGAGACGGACTCGACCAACGCCTCGGCGACCCGGGTGGGTGCCGCGCCGCCCGCAGGCAGGTCGACCTGCTCCAGGAGCCGGGCCACATCGCCGACCGTCGGGATCGCACGCGCCGCCTCGGCCGCCCGTGCCGCGTCCATCTCTTCTTGCGTGGACCCCGGCGAGAACGCCATCGCCCGGTGTAGTGACGTGCCCTTGCCGGGGTCCAGCTCGTAACCGCGATCGAACACGGCCAGGCGAAGGGCCTCGTCCAGCACGCAGGCGAGGCTCAGGCAGAGCCGCCGCCCCCTCGGGCCGATCGTCAGCAGCTCAGGGTGCATCACGCGAACCTAGCAGCCGTCAGCTCCCGGACTCAGACGTGGGAGCAGGGCCGCGGATCAAGGCCGTGGAATCAGTGGGAAACGCGAGTGGCCGGGCACCTGGTGGGTGCCCGGCCGTTCGCGCTGGTGGGTGGTTCAGGCGTGCTGTCGGCGTGCCCGGGTTGCGATACCGGTACCGACCAGGAGTAGGAGTGCGGCCAGGGCGGCCAGCACACCGACGTCGGCTCCGGTGGTGGGCAGGTCGCCACCGGTGGACCCCTCGGTAGGTGCCTCACTCGAACCAGTTGGCTGCTCGCCTGGGCCGGTGGAGTCCTCGCCTGGGTCGGTGGGGTCCTGGCCCGGGTCGGTCGGGTCCGCACCCGGGTCGGTGGGCGCCTCCTGGCCGGCGGTGCTGAACTCGAAGGTCCACTCCGTGGTTGCACCCTCCGGTAGCACGTAACCCTCAGCTGCCCGGGCAATGATCGTCACCGAACCCTGCGCCGCATAGGTCCCTGGTTCCAACACCTCATCCGGGGTAGGCACCAACGCCGTAGCCAGGGACCGCCCGAGCACCGACCGCGACCCCGCCACACCAGGACTCCCCCCGGCGCTCTCACCGAGCAGGACATACTCCACACCCTCGACCTCAGGGATCGTGAACGCATCATCCTCGGTACCGGGTTCGTCGGTGAAGACCACCTCTTCCGGGGTCACCTCCACCAGTTCCCCCGGCCCACCGGTGGCATCGAAGGTGTGCGACCACTCCACCGTCGCACCCTCCGCGAGCTCATAACCCTCCACGGCCTGCGCGGTCACCGTCACCGTGCCTTCACCGGGGTGGGTCCCAGCCTCGATCACGTCACCACCGGCCAGGTACTGCACACCCTCGACCTCAGGAACCACGAACGAATCGGAGTCCGTACCGGGCTCGTCGGTGAACGTCACCTCCTCCGGAGTGACCTGCACCGGTTCCTCGGGTTCGGGCTGCCCAGCTTCGATGCCGGTCAGGTACTCAAACCCCGACGTCGCGAAGGACTCCCCATCGCCAGCCATGTCGTACTCCAACGCGTAATACGCGATCGGAGCCTCCTGCGCGGCAGCGAGGATCTCCTGCAACGCCATCTCGCCCTCACCCAGATTCGTGAACGTCGGACCATCCGCACCACCCAGGTCGGTGGCGTCCTTGATGTGCAGCAACTCGACCCGATCCCCATAGGTACCGATCAGCTCGACCACATCCACACCCGCATGCGCAGCCCAGGCCACATCCAGCTCGAACGTCACATACTCCGGGTTCGTCTCAGCCACCAGGATCTCCCACGCCGACAACTGCTCACCCTCATGCTCATACATGGTCGTGAACTCACCATCATGGTTATGACCGAAGAACTTCCCCACCCCGGCCTCCACCGAAAGCTGACCCAGCCGGTTCATCGTCTCCGCAGTCGCCAACGTGTCCTCATACGAGCCGATACCCGGAGCAGCGAAACCACCCGAACCCACATACTCCTGACCCAACGTGTCCACGAACTCCAACGTCTCACCGAAAGAGTCCTCATCGACGTTGTAATGCGAGGACGGAACACTCAACCCATACCCCGCAGCCAGCTCACGAAACTCCTGCGCCGTGTAGCCCTCGAAATTGCCACCAAAAGGCTCAATATTGACAAACCCGATCTCACCCAGGCGCTCCAACACCGCCTCCAGACCAACCTCATCCACCCACGGAATCAGAGAGAACATCTGCAACGAGACATCCTCCACCGGAACAGCCAACCGCTCCGGATCAATGTTCGTGAACACGAACGACCACTCCGCCGTCGCACCCTCAGCGAGCTCATAACCCTCACCTGCTTGGGCAGTGATGGTGACCGTGCCCTCGCCCGGGTGGGTACCAGCCCCGATCACGTCCTCACCGGCCAGGTACTGCACACCCTCGACCTCAGGAACCATGAACGAATCATCCTCGGTGCCGGGTTCGTCGGTGAACGTCACCTCCTCCGGAGTGACCTCGACCGGCTCCGCCGGTTCCTCGTCCAGTGCCTTGATCTGCACGTCGCGGTAGTAGAGGGTTTCCCCGCCACCGTGGTTCTGCAGGCCGATGAATCCCTGGCTCAGGTCCCGCGCGGGGTCGGTGCTGGTGAAGTCATTGATCAGCACCCCATTGAGGTAGATCAGGACGTTGTCTCCCTCGACGCGGATGTCGTAGGAGTTCCATTCACCCACCGGGTGGAGCGCGGCATCCCGGGCCTCTTCGTCGGCGCCCTGGAAGGTGTAGATGGCACCGGTCGTCCGGTCCGGTTCGTCCGAAGCGTCGATCTGCACCTCGTATCCCTGGTCGACGGCAACCCACGGATCGTCACCGGGATCGGGGAAGCCGATGAACACCCCACCGTTGTCGTCCTTCACCATCTTCCAATCCAGGGTGAGGCTGTAGTCGCCCACGTGTTCGTCGGCGTGCCACAACAGACCCATGCCGCCGCTGGTCCGCAACGTGCAGTTCTCGTCGCGTCCGAACGAGCCGTCACCGGCCAGGCTCCAGTCCTCGAAGCTGGCGAGAGTTCCGTCGAACAACGAGGAATAGCCGGCTTCTGGCTCGACCGGTGTGCAGATGTCCGGTTGGTTGATGGAGAGGACGTCGAGGTTGACGTTGCCATCATCTCCTTCGTCGTACCGCAGCGACACGTCGTTGGTTCCGGCGTCGAGCTCCAGATCACGGCTGACGGTGTCCCAGCTCTGCCAGGATCCTGTGCTCGGCAGCTCCCATGGACCGACTCGTTCGCCATTGACGTACAAGGACACGGTCTTGGGCCCGTCGAACGGATTCGGACCGTTGGCGTACCGCAGGAACGTGGGATAGGTGCCCGCTTCTTCCACCGTGACATCGAAGCTGACCCCGGCACCGACCTCTTGGATGGCATCGGCGAAGCCGGCACCCGAGTAGCCGCTGTGCTCGGTGTCGATGTCGGCGCCACCGCTCAGCGTCGCCTGCTCGGCCTCGTAGAAGCCACGGTCGGCCGGGCCGACATATCCGGGCAGCTGGTTCAGCGTGTACCACGCCTCGGTGCTCCAGAGCTGCTCGCCTCCCTCGGACTCGAACGGCTGTGGATCGTGCGGGGAGCGAATGTGCACGACTCGGTCGGGCCGGAGGCCGTCGATCTTCAGCGTCACGGTGGTGCGATCCGCTGAGGCCTCAGCACTCACCACGGGGAGTACCTCTTCGCCGACCTTCGGGCCGCCGTAGGAGGAGGTGGGCACATAACGCCACTGCGAGACGTCGTAGGCGTCCGCGAGGTTGTCGACAGTCGCTTCGGACAGCGGCTCGGTGTAGGTGATCTCGAAGCCGTCCTCGACGAGGTTGACCGAATGCATGTCGAAGGTGTCCTCGTTCACCGGAACGAGCTTCTGCAGCCCGTAGTCCAGCTTGCCCGGCTCGCTCCAGTTGCCGGCTTCGCCGATTCCGCCGACGTAGACAGAGCCGTCCGGACCGACGATCGTCCGGTTGACACCGGCCTCGAGGCCCGCGCTGTGCCGGAAGACCGCACCTTGGTATTCACCCTCGACCTCTTCGAGCGCGATGCGCTGCAGCCCGCCGTAGGTGACGTCTCCGAAGAGCATCTGGCCGGCGAAGGGTCCCGTCTCCATCGTGATGGGAGCACTCGGCGAGTTTCCGATGGCGTTCTGCGGGATCCAGACGGCCGGCGGGGTCACCGGCTGATCGTCGAACGGACCGGCCGGCTGGTTGTAGTGGTTGAAGAAGCGGTCCTGCTCGATGTGCACGAGCTTCGAGCTCGGCAGCCAGTCGCCCTGATTGTCCATCACGAACAGGTCCTCGTTCGGACCCCAGGCAATGCCGTTCGGGGTACGCAGTCCGCCCGCGATGTAGCTCACTTCGCCCGTCTCGCGATCGACCTTGATGGTCGTCCCCCGGTTCTCGGCAGGCTGCGGTTCGGTCGAGGCACCACCCTGATCGATGGCCACCGACAGGCTCAGGTAGAAGTAGTCCTCGTCGTGGATCAGGCCGAACGCGAACTCGTGGAAGTTCTCTCCGAACGGCCAGGTGGCGATCTGCTCGCGTTGGTCGTACTGACCGTCACCATCAGGGTCTGTCAGCTCGGTCAGACCGTCCCGTTCGGAGACGAAGATGGAGTCGTCGATGATGTCGACGCCCATCGGGTTGAACAGTTCGGAGGCGACCAGTGTGGCGGTGACGTCCTCCGGGCCGGTGGCGTCCTGGACACCTTCGAGGAGGTACACCTCGCCGGAATGTGGATCGTCGGTCCAGCCCCCGGGGCTCACATTGCCCGAGGTGACGACGACCATGTCGCCCTCCGCGGTGAAGTCCAGTGCCGAGACCATCGGCTCGAAGCCCTCGGGACGGAGGTCGACCAGCTCGTAGTTGGGGTTTACGTCGAAGAGCGGGAGGCCGTCTCCGGCGGTGTCACTGTCACCCACGCAGTTCTTGATCCCCGGTGCGGTCACCCGCACCACTCCCGCCTCGGTGCTCAGCACGTCGTTGGGTACGGTGACGAACTCGCTGGTTCCCGGGACCTTCCACTCCAGGGTCAACCGCTGATCGTTCGTACCGTCGAAGTGCTCGATGCGCAGTGCGTGGAAACCGGCCTCCAGGGTCACCGTGCCGGTCACGGAGGTGGAGTCCTGGGGACCATCGTTCTCCAGGATCAGCTCGTCGTCGAGGTAGAACAGCGCACCGTCGTCATTGGTCATCCGGAACTCGTAGTCGCCTGCTTCGGCAACGTCCAAGTTGGCGAGGGCATGGGTGACGAAGTGGTCACCAAGGCCGAACTGCTCCTGGGAGTCCCAGTCGATGGTCTCCATCACCTTGTCGACGTTGGGTGTGGTCCCCGGCACCAGCTCGCAGACCGCCTCAGGAGCGCGGCCCAGCTGGAACGTTCGCAGGGTGACACCGGCCTCCTGCTCCGGGAGGGCATTCGGAGGCACCGGAGCAGCGCTCACCCCGGCAATAGTCAGCGGCATCAGCACTGCGGCGGACAACGCAGCAACGGCCCCTCGGGCCAGCCAGCGGCCGCCTCTGGAAGGTCTGGACACAGTCTCCTCCTTGAGTTCTCCCGGCAGACCGGGCGCGATCGGCGTGCACCGACTACCGATGTCGTGCTGCCCTCGTCGATCAGCCCGTGGGTGAGGGCGCGCGACAAAAGCCTTGGTTCGAGGTGTCGCTGGCAAGGTGCTGCCTTACACCGCACAGGGACCCTAGCAGAACTTTCGCTCTCGACAACACAAAAGTAGTGCATCAATGCACTGGGTTACGTCAGCGAATCCGCAATTCGCAGCGACGGCGGTGCGTGCCGCGCGGCGCCAGGAGTGGTAGCGACGCGAGGCATCGAGGCATCGAGGCATCGAGGCATCGAGGCATCGAGGCATCGAGGCATCGAGGCATCGAGGCATCGAGGCATCGAGGCATCGAGGCATCGAGGCATCGAGGCATCGAGGCAAGCGTGCACCGAATGAGGACGCACGGAATCGCGGTCGGCCGAACATACAACTGGACACAGCCGCCCCGCGACGGGGCAACCGGGGCTCAGGAGCCGCCGGAGAACCGCGCCAATACTGCCGGTTCGCGCGGCAGCCGGAGTCGGCTCAGCTCACCAGAGAACGGCGATGGCGACGTTGACCACGGTCAGGCCGGCGATGCCGCCGAGGAACCCCTTGGACACCTTCTCGCGGCGACCGCCCACGATCACCAGCGCGGTCACCACCAGGGCGATCACCAGTTTGATGCCCATCTTGATGTTGTCCGGTTCCGGTCCAGCCACCCCGGAGGACCCCAGGCCCATCATGATGATGCCCGCGATCAGCGCGGTGAGGATGCCGTGCAGCATGCCCTTGTTCATCTTGCTCTCACGCAGGCCGTACACCGCGCCGCCGAGAACGAGGGCCCAGCCGATCAGATGCAGGATGAGGACGATCCCGTAGACGATTTCCATGTTCCTGACACTACGTCAGTTACGGGGCGTCGGGCGACCTCCGAGCGACCACCTCGTCCAGGGCAGCTGTGATGCTGGTCTCACCGTTCACGAACGGGATCGTGGTGCTGGCAGTATCCGGGCGGGCGAGCGCCTCGGCAGCCACCTGAGCGACGTCGTCGCGGGTGATATCACCGCGATCCTCGGCAAGCGTGATGTGGCCCGTGCCAGGGTCGTCGGTGAGCTTGCTCGGCTGCAGGATGGTCCAGTGCAGCGAGGTGCCGCGCAGGTGCTCGTCGGCGGCAGCCTTGGCCTCGGCGTAGGGGAAGAAGGCGGAGTCCTCGGGGACGCCGTGGTCCGTGCGAGCGCCGAGGTAGGACACCATCACGAACCGCATCACCGCAGCGAGCTGCGCGGCGTCCATGGAGCGGATGGCGGCGTCGCGGTCCACCGCGTAGGTGCGGTCCGGGTTGCCACCGCCAGCACCGGCGGACCAGACCACGGCGTCGTGCCCGGCGATCACCTCGGCGATCTGGGTGGCGGAGAGGTTCTCCACGTCGGCGACCACAGGGCGGGCGCCGGTGGCCTCGACGTCGGCGGTGTGGTCCGGGTTGCGGATCACCGCGGTGACCTCGTCGCCGCGGCCGGAGAGCAGGGATGCGAGCCGGAGGGCGATCTTGCCGTGGCCTCCGATGATGGCGATGCGTGTCATGTCCCCACGCTAACCCGTTGGGGGTGGCGCGGCCAGGAGGCGTTGGCCACCCGTCTGAGCACCATCTGAACACTGGAGTACCGAACTTTCGGTCCTCACATGTTCATCCGGTACTCAGATGGGCGTCTGGCCGCAGTGGCCGCCGCCCGCGCCACCTCAGAGGAGTCGGCGCACCGCCGCCCATCGGGTGAGCTCGTGCCGGGAGGACAGCTGCAGCTTGCGCAGCACGGCCGAGACATGCGTCTCCACGGTCTTGATGGAGATGAACAGCTCACTGGCCACCTCCCGGTAGGTGTACCCGCGGGCGATCAGCCGCATCACCTCCTGCTCCCGGGCGGAGAGTCGGTCCAGCTCGTCGTCAGCAGTGGCCACATCCGCCGGCGCAGTGCCGAATGCATCCAGCACGAAGCCGGCCAGCCGCGGCGAGAACACCGCGTCCCCACCGGCCACCCGGCGAATCGCATCGGACAGGTCCGGCCCGATGATCGCCTTGGTGACGTAGCCGCGGGCGCCGGCGCGGATCACCGAGACCACATCCTCAGCGGCATCGGAGACGGACAGGGCGAGGAACCGCACGTCCCCGAGGAGGTCGGCGCAGGCGCGGAGCACTTCGGCGCCGCCGCCACCCTGCCCACCCGGCAGGTGGACGTCCAGCAGCACCACATCGGGGCGCTGCTGGTGGGTGATCGAGATCGCCGAGGGCACATCGGCAGCCTCGCCTACCACTTCCAGGTCCGCCTCGAGCTCGCTGCGCACCCCGGTGCGGATCATCCGGTGATCGTCCACCAGTACGACTCGTAGTGTCATGGTTCCTCCGCTGTCGGGCTGGTCGTCCCTGATGGACTCGTCTCCGCTGATGGGCTGGTCGTCCCTGATGGGCTGGTCGTGTGCGGCATGGCCAGGTGCACCTCGGTGCCGCGCTCGGAGTCCGTGCGGATCGTCGCCCGTCCGCCGTGCCGATCCATCCGCTCATAGATCGAACCACGGATGCCGTGCCGGTCCTCGCCGATCGCGTCCAGGTCGAAGCCGGGCCCGCGGTCGCGCACGAACACTTCGGTGACCCCGGCCCCCACCTCCACGTAGACCGAGACCGGCGGCGCGCCGTGCGTCACCGCATTGATCAGGGCTTCGCGGGTGGCAGCGATCAGGGCGGTGGTCCGCGCATCCGGCGTGGCATCGCCCGCGGTGACGACATCGATCGGCACCCCTCGGGAATCCTCCACCTCGGCGGCGGCGTCCCGCAGCGCCTGGGCGATCGAGTCGCCCTCCTCGGCGCGGTCGGTGTAGAGCCACTCGCGCAGCTCACGTTCCTGACCGCGGGCCATCTGCCGCACGAACTGCGGGTCGTCGGCGCGGGAGCGGATCAGAGATAGGGTCTGCAGCACCGAATCGTGCAGGTGAGCAGCGATATCGGCGCGCTCTGCCTCGCGCTCGCGAGCGGCGCGTTCGGACATCAGGTCCCGCCACAGCCGTAACCCCAGCGGTGCGAGCACGAACGCAGTACCGGCCAGGATCGCCAGCCCGGCCAGCACGCCGGTGACCACATCACCAAGCGGACGGTCCCGCGCCACGAAGATCACCACACCGAGGATCGCCAGCGCCACCCCGCCTCCTACCCGCAGCACCACCGAGCGGCGGCGCACCCGCTGGCCGGCCAGATGCTGCTTCTCCACAGCGTCGAGCTGGCTCCAGGCCAGGGCGGCGCCGGCGATCAGCACCAGCAGCGGGAGCACCCAGGCGATCCCGTCGTTGGCCCCGGTCTGCAGCAGGAGCAGCAAGGCGGCCACCACCAGCAGAGCGCCACCGACCACCAGATCGCCGGTGGGCCGAGAGGTGGTACCGGACCGTAACCGCGGCACCAGTCGGGTCAACCGGGTAGGCCGACTCTGGGCGGCGGCATCCTGCGGATCACCCACCGGAACCGTCACGACGAACCAGAGGTAGAGCAGCAGCCCGGCGCCGAGCATCAGGGTGAGCACGCCGAACACCACCCGCATCACGTTCGCCCGTACGCCCAGATGTGCGGCCAGACCCGCGCACACTCCGAGCAGCACGCGGCCGGACAGCGGCCGGCGCAGCGGGAGCGCTCCGACCGCCTGGCCGGTGCCCGCACGGGCTGAAGGAGTGGTCATCACGGTGCCCATCGTGGCACGTGCCGCCCGCAAGCAGCAGTGCCGGAGGCCACATTTTCGGCTCGGACACGCGGATTTCAGGGTTGTTCCGGATCTATCGGCGGCGAGTGGACCGGTGAGGATCAGGGACGGGTCAGGGTGTCCCCGGATACCGTTCTGCCCGCTGGCGGAGTTGACTTCTGGGTATGACTTCGACTCCTCCCCCACCGCGG
The DNA here is from genome assembly GCF_008000995.1 of Ruania zhangjianzhongii. NCBI lineage: Bacteria > Bacillati > Actinomycetota > Actinomycetes > Micrococcales > Ruaniaceae > Ruania > Ruania zhangjianzhongii. The sequence continues at coordinate 4,037,614 of NZ_CP042828.1, forward strand.
CCGGCCGGCACCGGCGCGGCCAACGGGTTCTTCGACTCCCTGCGCCGGCTGAACATGCCGCGCGGCCAGGAGCGATGGATCGGTGGCGTCGCCAGCGGTATCGCCTCCCGGTTGGGCATCGATCCGTTGATCGTGCGCGGTGTGTTCCTGGTGATCACGATCTTCGGCGGCTTCGGACTGCTCGTCTACGGGATCGCCTGGGCTCTCCTGCCGGAAGCCGCCGACGGCCGGATCCACTTGCAGGAGGCCATCCGTGGCCGGTTCGATGCGGCCCTCGTGGGCGCCGCCGTCTTCGCGGTGATCGGCCTGTCCCGGGTCGGGTTCTGGTGGGACGGCTGGGTGGGCATCCCGTTCATGGTCGGGATGATCGCCTTGGTCGCGCTGGCGGTGGTCGTGGTCACCGCGATCCGCAACTCCTCCACTTCCACTCCGCCAGGCGGCACACCCCCGCCCGGAGGCGGTACGCCGCCTGGGGGCGGCACTCCCCCGCCGACGGCGCAGCCCAGCTCGGGCGGGCATGTCCCCTTTCCGACGGCGCAGTCCGGCTCGGGCGGGCATGTCCCGTTCCCGACGGCGCACCCTCAGCAGAGCGGGTCCGCCGGGTTCACTACAGGGCCGGGCACGCAGACCCCTCAGATCACCTCGGGCGAGCCGGGCGGTCAGGCCGGTGCCGGCCCTTGGTCCGAGGCGCACGCCGGCGGGCCCTGGTCCGACGAACCGTCCGGCTCGGTGACCTCGACCGGCACTGCCAAGGCCGCCGAGCCGGACGGCGACGAGCGAGCGGCCGACGAGGACACCACGGCGGCCGCGGCAGGTACGGGCACCACCACGGAGTCGGAATCCGAGACCGATCCTGCCGGGAAGACCGAGGTCTCAGCAGATCCCGCCACGGCCCACCTGGCCACGGATGCCACGCCTACTGTCGCCTACCCAGGCGCCGCCACGGACGCCATGCCTCCTGCCTCCCACCCGGATGCCCCCACGGACGCTGCCTACAGCTCGACCACGCACGCGGATCAGACCTCCACCTGGCCCGGGCACAAGGATGCCGGTGGCGGGACTGCCTGGGCCACCGGTGCGAGCTCTGCGCCACCGGCCACGCCGCCACCCCCACCGGCCGGCGAGCCTCCGCCGCAGCCCCCCAAGCCGCGGCGGGGTCGACCTGGCCCGGGCAGCGTGCTGGTGCGGGTCACCTTCGGTCTGGCGCTGCTGGTGATCGCTGCCCTGGTGCTGGCCGCGCACTACTTCGAGTGGCAGACCAGCCCCTGGTTGGTGGCCCTCGGCGGCGGCCTAGTGATATTCGGGCTCGGCGCCACCCTGGCCGGACTCCTCGGGCGCCGGTCCGGCTCCCTCGGTGTGATCGGCACGCTGCTGGCCATCGTGCTGGTGCCGTGGGCGGTCAGTGAGCCGTGGCTCACCCAGTACAACATCACCGACTCCAGTAACTACGGCGACCGCTACTGGTCCCCGCAGAGCGCGGACGAGGCCGCAGACGGCTACAACCTGGCCGCCGGAACAGTCCAAGTCGACCTGAGCGACCTGGCCGACGAGCAGATCAGCTCCCCGATCGACATCGAGCTCGGCGCCGGAGAGGTCGACCTGCGGATCCCCGACGGTATGCCCGTGATCGTCGAGTCCACCCTGACGGGCGAGATGACCGTCATCAACCTCACCGAGTGGTCCGCCGAGTTGAACGGCGAGCCGGTCAACCTCAGCGAACGCACCGACCTCGGCTGGAACATGGGCAACTCGACCGAGTTGCTGCTCACCTCACCCGAAGCAGAGGAGAGCGACCCGATCACGGTGACCGTCGACGTCGGCTTCGGCGCCATCGAGGTGCGTGAGCTGCGATGACTGAACCGACTCCACCGATCGAACCGAACCAGAATCCCCGTCCCGACGAGAACCCCACGGAGGAAGCGATGACTACCCCCACCACGTCCAGTCCACCCGAGGGTGACTTCTTCACCCAGATGGGCGGCCCGGCCACGTCCGAGCCCGTCGGCGCTGAGTCCACCGATGCCCGGACCGAAGGCGGCGCTTCCGGTGCGCCCACGATGACCTACTCCGGCCCGCAGGAACCCGCACCGCCCAAGGGTCCCCGGATGCGCAGCGTGGCCTGGGGTCTGGTGCTCGCCCTGCTCGGCGCCGTGGTGATCGCAGTCGGCTTCGGCGTCCGCCTGGACCTGGAGCTGGTGTTCATCGGCATCCTCGCAGTGGCCGGTCTGACCCTGCTGGTCGGCTCGCTGGTGTCCAGCAGCCGCAAACGCTGACCTCTCCGATGGTCCGGGCAGCCGGTCGGGTTCTCCCGGCCGGCTGCCGCGCTGTTGCATGGCCTGCCACAGTGAAATGACCGGGCACCGCTACACCGCAAGGATTCTGATGCCGACACTGAAGGTGAACGACACCACCATCGCCTATGAAACCAGCGGTGACGGGCCACCACTGGTCTTCGCTCATGGTCTCGGCCTGAGCCGGGAGATGTGGCGCGGGCAGATCGAGCACTTCAGCGCCACCAACCGGGTGATCGCTTTCGACGCGAGGGGCGCGGGTGAATCAGGCCAGCTGGCCCGGGGTGAGGATGTGCTTCCGCGCCAGGCCGCCGACCTCGAGTCCCTGCTGGACCAGCTGGACGTATCCCGGGCGGTGCTCTGCGGAGTCAGCTACGGCGGTGTGCTCGCCCAGGAGTTCGCCACTACCTCTGCGGACCGGCTCGCCGGCCTCGTGATCGTCGACTCGTTCCCGGACTCCCGGTTGGCGAATCCGATGCAGCGGATCGGGCTGCGGGTGAGCGCCGCGCTGGCCGGGCCGATGCTGTTGCTGCCGCCGGCCCTCATGCTTCCGGCCGTCCGGCAGGCGTACGCGCAGTGGCCGCTCGCCCGCGAGGTGGTGACCGACGGGTACGCGACGATGCGGCGGGTGGAGACTGCTCGGGTGCGGCGTGCGATCAACCGGGCCGACTACGTTCCGCGGTTGGCGCAGGTCTCCGTGCCGACGCGGGGCATCGTCGGTGACACCTCACCGGTGCTGGTGGAGCTGATGCACCGGTTGATCGATGCTGTGCCGAACGCTTCGCTCGATGTCGTGCCCGAGTCATTCGATCCCACCAACCTGTGTCAGCCGGAGCGGTTCAACGCACTGCTGGAGGGATTTCTCGCGGAACTGGGGTGGACGGCGCACAGCTGACATTCACTACCCGCGGCTGCGCACGCTCGCCCGAGACAGCTCCGCCGGCCCCGAGCAATGAGAAGATCACAGCGTGCGCATCACCCACGTCACCGACTCCTACCTGCCCCGGCTGGGCGGGATCGAGGCTCAGGTGCACGGACTGGCGATCCGCCAGGCGCGGGCAGGGCACGAGGTGCACGTCCTCACCACCACCCCCCGCGAACCGGGCGATCACGGCCAGAGCACTGAGCACGACGGTCCGCTGACCGTGCACCGCCTCGCCGCGCGGCTGCCGATGAACCTACCGGTGCACCCGCGCGGACCCCAGCACTTCGACGCGCTACTCGCCCGGCTGCGTCCGGACGTGGCGCACCTGCACTCGGGCATCGTCGCCCCGGTCACCCAGGCGATGTTCGGCACTCTGGTCCGCCACCGGGTGCCCACCGTCTTCACCCAGCACAGTGTGATCGGCCGCTACCAGGGTGCCTTTGCCGCCCTGGACCGCCTGACCGGCTGGTCCCGCTGGCCGGTGCTGTGGACGTCGGTCAGCGAGATGGCCGCGTCCCCGCTGCGGCGCGTGGTCGGCGACCGGGGCCAGGTGTGGGTGCTGAACAACGGGGTGGACCTGACCGAGTGGCAGGTACCGCGCACCGAGCGCACCGGCCGCGCCGACACCCGGGTGCACGCGGTGGCCGCGACCCGGTTCATGCCCCGCAAACGCGTGCTGCCGATGCTGCACAGCTGCGCCGCCGCGGTCCAGCAGCTGCCCACCGACAGCCTGCGCGTGACCATCGCCGGCGACGGCCCCCAACGGGCTGCCGCCACCCGATTCGTGGAGCGCAGCGGTCTGGATGAGACGGTCCTTTTCCCGGGCCGGCTGACCCGGGAACAGCTGCAGGACCTGTACGGCCAGGCGGACATCTTCCTCGCGCCCGGCGTGGCCGACTCGTTCTCGATCGGCGTGCTGGAGGCACAGGCCGCCGGCCTGGCCATCCTGTGCCGGTCCCAGTCCGGTGCCGCCGAGCGGATCGAGCCTGAGGTCAGCGGTCTGCTCGCCGCAGATGACGAGTCGTTCACGGCCGCGCTGGTGCGCCTGGTCCGCGAACCGGACCTACTGGCCGCGATCACCGACCACAACCAGGCGGTTCCGCCGACTTCCGGATGGCCACAGGTGCTGGCCCAGGTGGAGGCGGCCTACGCTGAGGCGATCCGGATCACTGCCCGCACCTGACCGCACCGCGGCCACTCTCGCCCGATTGTCGGTACCCGGCGCTACGTTCGGCAGATGAGCGAGCAACGGCACTGGGTGATCGTCGCCTCCCGTGACCATGCCCGGCGCGGCCTGGCCCACGGCTTCGTGATGGCCAACCACGGCAAGCGGGCACCGCTGGCACGGATGTCGGCCGGTGACGGCGTGCTCGTCTACTCCCCGACCACCACCTACCCGCGCGGTGAGCCGCTCCGGGCGATCACCATCCTCGGCGAGATCACCGGGCTCGAGCCGGAGGAGAGCGAGGTGATCGCGGGCGGGTTCCGCCGAGCGGCTGCACTCCGCGAGATCGAGCCACTACCGCTCGCGGCGATCCGCCAGCATCTGCCGGTCTCCCGCCTCCGGTTCGGCTTCTTCGAACTCGATGCCGCCGACGCTCAGGCCATCCGGGAGCTCGCAGCCCAACGGCCAGTCTGAGCCGGGCTCACTCCCACTCGATGGTGCCGGGCGGCTTGCTGGTCACGTCCAGCGCCACGCGGTTCACCTCGGGCACCTCGTTGGTGATCCGGGTGGAGACGCGGGCGAGCAGGTCGTAGGGCAGCCGGCTCCAGTCCGCGGTCATCGCGTCCTCGGAGGAGACCGGTCGGAGCACGATCGGGTGACCGTAGGTGCGGCCGTCGCCCTGCACGCCCACTGAGCGCACATCGGCGAGCAGCACGACCGGGCACTGCCAGATCTCCCGGTCCAGGCCCGCTGCGGTGAGCTCCTCTCGGACGATCAGGTCCGCGGCGCGGAGGGTCTCCAGCCGCTCAGCGGTCACCTCACCGACGATCCGGATGCCCAGGCCGGGCCCGGGGAACGGCTGACGCCAGACGATGGTCTCCGGCACGCCGAGTTCGAGGCCGACCGCGCGCACCTCGTCCTTGAACAGGTCCCGCAACGGTTCGATCAGCTCGAACTGCAGGTCGTCCGGCAGACCGCCGACGTTGTGGTGGGACTTGATGTTCGCCGCACCTTCGCCGCCGCCGGACTCCACCACGTCCGGGTAGAGCGTGCCCTGCACCAGGAACCGGACCTCCTCGGCCTGGCTGCCGGCGCTCTGGTGCGCCTCGGCCACCACAGCACGCGCAGCGTCCTCAAAGACCCGGATGAACTCTCGGCCGATGATCTTGCGTTTGGTCTCCGGGTCGCTCACCCCAGCCAGTGCGGACAGGAACCGCTCCCGGGCGTCGACCACCTTCAGCTGCACCCCGGTGGCGGCGACGAAGTCGGTCTCCACCTGCTCCACCTCACCGGCGCGGAGCAGACCGTGGTCCACGAACACGCAGGTGAGCTGGTCACCGATGGCGCGCTGCACCAGTGCGGCAGCGACCGAGGAGTCCACCCCACCGGAGAGTGCGCAGATCACCCGGGCGCCACCGACCCGGTCCTGGATCGCGGCCACCTGGTCGGCGATCACGTTGCCTGAGGTCCACTGTGGGGCCAGGCCGGCGCCGCGGTAGAGGAAATTCTCCAGAGCCTGCTGACCGCGCTCGGAGTGCTTGACCTCCGGGTGCCACTGCATCCCGAACAGGCGGCGCTCGGCGTGCTCGAACGCGGCCACCGGAGAGGCCGCAGAGGTGGCCAGCACCTCGAAGCCTTCCGGGGCGGCGTGTACCGCGTCACCGTGGGACATCCACACGGTCTCTCCGCCTGGGGAGCCCTGCAGCAGCGTGCCCGCGTCATCCACGCTCACGCTGGTGCCGCCGTACTCGCGGGCCCCCGTGTGCGCCACCACACCACCGAGGGCGCTGGCCATGGCCTGGAAGCCGTAGCAGATGCCGAGCACCGGGACGCCGGAGTCGAACAGCGCCGGATCCACCGCCGGGGCACCCGGGGCGTAGACCGAGGCCGGCCCACCGGAGAGGATGATCGCGGCCGGGTTCTTCGCGAGCATGTCCGCCACCGGCATCGTGTGCGGGACGATCACGGAATACACCCGCGCCTCCCGCACCCGCCGGGCGATCAGCTGCGCGTACTGCGCGCCGAAGTCGACGACGAGGACGGGGCTGGGATGTGCGTGGTGATTCACCACTCAAGGATACGCAGCGCGGACGGGTGAGCTGCGCCGTCGCGAATCTCCAGTGCAGCATTTCGGGTGGTGAGACGAGGCGAGCCCGGTGAGCTGCGCCGTCGCCCTCCTGGCGGAGAACCCTCAGCGCTCGGTAGCAGCCTCGCCACGCCGGGCCGCGAGCGTGGTCTCGGTCCAGCCCTGCGCTTTCTGCTCCATCACGAAGGACAGCACGGGGATCACCCCACCGGCGATCAGTACCACGATCCGACCGAAGCTCCACCGCATCCGGCTCCACAGGTCGAACACGGTGACCGCGTAGACCACGTAGATCCAGCCGTGCACGAACGCGATCCACGAGCCGAGTACCGGCTCACCGGAGCCGTTCACCTGCACCACGTACTTCAGCAGCATCTCCAGGCACAGCAGCAGCAGCATCCCGCCGGTCACGAAAGCCATCACCCGGTAGCGGGTGAAGGCACCCCGGTCCTTCATCTCCTGGGCATCGCTGACCGGTGCGTCGCTCTCACTCATCCCCCCATTCTCACCCACGGCGCTACCTGCCCAGCACCGATCCCTCGGTTACTCTGACCGGCATGCGCAGGTGGGTGATCGTGGCGGTGGTGTTGGTGCTGGCGGCCGCTGGCGTGACGATGGCGCTCACCCGGGATGCTGGCGGGGACAACGCCGCCGCTGCCGATTGGCAGGCTGACCTGACTGGCTGGGAGGGCGAGCAGGCGCAGGCTCTGGTGCCGCCGGACGGGCCGGCGCTCAGCGCCGTGGTCACCGGAGAGGCGATGTCGCCGCTCGGCGGGGACGGCACTGAGGAGTCCGTCGACGAGGTGAATGCGGCCTGTACGAGGCTGACCGCGTTCGCCGACCAGGTCCGCGACACCCCCGGCCCGCCGGCGGTTCCCGCGCAGGTGCAGGTCAGCGAGGAGCAGACCGCGGCGTTCGAGTCCGACCTCGCTGCGCTGACCACGTTCCAGCAAGCAGTGCAGGAGCCCGCCGCGACACTGCGCCAGTTCTGCGGCACCTACCCGGTGTTGATCGGTGCGCACCAGAGCGACGGTGACGCCGACGAGGCCCGGCAGACGTTCGCGCAGGCGCTGGACGCCCAGTGTCCACTTCCCGACCTGGCCGACGCCTGCAGTGCGCTGAGCGCCGGTGCGCAGCAAGGCGGTGAGGGATCAGGCGGTGAGCCAGGGTCGCCGCCGGCGATCGAGCCGGCACGAATCCGCCAGGTGATCGTCGCCGAGCTCACCGCAACCGAGGAAGCGATCGACGACGCGGCCACGGCTTTCGCGGCAGAGCTCGCCTCGGCCTGACGTCACCCGCCCTGGCCGCCGGGACTCAGGCGGCCGTCGCCACTGCCGAGCGCTCCTGGCGGATGTGCCGTACCTCGTCGCGCACCATCCGCCACCAGAGGAACAGCGCGAAGCCACCGAAGATCCACCATTCGGCGGCATAGGCGAGGTTGCGGATGTTCAGCCCGGCGTCCTCGATCACCGGTGGACCGACCGGCTCGATCGCCGGCAGTGCCCCGGTAGCCGGCGCCGGCTCCTGGGCTTGCAGCCGCAACTGCCCGGAGTACATCGGCCCGCCCCAGACATTGACCAGCTGCGCCGGGCTGATCAGCCCGATCTCCGCCCCGGTCGGCAGACCCGGATCCAGACCGGAGGTCGCCGCCTCGGACCCTGCCACGAAGCCGGTCAGCTGTACCTCACCGTCGGGGACCTCGAGGTACGCGGGATCGGGTTCGCTGACCCAGCCGCGGACCACCGGCAACACGGCGTCATCGGCGTCTGCCACGGCGAAGGCGCTGAGCAGGTAGTAACCCTCGACGCCCTCGTGCTCCCGGGCGTCGATGAAGAACTGCTGGTCCGGGACGTACTGCCCGGTCACCGTGACGTGGCTGCCGACCATGTTCTGGGTGAAGCTGGTCTGGGGGGCGACCACGTCCCCGAGCGGTACCGGGTTGCCGTCTACCCGGGCGGCCTGCTCCAGCGCGGCGGCCTGGTCGCCGCGCTCCTGGGCGCGGTCCAGCTGCCAGGCACCGAGCCGGATGCACAGTGCGGCACCAGCGAGCAGGATCACCAGGATCCCGAGCAGCCGGGGCCGGGTGCCCGCCCGCAGCCAGTCGCTGAAACCACCACCAGTCGCCACTCCTCCAGCCTACGTGCTCGCCGCTGTGCCGCCGGCCCGCCACCTCTCCCGGCAGACGATCGTCTGAGCACCGAACCGCAGGCTGAGGTCCGACATGTTGGTGGTCAGCCTGCAGTCCGGTGTTCAGACACCTGACCACCCCGGGGGCGCGCAGGTGAACCCACCCTGCGGGACCTTTGGCCCTGCTCCCGCACCCCACCGGCGGGTAGCGTTCATCCTGGTGCGCAGCCGCGCGCCCGGACGCAGGAGCAGAGCAGATGACCACCAGTGTGTACGTGGCCTCCGCGGAGGGGCACACCGGGAAGTCCTCCGTGGCCCTCGGGCTGGTAGAAGCCTTCGCCCGCCGCGTGCAACGGGTCGGGGTGTTCCGCCCGGTCAGCCGCGGCAACGCCGGCGAGCCGGACTCGGTACTCAGCCTGCTGGTCAGCCGTGCCACCGCCCGGATCCCGGAGGCCGAGTGCGTGGGGGTGGACTACGACGCCGTGCACACCGACCCGGACGCCGCGCTGGCCACGATCGTGGCCCGCTACCGGGAGATCGCCAGCCGGTGCGACGCCGTGGTGATCGTCGGCTCGGACTACACCGACGTGGCCGGCCCCACTGAGCTCACGTTCAACGCACGCGTGGCCGCGAACCTGGGCTCCGCCGTCGTGCTGGTGGTCTCGGCGCGCGAGCGCGAGGCCGCTGAGGTGCGCCAGATGGTGGATATCGCCTCCGCGGAGCTGTCCGCCGCGCACGCCTCCCTGGTCGCGGTGGTCGCCAACCGGTGCCCTTCCGAGCACCTGGCCGAGGCGTCGTCCGCGCTGGCCGACCTGACGGTGCCGGCCTGGGTGATGCCGGACCTGCCGCTGCTGTCCGCACCGAGCGTGCGCGAGCTGATGGCGGCCGTCGATGGCACGCTCACCGCCGGCGACCCGGAGCTGCTCGACCGCGAGGCGGAGGCACTGATCGTCGGCGGGATGACAATGGAGCACATCCTCACCCGGCTCGCCGAGGGTGCGGTGGTGATCGTGCCCGGGGACCGGTCCGATGTGATCCTGGCGGTGCTCGCCGCCCACGCCGCCGATACTTTCCCCTCACTCGCCGCACTGATCCTGAACGGCGGCTTCACGCCGGCGGAACAGGTCAGCCGGCTCGTGGAGGGGCTCAGCCAGCGGCTGCCGGTGATCGCCACCGAGCACGGCACCTTCGAGACCGCCAGCGCTGCCGCCCGCACCCGCGGACTGCTCTCCACCGGCTCCCAGCGCAAGCTGGACCTGGCCCGATCCACGTTCGAGAACGCCGTCGACATCGAAGCGTTGATGGATGCGGTGAACGTGCCCCGCAGCCAGGTGACCACCCCACTGATGTTCGCCCACGATCTGCTCGAACGGGCCCGCGCCGACCGCAAGCACATCGTGCTGCCCGAAGGTGGCGACGACCGCATCCTGCGCGCGGCGAGCACGCTGCTGTCCCGCGACGTGGTGGACCTGACCCTGCTCGGCGACGCCACAGCGATCCGCGCCCGCGCCGCCGAGTTGGGCCTGGACGTGAGCGCCGCGCAGATCATCGACCCGGCTACCTCGGAGCTGCACGAGAAGTTCGCCACCCGCTACACGCAGCTGCGTGCGCACAAGGGGATGACCACCGAGCGGGCCCGGGAAGTACTCACCGATGTCTCCTACTTCGGCACGATGATGGTGGCCGAGAACCTCGCGGACGGGATGGTCTCCGGCGCTCAGCACACCACGGCGCACACGATCAAGCCCTCGTTCGAGATCATCAAGACCACACCGGGGACCTCGATCGTGTCCTCGGTGTTCTTCATGTGCCTGGAGGACCGGGTGCTGGTCTACGGCGACTGCGCGGTCAACCCCGACCCAGATGCCACCCAGCTCGCCGACATCGCGATCTCTTCGGCCGCCACCGCCGCCCAGTTCGGGGTGGACCCGCGGATCGCGATGCTGTCCTACTCCACCGGGGAGTCCGGCTCGGGTGCGGACGTGGACAAGGTACGCACGGCCACTGCGGAGGTCCGCGAGCGCGCCGGGGATCTGGTGGTGGAGGGCCCGATCCAGTACGACGCTGCCGTGGACGCTGCAGTGGCCCGGGCGAAGATGCCGGACTCGCAGGTGGCCGGGCGGGCGACCGTGCTGATCTTCCCGGACCTGAACACCGGCAACAACACCTACAAGGCGGTGCAGCGCAGCGCCGGCGCGGTCGCGGTCGGGCCGGTGCTGCAGGGCCTGCGTCGCCCGGTGAACGACCTGTCCCGCGGGGCCCTCGTGCAGGACATCGTCAACACGGTGGCGATCACTGCCATCCAGGCCCAACAAGGAGTCCGATGAGCATGAGCACGACGGCGGAGCACGTGTTGGTCATCAATGCCGGCTCTTCTTCGCTCAAGTATCAGGTGGTGGACGAGAGCACCGGTGCGGCCACGGCCACCGGTCTGGTCGAACGCGTCGGGCAGGCCAGCGGGCACCTGACGCACACCACTGACGACGGCGAGTTCGACCGCGACCTGGAGGTGCCGGACCACACGGCGGCGATGAAGGCGATGAGCGCTGCGTTCGAGGAGCACGGCCCGGACCTGGCCGCCGCCAATCTCGTGGCCGTGGGCCACCGGGTGGTACAGGGCGGCGCCCGGTTCGGGCACTCGGTGCTGATCGACGACGAGGCCGAGCGCATCATCGACGAACTCTCCGATCTGGCACCGCTGCACAACCCGCCGAACCTGGCCGGGATCCGTGCGGCCCGCGAACTGTTCGCGGACCTGCCGCACGTGGCGGTCTTCGACACCTCCTTCCACCTGAGCATGCCGGAGCGGGCCGCCACCTATGCCCTGGACCGGGAGGTTGCCGACCGGTACCGGGTGCGCCGGTACGGGGCGCATGGCACCTCGCACCAGTACGTGGCCCGGGAGGCGTCCCACTTCCTCGGCCGGGATCCGGCCGAGACCAACCTCATCGTGCTGCACCTGGGCAATGGCGCCTCGGCCACAGCGGTGGCGAATGGCAGGTCGGTGGACACCTCGATGGGTCTGACCCCGCTGGAAGGGCTGGTGATGGGCACCCGCACCGGGGACATCGACCCGGCGGTGGTGTTCCACCTGTCCCGGCAGGCGGGGATGAGCATCGACGAGATCGACAACCTGATGAATCGCCGCTCCGGGATGTACGGGCTGACCGGGATGATCGATATGCGGGACATCACCGCTGCTGCCGATCAGGGCGATGACGCAGCGGTTCTGGCGCTGGAGATCTACTGCTACCGGCTACGCAAGTACATCGGGGCCTACACCGCCGTGCTCGGCCGCGTGGACGCGATCGCGTTCACCGCCGGCATCGGGGAGAACAGCGCCCCGGTGCGCGCCGGGGTGCTCACGGACCTGGCGCACCTCGGTGTGCGGCTGGACGCCGCCGCGAACGAGGAGCGCTCAGACCGGGCGCGGCGGATCTCTACCCCGGACTCCCCGGTGGCGGCACTGGTGGTACCCACCAACGAGGAGTGGGAGATTGCCCGCGAGGCCGTGGCGATCACCGCCGGCTGAGCGGGCTGAGGCGGTCACCGCCGGCTGAGCGGACTGAGCGGACTGAGCGGACTGAGCAGCGCGCCCGCGCTGTGGGCGCCCGGAGTCCTGCGCTCAGGCTGAGCTTCTTGCCCAGGTGATGCTCGCCCGTGCGGCTCGGACGCGGCTGGTACTCGGAGCACTGACCCCAGCCAGAGCAGCCGTGCCGAGAACGGTGATCGAGGTGGCCTCCCAGTGCGGCGGAACGGCGAATTCGCACGCAAGGCCGTCGCGGTCAAACCCGCGAATCTGGTGGGCGGCCAACCCCAGGGCCAGTCCCTGGAATGTCATATGGGCCACCGCCTGGCCGAGGTCGTACCGGGCGAACTCCGAGTACTCCTGACCGGGTGTGCCTTCGACGCTGATCTGGGCCAGGTTCACCACGAGCAGTGAGGCATCGGGGGCCCAGCTCGACGAGCTCCGCGCGAGGTGCCGCACGATCCGCCTATGGTTCACGTCGCTTCGATGGCCGACGATAAACATCCACGGTTGAGAGTTGCCTGCCGATGGTGCCAGTCGGGCGGCGTCCAGCAGCAGGTCCACCTGCCCGGGCGTGACCACGGCGCTGCCGTCGAACCGGATCGGGCTGAACCGGTGCGCCAATGCGGTGCTGACCTTCAGGGACGACCGATCCCCCGTCATCGTGCCGGGCCGGGTAGCGGCAGATCGGCCGGATGCTTCACCGCTGACGCAGACAGACGCCGCGCGGCCCGGTTCAGCATCGCGCGGACCAGGACCGGATGGAGCCGGCGCACCAACGCCACGCGGGCACGGCCCCGTGGGTTGCGCCGCTGCACGGTCGTCGTCAGCACGACCCGGTCGGATTCGCGGCGCACGGATGCACGCAGGTCCAGGTGCCGCCCGCGAGCGCCGAGCAGCACCTCGTCGTCGCTGTGGGCAAGCGTCTTGGCAGCGCCGGCCCCGCTGCGGTGGATCCCCGTCACCAGGTGCCATCCGCCGGCGGCCACCGTCGGCGAGCGTGGCCAGTCGCGGAAGATGGCCTCCGCCCAGGTCTGCGGGTCTTGCGGCATGCCGGGCAGGACCTCGAGACTCTGCGCGTCAGCCCAGTCGACGCCGGGCAGCGTGCCGGCGAGCAGCGAGGCGACGGGGATGGCTGCGGCGCGTGCGCGCGGCGATTCCGACAGCCGCAACAGCCCCACCCCCAGCGACCGCCGCGGTGACCGCTGCGGTTCGTTCCCGACCATGCGTTCAGCGTTGTCGAGCAGTTCCTCCACCACGGCGTCGTGTGCCCATCGGACCGCCAACGGCCAGGCCAGCACCATGACACCGCTGAGCTGAGCCTCGGCCACAGCCCGTACCAGGGTGTGGGTGAGACCTGACGGTTCCGCAGTGATCCTGAACCACCCATCGAGCCCCTGTCCGGGAGCAAACTCGACCTCGACCTGACGACCGGGCTGATGCACTGTGACGCGGTAGCGAATCGAGCCGTGACCGCCGGCAGCGCCTACGCCCATCGGTCGGTCGAGCACCATCGGCTGCCAGGCCGGTGACGGCCACAGCATGTCGTTCGGCCCACCGAGCCGGTCGAGTAGTGGCCCGACCCACTCGATCGGCGCGGCCACCAGCCGCTCGTGCGCGTTACGCGTCATCGTGGATACCTCTATCCCGAATCTGTCCGAAACTGTTTCCGAGGGCGAGGCGGGCGAACACTGTCACGCCTCCCCAGAGGTGCGCACCACCGGCCGTGCCTACGGGTGGCTGCGGGGCTGAGGATCTGTAGGTGGTCACGAGCTGCCCATAGCGATAGCGGTCCCGCCGTCCGGGGCCGGGCCTTCCAGCCCGAGGCCGGTGCGAAGGTCCGGAATCGTCGGCGTCCAGCCGAGCTGTTCGGTGGCTTTGGCGTGTGAGGCTCGGAGCCGGGTGTCCACCAGCAGGCAGCCCAGGTAAGGCACCATCAGCCGGATGACCCAGCCGGGGACGGAGAGCGGCCGCGGGGTGCGGTGAGCCTCGGCGACGGCATCGATGAACTCCTGCCAGGTCGCAGGAGTGTCATCGACGATGTTGTACGCCTGGCCGGCCCTGCCGCGCGCGAGCGCCGCCACCGTTGCCGCGGCCGCGTCGTCGACATGGATGAAGCAGTTCGAGCCGGCCCCGCCCAATGGGCGGATGGGGAAGTGCTTGCGGAGCAGTCCCGCGAACATGTCGCTGAAGGCGTTCGGCCCGTAGAACATGCCGTACCGCAACGCGATCCCGTCGATGCCGTCCGCGGCGAACACCTGCCGCTCGGTGGCCACGCAGCCCGCGGCGACCAGGTCGCCGACACTGCCGACCGGCTCACCGAACGGATCGTTCTCGGTCAACGGCCGCTCGCCGTGATCCCGATAGCCGTAGCCGGTGATCAGCGATTGGGTGACGAACCGGCGAGCGCCCACCGCTCGCGCCATCGCCAGCAGGTGCCGGGTGCCGGCTTCTCGCAGGGCGTTGGTCGGATCGTCCGGCCCGAGCGTGCGCTTCGCCGTCCGCAGTGCGGTGGCCTGGTGCAGCACTGCGTCGGCGGTCAGTCCCTCGGCCGCGGACAGCAGCGAGTCTTGGTCCATCACGTCGGCGATCACCGGGGTGGCGCCGAGATCTTCCACCAGCTGCCAGTGTGCCGGGTTGCGGATGAGCGCATGGACCTGGTGGCCGGCGGTGGACAGGGCAGCCAGTAGTGGCCGTCCGATGGCGCCCGTGGCGCCGGCAAGGATGACCCTCATGGCGCCATCGCCGTCAGTCCGTCGTGGATCGACGGGTAGGCGGGGTGCCAACCCAGATCCCGTTTCGCTTTGTCGCAGTTGAGCCGGATCCTCGAGACGGCCATCAGGCTGTGCAAGTACGGCAGTGGCTTGAGCAGCCACGCCGGCACGGTTCTCGGCGGTCCGGCCCCGACGCTCGCGGCCAAGGCGGTCAGGAACTCGGTGAACTCGACCGGCTGGTTGTCGGCGATGTTGTAGGCGTGGCCGGCCCGACCGCGCTCGAGGGCTGCAACGGCGGCGCTCGCGGCGTCGTGGAGGTGGATGGGCGAAGTGAGGCCGCTCGGACGGACGGCGGGCAGTAGCCGCCGTCGGGTCAGGTCGGCCATTCGCTGTGTCATCGGCTCGGGGCCGTAGAACATGCCGTAGCGCAGGGCGATGCCGTCTATGCCGTCGGTCTGCAGGACCTGGTCCTCGCAGGCGCGCATGGAGCGCATGTGTCGGTCGGTCTTCCGGTGTCCGGTCAGGGTGGCGAAGGGCTGGTCTTCGGTCACCGGCGTGGGCCCGTGGTCGTGGTACCCGTACCCGAGGAAGAACGACTGGGCGACGAATCGGCCGGCGCCGATCAGCGCGGCGGCGTCGAGCAGGTGCGCGGTGCCCTCATCCCGCAAGGCATCGGTGGGGTACAGGTCGCGATGGAGCATGGGAGGGCGAGCGATCGCGGTGGCTTGGTGCACCACTGCGTCCGCACTGTGTCCATCGAGCGCACGGAGCAGTTCGTCGCGGTTCATCAGATCCGCCAGCACGGGCTCGACGCCGGCCTCGCGGAGCTCGTCCGCACCACGGCCGGACCTGGTCAGCCCAAGGATCGAGTGGCCGGCCTCATGCAGCTGCGGCACCAGTTCCCGCCCGATAACCCCGGTCGCCCCAGCCAGCAGCACTCTCATCGGGCCTTCTCCTCGACGCGTTCGCCCTTCGTGTCCGCAGCGCGGTGCCGCCGGGTCCACCGCAACCGGGCCACGAGCCCGACTCCCGCGAGGGCCGATATCGCCAGGAGCCCCCAACTGTCTGCGGCGTGGCCACCGTGGGCGAGGTCGAGCGCGTGGTTCAGCGCGTGGAAGGAGTTGGTGAAGATGAAGCCGGTCAACACCACCCCGATCACGTCCCGCCACCACAGCCCCAGCAACATCATCAGAGCGATGCCGATCTGGAAGACACCGGCGTCATGCAGGAAATGGACATGGTTCGGCCAGTTTGCCCACACGGCGAATCCCGCTGGGTCCACCCGTGCCCAAATCCCGGTCGTGAGCATGGACAGTGCCGCGAGCACCACGATGACCCTGACGACGCGCATGGGAAGCCTTCCACTTTGATGGGGAACGATCCGGTTCGTTCCCTCAGGGCGCGACGCTAGCAGATTATCGCCGCTACAGGAAACGGACCGGTTCGTTTCCCCGTGCCGTAGGCTGTCCGGATGGCGAAAGCACCCGATCAGACCCGACGCAACCCACACTCCACCGAGGCGATCCTGCGGGCCTCCCTGGAACTGGCGCAGGAGCACGGCTGGGCGAAGGTCAGCATCGACGGCATCGCGGCCCGGGCGGGGGTGAGCAAACGGACCATCTATCGGTGGTGGCCGTCCAAGGGCGCGGTCGTCCTCGATGCCTATGTGCAGCGGATCCAGCACACCCCCCTGATGACCCCACAGCCCACGCCGCACGGGGACATCCGCACCGATCTGGTGCGCCTGGTCAAGGACGGCTGGATCCAGACCGTGGGCGACTCGGCCACCTTGGTCGCTTCGCTGATCGGGGAAGCGCAACACGACCCGCACCTCGGCACCCAGCTGTGGGAGCACTTCATCACCCCCGCGAACAAGAGCGTGATGGAACGCATCTCGCTCGGCCAGGACGAGGGGGAACTGGCGCCCGGAGTCGATCCCTACCGCGCGACAGAACTGATCTACGGGCAGATCTTCGTGCGGCTGCTCCAGACGCCCGACGCCGTCGACGCCCCATTTTTGGAGAACTGCGTCGACCTTGCCCTCAGCGGACTCAGCCCCAGCCGGCCCGCGCCGGAGAGCGAGTCTTCGTAAGGCGACTGCAGCCCGGACGAGGTCTCCGGCCTACTTGCTCAAGTTCTTGAACTGCTGCACGGCCAGCGGCAGGAACACGGCCATGATCAGCGCGGGCCAGATCACCGCCCCGGCGATCGCGTGGCCGTCGATCCAGTAGCTGGCCTCCCCCACCCCGGCGCCCGGGGTCTGGAACAGCTCACGGATCGCGTTCGCCGTCGAGGACACCGGGTTCCAGGCCGCTACCGCACCCAGCCAGCCCGGCATCATCTCCGGGGGCGCAAACACTGAGGAGATGAAGCCCAGCGGGAACGCGACGGCGAACAGCGAGCCCGCCACCTCGGTGTTCTTGATCATCAGCCCCAGGAAGATGCCGACGAAGATCAACGCTAGCCGCAGCCACAGCAGCAGGGCGAAGGCGAACAGGGTTGCCGCGAGGCTGCCGCCAGTACGCCAGCCGACGATCAGTGCGATCCCGCCGATGACGGCGAGGTCGAGGGCTGCCTGGATGATGTCGGAGACACCGCGGCCGGTCACGACTGCCGAGGGGGACATCGGCATCGACCGGAAGCGGTCCATGAACCCCTTCTCCTTGTTCAGGGTGACCGCGAACGCCGTGTTCATGAACCCGAACGCCATCGTCATCGCGAACAGTCCGGGCATCGCGTAGTCGATGTAGCCCTCGCCGGCGCCCTGGCCGGTGACGTCCATCGCCGAACCGAACACGTAGACGAACATCAGCACCATCACTACGGGCATGCCGAGCTGCCACGCGAAGGTGGAGGGTTGGCGCGCCACGTGGGTGAACTCCTGCATCACGATGGTCCAGCAGTCCTTGATCGCCCAGCCGACCCGCGAGGCAAGAGAGTCCAGATCGGGCGGTCCAGGTGCCGCGGCGGTCTGCTCGGTGGTGGTCATCAGGCGGCCTCCGTCATCGTTCGGGACGTGGTCAGGTGCAGGAATGCTTCGTCGAGGGTGGGTCGGCGCAGCCCGATATCGGCGATCTCCAGACCGCGAGCGCGGATCTCGGCCGCCACCTCGGTCAGTGCCCGGACGCCGTCGGGCACCGGGACGCTGATACTGCCTGCGGCCTCGTCCACGGCCACCTCGAGCCCGGTGACCTGCTCGACCACGGCAGCGACGCTGCGCAGCACCGCGGGGTCGGCCGCGGCAACCTCCAGGCGTTCGTCCCCGATCCGTCGCTTCAGGCCGGTCGGGGTGTCCTCGACGAAGTTGCGGCCATGGTCGATCACCGTGATCCGGTCACAGAGCTTGTCCGCCTCGTCCAAGTAGTGGGTGGTGAGGAGCACTGTGGTGCCCTGCGCGGCGAGGTCACGCACCGCATGCCAGACCTCGCGCCGACCGGCCGGGTCCAGTCCGGTGGTCGGCTCGTCCAGGAACAGCACCTGCGGGGCAAGGATCATGCTGGCTGCGAGATCGAGCCGGCGGCGCATCCCACCGGAGAACTTCTTCGGGGTGCGGTCGGCCGAATCCTGGAGTCCGAAGAGCTCCAGCAGCTCATCGGCACGACGGCGGGCGGCCGGCTTGTCCAGTCGGAAGAGCCTGCCGAACGTGGTCAGGTTCTGCCGGGCGCTGAGCAGATCGTCGACGGCGGTCTGCTGACCGGCGAGGCCGATGCTGGCCCGGACGTGCCGAGGCTGGGTCCGCACGTCGAATCCGGCTACGGCGGCGTTGCCGTGGTCGAGTCGGGTGAGCGTGGTCAAGATGCGCACCATCGTGGTCTTCCCGGCGCCGTTCGGGCCGAGGAGGCCGTGCACGGTGCCACGGGGCACGGCGAGGTCGACGTCGTCGAGGGCGAGCTTCTCCTTGTAGCGCTTCGTCACGCTGGTGGCCTGGACTGCGAACTCTGGTGGTCCCACGAGAATCTCCTTACTGGGTGCGGCGTACGCAGAACGATAGCGTACGGTGTGCGCAGAAGGCAACAGTGAAGAAGGCAGGACTGAAGATGGCCGAGGACAACCCGCTCGCGCACAGTCATCGGCTGCTCTGGGAGGGGCTGCCGGAGTCGCGGAAGGGTCCCCGACCGACTCTGACGCTGGAGCAGATCGTCACCGCGGGGATCGCGCTCGCTGACGCCGAGGGGGTGGACGCGCTCTCCATGCGTAAGCTCTCCGCCGAGCTCGGCGTGGGCACGATGTCCCTCTACCGGTACGTGCCGAACAAGCATGAGCTGCTCAACCTGATGCTCGACCAGGTCCTCGGCACGCAGATCGGCCGGACCGAGCCGGGCGCACCGTGGCGGGAGACCCTCACCGCGATGGCGGAGCACGGCCGGGCGATGTACCTGAGGCACCCGTGGCTGCTCCAGGTGAACTGGAGCCGACCGGTGCTCGGCCCGAACGCGATCGCTCAGATGGAGGAGACCGTGGCCGGGCTGACCGAGCTACCGTTCGGCGACCAGGAGACGATGATGGTCGTCTCCGCACTGGATGCGTACGTGACCGGCTCGGTGCGTGAGGAGATCCTCTACTCCCAGGCGGCTGCCGAGAGCGGCCTGACCGAGGAGGAGTTCTGGAACTATCAGCTCCCCGTGCTGGTCCGCGCGATGGAGTCCGGCCAGTTTCCGGCGATGGCAGCGCTGAGCGAGGACGTGTTCGACGCGGGCTGGGAGAGCTCGTTCACCCTCGGGCTGCAGTTCCTGCTGGACGGGATCGAGCAGCAGGTGGTCCGCCGCACCGGCGCGAAACAGTAGCCGGGCCGCTCGGGCAGGTCTCGCTCGGGCCGACCCCGGTTCGATCTGGTCAGCGGTCGCGGTCGGTAGCAGCGAGCAGCCGCGCGCCGAATTCTCGGAAGGGAGCCGCTAGCTCGGCCTCGCTGCTGACCGTGAAGTCTGCGTCCAGGAACGCGAGGCCGAGGACGAGGCGTTGCCAGGTATCGATCGCCACCGTGAGACGGGTGCGGACCTCGTCGATCTGCTGGACCTCGACGTCGTCGTAGCCGAACACCTCCAGCACGCGTCCGGTCGGTGCCTCGACTACGACGCAGACCTCTCGGCGATCACGATGCAGCCCCTGACGCAGGTACTCCAACGCAGACTCGGCCGGGAGCGGGCGCGGCGCGAAGTGCTTCGCGGTCCGCCGCAGGTCGTCGACCCGGTCGAGGCGGAACACCCGCCAGGCGGACCGGCCGATGTCCCAGGCGAGCAGGTACCAGCGCAGCAGATGGTGCACGTGCCGGTACGGTTCGACGCGGCGTGCGGTGCCCGCCCCCTGTGCGTCGGTATACCCGAAGGTGACCACCTCGCGCGCAACGATGGCCTCGCCGAGGACAGCCAGCTGCTCGGCGCTCACCGGTGGGGTACCGGCGGCGGAGGTCTCCAGGCTGGATCGCAGGGCCGCAAGCCGCGGGCGTAGCCGCGCCGGGAGGAACTGGTCCAGGGTGGCGTAGGCCCGGGTCGCGGCGTCCTGGACGGCTCCCGTGGCCAGCGGGCCGCCGCCGGCGAACGCGGCCAGCGCCACCAGGGTCGCCACCGCCTCGTCGTCGTCGAAGGTCAGCGGGGGCAGCGCAGCACCAGCAGCGAGCAGGTAGTGCCCGCCCGGTCCGGGCTGCGTGCGCACCGGGTAGCCGTACCCACGCAGCCGGCTGATGTCCCGGCGCAGGGTCCGCCCGCTCACCCCGAGGCGGTCGGCCAGCTCCGGCCCGGAGAACGAACGACCGGACTGCAAGGTCGCGAGCAGCGCGAGCATCCGTTCGGTGACATCGGCCATAGCGTTCATGCTGGCAGAAGATGCGGTCAGGATCAGGCCACATCTGGTCGTAGCGTGCCGGTCATGACCGAACGCGCGATGACTTTCCGTGGTGTCCACGTCAACAACCTCGTCGATCTGGATCTGGACATTCCCCGAGGACAGCTGGTGGTGGTCATCGGCCGATCCGGGTCGGGCAAGACCTCGCTGGTGTTCGACACGCTGGCCGCGGAGGCCGGATATCAACTGAACGAGACGTTCCCTCCGTTCACCCGCAACCGGCTGCCGAAGTGGACCCGTCCGCAGGCCGACCGGATCACCGGGCTGTCTCCAGTGATCGTCATCGACCAACGCCGGATCGGCGGCAACGCCCGCTCGACCGTCGGCACCAGCACCGAGATCTGGACCTACCTGCGGCTGCTGTTCTCCCGGCTGAGCACACCGCAGGTGGGTGAGTCGGGCCGCTTCTCCTTCAACGACCCGTCCGGGATGTGTCCCACCTGCTCCGGGCTGGGCGAGGTGGTGGTCAGTGCCGTGGAGGAGTTCCTCGATCTGGACAAGTCCCTGGCGGAGGGGGCGATCCGGCTACCCGGATTCGGTCACGGCGGCTACTGGTACTCCCAGTACGCCGATATCGGCACCTTCGAGGCCGATACCCCGCTGCGGGAGTGGAGCCCGGCACAGCGCCACGCGCTCCTCTACGGCGGGGAGGCGGCAGCAGCGCTGGGCACCCGGCCGCCGGAGGGTTACGAGGGGGTGGTGGACCGGTTCGAACGCATCTACCTGCACACCTCCGACCACCTCTCGGAGAAGAAGCAGGCCACGATCGCCGAGTTCACCCGGGCCCAGACCTGCCCGGCCTGTGACGGTGACCGGCTGAACGAGGCCGCCCGGGCCGCGACCGTGAACGGCCACACCATCACCGAGCTGGCCCGGCTGGAGATCACCGACCTGGCCGAGGCGGTCCGCGGCGTCGAGGCCCCTCAGGTCGCGCCGGTGACGGAGGCGTTGACCGAACGCCTGGCAGCGATGATCACCATCGGGCTGGGCTACCTGACGCTGTCCCGGACCAGCACCACGCTCTCCGGCGGCGAGTCCCAGCGGATCAAGACGGTGAAACACCTGGCGTCCAGCCTGACCACGATGACCTACGTCGTCGACGAACCGACCGTGGGCCTGCACCCGGCCGATGTCACCACGATGCTCGACCTGCTCGCCCGGCTGCGCGATCGGGGCAACAACGTGATCGTCGTCGAGCATGATCCTGCGGTGATGGCCCGCGCCGATCAGATCATCGAGATCGGCCCGGGCGCCGGCGCCGACGGCGGCACGCTGGTCTATCAGGGCCCGTGGGCGCAGTTGCAGCACTCAAGCACGCCCACCGCCCGCGCGCTCGCTCGGCGCCGGCCCACCAGCACCTCACCCCGCCGGGCGACCGGCCAGCTGACCGTGCGAGAAGCGGACCGGAACAACCTGCGCCGCCTCACCGTGGACATCCCCACCGGAGTGCTGACCGTGCTCACCGGCGTCGCAGGATCCGGCAAGTCCAGCCTCGCCGCCGAACTGGTCGACCAGCACGGCGCCACCGTGATCGACCAGCGACCCGTGGCAGCCAACCGGCGCTCCACCCCGATCACCTACACCGGTATTGCCGCGCCGATCCGCACCCTGTTCGCCAAGCGCAACGGCGTCTCCGCCCGGCTGTTCTCGGCCAACTCCGCCGGCAGCTGCCCGCACTGCCGTGGGCTCGGGGTGATCTACACCGACCTGGCGTTCCTGGACGGTCAGGAGCTGACCTGCCAGACCTGCCAGGGCCGGCGGTTCACTGCCGAGGTGCTGGGCTACACGGTGAACGGGCTGACCATCGCCGACGTCAACGACCTCACCGTCGAGCAGGCGGCGGAGCAGCTGGACGAGCCGGGGATCACCCGCCGGCTCGTCCGGCTGCGCGAGGTCGGCCTCGGCTACCTACGCCTGGGCCAGTCGCTGACCACCCTCTCCGGCGGGGAGTGCCAACGGCTGAAGATCGCCCGTGAGCTCGACGAGGCTGACGAGCCGCATACCTATGTGCTCGACGAGCCCACCACCGGACTGCATCTGGACGATATCGAGGTACTGGTCGCGGTCCTCGACGGCCTCCTCGCCCGCGGGCACACCGTGGTGGTGATCGAGCACAACCTGGACGTCATCCGCCACGCGGACTGGCTGATCGACCTCGGCCCCGGTCCCGGCCGGCACGGCGGCCGGGTGCTCTACCAGGGCCGGGTGGGCGACTACTCCGGCGCCAGCACCCCGACCGGTGCAGCGCTCGGCCACTGACGCCAACCATCGTGGCACTCTCAGTGGCACGGACTGCGCTACAAGCCCTTTGCCGCGAAGAGCTCTTGCGCCGTCACCTCGTCAATGATCAGTTCGGAGATGTGCCCACCACGAAGCGCACCATTGACCGCATCGGTCTTATGGGTGCCGGAGACCACGCAGATCCGGTGCGCAATATGTTTCATCTTCGCCAGGTCCGGGCCGGTGCTTCGATCATTGATGCGGATCGCCCGGTACTCACCATTCTCGTCGAAGAAGGTGGTTCCGATATCGCCGACCGCCCCGTCCTCTTCCAGCTGGGCAAAATCATGGTCGGTCAGGAATGAGCCGTACAGGTGCGGGGAGCTCGGCACACCGGTGCTCACGGTGCCGATGCTGAAGAGCATCACCCCCGCCTTCTCGCCCAGCTGCCGGACGTGCGCGAAGATGCTCTCCGCCATGGACAGGCGTTTCAGATGAGCTGAGTCGAAAAAGATCGGCGCCGGGAACTGCTGGACATTGGCCCGGAACGCCTCCGCATACCGGTTCATCATCGCGTGCGCATAGTGCACCCCGATACCGCTACCGTGACCGATCCCGTTGAGCTGGACCAGCTTGCAGTTGGTCACCGCCTTCGGCTTGAGCTGGTAGCTGATCGCATTGACCATCGTGCCCCAGGCGACCGCCAACACCGTGTCGTGCCCGACGACCTCGCGAAGATGCTCAGCAGCGTATGCCGCGGTCCGCGCGTGCCGCTCCTCCGGACCGGTGCCCTCCGGCATCGTGACCACGGTGGCCTCGACGCCGTAGGCCCGCTGCAGCCGACGCTCGATCGCCGTGGCACGCAGCTCGGGGCGGGCAACTTTGATCTCGACCAGGCCGACGTCCCGGGCGTGCGAGAGCAGCCGGGAGACCGTCGACCGGGAGACGTCGAGCTCGCGTGCGATCGCCTCCATGGTCTTGTCCTCGGAGTAGTACGCGACCGCGGCGGTCAGAGCTTTCCGGAACTGGCGACCCCGCGCTCCGTCCTCGACGGAACGGTCCGAGAGACCAGCCACGGCCGTCCTACCTCCTCCTGCATATGCGTGCATAGACTCGCTCTTCCGGCCTGGAAAGTATCAGATCGACCTCCCGGACCGGACGCACATTGGTGCAGCGCGCCGACCGGCTGTCTACTTAGACCTATCAGCGCGAGTTGAACGTTGAGCAACCGAGGGGTGTCGTGATCGTGCGCAGTGGGCCCTTGGCCTCCGCAGCCACGGCTGCGGCCACGCTGCCCGTTCAGCTGGTGGAGCGCTTCGATGTCCCGGTAGCACTCAGCCGCTGACGCTCAGCCCGGCGGCCGGCCGCACCAGCACGGTGGGCACACCGGCAGCGTCGCTGGCCGACCAGGCCGCGCCGCACGCTGCACGGAGCTCGTCCAGGCTGAGCCGGCCGCCATCTCCGAGGTCGTGGTCCGCACCGGCCCGGCGCAACCGGACCGTTCCCTCGTGGATGCTCGCGACGGCGTCGCGGCAGGTCCACCAGCCGTTCTCACCCTGGGTGGGGGCCGGGTGGGTCTCGGCGAGCGCGCGCAGGTCCAAGCCGAGATAGTGCGGCCGGTCCGGGGGTCGGGCGCAGAGCAGGTCGGCTGGGCCGTCCACGCCGGTCAGCACGTGCAGACCGGCATAGCCTGCGGCCCGCGCGCCGGCGATGTCGCCGCTGAGCCGGTCACCCACCACCAGCGGGTGGCGCGCACCACTGCGGCGAGCAGCCTGGTGAAAGATCCACGGCTCGGGTTTGCCGGCGTCGCGAGGCACGCGCCCGGTCGCGTGCGTCACGGCTGCCACCATCGCGCCGTTCGCCAGCACCACGCCTCGGTCCGTGGGCACGCTCGCGTCCAGGTTGGTGGCGATGTGATCCGCCCCGGCATTGATCGCATAGACGGCCTCGGCGAGGTCGCGCCAGCTCAGCGAGGGGTGCATTCCCTGCACGACGACGGTGGGCGCCTCGTCCGCGCTCGTCACCACGGTCAGTCCTGCTGCGATCAGGGCGGCGCGCAGAGCATCGCTACCGATCGCCAGGACCCGGGTCGTGGCCTCGCCCTGATGGGCGATCAGGCTCGCTGCCGCCTGCGCCGAGGTGACGATCTGCTCCGGCGTGGTCGGGATCGCCAGCGTTGTCAGCCGCTGCGCTACGTCATCCGGGGAGCGGGAGGCGTTGTTCGTCACGAACATCATCGCCATCCCGCTGCCGCACGCTCCCTCGATCGCGTCGGCAGCGTGCGGCACGGCCTGTGGGCCCCGGTAGACGACGCCGTCGAGATCGAGCAGCGCCGCATCGAATTCCTGCTGGAGCGGACCTGATGTACGACGGAGGATCCCGAGGCTGTCCTCTGGCCCGGTCACTGGGCTGCGGAGTGCGTGGAGCCCAGGTAGGCGCCACGACCAAGAAGCTCAGCCTGCACCCGCGGCAGATCCACGCTCCGCAGTTCTCCACCGGCCGCGGCCGCCTGTGCCGCAGCGATCCCGGCTGCCTCTCCCATCGCGAACGACGGCGGCATCACCCGCACGGCAGCCAGTGCCTCATGGGTGGCGGAGATGCACCGCCCGGTCACGAGCAGACCGTCCACCTCGGCCGGAACAAGGCTTCGATAGGGGATCTCGTACTCGTTCGCTGTCGGCGGGATTCCGTCGTCGAAGGGACCCTGATCACTGGACGGGCTGTGGATGTCGACGGGATATCCGGCGACGGCGATCACATCGTCGAAGTGCCGGCCGGTGACGAGATCATCCAGAGTGAGCTGGTACTCACCGGTGATCCGCCGGGACTCCCGGACGCCGATCGTGGCGGCGGTATCGATGAGCTTGCAGTCGGCCAGTCCGGGCAGCTCCCTTTGGAAGAAGTCCATCAACACGTCCACCTGTCGGCGAGCGTCGATCTCTCCGCGGGTCAGGTCTGCGGCATCGGTTCCATCGAGACCGAGCACCCGAGTGGTGTTGATCCGCCAGACTCCCGGCTCCAGCGTCTTGAACAGTTGCACGCCGCGGCGAGGCAACGTGTAGCGGCCGGTACGAGTGGCTTCTTCCACGATGCTCTGGAACGGGAAGAGCTCCTCCGGGTGCTCACGCTTGTACTGCTCCACCGCCGCATCGTCGACGTTGCCGATCCGGAAGAACAGCGTCATCGGCTGCATCAGTCCATCGCTGTCCCTGCCCATAGCGAACTCGGCACCGGAGAGCGCAGCGATATCGCCGTCGCCGGTGGCGTCGATGACCGCCTTCGCACCCAGGTAGGACATACCGGACTTGTTGACGACGACGACCCCCTGGATCGCGCCGTCCTCGACGACGGTATCGACCGCCCAGGTGTGCAGCAGGAGATCGACGTTCTCTTCCAGCACCATCTCCTGGGCGACACGCTTGGCTGCCTCGGGATCGAACGGGGTGACCGCGTCATGTCCGTAGCGGATGAAGCCCGAGTAGGGGGTGCCTCCCTTGGTCTGGGAGGGATGGACGGCGCCGCCTCTTGCTTCCATCCGCCGGATGAACTCGTCGAAGACCCCGCGCACGAGCTGGGTCTGGCCGTCGAGCGAGAAGGAGGTCATGCACGGGCCGACGAGTCCGGCGGTGAGGTTCCCGCCGAGGAAGCCGAACCGTTCGACCAGTCGAACCGACGCTCCGCTGCGGGCCGCCGCCACGGCGGCAGCCAAACCTGCTGGGCCACTGCCGACGACGAGGACGTCGGTGGGTTCTGCCACTGGAATCGTTCGGGTATAGGTTCTCGTGCTCACTGTCATCTCTCTGTTGTGTCGGTACGAGCTCTGCTGCCGGTCACCTGTTCGAGGTCGGCACCCGCCTGCGCAGATAGCGCTCGATTGCTTGGGCTAGGTCGGCGCCGAAGGCGCGGGAGGTGGTGGCGTTCACCTCGGCTCCCTCGGCGTTGGCATAGGGAAATTCGAGAATCGCGTGCATTCCCGCCGCAGGCTCGTCATCGAGGAACCAACCGATCGACTGCTGCGGGACAGCGCGTTCGTCTCGGGTGACGAAGTTTCCGGCGACGTTCCAGGCGGTGCCGAAGGGCAGGTCGTTGGCACGCCGATAAGGCAGCGGCCCCACGGCCGCCTGTTCCAGCTCTTCGGCGAGCAGCTGCACCGCCGCCCAGTTGTCGGCGTCGGGAGAGCCGACGAAGTAGATCCGCTCGCTGGTCCGGCCGACGATGTTCGGGCAGTGCAGATCGAGCACCACATCGAATGGGCGAACCTGCGGTTCCCGGAGCAGGTCGCGAATCGCACGCACCGAGGCATACCTGCCCTCTGCCGGACCGTAATCCCGGCCGTGATCGTGCGGTGCCCGGTTCTTGCCCTGGTCGCCGGCCTCCACGCCGTCGGTATCGACGAAGGGCACGACCACGAACTCGACATGCTCGAACAGCCATCGAGAGGCCGGGTCGTCGGCAGCGAGAATGCGCTCCATCGCCCCTTCGAGCACGTGGCTCGCCATCATCTCGCAGGCGTGGTGCCGGCAGGTGAGCAGCACTCTTGCCTCGGCACCGCCATCGATGCGGCCGAACTGCAGCATCTCCACCCGCCGCCCCTGCTCGGAGCGGGTCAGCTCGTGGCGCACCACCCCTGCCCGCCCGGCACACCGGGCAAGGAAGGCGTCCAGATTCGCAGCGGTGTACGGCATCCCCAACGAGAACCGCACGTCATCGCAGTCCTGGGGAACGGTGAACGCGAACTCCCCGTCGTGCACCTCAGCAGCGCCCAGCCACCGCCAGCTCCGACCGGCGTCCACGCTCACTGTTGGCCCGCGGCCAGCCACGGGGGTGCGCGGTTCGCCCGCGACCTGCACCGTGAGCCGGCGCCCCGCAGCCCCCCGCACCCGGAAGTACCAGTAGAACCAGTTGCCGATGGTGTCGCGCAGATCGGGGCGGACCGCGATCTGCCCGTCGCCGAGGATCTCGGTCAGGGCGTTGCCGCCCGGGATGTCAGTGTCAACCTGCATCAACGGTCCCGCGCAAGCTCTTCCCGCGGTAGCGCTCGGGGGCCGGAATCCCCAGGTGGGTCAGGATGGTCGGCGCGATATCGACGTTCTCGGCGTCCTCGGCCCACTGCGCTTGACCGCCGAGCACTCCGGCGACGACGAAGGACTGCCGTTCCTGCCACGATCCACCGCCGTGCCCACCCTCATCGAGGTGACCGTGATCGGTGGTGACCATCACGAGCCACTCCTCGTCGGCAAAGCTCGGCCGGCTGCGGAGGCAGTCGATCAGCCGGGCGAGCCGGGCGTCCTGGCGCGCGATCGCCCCCTCGTACTCCACACCGGTACCGAAGTCGTGGGCGATCTGGTCGGTCTCACCGAGGTAGACGAACGCGAGATCGGGATCCTCCTCGCGCAGCTGACGCTCGGCCGCCTCCTGAATCAGCGGATCTGTTTCGGTGAACTTGCCCGGATAGTGGCGCCGGTCCACCCAGTCCACTGTGCGGACGCCGGGGCCGAACAGCGGGCCGGGCCCGAACGTGGTGCCGAAGATCAGCGCCGACGCGGCACCGTAGGTGGCCAACGTCGGTCGCTCACAGAAGGCGGTGGTCAGCACTTCCGGGTAGCGGTGCAGCCGGTTCAGCTCTTCTTCATTGGCCAGTACGCCGTGGTCGCCGGGCCACACCCCGGTGAGGATCGTGGACCAGCCCACGGCCGTGACCGTCGGTGCGACGTCCACGTCCGGTAGCGTCGTGGTCCACCAACGGCCAGCGTCCGCGACCTCGGTCAGTGCCGGCAGCGCCAGTCGTCGCGCCGTGTCATCGCGGACACCGTCCCACCCCACGAGCAGCACCTTGCGCCGCTTCATCTGTCCTTCATCCCGCATCCGTCTCATCCCTTCACTGCGCCGGCAGCCAAGCCGGCTTTGAGTTGCCGTTGCCCCAACACGAGCACCACAGTGGTGGCGGCCATCACCATCACGGTCGCCGCCATCACCAGTGGCCACGCTGTGGTGGCGACGCCCTGCATCGCCTTCAAACCGATCTGGACCGTGCGGACCTCCTCGCCACTGGCGACGAGCAATGGCCACAGGTACTTGTTCCACGTCGTGATGAAGCTGTACACCGCGAGCGTGGCCAGCATCGGACGGGAGAGCGGGAGCACCATCGAGATGAAGAAGCGGAACCGCGAAGCGCCGTCGATCTGCATGGCCTCGTGCAGCTCCGTCGGGAGGGTGCGGAACGCCTGCCGCAGCAGGAAGATCCCGAACGCCATCGCGAACGACGGCACGCTCAGTCCCTGGAACGTGTTCAGCCAGCCGAGGTCCCGGATGGTCTGGAAGTTGACGATGATCGTCGCTTCCCACGGAATCATCAAGGTCGACAGCACGATGCCGAACAAGATGCCTCGCCCGCGAAACGGTATGAACGTGAACGCGAAGGCGGCCAACGAGCTCGTCACCAACAGGGCGACTGTGACCAGCGCGGACATCACTAAAGAGTTCTTCAGATAGTGAAAGAGCGGAAACTTTCCGAACGCCTCCGCATAGTTGCCGAAGCTCAGCGGCCAGGACGGAAGCACTGCGCCAGAATTGAATTCTGCCTGCGACATCAGGCTCGCCGAAATAGCGTAGAGCACGGGAAAGGTGGCAAGTAGGGTCGCCGCCAACAGTGCGACCCAGACAAGGATACGCGAAGTTCTCCCTTGAATAAGTTTCACTGGTAATGCACCTTCCGCTCTCCGACCCGGTACTGCACCACCGAGAGGACCACCACGATCAGGAAGAGGATCACAGTTTGTGCGCTGGCGTAGCCGACGCGGTTATGCACGAACGCATTTTGGTAGATCTCGTACACGATCAAATTGGTGGCGTCCGCTGGGCCGCCTTCGGTGAGGATATCGATCTGGCCGAACGACTGGAACGAGTCGATCACCAGCACAATACTGACGAAGAACAGCACCGGAGAGAGCAGCGGCAGGGTGATGTGCCGCAACTGGCGCATCCGTCCAGCGCCATCGAGAGCGGCACTTTCGTAGAGCTCTGTCGGCAGTGACTGCATCCCGCCCAAGAGCACGATGAAGTTGAAGCCGAGATGCATCCATATCGTGGTCAGAGCTACCGCGAACAGCGCGAAACTGGGATTGGTGAGCCACCCGATGGGGTCTATCCCCACTAGGCCGAGCATGGCGTTGAGAATGCCCTGACTCGGGTGGAATATGAGCCGCCAGACCACAGCGGCGGCCGCTGCCGAGACTGCTAGAGGCAAGGCGTAGACGGTGCGGAAGAATGCCGAACCACGCACCTTCTCGTTGGCCAGGATCGCCAGGACCAAGGCAATCACGATCGTGACCGGCACGACCATCACGGCAAACTTCAGGGTATTCCAGAGACTGGTCCTGAACGCATCGGAGGTCAGGTTACTGATGTAGTTTTCCAGCCCGATGAATACGGTCGGCTTTCCGAGCACGTTCGTGTGGAAGGCGCTGAGCCATCCGGTCTTGATGGCCGGATAGAACAGGAAGATGGCAAAGATCAGCAGTGCGGGGGCCAGGTAGGCGAGCCCGCTGAACGCGTTCCGGACCTCACGGCGGCGCTGGGCGCGCCGCCGTGAGGTGCCCGCAGGTCGGGCGCTGGACGTACGCGCCGTCACTTCGGTCTTGACTGGTGCCATCAGTTGGCCTCGCTGTAGGTCTCCAACAGTGAGGTGACCTCGTCGGCAGCACCATCGAGAGCGGTCTGTGGATCAGCGCCGCCGTAGATGGCTTCCCAGGTGTCCGCAATCGGCGAGGAGATGTCCACACTGGACAGGACACTGAGGCCACCGGCCTCGCCGTCGGCGGCCTGAGCCTGCTCGTTCGCCGAGGCTAGCGCCGGCAGCTCGTCCATCGCGTCGATCAGCACCTGCTCCTCATAGGCACCGTCGTTCACCGGGAAGTACCCGGTGTTCGCCGCCCAGCGTGCCTGGATCTCGGGGGAGACGAGGAACTTGACGAACTCGTAGGCGGCCTGCTGGGTTTCGTCAGGGCTGTCCTCGAGCATGAAGACTCCGGCCCCGCCAGTAGGAGACTGGCCGGGCTCGACACCGTTGGGCACCGGGGTCGGCATCGAGTCGAACTCGAAGTCGGCCGCCTCCTCGTGCATGATCGTGGCCGCGGTGGTGTCGACGATCATGCCGATCTGTCCCGTGTACCACGGCTGGCGCATATCGTCGTGGCTGCGGCCGTAGTTACCGATCAGGCCCTCATCGAACATTTCCTGCAGCCACGTCATGATCTCCACACCGGTATCGCTGTTGAATACCGCTTCGGTGGCAGGTGCAGAGTGGCCATTGTCATTGTTGACCATCGGCTCGCCGCTCCGGCTCATCATCGAGTGGAACCCGGAGTTATTGATAAGGAATGCCCCGCCCTGGTCCATCCCGAGCTCTTCCTGCAGAGTCCGAGCAGCGTTCTCGAAGTCATCGAAGGTGACCAGTGGCTCGTCCGGGTCAAGGCCTGCCTCGCGGAAAGCATCGACATTGTAGAAGACGACTTCCATCGAGGCCGCCTGAGGCATGTACTGCAATTCTCCATCGACGGCGTAGGAGTCGCGGACGACCGGCAGGAGAGATTCAATGTCGAACTCATCATCAGCATCGATGAACTGCTGCATCGGAGCGACGATCCCAGCGTCGACAGTTTCCTGGACGCGCCCAGAGTTGATCTGCATCAGGTCGGGAGCCTCATCGGTACCCACCACTTGCATGAGCTTGGTGTACGCCTCGTCATACATCCCGTGTTCGGATGCGTCGATGAAGATCTCTGACTGACTGTCGTTGAACTCTTCGATGTACTCTTGCAGCTGCTCGCCGTTATTTCCCCGCATCGAGTGCCAGAAGGTGACGACGGTCCTGCCTTCATCGTCGGTCGCCGGTTCATTACCCGAACAACCACTCAGTATCAGAGCAGCAACACCGACGGCCGCCAGCCCGGTCAGCCCTTTTCGTGCTCGTCTCATCCCTCGCGCCTCCAGTGCTTTGGGTATTCGCGTGATAGTCGTCGAATAGACGGATTCGGAACAGCGTCAACGTACCCCGCCTGCCCGAGCCTGCCGACGCTGTGCACGTACGTGCAGGTAGTTCTGCGGTATTCTCCGGACCGTCATGCTCTGTTTGCACCAACGTGCATCTGCTTTCTTGCCATCCGGACAGGAGCGTTGACCGGCGGGGCTGGAGTGCTGCACCCGGCGGCCTGACCCGGGCTTGCATCCATATCCGCGATGCTGAAGGCTCGAACCGGCGGCCCAGCACGAGCACCCTCAAGGAGAACCGTGACCCTCGATCAGTTCGCCACGCCCGACGGCGGTACTCGCCTTCATCTGCGAGCCGGCGGTGTCGCGGTGGTGCTCGACGTCCCCGCCGCCGGCCTGCCGCGGATCCGGCACTGGGGCACCGATCTCGGTGCGCTGGGCGAAGCGGGGCTGGATGCGCTGGTGGCCACCGGGCACGAGCAACAGCTGACCGACCTGCCCGGTGACGGCGTGCCGCTGGCACTGCTGCCCTCCCCGGCCGACGGCTGGTTGTGGACGCCCGGGCTGACCGGCCACCGAGGCGGAGCACACTTCTCCCCGGCATTCACCGGCACACAGGCCCAGGTGACCGACCCGGACCGCCCGGAGATCGCCCACCAGCTGAGCGTCACCGCTACCGATGCGGTGGCCGGTCTGGAGGTGGCGATCGAGATCACCCTCGCCCACAGCGGGCTGCTCGGTACTCGGGTGAGGGTGACCAACACGGCCGAGAGTAGCTATGACCTGGCCAGCCTGGAGGTCGCCCTGCCGGTCCCGGATGAGGCCCGGGAGCTGGTGGACATGACCGGGCGGCAGCTGCGGGAACGTTCGTTGCAGCGGGCCGCGCTGACCATCGGCACCCACCTGCGCGAGTCGCGCCGAGCCTCGGCCCACGAGGCCAGCCTGCTCACCGCCGTCGGTACGCCCGGATTCTCCTGGCGCAGCGGCCAGGTCTGGGCGATGCACGTGGCCTTCTCCGGCAACACCCGCAGTTATGCCGAACGCACCAATACCGGCGCCCGGCTGCTCGGCGGGGGCGAGCTGCTGCTACCCGGGGAGGTCCGGCTGGCAGCGGGTGAGTCCTACACCTCACCGTGGGTCTACGGCTCCGCCGGTACCGGCCTGGACGAGGTGGCCACGCGGTTCCACGAGTTCCTCCGAGCCCGCCCGGAGCACCCGCGCTCACCCCGGCCGGTGACGTTGAACGTGTGGGAGGCGGTGTACTTCGACCACCGGCTGGACCGTCTCGTCCAGCTCGCGGACCGGGCCGCCCGGGTGGGCGTGGAACGGTACGTGCTCGACGACGGCTGGTTCCGGCATCGCCGGGACGATACCGCAGGTCTGGGCGACTGGTACGTGGACGAGGAGGTCTGGCCGGACGGCCTCGGCCCGCTGGTGACGGCCGTCCGCGAGCGCGGTATGCAGTTCGGGCTGTGGTTCGAGCCGGAGATGATCAACGAGGACTCCGATCTTGCCCGAGCCCACCCGGACTGGATCATGGGCCCCGGCGAGCGGCTGCCGATCCGGCACCGCCACCAGCAGGTACTGAACCTCACCGTGCCCGCGGCGTATGTCTACCTGCGCGAGCGGATCAGTGCGCTGGTCTCCGAGTACGCCATCGACTACCTCAAGTGGGACCACAACCGGTCCCTGGTGGAAGCTGGCACCCGGTCCACCGCCCGCCCGGCGGTCCACCAGCAGACGCTGGCGCTGTACCGGTTGATCGACGAGCTGAAGGCGGCCCACCCGGGGCTGGAGATCGAGTCCTGCGCCAGCGGCGGGGGCCGGATCGACCTGGGCATCCTGGCGCGCACGGACCGGGTCTGGGCTTCAGACTGCAACGATCCCACCGAACGTCAGCTGATCGAGTCCGGCACCCGGCTGCTGCTGCCACCCGAGCTGATCGGCTCGCACGTGGCCAGCCCCACCTCGCACACCACTGGCCGCACGCACACCCTGGCCTACCGGGTCGGGACGGCGTTCTTCTCCCACCTGGGCATCGAGTGGGACCTGACCGCGGCATCCGCGGAGGACCTGGACCAGCTCGCGAACTGGATCAGGGTGCACAAGCAGCACCGCCACCTGCTGCACACCGGCACTGTCGTGCGCGCCGACCACGCACCCGAGGGCGGCTGGTGCCACGGCGTCGTGGCGAGCGACCAGCGCGAGGCGATCTACGCCGTCGTGAATCTGCAGAGTTCGGCTACCGCACCGGGTGGCCGGATCCGCCTGCCCGGCCTCGACCCGGAGGCCAGCTACCGGCTGCGCCCGCTGGCCCCGGGCGACGGGTCCGAGCTGTTCAACAACCACGGCACACCGTCATGGTGGACCGAGGGACTGACCGTTCCGGGCCGCGTGCTGACCGAGCGGGGCGTGCAGCCGCCGGCGCTGAACCCGGAGCGGCTCGCGCTGCTGCACCTCGAGCGAGTCTGAGCTGCCACCGCCGGCACCCTGCTGTGCGGCACCCCGATCCCCTCTGACCCGACCCCTCGGAATCTGGTTGCAACTGGATTCCGAGGGCCGAACTGGATTCCGTGGGACCGGTGGGGCCGGGCCGGAGCACGTGCGCGGCGGGCCCTCAGGCCGAGTGGCGGAGTTGTTCGGCCCACCGGATGTCGCCAGATCGCCCGCGGCTCTCCAGCGTCCGGGCGAGAGAGTCCCGCATCATCTGCAGGTCGAGGAACGCGTGCACCGCCTCGTGGCCGGCGATCGCCGACTCGAACAGCTCGACCGCACGGTCCAGGTCGCCGAGCTTCTCGTAGCACCAGGCGAGTACGCCGTCGGCACTGCCCCAGTACTGGCCGAACCGGAAGAGACCGTGCTCGCCACGATGGGGCAGCAGATGCGTCACGCACTGGTTGATAGCGCTCTGCTCGCCGGACCGGATGCAGACCCGGCCCAGCAGCAGCAGCCGGGGCACGATGTCGCTGTCCGGGATGTCCTGGTCGCGGACCTCCTCAAGCAGGTCGGCGCACCGGTCACGCGTCTCCTCCAGCGGTGCCGAGCCGGAGCGCAGGTAGGCGCTGACGTAGCGCATGATCGGGTGCCTGCTGGCCCAGCTGGGGTTGCTCAGCAGGGGCGAGCGGCGGGCGGCCTCCACATCGCCGGAGACCATCGCCAGATAGGTGCGCTGACCGTAGAAGCTCGCTGCGCGGCGGGCGTTCTCCGCCGGGTCGAGGTGCGGTGGTGCGGCGAGTGCCTCGTCGATGAGCCGGTGCCCGCGCTCGATCTGGCCAGTGGCGATCGTGGTGGTGATCCGCCACTGGGTCAGGTCGAACCGGGTCTGGTCGTCCGCCTCGGTGATCGGCACCGGGCAGGCCGGCTGATCGTCCATGGCCCGGACTCCGGCGGCGACCTCGCTGACCCACAGCCGCAGCCAAGATCCGACCGGGTCGGCCGTCGGGTCCTGGACCAGCTGGCGGGCGGTGGCCAGCTGGTCCGGTACCGTCTGGTGCTCCCAGACGGCCGTGCGCAACCGGCCGGTCAGGGCGGGTTCGACCTCAGTGGCGGCAGCCAGCAGTTCCGCGGCGCGGCCGGGCCGGTAGACCTGGATCGCCGCGAGCGCGTCCCCGGCCAGCTCCGGCAGGTTCGCGATCACCCCGGTGCTGCTGGCCTGCGCCACTGCCGCGACCAGCGGGTCGGTGACCTCGGGGCCCACTCGTCGGGCATAGTGCGTGCGCAGGTTGCCGAGCGCCGCGAACAGCTGCCATCGGGGCATCCCGGCGGTGCGCGCCAGCTGCAGCTGGGACTGGTACAGCTCGTTCGCGGACTGGGTCTGCCCGGCGGCGGCGCACGCTCCGGCAGCGGCACCGAGCAGCTGGGCGGTGTCCTCGTCCGGCGAGTGCTCCGGATCCATCGCCAGATAGTCGAGCCCGGCCCGGTAGTGCGCGGCGGCCTGGGTGAAGTCGAGCTGGGCGGCGGCGGCCCGGCCGGCGGCGGTGAGGTGGTCGACCACCTCACGGGTACTGGTGTGCGGCCAGCCACGCATGTAGTGGTGCGCGAGCAGGTCCGCCGGGCACGGCCGGCTGAGGGCGAGCCGGCTCAACGCCCGGCCGATCCCGGCGTGGGTGCGGGTCTGCTCCTCCGCGGCGAGCTGCTGGTAGAGGTGCTCCCGAATGAGCGTGTGCACGAACTCGTGCGACCCCGCCCCGGCGGCCTCGCGGATCAGCCCGTGACTGGCAGCCACGGTGAGGTGGTCGCGCCAGGTGGGCAGGTCCTGCCGGAGCTCACCGGCCAGCGCCGCCAGGGTCATGATGGTGAAGCTGTCGCCCACGGCGGCGGCGATCCGCAACGTGACCAGCACCTCCTCGGAGACGATCTGCAGGTGCGCGTCGATGGCGGCGCGCAGATCGTCCGGCCGGTCCGCGGTGATCACGGTTCCGGCCTGGTGGAGCTGGTGCAG
This sequence comes from Ruania zhangjianzhongii, assembly GCF_008000995.1. Classification (NCBI taxonomy): domain Bacteria; kingdom Bacillati; phylum Actinomycetota; class Actinomycetes; order Micrococcales; family Ruaniaceae; genus Ruania; species Ruania zhangjianzhongii. The sequence goes on from NZ_CP042828.1 coordinate 4,073,938, forward strand.
GTACAACGGGTTCCCGCCGGTCAGCCGCTGCATCGCCGCAGCACGGTCGGGGTCACCGCCGGCACCGATGAGCTCGGCGACCGCCTCATGGTCCAGACCCGTCAACCGGATCCGCCGGGTGATCCACGGGGCCAGCTGCCTGCCCGCCGTGCGGCGCCGGGTGGTCAGCACCACCGCCATCGGCAGCGGCCCGGCGCGATCGAGCAGCGCCGCCAGTGCTTCTGCCGTGCCGGGCGGCGCCCAGTGCAGGTCCTCGACCACCAGCACCAGCCCAGCGGGCGAGGCGATCGCCCGCAGCCGCCGGGACAGCTCCTCATGCAGGACGTCAGTACTCACTGCCGGTTCGGCACTCGCGTCACCACCGAGGAGCCGCGCCAGCGGTGATGCGCTGTCCTCGTCCGGGACGAGCGGGGCGAACAGGGCGTACGGGAGGGTCCGGCGGGGGTCGCACGGCAAGATCAGGGCGCGGGGCGCCCCTTCGGCGGCCAGGCGTGTCAGCGCCGCGCGCACCAACACGCTCTTTCCGATACCTGCCTCACCGGAGATCACGACGGCGGCCGGTCGCCCCGTGCGGATCGCCGTCGCCGCCGTATCGGCGACAGCCTCCAGATCGGCCGTGCGACCGACCAGTGCTGCACGGTCATCGGTCGGGGTGGCCTCGGCTGCCCGGACGGCGACCGCGGGGTGCCGAGGTCCGCTCGAGTGACCGGGGCTGGCCACCTGGCCACCCGGGCGAGCGGGCGAAGGTGCGCTGGCAGCGGCGTCGCCGAGCCGCTCGATCGCGCGGGACAGCTCGGGCCCGGGCTCGATGCCCTGGTCGATCAGCGCGCGCCGGGCCCGGTCGCAGACCCGGTGGGCGTCGGCAGGGTTTCCGAGCTCAAGGTGGCAGCCGATCAGCAGCGCCTGACTGTGCTCCCACTCCGGCCGCGCGGCCGCCACCGGCTCGAGCAGCTCGATCGCTTCGCTCGTGCGCGCGTCAGCGGCGAGCAGCTCGGCAAGTCGTTCCATCGCCCCCAGGCGCAGCTCGGTCAACCGGTTCGCTTCGGTGGCCGGCAGGTGCGGCGGGGGCTCCTCGGTGCCGCGCCACATGGACAACGCTTGCCCGAACGCGGCGGTGGCAGCGGGCCGGTCGCCGGCCCGATCCAGCGCACTGCCGCGCAGCAGCAGCGCCTCAAAGTCCGCGGCATCGATCCGGCACCGTGCGGTGACCAGCCAGTACCCGTACGGGTCGGAATCGATGACGCGGGCACCCCACTTCTTCCGGAGCCGCCACACCAACGTCGCGAGCGATCGACGGGGCCGGGGCGGGAGCTCACCGGCGTAGACGGTATCGACGAGCTCGGCGATCGGCAGCCGCGCCTCACGTCGCGCGGCGACGGCAAGTGCCGCGATCAGACGCCGCTGGGTGGGTCCGCGCGGGGTGACATCCTCACCGTCGACAGCCACGGACAGCTGCCCCAGGATCCCGATTCGGACGACGGCGTCGGCCCCGTCGTCCGCTGCCGGCACGCGCGCGGGCGCACTCCGTCCAGACTCCGTCGCCGACATCCGCTCCCCCGGATCGTCATCCTGCCTCGTGCAGGCCGTAGCAAGTGTATAACCCTGGACGCCCGATCAACAGTGACTTGGATCACAGTTAAGGTGCTTCTCGGCTCGATCAACGCCGGACTGATGAGAGCGCCGGACTGATCAGAGCGGATGGTCGTCCACGTCGATCACCGAGATCGACGCGACCTGGGGGTCCCGGTGCGCGATCAGGTCGGTCAAGCGCTGGGAGACCGGGTGGCCGCCGAGCTCGGCGACCGCCTGCCGCAGCACAGCCAGCGCATCTGCCTGGCGGTCGAGCAGGTGCAGCGCCCGTGCCAGCAGCAGCCGGAAGCCGAGCCGGTCCGGATGTGCGGCCACCAGCTGACGTAGCTGGGCGACGGTGGTGAAGTCCACCCCGGACTCCATGGCGAGCTCCTGCTGCATCTCCAGCACGGCGAGCCGAGTCCGGCTGAGCGCCTCGATCGCGGGCATCGCATCGAGGAGGTGAGCCAGCTCGGGATAGGGATCGGAGCGCCACAGAGCCAGCGCGCGCTCGACGTCCTCGGCGACGCGCTCGTGGTCCCCCTCACGCCAGTGCTGACGCGCGTCGGCCGCCAGGGTGGCGAACCGGGCGGCGTCGATCACCTGATCGTCGGCGGTGAGCCGGGCGCTTGCCGGTTCCAGGGTGAGTACACCCGGGAGGTCGGCGGCCAGCCCACGCAGCACGGCGCGGGCGCGTTGGTCGGGGTCGGACGGACCGTCATCGGCCAGCAGCTGAGCGAGGTCGGCGATCCGCACCGGCCGGTTCGCGTGCATCACCAGCCAGCCGAGCACCACGCTCGCCTGCCCACCGACCCCGACCGGACCGTTCGCGGTCTGGACCTGGAGCGGCCCGAGAACCCGTATCTGCATCATTCTCTTCCTCCAGGGCACCACCACCGGCGCCACACCGCGCCGGCGACTCCGGTTCAGCGTAGTCACGCGGGCGCACCTGCCGGTCACCACTCGGTCTCCGCCTCGAACCGCACTGTTGACCGGGCGGTGACCGAGCCACCAGGACAGGTGACCGGCCGGTGACCCGCCCTCCCTCCCCGGTTGCCACCGTGATGGCTGCTGCGGCCGTGAGCCGCACCGCACAGACACCATCGAGGGGAGTTGCCGCAGGCCATGTACACGAGCAGAGGTCCGGGGATCGGAGTAGCAGCCGGTCTCGCCTACACCGGAGTCGCCACCGGCTTCTACCTGGTCGTGGCGCTGGTGGTCGTCGTGGCTGGCCTGCTGCTGGTCCGCGCGGCCAGGCTGCGGAAGGCCGAGCACCGATGATGCCGCTACTGATCGGCATCTCGCTGGCCATCGTGGTGATGTTCCTGTCCTACCTGACCACGATCGCCCGGGCGTTCTTCCGCCGTCGGCCGGACCAGCCGGGTGAGGCAGCCGCGTTCGAGTGGCACATGTTCGTCCCCTGCCGGGACGAGGAGGTGGTCATCGGTGCCACGGTCGACGAGCTGCGGCGCTCCTTCGGCCAGGCGCATGTGTGGGTGATCGACGACGACAGCGACGACGCCACTGCGGAGGTGGTGACCGGCCGCGCGACGGGCGACGCGATGGTGCACCTGGTCCAGCGCCGTCGCCCACTCGCCCGCACCGGCAAAGGGGATGCACTGAACGCGGCCTACCAGCAGTTGAACGACTTCCTGCCGGCCGGTTGCGACCGCTCCCGGGTGATCGTCTGCGTGGTCGACGCGGACGGGCAGATGGCCGACGACGCCCTGGACCACGTGGCCGGAGCGGCAGTCTTCGGTGACCCCCAGGTGGGTGCGGCGCAGATCTCGGTGCGGATGCGCAACCGTGACGAACGCCTGCCCCGGCCGGCGAAGGGACGAGTAGCCAATGCGCTCTCCCGCTACCTGGTCCGGATGCAGGACATCGAGTTCCGCACCTCGATCTGTGCGATGCAGGCGCTGCGCACCAAGACCCGGAGCGTGGGCCTGGGCGGTAACGGCCAGTTCACTCGGCTGACCGTGCTCGACGCGATCGCCGACCAGGCCGGGCAGCCGTGGCACGGCGCGCTGCTGGAGGACTTCGAGCTCGGCGTGCATGTGCTGCTGACCGGGTACGAGGTGCGCTTCGTGGCCGATACGCACGTCTCGCAGGAGGGCCTGACCGACGTCAAGCGCCTGTTCACCCAACGGACCAGGTGGTCCCAGGGGAACGTGCAGTGCATCAGCTATCTGCCGCAGATCGTGCGGTCCCCACACTTCACCTCAGGCGCCGTGCTGGAGGCGGGCTACTACCTGCTGCTGCCGTTCATCCAGATGGTCGGGCTGTTCCTCTGGCCGACGCTGCTGGTGCTCACCGTGTCCGGGATGCTGCAGCTACCGGTCGGCCTCGGCGAGCTGCTCGCCAACTCGTGGTGGTTGCTCGCCCTGTTCTTCCTGATGAGCGTGGTCCCGTTCGCGATGTGGGGCCCGATCTACCGGGCCAAGTGCGAACCCGCCTCCGGGCGCTGGCGCTCGATCGGCTGGGGCCTGGGGCTGTGGCTCTACACCTACTACATGTACGTCTCGGTGACCCGAGCGTTCATCCGCCTCGCGCTGCGCCGCCGCGGCTGGGCGAAGACCCGGCGCAACGCCGAGAACCTCACCATCGGACTGACAGCGAAAGAAGCGTGACCCGATGACCTCAGTACCCACCACCTACCCGCGCTCGCGCAGGATGGTGCGCATCGCCGTCGGGCTGGTCCTGCTCGCCGCGGCGACGGCGTTACTCACCTGGCAACCGCAGGTACGCGCGGGCGAGATGGGCCTGGCCGGCAGCTGGTTCCACCTGGTGCTGGCCGGAACCACCCACACCGCCGGGGACACCATCTACTTCAGCTGGACCGGCGGGCCGTTGATCGGCCTGCAGGACACCTGGGAGTGCACGGTCGCGCTGCTGGCGGCACCGCTGTGCGCCATCGGCGGAGCGCTGCTGGCGCTGACCCGAGTACCCGCGCACCGGCTCCTGACCGGGCTGGTGCTGGCGCTGGTGCTGGTGGTCGCCGTGAACCAGGTGCGCCTCGCGATGATCGCGATCTCGCTGCAGCGCTGGGGCCTGGACGGCTACGACCTCAGCCACAAAGTTCTCGGATCGATCGTCGCCATCGCGGGCTTCGTCCTCGCCGCGATGGTCTTCCTGAAGATCGCCGGGGCATCCCCGAAGGGCCGGCACCGGCCGGTCGCACCACTCGGATAACACCAAGGGAGAGGAAACACGGAAATGAAGACACGAACACAGAGACACGGCGCGAGGCGGGCACTGACCGTGCTGGCCGGAGTGGCCATGGCCCTCGGGCTCGGAGCGGTTGCCGCCCCGGCTGCCCAGGCGGCTGATACCGATGCCGACCTGTCCCTCCTCAACAGCGGCCAAGGCCGTTGGGGCGAAACCGCTCCCGGTGCGTTCAGCATCGGAGCCCACAACCACGGACCGGCCGTGGCCACGAACTGGGTCGCAACCGCAACCTTCACTGACTTGGTCACGATCGATCCGGCCAGCGTGACCTACGAGGGCGCAGTGACCTGCCCGGTGGTGACCGATCAGGAGATCATCTGCTCGGGCGATGCCTTGGCCGTCGACGAGGAAGCCGTAGTTCGATTTGAGGTCATCCCGAGCGGACCGGGCACCGGTTCATGGGAGGCGTCGGTCACCGCCGACGAGGTCGACCCGAATCCCGGGCCCAACTCCGTGTCCGGCCCCTTCGAGGTCACCCCGGTCGACGAGCCAGATCCCGCCGGCTCCGGCGACTGGGGCACCACCGGAAGCAATGTGATGGCGCCGGGAACGAGCGCGTTCTACGACCTGGCCTTCACCTGCCTCTCCACCGAGGGCTGCGACTACGGGCCAGGCGTGACCATCACCGACAAGGCGGTCAACGGCGCCACCTTCAACGCCGGCACCAACAACGTCTTCATCAACGGCGAGACGAGCATCGGCGACTGCGACGTGACCACCACCGACATCAGCTGCACGGTCACCGAGACCGGGCATGCCGACCAGGGTGACGTGATCAGCTCGCAAAGCATCAGCTACAACGTCTCCGAGGACGCCCCGGCTGACTCTCAGGTGTTCGCCCAGACGATCGCCTTCCCCGCCGGCTGGACCGGGAACGACCCGAGCAACGACGTCTACCCGATCTCCACCCCGCCCGAGGTACCAGGACCGATGGTCTCCTGGCAGGTCGGCGCCGGCCTCGGCGGGCTCGTTCTGCTCCTCGGCGGCGGCGCTCTGCTCTGGCGCCGGCAGCACAGCCCGCAACCAGTAGCGGCCTGACCGCCACACAAGCCGCACCGCCGGGTGGATGCCTGCCCATACAACCCCACCCGGCGGTGCTACCCCACACAGCACGTTCAGAAGGGAGGGGTGAGCGATGGCCACCCTGGCGCCTGAACCCGAGGCACCGATCGCCGTCGTGCTCGGGACCCGCCCGGAGATCATCAAGCTCGCCCCGGTGATCCGCGAGCTGGGCGAGCGCGCCTGGGTGATCCACACCGGGCAGCACTACGACCCGAACCTGGCCGACACCTTCTACACCGGCGCCGGTCTGGTGCCGCCCGAAACCCAGCTCGACGGTGTGGGCGGGCGGACCCGCACTGCGCAGATCGCCGGCATCCTCAGCCAGCTCGAGACCCTGTTCACCGCTCGCCGCCCGGCAGCGGTGATCGTGCAGGGCGACACCAACTCCACCAACGCCGGCGCCCAGGCGGCCAGCTATCACGGCATCCCCCTGGTGCACGTGGAGGCCGGGCTGCGCAGCCACGACCGGGCGATGCCGGAGGAGCTGAACCGGCTGCTGGTCGGGGTGCTCGCCGATCTGCACTGCGCCGCGACCGAGCACAATGTGCGCAACCTGCAGCAGGTGGGCGTACCCGCTGAGCGGATCGCACTCACCGGAAACACCATCGTGGCGGCCGTGGAGAACATCCTCGGCCAGGCCGACGACGGCGTCCGGGCGGGCCACGACGCTGCCGAACGCTTCGTGCTCGCCACCATCCACCGGCCGGAGAACACCGACGACCCGGCCCGGCTGGCCACAGTGCTGACCGAGCTGGCCGCCATCGAGCTCCCGGTCCTGCTGCCGCTGCATCCACGCACCCGCGCGCTGCTCGCCCGGCACCAGCTCGAGCACCTGCTCGAGCCGCTCATCGTGCTCGACCCGCTCGGCCATGCCGATTTCCTCACCGCGGCCGCCAACGCCGCGCTGCTGATCTCCGATTCCGGAGGCGTGCAGGAGGAGTGCACCGTGTTGAAGAAGCCGCTGATCGTGGTGCGCAACTCGACCGAACGCCCGGAGTCCATCGACGCCGGCTTCGCTCACCTGGTGCCGCCCGGGCCGGCGATCCACACCCTCGCCGGTGACCTCCTCGCCGACGCCGACCTGGCCCGCCGGTTACGGGCCACCCCCAGCCCCTACGGCGACCAGCACGCCGCCGCCCGGATCGTGGCCGCGACGCTGCGCCTGGTCGGCGGGTCCGGCACCGCGCATTCGAACAACGAGGGAGCGGCAGCCCGGCGCCCGTTGGGCCGAGACCCCGACCGTGTAAAAATGGTTTCCGTCCCAACTGATTTCTACGTTGCTCGTTGACGTAATGTGCCGGTCACGGCATAGTGTGGCCCACGCCACATCGAAGTGCTGGAGGGAACCGACGTGCGTCTGCGCCGCGCCACTGTGACCGCGACTGCTGGACTTCTGTTCGCATCGCTGACCCCGATCACCGCTGGAGCAACCAGCCAGCCGGCCGAGGTCTCCACTGACATCGACGCCATCATCGAGGAGATGACCCTCGAGGAGAAGGTGGGTCAGATGTTCGTCCCGTACATGTACGGCTCGACCATCGACGCGGAGGACTCCCGCAACCTCGCTGCCGCCGGTGTGCTCAGCATCGGGGAGATGATCGAGGAGTTCCACCCAGGCGGGATCATCTACTTCGGCTGGTCGAACAACCTCGATTCTCCGGGGCAAGTGGCCCAGCTCTCCAACGACATCCAGGACCGCTCGGTATCCACCGGCGGGGTACCGATGACGATTTCTATCGATCAGGAGGAGGGTGTGGTCCGGCGCCTGCCCGAGCCCTCGGCGCAACTGCCCGGTGCGATGGCGCTCGGAGCAACCGGCAGCGCGGAGCACGCCCGCAACGCGGCACGGATCACCGCGGAGAAGCTCGCTGCCGTCGGCGTGACCCAGAACTACTCCCCGATCGTCGACGTCAACTCCAACGCGATGAACCCGGTCATCGGGGTGCGCGCGTTCGGTGGTCAGACCGATCTGGTCAGCGCACTGGGACAGGCGCAGGTGGCCGGCTTCCAGGACGACGGCGGGATCTCCGCCTCGGTCAAGCACTTCCCTGGCCACGGGGACACCGATGTGGATTCGCACTACGGCGTACCGTTGATCGACAAGTCCGAGGAGGAGTTCCGCGCCGAGGACCTCCCGCCATTCCAGGCCACGATCGACGCGGGTGCCGACTCGATCATGACGGCCCACATCGTCGTGCCGGCGCTCGATCCCTCCGGCCGGCCCGCGACCTTCTCCCACACGATCCTCACCGACCTGCTCCGTGACGAGATGGGCTTCGAGGGGGTGGTCGTCACTGACTCACTGAGCATGGACGGCGCTCGGGAGGAGTTCGGTGACGACCGCGTCGCGGTCGAGGCGATCCTCGCCGGCGCCGACCAGATGCTCATGCCCCCAAACCTGCGCGTCGCCTACGACGGGGTGATGGCCGCCGTCGCGGACGGGGAGATCAGCGAGGAACGGATCGAGGCCTCGGTGCGGCGCATCCTGGAACAGAAGCAGCAGCGAGGGGTGATAGCCGACCCGCTGGTCGACGTCAGTGCCGTGGACGGGGTGATGGCCACACCCGAGCACTACGCCACGGCGGCACAGATCGCCGACGACAGCGTCACGCTGCTGGAGAACCACGACGATCTGCTCCCGATCGCTGACGGGGAGGAGGTACTCCTCACCGGCTGGGGTGGCCAGGACCGCCTCGACACGATGGCAGCCGAGCTGACCAGCCACGGCGCGGCGGTCACGGTGCACCCTGCTTCGGATCCCAGCGATGAGCAGATCGCCGCGGCTGTGGCTGCCTCGGCCGACCATGACGTCGTCGTGGTGACCACCCAGTCCGGGACCTTCGCGCCGAGTGCGTCGCAGCAGGCTTTGGTGGCGGCGCTCGCCGGCGGTGACGTGCCGGTCGCTCAGGTCTCCCTCCGCAATCCCTACGACGTGGCTAGTACCGCACCGACGGAAGCGGCGCTCGCCGCCTACAGCTGGGCCGACGTCTCCCTCGAGGCAACCGCACGGGCGCTGATGGGCGCAGTCAACCCCGTGGGCCAGCTCCCGGTGCGGATTCCGACCGCTTCCGGTGCCGGCACCGAGTTCGACTTCGGGCATGGCCTGCACTACCCCGTCACTCCAGAGCCGACGACCTTCACCGACCGGACTGGCCGCGGCCAGGACACCTACGAGATCCCGGCGGTCCAGGGGGTGGATTATCTCGTCGACGGCGAACCCGCCGAGGCCGGGACGTACCGGAGTCCCCAGGACGTGACCGTGACCGCCGTGCCCGCCGAGGGGTACGAGCTGGTCGATGGGGCGGCGACCGAGTGGGCCTCAGACTTCACGCCGGGCATTCCCGGCGGGCCTCCGCCGGGGCACGCCGGGTAGTCGCCGGGGCACGCCCGGGTAATCGCCGGCGGGCCGGGCCTCGCGCCGGTCGAGGCACCGGCGGCCCCGCGCTACCTACGGGTGCGTCATCGACATCACGTCGAGCGCGGCATCCAGCTGCTCGGCGGTGACCTCCCCACGCTCCACGTAGCCGAGGTCCTCCACAGCCTGGCGGATCGTGATGCCCTCGGCGATCGCGTGCTTGGCGATCTTCGCCGCCGCCTCGTAGCCGATGTAGCGGTTCAACGGGGTGACGATCGACGGTGAGGACTCCGCGAGCGCTCGCGCGTGCTCCACATTGGCACTGATCCCGTCCACGCACTTGGTGGCCAGGTGCTCCGACGCGGTGGCCAGCAGGGTGATCGACTCCAGGATGTTGCGGGCCATCACCGGCAGCATCACGTTCAGCTCGAACGAGCCGGAGGTGCCGGCGAAGGCGATCGCGGCGTCATTGCCGATCACCTGGGCACAGACCATCAGCGTGGCCTCCGGGATCACCGGGTTCACCTTGCCGGGCATGATCGAGGAACCAGGCTGCAGGTCCGGGATGGCGATCTCGCCGAGGCCGGTGCGCGGACCGGAACCCATCCAGCGCAGGTCGTTGCAGATCTTCACCAGGGAGACCGCGATCGTGCGCAGCTGCCCGGAGGCCTCCACCAGGGAGTCCTGCGCGCTCTGCGCCTCGAAGTGGTTCGGCGCCTCGGAGAGCGGCAGCCCGGTGCGCTCGGCGATCAGTTCGATCACCCGGGGGGCGAACCCGACCGGGGTGTTGATCCCGGTGCCTACGGCGGTGCCACCCAACGGAAGCTCGGCAAGCCGCGGCAGAGCAGCGGCGATCCGGTCGATGCCGTTGCGGACCTGCTGGGCGTACCCGCCGAACTCCTGGCCGAGGGTCACCGGGGTGGCGTCCATCAGGTGGGTGCGGCCGGCCTTGACCACCTCCGCGTACTCGTCGGCCTTGCGCTGCAGCGAGGCGGCGAGCGTCTCCAGGCCCGGCAGCAGCTCAGACATCACCGCCTGGGTGGCGGCGATGTGGATGGAGGCCGGGAAGGTGTCATTGGAGGACTGCGAGGCGTTCACGTGGTCGTTCGGGTGGACCTCGAGCGCGTCGGTGCTGGCCAGGGTCGCGATCACTTCGTTGGCGTTCATGTTCGAGGAGGTGCCCGAACCGGTCTGGAACACGTCGATCGGGAAGTCATGGTCGAACTCACCGGCGATCACCCGGTCGGCAGCGGCCTGGATCGCCGCCGCACGCTCGGCGTCGAGCACCCCGTGCTCGGTGTTCGCCTGCGCGGCGGCGCGCTTGATCTGCGCGAGGGCCGCGATGTGGTGGGCGGAGATGCCGCTCCCAGAGATCTGGAAGTTCTCCACCGCCCGCTGGGTCTGCGCCCGGTAGGTGGCGTCTTTGGGCACCCGCACCTCGCCCATCGTGTCGTGCTCGATGCGGTAGGCGGTCTCGTCGTTCATCAGCTGGTCATTGCTCCGGTTCGCTGGGTTTGTGGCCTGGGGCCAGTATCGCACCGGGCCACGGGCACCTAGCACCCGGTCGCTGACACTCGGCGACGGAACAGATCCTCGCTGTCCCAGGTTGCAGTGCACATGGCACAGAGCGGAATAGACCGACAGGACTACATCCAGCCCGCAGAGGGCTGGGTGCGCAAGCAGCTCGACGCGATCGACGGAGCCGGCGGGAACACCTCCGCCGCACAGGTCCAGGGACGACCTGTGGTGGTCGTGACGATGATCGGGGCGCGCTCGGGCCGGCCGCGTCGGGTTCCGCTGATGCGGGTGGAGCACGAGGGGTGCTACCTAGCCGTGGCGAGCAAGGGCGGCGCACCCGCCGACCCGCAGTGGGTGGCCAACATCCGCGCCCACCCCGACGAGATCCGGGTGCTCGACGGAACCACCGAGACAGCGATGACCAGCCGCCAGCTCACCGGCGAGGAGCGCGCCACCTGGTGGGATCGCGGGGTCGTGGCGTTCCCGTCCTACGCCGACTACCAGCGCAAGACCGACCGCGAGATCCCGGTCTTCCTCCTCGAGCCGCGCTGAACCGCCGACCACAACCCTCGGCTCGATAGGGCACTGCGGGAGACTGTCCACATGGTTGACCTTGAGGACGTCGTCACCGCAGCGGAAGCCTTGCTACCGCTCGGTGAACGGGCAGACGGGAACCCGGCATGGCAGTCGGCGGCTGCGCCGACGTCGTGGAGCGCAGCGCACACTGTCGAGCACATCGCTGACGCGTTGACCTTCTACGCCGGTCAGATCGCTCGACGAGCCGACCGGCGGTTGCCGGTCCTGCGCGATGGCCGGGCTGCTCCGCCGGGCGAGCAACTGGACAACGTCCTGACCGCGGCACATGTGTTGACCGGACAATTGCGCTGTCTCGGCGCTGAGCGCGCCTGGCATCCCAGCGGGCTGGCCGATGCCGCTGGTTGGGCCGGGATGGCAGTCACCGAAGTGCTGGTGCACGGCACCGACGCTGCCCGCGCCGTCGGAGTGAGGCTGGAGCTTCCCGCCGCGGTGTGCGCGCGCACTGTCGCACGCGTGTTCCCGTGGATTGATCGAAGTCTGGCGCCGCCGGCAGAATTGCTGCTCGGCGTGACCGGCCGGCTCGCCGTTCCTGGTGTGCCGTCGGACCCGGGATGGTGGTGGCAGTCGGCGCCTTTGCAGGAGTGGGACGGCACCCCGCAACGACGCGATATTTCGCCCGGGTGGCTGTGAGCGCCGGACCTACTCCAGGAACTCGGTCCCGTGTCGCGGCCGGCTCAGTCCGCAGCCGTTCCAGGGATCGACGACGGCGGAGCCGCCCTGGTCTGTCGCCGCACGGATCCGGGTGGTCACCCGGGCGTCACCGCGGGGCGTACGGGGAGAGCACGACCTCCACCCGCTGGAACTCCTTCACGTCGGAGTAGCCCGTGGTGGCCATCGCTCGGCACAGTGCGCCGAACATGTTCAGCGTGCCATCGGCGCGGTTGCCGGGGCCGAGGAGGATCTGCTCCAGCGTGCCCACCGTGCCCACTCGGACCCGCTCGCCCCGGGGCAGCTGGGGGTGGTGCGCCTCCGAGCCCCAGTGCCAGCCACGGCCCGGTGCCTCCTCGGCACGGGCAAGCGCCGCGCCGAGCATCACCGCGTCGGCACCGCAACCGATCGCCTTGACCAGGTCGCCGCTGCGGCCCACGCCACCATCGGCGATCACATGCACGTACCGGCCACCGGACTCGTCCAGGTAGTCCCGGCGGGCGGCGGCCACGTCCGCAACGGCGCTGGCCATCGGAGCGTGGATGCCCAGAGTCTGCCGGGTGGTGTGCGCAGCACCGCCGCCGAATCCGACCAGCACACCGGCCGCACCGGTGCGCATCAGATGGAGGGCCGCCGTGTAGGTGGCTGCCCCGCCGACGATCACGGGAACATCGAGCTCGTAGATGAACCGCTTCAGGTTCAGCGGCTCGGCCTGGCCGGAGACGTGCTCAGCAGAGACCGTGGTGCCGCGGATGACGAACAGGTCCACCCCGGCATCCACGACCGTGCGCCAGTGCTCCTGGGTGCGCTGCGGTGACAGGGCACCGGCCACGGTCACCCCCGCGGCACGGATCTCCTTCAGCCGTTGGGTGATCAGCTCGGGGATGATCGGGGCCGAGTACAGCTCCTGCATCCTCGCGGTGGCGCTCTCCGGCGAGAGCTGGCTGATCTCGGCGAGCAGGTCGTCCGGCGACTCGTACCGTGTCCACAGACCCTCGAGGTCGATCACGCCGATGCCACCGAGCTTGCCGAGGGTGATCGCGGTGGCCGGGCTCATCACCGAGTCCATCGGCGCCGCGAGCACCGGCAGGTCCACCTGGTAGGCGTCGATCTGCCACGCGATCGACACTTCCTCCGGGTCACGGGTGCGCCGGGACGGCACCACCGCGATGTCGTCGAAGGAGTAGGCGCGGCGACCCCGCTTACCTCGGCCGATCTCGATCTCGTTGCTCACCCCAGCAGGTTACCCGTCAGTGACGATCCGCACGGACTCTCGGCCGCTGACCAGCACCGATTTTCTCCCGTCGGCGAGTACGACCGGGCATTGTCGGTGGGCTGTGGCAGCGTGAGGGCCATCGACGGACGAAGCGAGGCGACGATGACTTGGATGGATGGCCCACTGCTGGGGTTCGACACCGAGACGACCGGCGTGAACCCGTTCCGGGACCGGATCGTGACCGCAGCCCTGGTGGGACGCGGTCAGCACGGCACCGAGGAACGTACCTGGCTGATCGATCCAGGGGTAGAGATCCCGGAGCAGGCTGCGGCGATCCACGGCATCAGCACCGAGTACGCACGCGAGCACGGGATGGCGCCGCGCAAAGCGCTGGCACAGCTCTCCGCCGAGCTGGTGGCCGCGTTCTCCCGGAACATCCCGGTGGTGGCCTACAACGCCGCCTTCGACCTGACCATCATCGAGCGAGAGCTGGAACGGCACCACTTGCCCACGATCGGTGAGCGGCTCGGCCGGCCACTGGCGCCCGTGCTGGATCCGTTGGTCCTCGACCGCGGTCTGGACCGCTACCGCAAGGGCAAGCGGAAGCTGGTGGACCTGTGCGGCCACTACGGCGTGCAGGAGTCGGGCGCACTACACACTGCGGATGTGGACGTGGCCGCCACCCTGGATGTCCTCGCCGCGCAGGCGAAGGTGCACCCGCAGATCATCGAGCGGAGCTTGGTCGACCTGCACGAGTGGCAGTCGAGCAAGCATCGGGAATGGGCCACCGGGTTCAACGAGTGGCGCAGCCGGCAGGGCCTGGATGGCCCCGGCGCTGGGCTGGAGTGGCCGCTGCACACGGTGGAGGAAGGGGCGGCTCCGGCGCAGAAGAGCGCCTGATGAACAGTGCGTCGCCACCGACGACCTGACACTGATCGGAATCCGTCACAGGGACCAGAGCGCGGCGATCGGCAGCGCCGTGATGCGATCGCCAAGAGCACGGGCGTGTTCGCCCGTGTGCAGGACGTAGCCGCCGACGAATCGATCCCCAAGCGATCACGCAGCGCGCGCAGCCCCGCGACGTCCGTGCTCCGGACCGTCGCCGCGGCCTTCACTTCGATCGCCACGACGCGGCCGTCGGGTGCCTTTCAGCGGCTGCCGTAGTTGGGCGACTCGGCCACCATCTGCACGTCGTGCGGGTGGGACTCCTTCAGTCCGGCTGCGGTGATCCGCACGAACTGCCCGCGCTGCTGCAGCTGCGGCACGGAGTGGGCACCCACGTAGAACATCGACTGGTGCAGCCCACCGGCAAGCTGGTGCACCACCTGCGAGAGCGGGCCCCGGTAGGGCACCTGCCCCTCGATGCCCTCGGTGATGATCTCCTCGTCGGACAGATCACCCTGGAAGTAGCGATCCTTGGAGTAGGAGCGACGGTCCCCGCGGGACTGCATCGCCCCGAGCGAAGCCATCCCGCGGTAGCGCTTGTACTGCTTGCCGTTGACGAACACCAGATCCCCGGGCGACTCATCACAGCCGGCGAGCAGGCCACCGAGCATCACCGAGTCCGCTCCGGCCACCAGAGCCTTGGCGATGTCGCCGGAGTACTGCAGGCCGCCATCGCCGATCACTGGCACCCCGGCGGGCTTGCACGCCAACGCCGCCTGATAGATCGCGGTCACCTGCGGCACGCCGACACCGGCGACCACGCGGGTGGTGCAGATCGAGCCGGGCCCCACCCCCACCTTGACCGCGTCCACACCGGCGTCCACCAGCGCCTGCGCACCGTCCCGGGTGGCGATGTTCCCGCCGATGACCTGGACATGCGTGGTGCCGGGGTCGGACTTGAGCCGGCGCACCATGTCCAGCATCAGCCGGGCGTGCCCGTTCGCGGTGTCCACCACCAGGGCGTCCACACCGGCCTCCACCAACGCAGTCACCCGGTCCCAGGCATCACCGAAGAAGCCGACGGCTGCCCCCACCCGGAGCCGGCCCTCGTCATCCTTGGTGGCCAACGGGTACTGCTCGGACTTGACGAAGTCCTTCACGGTGATCAGGCCCTGCAGCACGCCGGCGTCGTCCACCAGAGGCAACTTCTCCACCTTGTGCTTGCCGAGCAGGGCCGCCGCGTCGTCGGCGGAGATGCCCACCCGGCCGGTGACCAGCGGCATCGACGTCATCGCTGCCCGGACCGGGGTGATCTCGAAGTCGGAGTCCGCGATGAACCTGATGTCCCGGTTCGTGATGATGCCGAGCAGCACGCCGGCCTCGTCGGTCACCGGCAGACCAGAGATCCGGTACCTGCCGCACAGCTCGTCCATCTGCGCCACAGTGGCGTCCGGGCCGATGGTGAGCGGATTGGTGACCATGCCGGACTCCGAGCGCTTGACCAGATCCACCTGGTTCGCCTGGTCGGCGATCGGCAGGTTCCGGTGCAGGATGCCCAGACCACCCTGGCGCGCCATCGCGATCGCCATCCGCGCCTCGGTGACCGTGTCCATGGCAGCGGAGACGAGCGGCACCGCGAGGGAGATCTCCCGGGTGAGCCGGGTCGCGGTGTCCACCTCGCTGGGGATGACATCGGTCTCCCCGGGAAGCAGGAGCACGTCGTCGTAGGTGAGTCCTACGAAGGAGAACGGGTCCCGGGCGTTGGTGGTGGACGAGGATACGGAGAACGGCTCAGTCACCTCTCGATGATAACCGCGCTCCCTGGCCGTGGCGGACGTCAGCGCTGCAGTGCTCGTTGCTCGGAGAGCAGGTCATAGATCTCGTGCACTGCACCGCCGAGAGTACGCGCCCGCGGCAGGTTCTCCATCGCCGCGGGGAGGTCGTCGGTGGAGACCACGAACGGCACGCAGTCGGTCTCCGCGAGGATCTCCACCACGGTCGCAGCGTGCGCCGGAGGTCCGAGCAGCACCACCATCTGCACCCCCGCATGGGTGACCGTGGCCGCGACATCCAGCTGACGCCCCCTCCGGGACGGTCGCAACACCCGAGCCCGCGCCCCACGCAGCGCCAGCTCGGCGGCGAGGACGTGCGCATCCAGGTGACGATCGCCGTCGGCGTGGATGAGTAGCGAGCCCCCGGTACCACCGCCCTCGGCAACGGTGCGGATCACCGCGAGCAGCGCTGCGCCGAGCGCCGCTGCCGGATCCCGGCCGGGCCGGTCGCCGTGGTCGCGCGCCTCCACCAGATCCAGTGCCGGACGCACCAGCGTCTGCCAGGCGGTGAGCACCTCGTCAGTTCCCACCGACCGGGCGATCATCCGGTGCAACCGGGCATCGTCGGCCTCGACAGCCGCCGCGGCCAAGGAGAGCGGGTCGAGCACCTCAGCCGTTTCCTCGTGGTTGCGCTCCTGCACCGCGTCGTCGGCGCCGTCCGGGTCCTGACCCAGAGCGAGCCGGGCCGCGTCGGCCGGAGCCACCCCCTCGCCGGTGAGCCGGCGCATCGTCTCCAGCCTCGTGACGTCATCGGCGTCATAGCGGCGATGCTTCCCGGCAGTCCGTGCCGACGGGCCGAGCCCGTACCGGCGCTCCCAGGTGCGCAGCGTGGACGCCGCCACCCCCAGGCGCCCGGCCACGGCGGCCACGGTCAGTCGGATGCCGTCATCGAGACGGCGATTCGAGGGCCTATGGCCGGATCGCGCGGCTGCCACCACTGACTCCTCTCCAGGAACTGTTGCGCGCAGCACGGAGCAGTCGCGGTGCGCCCGATCGCCCCACACAACTGGGACTGACTTGAGATTACGTGGCGGACCGTTCTTGAACAACTTGACCGGACCGCACGACCGATTTGTGCACGGGTCTTGAACAACTTCTGAATGAGTTGTAGGTTGGCTGCACGCGATGAGGACAGCGACCGACCATCGGAAGCCCCGAGTCACTGGGAGGAAGCTCCATCGCAAAGAACGACTAGAGCACGACGGTCCATCCGGACCGGCAGGGTGCAGTCCCGGCCGGCCCGGCCAAGCGAACGGAAGGTGGCATCGTGGCAGAGCTTTCAAGGCTTCCCGGCCCGATTATGGATCTGTGGGAGTGGCAGTATCAGGGCGCGTGCCGACAGACCGGTGACGAGCAGTTCTTCCACCCCGAGGGCGAGCGCGGCGCGGCACGGCGCCGTCGCGATGCGAACGCCAAGACCATCTGCGCCACCTGTCCGGTCATCCAGCAGTGCCGCGAGCACGCACTCCAGGTGCGCGAGCCGTACGGCGTCTGGGGCGGACTCACCGAGGAGGAGCGCTCAGGCATCCTCGCGCGGCAGGCTCCGGCGGCGAGCTGAGGCGCACGACTTCCCTCGGCGCACCTCTCCCCTCGGCGCCCCTCCCCCGCGAGTGGCCAAAGTCTGTTGGCGGAGCATCCTCCAGGCAACGAATTCTGACCAGTCGGCGACACACACGACGAAGGCTCCGACCCATAGCGGGTCGGAGCCTTCGCGCGTCAGCTCAGTGAGTCACTTCTGGACCACGGCGAGCACGTCGCGGGCGGAGAGAATGAGGTACTCCTCGCCGGCGTACTTCACCTCGGTGCCGCCGTACTTGCTGTAGATGACAACGTCGCCCTCGGCGACGTCCAGCGGGACGCGGTTGCCGTTGTCGTCGACCCGACCCGGGCCGATCGCCAGCACCTCACCCTCCTGGGGCTTTTCCTGAGCGGTGTCCGGGATAACGAGCCCGGACGCGGTGGTCTGCTCGGCCTCGAGCGTCTTGACGACGATCCGGTCCTCGAGCGGCTTGATGGAGACCGACACTGCGGACCTCCCCTTCGCATGAGTGGTGAACATTGACAAAGCTCTCCCGCCGCCTCAGCACCCAACCGCCGTCGCGGGGGCCGGTCAGGACTGGTGCGTGCGGGTGAACGCTCCCTCCGAAGAAGAAGCCTCGTGTCTAAATCTAGGCACCTGTTAGCACTCGGTCAAGGCGAGTGCTAAAGCGAGTCGACGGCGGGGTCCACTCCACCGTCGTAGTCACCTGGCTCCGGGGCCGCCTGCGGCGGGCATGCGCGCCACTGCTGGCGCAGCATGGCGATGTCGGTGAGCACCGCAGCGTCGGTGACCACGAGCGCGAAGTAGTCCCGCAGAATCTGTGCCGCGCTGATCACCTCGGGCTCGTGCAGCGAGTGCAGTTGCACTCCGTCCCAGAGCGCTACCACTGTGGCTGCGGCGGTCTTCGGGTCCACCCCCGGGCGCAGCAGTCCGGCCGCGGCCAGCTCCTCGAACTCGGCGGCGATCCCCTCCCGTACCTTCGCGAACCGGGAGGCGAAGTACTCCTGGGCCGGGTGGCCCCGGGTGGCCGACTCGGCGCTGAGCACCGCGTACAGCTGGATCAGGTGCGGGATCTCCTCGTTCGCCACTGCCTGACCCACCACCCGGTCGGGGAACCCGCGCACTCCGGCGTTCCCGCCGGTGAACTTGTGCGCGTCCCGGTGGGCCATCGTCGCCCAGAGCAGTTCCTGCTTGCTGCCGAAAAAGTGCAGCAGGCTCGAGGGGCTCATCCCCGCCTCGGCCGCGATCTGCCGGATCGTGGCGCCGCGGTAGCCGTCCCTGGAGAACGCCTGCGCCGCCGCGGTCACGATCCGCCGGCGCCGCTCGGCAGACTTGCGGTAGTGCCCCCGCGGGCCGCGCGGAACGGACGCTGCTGCCACCTGCACTCCTTTCCTGGAGCCGAGTCTCGTGCTCCGGCCCGGGCCGCGGGCAGGGCCCCGGCCCCTACCTAGGGTCGAGCCCTTGGTCTGGTCGAGCCGCGGCCTGCGGCGGTCTGGTCGAGCCTCGGCCTTGAGACCGGTTCTCGGATCCTTCGCGATGCGGTCGGCGCTGCCGAGCGTACCGACCAGTCTAATCTCGAACGCTCGATCGGGTTTGTGTTAGCGTGCCGCACGTGTCCAGGAGCACAGGTAATCGGCTCCTCGCGCTCCCTCGCCGCACGATCGCGCCATGCCACCGCCGAAGCCGCAAAGGAACCCTCCGTGCCCGACACTCCGCAGACCACTGCTGTGCACACTGCCACCCCGGCACCCGGTGCCCCGATCCCGGGCTCCCCCGCTGCACCGCACACCTCCTTCGCACCGGGAAGCGGTGCCCTGGCCCCGGCGCGCTCCGCGCTGCACAGCGATGCCGGCCGCCTCGACCTCAGCGGCCAGTGGCAGTTCCGCCTGCTGCCGGGAGTGCCCGCCGCCGCCGGCGCGCAGGCCGCACCTAGCACCCCGGCAGGTTCCGCCTCCCTCCCCGAGCACGAGGCCCCCGAGTCGTTCGCCGCCCCCGGCTATGACGACTCCGGCTGGGACACGATCGCCGTGCCTGCGCACTGGGTGCTGACCGGCCAGGGCCGCTACGGCCACCCGATCTACACCAACGTGCAGTACCCGTTCCCGATCGATCCCCCGCACGTGCCGGACGAGAACCCGACCGGCGACTACCGCCGCACGGTCACGATCCCGGCCGACTGGCTCGGCACCGGCCGGATCCTGCTGCGCTTCGACGGGGTGGAGTCCTTCTTCTGGCTCTGGGTGAACGGTGAGCTGATCGGCTCGGCGGCGGGCAGTCGGCTGGCGCACGAGCTGGACATCACCGAGGCCGTCCACGCGGGTGAGAACACGGTCGCCGTGCGGGTGGCGCAGTGGTCGGCCGGCTCCTACCTGGAGGACCAGGACCAGTGGTGGCTGCCGGGGATCTTCCGCGAGGTGACCGCCCTGCACCGGCCGGCGGGTGGTGTCCAGGACGTCTGGCTGGACGCGGACCGCGACCCGGTCACCGGCGAGGGCTACCTGGTCCCGGAGATCACCGCCACCGAGGACGCGTTCCCGATCCGACTCCAGCTGCCTGCCCTCGGCGTAGACGTGCACTGGGCCTCCCCCGAGGCGGTGGACACGATCGACGTCGGGCCGGTGCAGGCCTGGTCGGCCGAAGACCCGGTGCGCTATCAGACCACGGTGAGCTCCGCCGTCGAGACGGTGACGCTCGAGGTGGGCTTCCGCAGGGTGGAGATCGTGGGCGATCAGTTCCTGGTGAACGGGCGCCGGGTGGTGTTCTCCGGGATGAACCGGCACGAGTCCCACCCCGACCGTGGCCGGGTATTCGACGAGGCCGATGCCCGTGCGGACCTGGCGCTGATGAAGCAGCACAACGTGAACGCGATCCGCACCTCGCACTACCCGCCACATCCGCGGCTGTTGGACCTGGCGGACGAGCTGGGCCTGTGGGTGGTGCTGGAGTGCGACCTGGAGACACACGGTTTCGGCGGCGGCGGCTGGGTCGGCAACCCGAGCGATGACCCGCGCTGGCGCGAGGCCTACCTGGACCGGATCGTCCGCACAGTGGAGCGGGACAAGAACCATCCGAGCGTGGTGATGTGGTCGCTGGGCAACGAGTCCGGGACCGGCCGCAACCTGGCCGCGATGGCCGAATGGGTGCACGACCGGGACCGCACTCGCCCGGTGCACTACGAGGGTGACTACACCGGCGCCTACACCGATGTCTACTCCCGGATGTACGCGAAGGTGCCCGAGACCGCCTCGATCGGCACCGACGGGGACCACACCGCGCTGCTGGGCTGCTCAGTGGCTGAGTCCACGCGGCAGCGGACCAAGCCGTTCGTGCACTGCGAGTACGCCCACGCGATGGGCAACGGTCCGGGCGGCTTGACCGAGTACCGGCAGATGGTGGACGAGTTTCCGCGGCTGCACGGCGGCTTCATCTGGGAGTGGCGCGACCACGGCATCCGCACGTCCACCGCCGACGGCGTCGAGTTCTTCGGCTACGGGGGCGACTTCGGCGAGGTGGTGCACGACGGCAACTTCGTGATGGACGGGATGATTCTCTCCGATGCCACCCCGACCCCGGGGCTGGCCGAGTTCGCCGCGGTGGAGGCGCCGGTGCTCCTCCGGCGCGCCGGGCGCGGCGTGGTCGAGGCGCGCAGCCGCTACCACTCGATCGACACCGCCCACCTGGAACTGCACTGGCGAGTGGAGGTCTCCGGGCACGAGGTACTCTCCGGCGCTACTGCCCTTGCCGACGACGCCGGCACGCCAGTTCCACCCGGCGGGCGCACCCAGGTGCACCTCTTCTCTGCCGAGTCGCTCGACGGCGCAGCTCACCGGGGCGAGCGCGTGGTCACCGTGACGGCCGTGTTGCGCGAGGATGCGCCGTGGGCGCCGGCCGGGCACGTGGTCTCGCGCGGGCAGTGGGCCGAGCCGGTCGGTGGTGGCCCCGCTCGTACCCGACGCAGTCCGCAGGTGCCGCTGGCGCAGGCGCCGGTGGTGTTCGCCGGGGCGGAGCTGACCGGTCTGGCCGGGGAACAGGTGGCGGGCCCGGCGGTGGAGCTGTGGCGGGCGCCGACGGACAACGACGAGGGCGGGCACTCCTCGAACTATGACCAGGTGGACCCGCGCGACTTCAACGATCGCACGCCGTCGGCACCCTCAGCGGACCGGTGGCGGGCGCAGGGTCTGCACCGGCTGGTCTCCCGGGTGGTGGAGGTCAGCGGCGACACTCAGGTGCGCACCGTGCGCCGGCGGGTGTCCACGGCGGACTCCCGGGCCGGGATCGACGTGCTGGAGACCTGGACCGCTGAGCGTTCCGCGGAGGAGGTGGTCGAGGCAGTGCTTCGGGTGACGATGACGCCGAGCCCGCACTTCGAGGACGTGTGGCCGCGGCTCGGGTTGCATCTGCGGCTTCCGACCACGGTAGACGGTGCCCGCTGGTTCGGGCTCGGCCCACACGACGCCTACCCGGACACGATGGCCTCGGTGTGGCTGAGCCGGCACGAGGCCGGGATGGATGAGCTGACTGTCCCCTATGCGCGGCCGCAGGAGTCTGGGCACCGGCCGGGTCTACGCGAGCTCACGCTGTTGCGCGGCGGGCAGCCGTGGCTGCAGATCGTGGCGGAGCCGGATCCGGCCGGCCGGCGGCCCGGGTTCACCCTCGCCCGGCACAGCGCTCAGGAGGTGAGCGCGGCGGAGCACCCGCAAGAGTTGCCGGTGCCGCAGGTGCATCACCTCTACCTGGATGCTGCCCAGCACGGGCTGGGTTCGCGGGCCTGTGGGCCGGACGTGCTGCCCGGGGACATGCTGCGCCCGCAGGCGCGCACGCTCACCCTGCGCCTGCGCGCCCTCTGACCCGGGGCGCCGCCCACCCGACACCCATCTGAGTACCGATTGAGCATCTGAGGGCCGAAAGTTCGGTCCTCAGATGCTCAATCAGTACTCAAACGAACGGTCGCGCGATGCAGCGACGGCCACTCAGACCCTGAGCGCGGCACGGAACCGTGCCCGCGACTGCCCCATCTGGTTCAGCAGAGCCATCTCGTCCTGCCGGGCCCGGATGCCGGTGTGCCCGGTGTGCAGGTCCTGACGCGCATACGCCAGGGCGATGGCACTCTTCTGGAACTTCTTCATCGCGTCCTTGCCCTGAGGCCCACTACGGGCCGCCCAGTTCCGCGCGGTGCGCCGCCCCTGCATAGAGCTGATCATCTGGATCTCCTGCGGCACCACCCAGCCGGACGGCACGTACTCACCAAGCCGTTCGGCCACCACCTTGATCTCCCGGCGACGCAGCATCACCACGATGATCGCCCAGACCACCAGCGGCAGCCAGTTCACGAAGACCACCAGGGCAGCGAGGTCGGCCAAGCTGTAGGCCAGACCGGCGAACCCGTTCCACGCCATGTGCAGCAGCATCGCGCCGACGTAGCCGATCGGCAGCGCCCACACCCAGGCGATCTTGCTCTTCGAGCGGGACGCCAGACCGAGAGCGACACCGATGCACGCGGTGTAGATCACATGTCCGAAGGGGGACACCAGACCGCGGATAATGAAGGTCTGCGTCAGGGCCTCGCCGGAGCCGACGAAGTACTGGATGTTCTCCACGAAGGCGAACGCCACTGCGATCACCGAGGCGTAGACGATACCGTCCACCGGACCGTTGAACTGGCGGCGGCGGAACAGGAAGATGATCAGGACGCCGAGGCCCTTCCAGAACTCCTCCACCACCGGTGCACCGAACACAGGTGGCCAGTTCGCCGGGTTCATCGCCGGCGCGATCACTGACCCGATCGCCGGCCCCACCACGCCATTGAGCAAGCTGGACAGGAAGGTGGCGACGCCACCGCCCCAGAGGAAAGCTGCCGCCAGCAGCAACCGCGGCTCCGGCTCCCACCGATCCACCCAGATGATGGCGGAACCGACGATGGCCAGCGGGATTGCCGCGAGCAGCGCGGCGACGAGGACATTGTCAGCCCCGGCACCGATTGCCATGAAGCCGACGAAGATGAGGACGCCCAGGATGCCGAGGGAGAGCAGCACGATCTCCAGGGCGACCCGGCGTTTGCGGGGCATCGCCATGGGTACTGCACCCCACGGCTGCTGCGCGGCGGGTGCGTACTGTGCCGATGGCGGGTTGACTGCCACCGGGCTCGGTGCCGGGCGGCCGTAGGCTCCGGGCCCCTGGCCGCCCTGGTAGCCACCTGGCGCTGGTGCGCCCTGGTAAGCCTGCTGCTGGGCGTAGGCCTGCTGCTGCTGGGCGTAGGCCTGCTGCTGTTGCTGCTGGGCGTACGCCTGCTGCTGCTGCTGGGCGTACGCCTGCTGCTGCTGCTGGGCGTACGCCTGCTGCTGCTGCTGGGCGTACGCCTGCTGCTGTTGAGGGTGCGCCTGCTGCGCGGGCTGGCCCTGCGGCGGCACTCCGAACCCCTGCTGAGCCTGGGGCTGCGGCTGACTCTGTGGCGGCTGTTGACCGTATCCCTGAGGCGCCTGCTGTTGGCCAAAGCCCTGCTGCGGCTGCTGCTGCTGAGCCTGCTGCTGAGCCTGCGGCTGGCCCTGAGGTGGTCCAAAGCCCTGCTGCGGCTGTTGCTGAGCCTGCGGCTGACCCTGAGGTGGCCCAAAGCCCTGCTGCGGCTGCTGCTGCTGCTGCGGCTGCGGCTGCGGCTGCGGCTGCTGAGGGGCACCTGCCTGCGCGCCTTGCTCCTGCGGCTTCTGGGCAGGACCCGGTCCGCTCGGCGTAGTTTCCCCTGGGCCCGAGTAGCCGTCGGGCGGCGGCGTAGAAGCAGTCACAGCGAGAACCGTATCTGGTCCGGCCCACCGGATGCATCGATTGGCGTGGGCTGAACTCCCCACTCTGGTGCCGTTCCGGGCTCCCCCACTCACCGTGGGAGGATCGTAGCGTGGACTCCCGCGCGCTCTCCCTGCTGCTCTCCCCCGAGGGGTGGACACTGCTGAACCAGTTGCCGCCGTACCAGGAGGACACCGCCCTGAAGATCGCCGACGGCCTGCGCTCGCGCGGGATGGACCCGGAGCTGGTGGCGGCTGCGCTGACGCAGAGCAAGCTGCGCGCCCGGGCACGGGAGAAGTTCGGCGAGTTCGCGAACGAGCTGCTGTTCACCCGCGCCGGGCTGGAGCAGGCCACCCGGCTGCCCGTCGCCGCCCGGCATGCCCGCCGGTACGCCGACGCCGGCGCCACGCTGGTGGCCGACCTCGGCTGCGGCCTCGGCGCGGACGCGCTGGCGATGGCCGGTCTGGGTCTGCGCGTGCTGGCGGTGGAGCTGGAGGAGGAGACGGCAGCACTGGCCACGGTCAACCTGCGCGCCTTCGAGAATGCCCAGGTCCGGCTCGCCGACGCCCGCGACCTGGATCTCGCCGCCGAAGGAGTCGACGCCGTGTTCGCCGACCCGGCCCGCCGGACCCGCTCCGGCGCTCGGGTATTCGACCCGCGCGCCTACTCTCCGGACCTGGACACTCTGCTCGGGTTGCGCACCCAGGTGCCGAACCTGGGACTGAAGGTCGGGCCTGGCATCCCGTACCACGCACTACCCTCGGACACCCACGCCCAGTGGGTCAGCGTGGACGGCGCCGTGGTGGAGGCCGGGCTGTGGTTCGCCGGCCTCGCCCCGGAGGGGTCCGGCCGCAGCGCACTGCTGCTCGCCGGCGAGGACAGTCACCTGCTCTCCTGGCCCGGGGACGCCGACGCCCCCGCACCCCAAGCGCCTGCCGGCCCGCTGGGACGCTTCGTCTACGAGCCGGACGGGGCGGTGATCCGCGCCGGACTCGTCGCCCCGCTGTGCACGGAGCTCGACGCCACCCTGCTGGACTCCTCGATCGCCTACTTCAGCACCGGCACCCCTGTCGACACCCCGTTCGCGACCGGCTTCCGAGTGCTCGACTCCTTCCCCTTCGGCCTGAAGAAGCTGCGGGCCTACCTGCGGGAGCGCAACGTGGGGCGAGTGGAGATCAAGAAGCGAGGCACCGCCGTCGTGCCGGATCAGCTGCGCCAGCAGCTCGCCCTCAAGGGCGAGAACGCGGCCACGGTGATCCTCACCCGGTTGCAGGGTAAGCAGAGCGTGCTGGTGGTCGAACGGGTCTGAGACAGACCGGCCAGCCTCTGCCGCAGTCCGGCCGCGAGTGCAAAGATTGTGCCCGTGACGATCGAGTTCGCTCATTCACCGCGCTCCACTGTGGGTGTCGAGTGGGAGCTGGCCCTGGTGGATACCGACTCCGGCGACCTGCGCCAGGTAGCCCAGACGGTGCTGGACGCCGTAGCCCCGCCCGGCGGGGGTCAGCATCCGAGCATCCGTCAGGAGCTGTTGCTGAACACCGTGGAGGTGGTCTCCGGGGTGTGCACCAGCGTGCCGGAGGCGATGCGGGACCTGGACGCAGGCGCCGCCCTGGTGCGCGAGGTCAGCGAAGCGCTGCGGGTGGAGCTGATGTGCGCCGGCACGCACCCGTTCGGGCACTGGGGCAACCAGAAGGTCACCGACAAGGAGCGCTACGCCACCCTGATCGACCGCACCCAGTGGTGGGGCCGGCAGATGCTCATCTACGGCGTGCACGTGCATGTGGGCATCGAGTCGCGGGACAAGGTGCTGCCGATCCTCGGGGCGCTGCTCGCGTACTACCCGCACCTGCTCTCATTGTCCGCCTCCTCCCCGTTCTGGGACGGCCGGGACACCGGATACGCCTCCAACCGGGCACTGCTGTTCCAACAACTGCCGACGGCGGGACTTCCGTTCACCTCGATCGGCACCTGGGACGAGCTCGAGCACTACGTGCGGGACATGCTGCATACCGGGGTGATCGAGGACTTCGACGAGATCCGCTGGGACCTGCGCCCCTCGCCGAAGTTCGGCACGCTGGAGATGCGCATCTGCGACGGGCTCTCCAACGAGCTGGAGCTGGCGGCCGTAGCTGCGCTCACCCAGTGCCTGGTGGAGCACTTCTCCCGGATGATCGACGCCGGCGAACCGCTGCCGCAGATGTCGCCGTGGTTCCTGGCGGAGAACAAGTGGCGCTCGGCCCGGTACGGGATGGAGGCGATCATCATCCTGAACGAGGCCGGCGACGAGGAGCTGGTCACCCACGCGGTCGCTCGGCTGGTGGAGGAGCTCGCGCCGGTGGCCGCGGACCTGGGCTGCACCGAGGCACTGGCCGGGGTACATCAGATCATTGCCACCGGCGGTGGCGCCCACCGGCAGCGGCAGGTGGCCGCCGCCAATCCCGGGGACCTGCGCGCCGTGGTGGCGCACCTGGTCGCCGAGTTCCGCGCCGGCCGGCCGCTGCCGGTGGGCTGATCCCCGCCCCCGGTCCGGGCACCCCACCTCCGGGGTCCCACCCATCGGAGGGCACCCTGCGGGGACGGAGCCAGGTTCTCCCTTGCTTCCGTCCCCGCAGGTTGCCTCCGCCAGGTCTAGCCGATTACGCGCCGATCTCCGAGGCGGCCGCCGCACGGACGATCGCGCCGGCATCACGCGGGGTGATCACGCCGTCGTCGGCGAGCGGCTGGACGATGGCTCCGACGTGCCGGACGAACTCGCCCTGGCTCTGGTAGTCCCCGTCCTCGTCGATCCGGTCATTGATCGTGCAGCCGTCGCCCAGGTCAGCGTTGGCCACACCGGTGTCGACACCATCGATGATGACCGTTTCCCGGGTGTCCGGGCACTCCCCCGGGTCGGTGTCGCCCTCGACCACGGTGAAGCTCACGCTGTCCTCAGCGGTGTTACCCGCCACATCGGTGGCCCGGAAGTCGACCGTGTGCTCACCGACCTCAGCCACCGTCACCGGCGACTCGTACGCAGCGAACTCACCGCCGTCAAGGCTGTACTCCACCGACTCCACACCAGAATCAGCATCCGTGGCCGTGATGGTCACCTCAGCCGCACCGACATAAGCGCCAGCGTCG
The DNA here is from genome assembly GCF_008000995.1 of Ruania zhangjianzhongii. Taxonomy (NCBI): domain Bacteria; kingdom Bacillati; phylum Actinomycetota; class Actinomycetes; order Micrococcales; family Ruaniaceae; genus Ruania; species Ruania zhangjianzhongii. Next base: position 4,101,282 of record NZ_CP042828.1, read on the forward strand.
TCCTGCTCACCAGCAACCTCCGCGGCAACCTCCGGAGCAGTGGTGTCCTCACCCGGATCGGGCTCACCCTCGACCACGGTGAAGCTCACGCTGTCCTCAGCAGTGTTACCCGCCACATCGGTCGCCCGGAAATCAACCGTGTGCTCACCGACCTCAGCGACGACCACAGGTGCGTGGTAGTGCGTGTACTCGCCGCCATCGAGGCTGTACTGGACGGTCTCGACACCAGAGTCGGCGTCGGTGGCCGTGATGGTCACCTCAGCCGAACCGACATAGGCGCCAGCGTCGTCCTGCTCACCAGCAACCTCTGCAGCAACCTCCGGAGCAGTCGTGTCCTCACCCGGATCGGGCTCACCCTCGACCACACTGAAACTCACGCTGTCCTCAGCGGTGTTACCCGCCACATCGGTCGCCCGGAAGTCGACCGTGTGCTCACCGACCTCAGCCACCGTCACCGGCGACTCGTACGCAGCGAACTCACCGCCGTCAAGGCTGTACTCCACCGACTCCACACCAGAATCAGCATCCGTGGCCGTGATGGTCACCTCAGCCGCACCGACATAAGCGCCAGCGTCGTCCTGCTCACCAGCAACCTCCGCGGCAACCTCCGGAGCAGTGGTGTCCTCACCCGGATCGGGCTCACCCTCGACCACGGTGAAGCTCACGCTGTCCTCAGCAGTGTTACCCGCCACATCGGTCGCCCGGAAATCAACCGTGTGCTCACCGACCTCAGCCACCGTCACCGGAGACTCGTACGCAGCGAACTCACCGCCGTCCAGGCTGTACTCCACCGACTCCACACCAGAATCAGCATCCGTGGCCGTGATGGTCACCTCAGCCGAACCGACATAAGCGCCAGCATCGTCCTGCTCACCAGCAACCTCCGCGGCAACCTCCGGAGCAGTGGTGTCCTCACCCGGATCGCCGCCGCCGCCGTCGGTGACCACCAGCTCGCCCCACATCATCCCGTGGCCCGGGATCGCGCAGAAGTACCGGTAGGTTCCGGGCGTGAGGGTGATCTCGGCCTCGTAGTAGCCCTCGTTCGCGTCATAGGGGTTGGCGGTGATGTTGAGGTCGACATCGTGGTTGTAGCCGGGGGTGGACGTGTCGAAGGTGAGGGTGTGCGGCATCCCAGCCGTGTTCCCCGCCGCCACGCTGTTGTCGAAGATGACCGAGACGGTGCCGGCCTCCGCAGTCGTCGGAGCAGAGGTGTACTCGGTCACGCTGTTGCCGGCGGTCCAGGTCAGGACCTGCTGCTCCTGCTGCGGGGCAACGGGCGCCGAGATCGCGGGCGCCGTGGCACCGAACAGCGCGGTCACCGCCGCGAGGAGCGTGATGACGAGCCGGTGGACGGGCCGCCAGCGGCTAGTCCGAGGTTGAGGGGCAGTCACTTGCTGAGACATGAGAGCAATACACCTTTCGCGTGACGAAATGCTCAAGTTCAAGGGCCGGTGCGGCGGGCAGTAACTGCCCGCCACACCGGCCCGTGGGCAGACCTAGGACAGGTCCTGTACCCGGATGTTGCGGAACTCCATCAGGTCGCTGTCACCGTGGTTCTGCAGACCGATGAATCCACTGGCGAACTGCCGCAGATCCGTGGGCGGGTCACCGTCACGCGAGGACTCCTGGCCTGGCGTGTTCTCGAACTCGTTGATGACCTCACCGTTGCGCAGGATCGTGTAGTGCTGACCGACCACGCGGATCTCGTAGTCGTTCCACTCACCTCGATCCGTGGCGCCGGCATCCTCGAGGCTGACCGGGTCGAAGTTGTACACCGACCCCGTCTTCTGCGGTTCACCGGAGGGTCCGTCGTAGATCTGGATCTCGTGACCACAACTGATCGCCACCCAGGCCTCGGACTGACCCTGCCCGCACTCCGGCTGCTCCTCGGCAGTCGGGTCCGGGAACCGGACGAGCACTCCGCTGTTCGCGTAGTGGTCGCCCTCGGACACGTCCCGGAACTGCAGCCTCAGCGAGTAGTCCTCGAACTCCTCGGCCTCGTACCAGAGCATCCCCAGGCCGCCTTGTGAGGCCAGTGACCCGCCCGGAAGCAGATCGAAGTGACCACCCGGTGCCTGCCGCCAGCCTTCGAGAGACTCGGCGGTCCCGTCGAAGAGCCACCGGTAGCCGGAGTCATCGGCGTTGCCGACGTCCGACCGGGTGGCGGCATTGCTCAGCCGCCCGGCGTCACGACCGGCAAGCACATCGTTCTCGCGCAGCTGGTCGATCACGTCGTTGACGTGCCGGATGAACGCTCCGTGGTTGTCCCACTCGCCCTCATCGTTGATGAGGTCGGCGATGGTGCAGCCACCGAGGTCCTGGTTGGCTACCCCGGAGTCCTCGTCACCGATCCACACCGTCTCCCGGGAGTCGGGCACAGCGCACTCGATGGTGGCGCTGGTCTCGATGGTCTCCTCGGTCCCGTCCGCGTAGGTCACGGTCAGGGTGGCGGTGTACTCGTCCACCCGGGTGTAGGTGTGCTGCGGGTCGGCTTCGGTGGAGGTGGTGCCGTCACCGAAGTCCCACTCCCAGGCCACGCCACCGGAGTCAGATCCGGTGAACTGCACGGTGAGAGGGCTGCTCTGGATGCTCGCGGCCGACGCGGTCGGCACCGGGGTCGCCGGGCCGCCCGTGTAGGAGATACGGATCAGCTTCTGGTTCTCGTGGAGAGTGAAGAAGCCACTGCCGTAGTCGAGCATGTACAGGGCACCATCAGGCCCGAACTCGGCGTCCATCCAGCTCTGCAGCTCGTTGTCGCCACCACCGGAACGGATGATCTGACGGAGATCCTCCGCGAACGCCGGCGCACCCTGCTCGTCGACCGTGTCCGGGTCGACCGTGATGGCCGTGCGGTTGGTCGCACTGGTCTGGTCACCGAGGAGCCACTTGCCCTCCCAGTACGAAGGCCAGGCGACGTCGCTGTCGGCGTTCACCTGCGACATCCGGTAGGTCGGGCCGGACATGACCGCCTGACCGCCGCCCTGCAGGTACGGCTGGGTGTAGGTGGCCTCCTCCTCCATGTAGCTGGGGATGCCGTTCTCGTCGAGCGGGAAGACCGGGCCACCCCCGCTGGGGGCGTACCAGATCATGTTGTCCCGGGCGTCCGGAATGTCCACCAGACCGGTGTTCCGCGGCGAGTTGTTCTGCAGGTCGTCGCAGTCGTACCAGTCGGTGAGAACGGTGGCATCCTCGTTGCTGCGGTCGCGGTACGGCTGCTGGTTACCCATGCAGTAGGGCCAGCCCTGATTCCCCGCCGAGGTGATGATCGTCGCCGTCTCGTACTTCGCCGGGCCCAGCTCGGGGTCCGGCAGGTAGGCGTCCGGTCCCACCCAGGCTGCGGTGAGCCAGTCGGTGTCCGGGTCGATCTGGATCCGGGACGGGTTACGCACACCCATCACGTAGATCTCCGGGCGGGCCAGGTCTCCACCACCTTCTTCCCCAGTGAACAGGTTGCCCTCGGGGATGGTGTAGGTGCCGTCCTCTTCGGGGTGGATCCGCAGGATCTTGCCGTTGAGGTTGTTGGTGTTACCGGAGGTGCGCCGAGCATCCTGGAAAGAGATTCCGGCGTACTCCTCGGTCCAGTTGTTACCCGAGTAGCCGTCCGACCCCTGGGAGGAGTTGTTGTCCCCCGTGGAAACGTAGAGGTTTCCGTCGTCGTCGAAGGCCATCCCGCCGCCGGCGTGGCAGCAGCTGTGGATCTGCGTCTGCCAGTCCAGCAGGTCGACCCGGGTGTCCTGGTCGATGGTCTGGTTCTCCCGGTCGTAGGTGAACCGGGAGATCGTCCGCATACCGGTCCGGTCCTCGGTGTCGATCGAGTCGTACGGCATCCAGTAGACGTACAGCCAGTTGTTCTCCGCGAAGTTCGGCGAAGGCTCGATGCCCAGCAGACCTTCCTCGGTCTTGACCAGCTCACCGCCGCTACCGCGGTTGCCGAACACGTCCAGCACGGTCAGCAGGGTGACCTCACCGTTCTCCGGGTCCCACTGGTGGATGGTGCCGCAGCCCAGGCCCACGTTCTCGTCGTCCCAGGAGGGGATCGGGCCGGTGGCACACGCGCCGCGACCGATGTAGAACACTGTGCCGTCGTCGGCCACCGTCAGCCCGTGCGGCTCACCGATCTGGTCGAGCTCACCCTCGGCGTTCGTCGCCGTCAGGCGCTCGATCTCGTAGTTCGAACCGATCGTGGCCTGGCAGTCGGCGCGTACGGTACCGGTGGTCCATTGCAGGGCACCGAGCAGGTGGCTGCGGAACTGCTCCTCACCGTAGCTCTCCTCGGTGCCACCCATCCCGGTGTAGAAGGACCGGCCGCCGTCGTAGTCACGGCACCAGGAGATCGGGTGGAATGCGCCGTTGCCGTTGTCGCCGGCGTCGTAGTCCCACTCCTGCACCTGCGCCACGGTGTGCACTTCACCGATCGGGTTGGTTTCCCAGTTGTACCACTTGTCCGAGCGGGTCCAGTTCAGCGGTAGCCCCTCGTTCGCCACGTGCTGACGGTCGACGACGTTGACCGTCGCTTCCTGGACCGGGATCTCGACGTCGGGCGGCTCGATGGGCTCCTCGGGGACCACCAGCCAGTCGGCGAGCTGGGTGGAGGAGTCACCGGCGTTCTCAGTGATCTCCAGCTGGAGGAACTGGTACGCCTCGGAGTTGTCGAGCTCGTACTCCTGGCGCTGGAAGCGCTCGTCGAACTCCTCACTGCGGGTGTCCAGCTCCGTCCAGGTCTCCCCGTCCGTGGAGCCACTGACCGTCCAGGTCTGCGGGTCGCGGCCGGGGAAGTCGTTCGCGGAGACCATCGCATACTCGGAGATCACCACTGGCTCGGTCAGCTCATAGGTGATCGTCGCGGTCTCCTCGAAGGCGAGCCACTTGGTGTTCTCGTCACCGTCGGTGAGGTTGCGGGCGACTTCGCTCGGCGGGTTCTCGGCGCTCGCCACGACCTCGGTGACCAGGTTGGTACCCGCGGGGCGAGCACCGATGAGCTCGGTGAACCAGGTCGACTCCTGCTGCGCCTTCGCGGCGTCCCGGATGCCCAGGAAGCCGCCACCGTCGTTGATGTAGCCCTGCAGCGCCGCCTCTTGACCACCACTGAGTTCAGTGCCCTCGGCGGACAGGAAGACGACCCCGCGGTAGCCGTCCAGGTTCTCGTCGGTGAAGTCCGCGGGATCGGTCGAGGAGGTGACGGTGAAGCCCTGCTCCGCACCGATCTCCTCGATGGTGCTGGCGGCCTCGAGGACCGGGTCCTCCTGCTCGGCCGGGTCGCCGTGGAAGACCAGGACGTTGATGTCACCCGGCGATTCCTGGGTGGTGTCCGCGGAGTCGTCATCCTCCCCGGATGGGTCCGCGAGGGCCGGTGACGCGCTCACACTCAGCATGAGGGCGGCACTGGCCATCAGGACACCGGCATGCTTGCGTCGGCGTCCTCGGCCAGCAGGTTTGCTGGCGGGTGCTCTTGAAGTCGTGCGCACTGCTCCTCCTTTGGAGTACGTCATTCACCGGCCGGATACCGGAGACCGAGCTGGTTTAGCTGCTGTGGCCTCCTTCGTGCTGATGGAACCGATCGATCGCAGCCTGGGCGCCGTCGGGCATGGACCCGTCCTCGTTGCGGACGAGGAAGACTCCGGCCATCCCGCCATCGGAGTGGAACTGGACGTGGCAGTGGTACATCCACGCCCCAGGGCCGACGTCCTCACCGGCCACGACCTGGAATCCGAAGGAGGAGCCGGGATTGAGATCCCGGTTGTCGATGACCTCGCTGGAGTCGAGCGACCCCTGCAGGTAGCCGGTGCGGGTGTTCGCCCAGCGGTGGGCGTGCAGGTGGAACGTATGGAACAAGTCCCCGTGCCCGATACAGATGAACTCGACCGTCTCGCCGAGCCGCGCCTCGAACATCGGGGTGTCGGGCGCGGTCTTGTTGTTGATCAGCATGCCGTTGAACACCACGGTGAACTGGTGGTCCGGCAGGACGTCCCCGCGGCGGCGCACGATCAGCGCGCCGTACAGACCGGCAATCAGGCCACCGCTCCCGTGCGCGCCTCCCATGGCGTGATCGTGATAGTGCCAGTAGCCCGCACTGCCTGGTCGGCTCCGCCGGCCCAAGGACTTCTCGTGGGTGGTCCGCCAGATGTAGGTACGGGTCTGCCCGGGATCGTTGAAGGAGTCGTTGAACGGGGAGCCGTCGGACTCGGTGTCGTACAGCACGCCGTGGGGGTGGATGGACAGCCGCTGTTCGGTGGTGTTGACCAGGGTGATCTCCATGGTGTCCCCCTCGTACATCTCGAGGACGGGACCGGGGATCGTCGCCTCACCTGGGGCCAGTCCGTAGCCCACCTGGCCACCGCCCAGGTCCTCGGCGTACATGGTGATGCGGTGGGTCTCCCCTTCGGAGGTGTCGTCCTCGTCGCCTGGTGCAGCGGTGGCCGGGGTGCCGAACGCCGCCACAGCGGCCGGGGTCAGGATCGCCGTGGCCGCGCCTGCCAACACCGCGCGTCGCTGCAGCCCGTGTTCCCGTGGACCGGTTCTCGTGCTGTTCTCGGTCATGCGTCTCCCTCCGGCTGGCGCCAGAATTCCCTCCCACACCCGCCCACTCAGTGACGGGCGCCGTGGCCGACACGGATCGCGAGCTCCTCAACCCTCCCCGGGTGCGTCACTGCGTGCATATGAGGGGCTCGCCAATTGCGTGTCAGCGTAAACGACCTTCTGGATGTCGTCAACCAAAACCACTACCCCCAGCGCGATCTTCTGTACGCTATCTTCATGAAGGGGTTGCTGTTTGCCCGCTGAAGCGCTTGACTCTCTTCCGGGGTTTCCCTGACATAGATGTCCTCCACAAGGAAGTTGTGGCACATGAGATACGGAACGTTACGGACGCGACGCGCTGCGCCTCAGCGGTGCAGCCACGCGGCCGGAGCAGTTCTCATCCGGACGTCGATCCAGGTCCGCGGACACGGAGAGTTCGCGGCAGCACCCCGCTGTCCCACCACCCAGCACGTGAGCCGTCGAAGCGGCGTGCCCGGGTACCGCACCACACACAAGGAGAAGCGATGAAGAAGAGACTGTCCAGTGCTCTGATCGGCGGGCTGGTGCTCGCCGGGTTCGCCGGGTTCGGATCCGCCCCTGCCCAGGCCGCACTGACCACTCACTGCGTCGGTGAGGGCGGCGAGGTCACGGTCCCGGGCGATCTCGTCGTCCCCCAGGGCGAGGCCTGCTCCCTGGAGAACACCACGATCAACGGCAACGTGCGCGTGTCTGCCGGTGCCGACCTCGTGGGTGAGGGCGTCACCGTCAACGGGAACATCGTCATTCGCGATGACGCCTACCTCGACCTGGCCGAGTCCACAGTGGACGGCAACGTCGTCAACCGCGGCTCGTTCGGGGTCTACCTGGAGGGCACCGACGTCAATGCCTACACCACCCAGGGCACCGCCAATCCCGAGTCCTTCCTGTGGACGGACGGGGCGAACTTCAACGCTCGGGTCGCCGCCACGGGTGGCTCGTTCCTGCTGGAGAGCTCGTTCGTCGAGGGTCTCGTCCAGACCACCGACACCCAGTACACCGACATCGTCGACTCCGTCGTCGGCGGCACCCTGACCGTGACCAGCGCCGAGTTCGGTGCGATGGTCTGCGGCAGCGAGGTTGACGGCCACGCGACGTTCGCCAGTGTCGGGGTGGCGGTCCAGCTCGGCGCCAGTGGCGCACTCGCCGACTGTGCGCAGGGCCCGAGCGTCTGGGGAGGGAACCTCCTGGTCTCCGGCACGACCGGCACGGTCGAGGTCTCGGACAACATCATCCGGGGCAACCTGGCCGGCACCGGCAACGACTCGGTCGCCGCCAGCGACAACCGGGTCCGCGGTGACCTCGAGGGTCAGTTCGCCGAGCAGGAGGAGCAGTCCCTCATGCAGATGCAGCGTGAGGCGCCGGCCGAGGCCGACGCCGGGCGGGAGCTGCTCGAGGAGCTGCGTAGCGACCGGCTCGGTGACGCCGAGGAGCTCGCCGACGCTGCCGGACCGGCCAACCTCTGACCCCAGCGACGCACGCGGGCCTGCACCGTCGCACAGGCGGTGCAGGCCCGCGGGTCGAACGCTCCCGACAGCTCGGCACACAGCCCAGCACACCCCCAGGCTTGCCCACGCCCGGCCCAGCCAGCCACTGAGCCGCGCGGCGGTTCAGTGGCTGCGCAGCCAGGCCACCGCCTGGCGGGTGAGCTCATCTGGCGCCTGGGCCACGTCCAGCACCAGCCCGGACTCATCGGCCTCGAGCGGTTCGAGCGTCGCGATCTGGGAGTCCAGCAGGGTGACCGGCATGTAGTGACCCTCCCGGGCGCCCATCCGCCGCCGGATCACCTCGGCGGAGCCGTCCACCAGGATGAAGTCCACCGACGGCGGCCCGGCCCGGAGCACGTCCCGGTAGCTGCGCCGCAGCGCGGAACAGGCCATCACCGTGGAGACTCCCTCGGCGGCCCGCGTGCTCATCCAGGTGGCGAGCTCGGCCAGCCACGGCCACCGGTCGGAGTCGGTGAGCGGCTCCCCTGCGGCCATCTTGGTCACGTTCGACTCGGGGTGGTACTCGTCCGCCTCGGCGAAGGTGAAGTCCGTGGCTACGGCGATCCCGCTGGCCACAGTGGTCTTGCCCGACCCGGACACCCCCATCACCACCACATGCTGGGTGTTCACGCTGGACTCCTTCCCTCGTTCTCAGCAGCTCGAGGCGGGTAGCCCGCGAACCTGCACCGGCAGCGTACCTGGGGCATCGGCCTCACCGGTGAGCACGTCCACCGCCGCTTCGAAAGTGCCGGCCGTGTGCCCGAAAGCCGCCAGCTGCACCGGGTTTCCGGCACCGCGCAGCAGCCAGGGGCCGTCCAGGGCGATGGCCACGTCCGAACCGGTCTCCGGAGTCTCGGCGGTGACCAGCCGGATGTCGCTGTCCGCGTCCTCCTCCAACGGCACCACCTCCAGCCCACCGGCCTCGGCCGCCGCGACGAACGCGTCCCAGTCCTGCGTGGACCCGCCGCGCACGTGCACCCGCGGCCCGGCCAGTACTCCCCCGCACTCCCCGGCCACCTGGGTGATCGCAGCCCGGCTCAGCGCCAGCGAGGCGGCGGCGCCGAAGCTGGACTCGTCCGGGTCGACCGGGCCGGTCGCCTCACCGGCCTGCGCCTGCCACCGCATCATCGCGATCACCCGGCCGGCCGCCTCATCCACCCGGTCGCGGTCCAGGCTGCCGTCCTCAAGCGCATCGACGATCCCCTGGTGAGCGGCGCCGACGTCGGTAGGCCCGAGCAGCAGATCGGCACCGGCGTCCAGAGCCATCACGGCGATCTCGTCCGGGCCGTAGCTGTTCGTCAGCGCCCCCATGTCCAGGCCGTCGGTGATCGCGACCCCGGTGAAGCCGAGGTCCTCGCGCAGATGCTGGTAGGCGGCCGGTGAGAGCGAGGCGGGCAGGTCCTCATCCCAGGCGTCGACGGCGATGTGCCCCATCATCACCGTGGCGGCACCGGCGTCGATACCGGCCTGGAACGGCACCAAATCACGGCGGGTGAGCTCTCGGGCACTGGCGGTCTGCTCCGGCAGGCTCTCGTGCGAGTCGACAGTGAGCGATCCGTGCCCGGGGAAGTGTTTCAGGCTGGAGATCACGCCGCCGTCGGTGAAGCCGTCGACGGCGGCGCTCACCGTGGCAGCGACCCGTTCCGGGTCGTCCCCGGCGGAGCGGGTACCGATCGCGGCGTCGTCGGCGCCGATGGTCACATCCGCCACCGGGGCGAAGTCGAAGTTCAGCCCGCTGGCGCGCAGCTCGATCGCCATCGCCTGGGCGGCATCATGGGTCACCTCGGCGTCGTTCGCGGCACCGGCCGCCATGAAGTCCGGGAACGAGGTCCACGGTCCGGTCTCTGCACTCAGGCGTTGCACCAGCCCGCCCTCGTTGTCGACGGCGAAGATCGCCGGCCAGGACCGGTCCAGCTCTGACTGGGCTGCTTGGATCGCCTCCGAGGTGGCCACCACCTGGTCCAGTGAGCCGACGTTCTCGCCGAAGAGCACGAGTCCGCCCAGGTGGTACTGGCTGAGCTGGTCGGCGGCGGCCGCCGGGTCGGTGCCCGGGTAGCGGGCCAGGATCACCTGACCTGCCACCTGCTCCGGGCTCATCGCCGACGCTGTCGCGATCGCGGCCTCCACCTCGGCCTCGGTGGGGCCCCAGGGCAGCGGTTGCGCTGTTGCGCTCTCCGACGGTGACTGCGAGGGGTCGGTGGTCTCCTCGGGCGGTGTGGTCGGCGGCTCCGCTGGCCCGGTGGGCGTGCAGGCGGCGAGCGCGAAAGCCGCCAGCACCAACGCCACCAGTGCGCGCAGCCCCCACCCCGCACCACGCCCACCGCGCACCCCGCGCCCCACGCGCACCCCGCCTTTCTCCGTCATGAGGCGGCGAGGACCTGGGTGAGCGGCATCCCGGAATCGATGGTGATGTCCAGGTCCGACGGCGGCAGGCCGGCGGCCACCACGGCCGAGCCGAGCGCTGCGATCATTGCCCCATTGTCTGTGCAGTAGCGGATCGGTGGGATCCGCACGGTGATCCCGGCGTCGGCGAACCGTTCGGCGGCCAGCTCGCGCAGCCGGCTGTTCGCGGAGAACCCGCCGCCGATCACCACCGTGTCCACTCCGCGGCTGGTGGCCGCGGTCAGCGTCTTGGTCACCAGCACGTCGGCCACGGCTTCGGAGAACGAGGCGGCGATATCGGCTGCCGGCACGTCCTGGCCGGCGTCCTCGAACCCCTCCACCACCCGGGCCACGGCGGTCTTCAGTCCGGAGAAGGAGAAGTCGTAGGCGTGCCGGGCCAGGTCCCGGCTACGGCTGAGGCCGCGGGGGAAGGCGAAGGCTGCCGGGTCTCCGGTCTGCGCGAGCCGGTCCACGTGCGGTCCGCCCGGATAGGGCAGGTCGAGCAGGCGTCCGACCTTGTCAAAGGCCTCGCCAGCGGCGTCGTCAAGAGTCTGGCCGAGCTCGGTGACGTCGGTGGCGATGTCCCGCACGTGCAGCAGGCTGGAGTGGCCACCAGAGACCACCAGCGCGAGGAACTCCTCCGGGAACGCACCGTCCACCAACGCATCCACCGCCACATGCCCGAGGATGTGGTTCACCCCGTACAGCGGCACCCCGAGGGCGAGGGCGAGCGCCTTGGCGGCCCCTACCCCCACCGTCAGCGATCCGACCAGCCCGGGACCGGAAGTCACTGCGACGGCGTCGACGTCCGCCAGGGTGATCCCGGCTCGCGCAGTGGCAGCCGACAACGTGGGCCCGAACGCCTCCAGATGGGCTCGGCTGGCCACCTCGGGGACGATGCCACCGAACCGGGAGTGCTCATCCATCGACGAGGCGGTGACGTCCACCAGCAGCTCGTTCCCGCGCACCAGCGCGATCCCGGTCTCGTCACACGAGGTCTCGATGCCCAGCACCAACGGAGAAGGGTCGGACTCGAGCGCCATAGGCACCAGCCTACGCCGGTTCGCTGGGGCCCGAGCCTGGCGTCTCCAGGCCGGTCGCCACCGGGCGAGCAGCATCGGCGGCCCACTGGGAGAAGGAGCCGGCGTAGAGCCGAGCATGCACCCCGATGCTCTCCAGCGCGGCCACCTCGTGTGCCGCAGTGACCCCGGACCCGCAGTAGACCACGACGTCTGAGTCGGCGGCCACACCCATCTGCGCATACTGCTGACGCAGTTCGTCAGTGGACCGGAACCGGGCCGCCTCGTCCAGGTTCTCGCTGGTCGGGGCGCTGCGGGCACCGGGGATGTGCCCGGCGCGCACGTCCACCGGTTCGTTGTCACCGGTGTACCGCTCCGGGGCGCGGGCATCCAGCAGTACCCCGGCCTGCCCCACCCGAGCGGCCTCGTCCGCATCGGCCACCGGCATCTGACCATCGACCAGAGTCACATTCCCGGGTGCGACCGCGACGTCACCGTCCTCGAGGATGCCGCCCAGTTCGCTCCAGCCGGCCAGACCGCCGTCGAGGATACGGACATCGGCCACACCGCCCCAGCGCAGCAGCCACCACGCGCGGGCGGCAGAGGTGCCGCCGGCGTCGTCATAGACCACCACCGTGTCGCCGTCGTCGACGCCCCAGCCGCGAGCGGCCTGCTGCAACCGGGGCAGGTCCGGGAGCGGGTGCCGGCCGGCCTCCGGGGTAGCCGGGGAAGCCAGGTCGGCATCCAGGTCCACGAACTGGGCCCCGGGGATGTGCCCGGCCACGTAGTACTTGTGCCCGTTCGGTTCCGCCAGGGACCAGCGCACGTCGAGCAGCACCACCCGGTCCCCTCGTGCCATCAGGTCCTGCAGCTGAGCCGGGCTGATCAGGACGGCCGCTCGGGAGTCCTCAGTGTCCACCAGTTCTCACTCCTCAATCGCCTCTGACCCGACCGGGCCGAGGCTAGGGGTCATCGGCCGCAACGCCAGCTGCATCACCAGCGCGTCGGCCCCTTCGGGTTGGTAGTAGCCGCGACGCACGGCGAGCGGTTCGAAACCGAACGACCGATAGAGCGCCTGAGCTCCGTCGTCGCTGATCCGCACCTCCAGGAACACTGACTCTGCCCCGGTGCGGCGCGCCTCGTCCAGCAAGGCAGTGAGCATGGTGCGGGCATGTCCCTGCCGGCGGTGCGAGGCCGCCACGCCGATGGTCATCACCGTGGCCTCGATCCCGGTGGCCAGACCGGCATAGGCGATCACCCGGTCCGGTTCGCTGGATGTCCCCACGGGCGTGGCGACCACCAGGTAGCACCGGTCGGCGCGCTGCAGTTCCTCCTCGTACACCCCGCGGGACCACGCTCCGGCACCGAACAGCTCGGGCTCGAGCGCGATCACCACGCCCAGGTCCTCGCTGCGCATCGGGCGCAGCAGTGCGGTCATGACGCGCGTTTCCTCCGGCTCGGCGGGGCGATGTCCGGGCTGCGCAGGTACAGGGCCTGAGTGGGTTGTGCCGCACCGGCGGCGGCCCGTTCCTGGGCCAGCCGGCCCAGCGTCGCAGCATCCACCACGTATCCACCGACTGCCTCGATGGCCGCCTGGTCGCGCCCGGGTGCCAGCGACTCGGGGTAGAGCCGGACGCCGGCGCCGACCGCCGTCCCGGCGTCGATCAGGTCGGTGTGCTCGGCGGCGAGCTCGGCAGCGGTGGCCACCCCCGGCCCGGCCACGGTCTGCACCCCGGTCTCGGTGCGCCGGTAACGCCCCCAGTACACCTCGCGGCGGCGGGCGTCGGTGGCGACCAGGATCTCGGTGCCCGGGGTCGCGGCCGCCGCGGCGATCGCCTCCAGCGAGCTCACCCCGAACGCCGGGATGCCGCGGGCCTCGGCGAACGTGCGCGCAGTGATCAGCCCGACCCGTAGGCCGGTGAACGGCGCCGGACCGGTACCCACGGCCACCTCGGTGATCTGCGCCGGGTCCGCCTCGGCCTGCTGCAGACAGGCGGTGATCAGCGGGGTGAGCGTCTCCACGTGCCGGCGGGTTTCCTCGCTGCGGGCTCCGGCGATCTCTTCTCCGGCTCGCAGCAGCGCCACGGCCACCCCGTCGGAGGTGTCCAGGCACAGCGTCAGGCTCGCGGTCACAGTTCTTACTCTAGAACGTCCGCGAGCGCCGCCAGGTCGGTCTGCGCCCACCGCTCGCCCACCGCGCGGAGCACCGCGCGCCGGGGTGGCTCGACGGCTCCGGGGTCGGTGCTGCCGCGGGGACGTTCCAAGACGACCTCCAGCCGGTCCTGGGCGAGCTGCTCCACCAGATCGGCGCCCCACTCCACCACGGTGACCGCGGCGTCCATCGAGCTGTCCAGATCGAGGGAGTCGACCTCGGCCAGCGAGGTGAGCCGGTAGGCGTCCACATGGATCAGGCCTGGGCCGGAGCCGAGTGGGCGGTGCTCCCGGGCGATGATGAAGGTGGGGGACGAGACGCGTCCGCGCACGCCGAGGCCGTCACCGAGGCCCTGGGTGAGGGTGGTCTTCCCGGCGCCGAGCCCACCGGTGAGGATCACCAGGTCCCCGGCGTGCAGCAGGGAGGACAGCCGGCACCCGAGCGCTGTGGTGGCCGCCGCGTCGGGCAACGTGACGACGACGCCGTCCGCGCTCACGCTGTGCCTCCTGTGCGCAACCACTGCGGTGCCTCGCTCCGGCACCCTGGGCCCGCAGCGGCTCCCGGCGTACCTACGCGGGGGCTCCTCGCGCTCACGGCGTCCTCCCTGCGTGAGCACTGCGGCGCCTCGCTCCGGCACCCTGGGCCCGCAGCGGCTCCCGGCGTACCTACGCGGGGGCTCCTCGCGCTCACGCGCCTTCCCCGAGGTAGACCCGAGGCACCTGCCTGCCGAGCCGGGTGACGATCTCGTAGCTGATCGTGCCGGCCGCTTCCGCCCAGTCCTGCGCGGTCGGTTCGCCGTCTGCCCCGGACCCGTACAGCACGGCCACATCCCCGGCCTGCACCCCACTCCCGCGCCCGATGTCCAGCACGAACTGGTCCATGCACACCCGCCCGGCAATCTGGTGCCGACGCCCGCCGAGAAGCACCGGCGCCGCGTTCCCGGCGTGCCGCGGGATACCGTCGGCATAGCCGAGCGGGATGTTCGCCAGCGCAGTCTCCTCGGTGGTGGTGTAGGTGTGCCCGTAGGACACCCCCTGCCCGCGGGGGGCGTCCTTGACCAGGTGCACCTGAGCCTCCAGCCGCATCGCCGGGGTCAGTCCCGCCTGCGCGGACGGCAGCGTGTCCGGCATCGGGGAGAGCCCGTACACCGCGATCCCCGGGCGGACCAAGTCGTAGTGCACCTCGGGCACGCTCAGCGTGGCCGCCGAGTTTGCCAGGTGCCGCACCTCCAGCGCTGCTCCGGCCTGCTCGGCACGCTGAACCGCCTCGGCGAATACGCCGAACTGCTCCCGCACCCCTGGGTGGTCCACCTCGTCGGCACGAGCCAGGTGGGACCATACGCCCACCACGGCCAGTACTCCTTCGGACTGCAGCCGGACCGCATCGGCGAGCACCGCCGTCCAGTCCTCGAAGAACGCTCCGCCGCGGCCCAGGCCGGTGTCCACCTTCAGGTGGACCCGGGCGGTGATCCCGGTGGCGCGTGCTGCTGCGGCCACTTCGGCCAGCGCCCAGGCGGCCGGTACGGACACGTCGATCCCGGCGCGCAGCACGGATTCGAACGGGGCACCCGGCGCGTACAGCCAGGTGAGGATCGGTGCGGTGATCCCGGCCTCGCGCAGGGCGAGGGCCTCCGTGATCTGCGCGGCGCCGAGCCAGGTGGCCCCGCCGCGCAGGGCTGCGCGGGAGGCCGGCACCAGGCCGTGCCCGTAGGCGTCCCCCTTGACCACGGCCATCACCTGGCTGCGGGGGGCGAACTCCTGCAGTCGGGTCACGTTTGCGGCGATCTGGTCCAGATCCACGACGGCGCGCGCCGGGTAATAGCTCACTCCCCTAGTGTGCCAGGCAGGCACCCGTGCGACGGCGGAGCTCCCCCTCGCAGGCGCGCGTCACGCGGTAGAGGCCAGCCGCGACGGCGGAGCTCGCCCGGGCGGGGGTGGGTCACCTCGGCGGGCTCAGGTAGCCGCGGGAGAATGCGGCGGCCACGGCGGCGGCACGATCGTTCACCCCGAGCTTGGCGTAGGCGTGCAGCAGGTGGGTCTTGACCGTCGCTTCGCTGATGAACAGCTGCTTGGCCGCCTCCCGGTTCGTGCAACCGCCGGCGACCAGTTCCAGCACCTCCAGCTCGCGGCGGGACAGCGGCTCGGCAGCGGGGCGGCGCATCTGGCCCATCAGCCGGGCCGCCACCCCAGGGGCGAGGATCGCGTTCCCTGCTGCGGCCGCCTCCACCGCCCGGAACAGCTCCTCCTTCGGGGTGTCCTTGAGCAGGTATCCGGTGGCCCCGGCCTCGATCGCGGGCAGCACATCGCTGTCGGTGTCATAGGTGGTCAGCACCAGCACCCGCGCCGGGTTCCCCCGCTTGGCGAGCTCCCGGATCGCCGTGACCCCATCGGTGCGCGGCATGCGCAGGTCCATCAGCACCACGTCGGGGCACAACGACTCGGCAGCGGCGACCGCCGCGCTGCCGTCTGCGGCCTCACCGAGCACCTCGAACCGGCGGTCAGCGCTGAACATCCCGTGCAGTCCGTCCCGCACCACCGGATGATCGTCCACGATCAGCACCGAGATCATCGCTAGCCTCCCACCGGGATCGCCGGCACGGACACCGAGACCGCGGTGCCGGCGCCGGTCTCGGACTCGATCGCCATCTGCCCGGCGAGCCGCTGCGCCCGGCGGCGCATCCCGATCAGGCCGAACCCGCCGTCACCGGTCTGGCCGCTGGGCGTGGCCTGCGGATCGAAACCTACGCCGTCGTCCCGGACATCCAGGGTGACCAGATCGGCCATGTAGGACAGGGTGATCCCCACCCGACCCGCGCGGGCGTGCTTGGCCACGTTGGCCAGGCTCTCCTGGGTGGCACGCAAGAGGGTGACCTCCACCTCGGTGTGCATCGGGCGGGCGTGGCCGGTAGTGGTCAGCTCGGCCTCGATCCCGTGCGCTTGAGACCACCGGCGGGCAACGGAGTCGATCGCCTCCGGCAACAGTGCCTCGGCAAGCAGCGCGGGCTCGACCGCCTGCACCGTGCGGCGGGCCTCGGCCAGGCTCTCCCGGGCCAGGTTCATCGCCTTCCCCAGGTGCGAACGCCCGGCCGGGTCCTGCCCGGACTGCTCCGCGGCCTGCAGCTGGGTGAGGATGCCGGCCAGGCTCTGGGCGAGGGTGTCGTGGATCTCCCGCGCCATCCGCTGCCGTTCGTCGTGCACCCCGGCCTCGCGGGCCTGTACCAACAGCTGGGCGTGCAGCCCGGCGTTCTCCTCGGCCGCCTCCTCCAGCTGCAGGTTCGCCTGGTGCAGAGCGGTAAGCGCCTGCTGCTGCTCCTCAGACCGCGCCAGCCAACGCTGTACCCCGTACAGGGACGCACAGGACAGGACCGCGGTCAGCGTGGCGAGCGCGAGCCAGAGCCACCACTCCTCGGCGTCGATCCTGGGCAGCCCACCCATATACGTCACGGCCATGATCATCGAGGTGAGCGCCGCCCCGACGTACGGCCAGCGGCCGGTCAGCGACTCGAGGGCGTGCACCCAGCCAGTGATCGCGAAGATGCCGTACCAGGGGGCGAGGGCGACCAGCGTGGCTGCGAGCACGATCAGACCGGCGTAATAGCCAGCCATCAGCAGCCGATGGTCCCGGCGGCGCGGATACTGGGTCGCGAACCCGGTCAGCCAGATCGCTGCGGCCGCCGTCAGGGCAAGTACGAGCGGACGGTTCACCGGCATCGGCTCGAACAGGGTGATCAGAGCGCTGATCGCCAGCAGCGCGAACGGGAGCGTCCGGACCAGTGCGGCCTCGCGGCGCTCGGCGGCCTGCGCCCGCTCCCGCAGTTCGGCCTCGATGCTCACCGGCTCGCTCCGCTCACAGCCCTACTCCCACCGGAACGTCCGCGCCGCGAGCCCGCCGGCCACGATCGTCCACGCTGCCAGAACACCGACGTGGAGCACCTGTGGCCATCCACCGGCGGCAGCATCCCCCAATGCTTGCACACCGGCGCCGAGCGGGGTGAAGTCGCTGATGGTCAGCAACACCTCGGGCATCGATTCCCGGGGGATCCAGAGCCCGGCGAAGAACAGCATCGGAAACAACACCAGCAGACCGATCGCCGTCGCCCCAGTTCCGCTCGGCGCCAATGCTGCGGCGAGGAGTCCGAGGCTCAGCGTCGCCAGCGTGGTCAGACCGAACGCGAGCAGGTACCCGAGCAGGTTCTGCGGCACAGCCACCTCGAAGCCGAGCGTCGCGATGGCCAGCACCGCAACCATCGTGACCGCGGCGATCGCCGTACACATCATCAGGTGCGCGCCGAGCAGCACCGAAGGGGTCACCGGAGTGGTCCGCATCCGGCGAAGCACCCCCTTGTCACGGTAGGTGGCCAGCTGAGGCGGAAGGTGGGTGAACGCCACCATCGCGATAGCCATCGCCAGGATGATCGGTGGGTACAGGTCGATGATCCGGAGCCCGCCGAGGTCCGGGTTGGGTTCGTTGAAGGACGGGATCACGCCGAAGACGATGATCAGGATCGGGGGCAGCGCGAAGGTGAAGATCATCGAGATCGGTTCGCGCAGGAACAAGCGAGTCTCGGCGCCGGTCAGGCGAAGCAGGGCGGACATGGCTGGTCTCCTCAGTTCTCGATCGTGCGGCCGGTGAGCGCGACGAACGCGTCATCCAGCGAGGTCTGGTCGACCCGGAGGTCGGCTGCGGTGATCTGGCGCCGGGCGAGCATCGTGGTCACGGCCGCGAGCAGGTCGCTACTACCGGTCACCACGAGCCGGTCGCCACGCTGCTCCACGCTGGTGACCTCCGCCAGCGTGGTCAGCTCGGCGGGCTCCAGCGGCGCCGAGGGCCGGAACGTCAGGCGTTGCTGGTCGCCGGCCTGGGCCACCAGGCCGGCCGGGGTGTCGATGGCCACCACGCGGCCGGAGTCGATCACCGCCAGCCGGTCGCAGAGGCGTTCAGCCTCCGCCATGAAGTGGGTGACCAGCAGGATGGTCACGCCGCGGTCGCGGACCTGCTCGATCAGGTCCCAGGTATCGCGTCGGGCCTGCGGGTCCAGCCCGGTGGTGAGCTCGTCCAGCACCACCACGCGCGGGTTGCCCGAGCATCGCGAGCGCGATCGACAGCCGTTGTTTCTGCCCTCCGGACAGCCCCCGGAACTGGGTGCCGAGCTTGTCCCGCAGCCCCAGGGCCTCGATCAGCTCACGCCAGTCGGCGGGCTCGGGGTAGAACGCGCTGTACAGGCGCATGATCTCGCCCACGCGGAGCTTGTCCGGCAGCTCGCTCTCCTGCAGCTGCACCCCGAGGAGCTGGCGGAGCTCGCGGCTCTCGTCCCGGGGATCGAGCCCGGCCACCCGGGCCGTTCCTCCGTCCGGGCGGCGCAGGCCTTCGATGCACTCCACGGTGGTGGTCTTCCCGGCGCCGTTCGGCCCCAGAATGCCGAAGATCTCCCCCTGCTCGACGGCGAAGCTCACCTTGTTCACGGCAGTGTGGCTGCCGTATCTCTTGACCAGGTCCTGGACCTCGATGATTGCCATGGCTCCAGCCTGTCGCCGGGCCAGTGTGCTGCGGATCGACCGCTCGGTCACGGCAAGGTGGAGGGCCGGTGGAGGCCGGGGTCCACCGATCAGTGGATGCCGGCCAGCGGGCGGGGACCGAGCCCATCCCCTCCGGAGTGGTACCATTAATCGGTACCACTTGACGAGCGAGGGGTCATCGCCGTGTCTATGAGTGCGAGCGAAGCGCGCAAGATGCTCTTTCCGCTCATCGAGCGCGTGAACCAGGATCGTGACGCTGTCGAGATCGTCTCCCGCAAAGGCAGCGCCGTCCTCATCTCGGCGGACGAGTTCGCCGCGTGGCAGGAGACCGCTTACCTGTTTCGGTCACCGGCCAACGCTCGGCGACTGCTCGACGCCTACGAGCGCGCTCGCGCAGGCCGAACCGAGACGCACGACCTTGATCGTACGGACGAGGATGCCTGAGTGCGTCTGGTCTGGGACCCGTCCGCATGGCAGGACTACACGCACTGGCAAGCGGCTGATCGACGGATCCTGAAGCGGATCAACTCACTGATCGACGCTTGCCTGCGCGATCCGTTCGATGGCATCGGCAAGCCGGAGCGGCTCAAGTACGGCGCAGAAGGGGCTTGGTCACGGCGGATCACCGACGAGCACCGGCTCGTCTACCTCGTCGACCGCGATGACCTGGTGATCCTTCAGGCGCGTTACCACTACTGAGCAATGCGGAGACAGTGATCGGTGGAGGCCGGGGATCGAGTGGGAGCCACCGGCGAGATCAGCGATGCATCGTGACCTGATAGCGGTAGGCGGCGTTCGCCGAGTCGGTGGTCGCAGTGTCGTCGATCCGGCAGGTCAGGCCGTGCTCGCTGGCGATCGCGGTGAAGAACTCCCGCGGCAGGAACAGCTGGTCGAGACCGGAGTAGTCGAGGCCTCGCTCCCGCTGTGCCGCCTGCCGCATCGCGAGCGCCTCCTCGCGTCGGGCGAGGTCGTTGACGTCGAAGATCCCGATCGACCGGGTCGCCTTGGCGATCATCAGTTCGGTGACGGTCCGGGCGTACTCGGCGGACTCGAAGTAGAGGAACACGCCGTTGCTGAGCACGACGTCGTAACGAGGTTCGGCCTCGATCCCGGCCGCATCGGCGTGCACCAGATCGCCGGACGACGGCAGCGCCGCGCGCGCGTGCTCGACCAGAGGTGCGGCGAAGTCGGCGCCACCGACGCGCGCGCACTGATCGTGCAGCCAGTACAGCAGCGCCCCGCCGCCGCAGCCGACCTCGTAGACGGAGTCATCAGCACCGATCGAGAGGCTGTCGCGCACATACCGGAAGTGGCGCTCGTAGGCGCTCAGCGCCCCTGCGGCGGTGGGCGAGGTGTAGCCGCCCAGCTCCATCAGCACTCCGAGAGTGCTCGCATCGGGAGCGCGCTGAGGCTGCACGGCGGCGCCTTTCGCGCTCCAGACCTGCTGCCATCTGACGTTGACCACGACTCTCCCAGCGTGTTCTCCGTGCGAGGTCCACACTAGCGCGGCACGAGTCGCTCGTGGCCGATTGCGAGTCCCGGTATGAGCCGCTGGTGGCCGAGGAGCCCGGCACTACCGTCGCGGGCAGCGCTGCAGGATGTCGGCGATCGTCGCCGGGATCGCGTCGAGCAGGTGGTGGGCGCCGATCGGGCCGCCGGCTCCGGCCAGCCGGGCGGCCTGGCCGTGCACCAGGGCGGCTGCGGCAGCGACCCGGCCGAGCGGGGCGCTCGAGGTGGCGGCCAGCGCCCCGAGCACTCCGGCGAGGACGTCCCCGGATCCTGCTGTGGCCAGCCACGGTGAGCCGTCCGCCTGGCTGAACACTGCGCCGTCGGGCTGGGCGATCACGGTGACCGGACCCTTGACCAGCACGACAGACTCGGTGAGCTCAGCGGCACGGACGGCCCAGGCGGCCGGATCTGCCTCGACCGCGGTCCGGTCCACGCGCTCGCCGTAGGCGGTGAGCAGGGTGGCGAGCTCACCGGCGTGCGGGGTGAGGATGCTGCGGGTGGCGCGCAGCAAGTCCTGCCGGCCCGGGAGAAGCTGGAAGGCGCCGGCGTCCCAGACCACGACCGGAGGCTGGTCCTGCGGGGCGTGCTCGATGGCCGCGACCACCGCGCCGGCCAGGTTGGCGACCGGCTCCTCGCCGGCAATACCCGGGCCGATCACCAGGGCCTGTACCCGGCCAGCGGCGGTGACCACCTCGGGGAAGTGGTCCAGCACGCGGCTGGCCACCTCGGGGGCGCCCAGGTAACGGACCATGCCGCAGCCGGTGGCGGTGGCGGCACCGGTGGTGAGCACACCGGCGCCGGGATAGTCCGGGGAGCCGGCAACCACGCCGAGCACGCCGCGGGTGTACTTGTGGTCAGCGGGCCGGGGCACCGGCCAGTCGGCGGCCACGTCCGCGCTGTCCAGCCGGGTGACGGCGGCCGGTTGCGCGGCGAAGTCCTGTTCCAGTCCGAGCGGGGCGAGGTGCAGCGTGCCCACCTGGAGTGCGGCCGGTGGCAGCAGCAGCCCGGCCTTGACCCCGCCCATCGTCACCGTGTGGTCGGCGGTCAGGAGCGGCCCGTCCAGGCGGCCGGTGCCGGCGTCGATACCGCTCGGGGTGTCCACGGCGACCACGGTCGGAGAGCCCTCCTGGCGGAGCTCGGTCAGCGCGGTGACCAGGGCGGCGGTCTGGCCGCGCAGCCCGCCGCGGATGCCGATACCGGCGAGAGCGTCCACCCACACGTGCGCGCGCCGGGCAGCGTCCCGCCAGCCGGGGGCGGCGAGCTGCTCCTCGGTGGTCACCGGGAGCAGCTGGACGTGGGCGCAGCGCGCGCGGTCCAGCCCGCCGGGGTGCACGTCCTCGCGGGCGAGCAGTGCGGTGACGGCGGCCCCGCGGCGGGCCAGGTCGGCGGCAGCGTGCAGCCCGTCGCCCCCATTGTTGCCGCCGCCGACGAGCACCAGCACGCGTGCGGCGCGGGCCTTCCGGCCGTCCACGGTGAGGACTTCGCGCACGGTGTCAGCCACCGCCTGGGCGGCCCAGCGCATCAGCGGACGGCCGGCCGCGAGCGCTGCGGCCTCGGCGCCGCGAACGGCGTCGGCATCGTAACCGTGGGCGGTCATCGCGGTCAGCCTTCAGCGATCGCGACCGCGGAGGCGATCCCGGCATCATGGGAGATGGACAGGTGCCAGCTACGCACCCCGGCCGAGGCTGCTGCGGCCTGCACGGTGCCGGTCAGCTCCACCACCGGTGGCCCACCGGCCACCCGCCGGACGGTTGCGTCCTGCCAGCGCAGGCCGGCCGGGGCACCGAGGGCTTTGGCGATCGCCTCCTTGGCGGCGAACCGAGCGGCTAGGGAGGCGGGTGGCAGCTCGCGCTCCGGTGTGGTGAACAGCCGCTCGCGCAGGCCGGGAGCGCGCTCCAAGGTGGACACGAACCGGTCCACGTCCACCACATCGATGCCGACTCCGACAATCATGCGATCACGCGGCTATTCGACGGTGACGGACTTGGCGAGGTTGCGCGGCTGGTCTACGTCCAGGCCCTTCGCCCCGGCGAGCGCGCACGCGAAGATCTGCAGCGGTACCACGGTCACCAGCGGCATCATCAGCGTGGGCGTGCGGGGCACCCGGAACACGACCTCGGCGAACTCGTTCACCGAATCGTCCCCCTCTTCGGCGATCACGAGCGTCCGAGCACCGCGGGCGCGCACTTCCTGGATATTCGAGACCACCTTGTTGTGCAAGGTGGGCCGCCGCGGGGTCGGCACGATCACGAAGACCGCCCGACCAGGCTCGATCAGCGCGATCGGGCCATGCTTGAGCTCCCCGGCGGCGAACCCCTCGGCGTGGATATAGGCGAGCTCCTTGAGCTTCAGTGCACCTTCCAGCGCGACCGGGTAGCCGACGTGCCGGCCCAGGAACAGCACCGTCGGGGTGTCCTTCATCTCCTCGGCGACGGCGACGACCTCCTCCTCGGCGTCCAGGATCTGCTGGATCTTGCCGGGAAGCTGGGCCAGCTCGTCGAGGTAGCCGGACACTTCGTCCACGTACTTGTAGCCGCGCAGCTGAGCCAGGTAGAGGCCGAGCAGGTAGCAGGCGGTGATCTGGGCGAGGAACGCCTTCGTGGAGGCGACAGCGACCTCGGGGCCGGCGTGGGTGTAGAGCACCGCATCCGATTCCCGGGCGATCGTGGAGCCATGGGTGTTCACGATGGCGAGGACCTTCGCCCCCTGCTCCCGGGCGTGCCGGATCGCCATGATGGTGTCCATCGTCTCCCCGGACTGGGAGATCGCCACCACCAGGGTCTTCTCACCGACCACCGGGTCGCGGTAGCGGAACTCGTGTGCGAGCTCGACCTCGACCGGGATACGGCACCAGTGCTCGACGGCGTACTTGGCCACGTGCCCCGCATAGGCGGCGGTCCCGCAGGCGACGACGATGATCTTGTCGATGCCCCGCAGTACCGACTCGTCCACGCGCAGCTCGTCGAGGACCAGGTTGCCGGCTTCGTCGTGCCGGCCGAGCAGAGTGTCGGCAACCGCTTTGGGCTGGTCGTGGATCTCCTTGGCCATGAAGGTGTCGTAGCCACCCTTGACGGCGGCGTCGGCGTTCCAGTCCACGGTGTACCGGCGGCCCTCGACCGGCTCGCCGTCGGCGTCGACGACGCGCACGTCGTCCGCGGTGATCGTCACCACCTGGTCCTGGCCGATCTCCAGTGCTTCCCGAGTGCCGGAGATGAACGCCGCGACGTCCGAGCCGAGGAAGTTCTCCCCCTCGCCCAGGCCGATCACCAGGGGTGAGTTACGGCGGGCTCCGACCACGGTGCCGGGCTGATCGGCGTGCAGCGCCAGCAGCGTGAAGGCGCCCTCGAGCCGGCGGGTGGTGGCGAGCATCGCCGCGGTCAGGTCGCCGGCTTCGGCGTAGTCACGGGCGAGCAGGTGGGCGACCACCTCGGTGTCCGTCTCGGAGACGAGCGTCACCCCCGCCTGGGCCAGCTCGGCCCTGAGCGCGTGGAAGTTCTCGATGATGCCGTTGTGGATCACGGCCAGACGGCCGCCGTCGGCCAGGTGCGGGTGGGCGTTGATATCGGTCGGCCCACCGTGGGTGGCCCACCGGGTGTGCCCGATCGCTGCCGTGCCCTCGGGGATCGGGTGCGCCTCCAGCTCAGCCACCAGGTTGGCGAGCTTTCCCGCCTTCTTCGCCGAGGCGAGTCCCTCAGGTGTGGCGACGGCGACTCCCGCGGAGTCGTACCCGCGGTACTCGAGCCTGCTCAGCCCTTCCATCACGACCTCGAGGGGCCGCGGCCCGGGCTCTGCTGGCCCGACGTATCCGACGATTCCGCACATGGTGCCCAGCGTAACCGGCGGGGCTGCCCCTCGTCCGCGCACGGCCGGCTCGGCGGCCAGGCGCGGGGAGCGCACCCGCCGCCCCGCTCGAGGTGGAAGAGTAGTCCCCGTGCTTCCTTCCGATGCTGCATCCTCTGACCGGGCCATGACCGGTAGTTCCAGCGACCCGGCGCGACCACTGGAGCTCGTCTCAGCGGTCAGCCCGTTCATCGAGTTCGACCGGGACGCCTGGAGCCGGCTGTCCGCCTCCACTCCGCTGCCGCTGACTGCGGAGGACGTGGAGAACCTGCGCGGTCTGGGGGACCCGATCGACCTGGCCGAGGTGGACACTGGCTACCGGCCGCTCTCGCGTCTGCTCACCCTGTACGTCGCGGCGTCGCAGCGGCTCCGGGCGACGACGGCCACGTTCCTGTCCGAACGGGCCCACCGCACACCGTTCGTGATCGGCGTGGCCGGCTCGGTGGCGGTGGGCAAATCCACTGCTGCGCGGGTGCTGCGGGAGATGCTTCGCCGCTGGCCGGAGACCCCCCGGGTGGAGCTGGTCACCACGGACGGCTTCCTGTACCCGAACGCGGAGCTGCAGCGGCGTGGGCTGATGGAGCGCAAGGGGTTCCCGGAGTCCTACGACCGGCGAGCGCTGCTGGACTTCCTCACCCAGGTCAAGTCCGGGGCCGAGGTAGCGACCGCCCCGGTGTACTCCCACCTGACCTACGACATCGTGCCGGATCGGCGGATCGAGGTGCACAGCCCAGAGGTGCTGATCGTGGAGGGGCTGAACGTTCTCGCGCCGGCGCGAGTGAGTGCCCTGGGCGAGCCCACCCTGGCGGTCAGTGACTTCTTCGACTTCAGCATCTATATCGACGCCGCTACCGAGCATGTGCGGCAGTGGTACATCGACCGGTTCCTCGACCTGCGGCAGACGGCGTTCGCCGACGAGCGCTCCTACTTTCACCGGTACGCCAGCCTGGACGACGACGAGGCCAGGGCGAAGGCGAGCCAGATCTGGGGCTCGATCAACGAACCGAACCTGGTGGAGAACGTGCTGCCCACCCGCGGCCGAGCCACACTGGTGCTGCGCAAGGAGTCCGACCACCGGCTCAGCCGATTCCTGCTCCGGAAGATCTGAGTTCGATGAACACCTCGGGGCCAGAGAGGGGCACGCGATGAGCGAGACCGTAGTGGCCATGACCGCCAGCGGCCGGGTGCGCGGCGAGCAGCGCGAGCGTTCCCTCGCGTTCCGCGGGATCCCCTACGCCGCCCCGCCGGTGGGTGAGCTGCGGTTCGCCGCACCGGCACCACATCCAGGGTGGGTCGGAGTCCGCGATGCGCTGGCGAACGGGCCGACACCGAGCCTCGGCCCGACGACGGATACCTATTCGATCCCGGAGCCGGTGGTGCCGGGGGACGAGGTGCTAAACCTCAATATCTTCACCCCCACGCTCGAGGCGGGTGCCCGGCTGCCGGTATACGTGTGGATCCACGGTGGTGGTTTCGTGGGCGGCTCGCCCGGTGGGGCATGGTTCGACGGCGACGAGTTCGCCCGCCGAGGTGTGGTCACCGTGGTGATCACCTACCGGTTGGGCTTCGAGGGGTACGGGGACATCCCCGGCGCACCGGGCAACCGGGCGCTGCGGGACGCGATCGCCGCGCTGGAGTGGGTGGCGGAGAACATCGCCCACTTCGGCGGCGACTCCGGCCAGGTGACCGTCGGTGGGCAGAGCGCCGGGGGCAGTGCGGTGCTGGCGCTGCTGGTCTCCCCCGCCGCCCGTGGCCTGTTTCGCCGTGCGGTGTGCCACTCCGGGCCGTTACCGGACATCCCGCAGGCACGGGCGGAGCGGGTGGGGGTGGAGATGGCCCGGGGCGCTGGACTTCCCGAGCATGATCTGGACTCCTGGCAGCAGGTGCCTCGCGAACACGTGGTCGCCACCGAGCGGGCGCGGGCCGGTGCCGACCTGCTCTCCGCGGTGCGGGACCTGCACCAGGTGCTGAGTGGCCGGGACCCGATCACCGATTTCGGTCCGGTGATCGATGGTGACCTACTGCCCGAGGATCCGGTGACGGCGATCGGCTCCGGCGAGAGTGGGCAGGTGCCGCTGCTGCTGGGAGTGACCAGCCACGAGTTCAACCGGGTCACCGCGGTGGTGGAACGTTTCCTCGCCTCGGGGGTGTCCGCTGCGGTGCTGATGGGGCTCGGGGTGCCACCGGTCCTGGCCCGCGCCTACCCGCGTGCCTATCCGGACTTCTCTCCCGCGGAGCTGCTCGGCCAGGCGGTGACCGACCGGGTGTTCCGTATCCCCGCCGTGCGGGTGGCACTCGCGCGCGCCGAGGTGCAGGCCCCTACGTGGCTGTGGGACTTCCGCTGGCGGTCACCGGTGACCGACCGGGCGTTGCATTGCGTGGACCTGCCGTTCGCCTGGCACCGCCTGGGAGTGGACCGGGTAGCGAGGATTGCTGGGGAGGACCCGCCAGCGGGGCTCGCTGAGGAGTTCCACGGGGCGGTGGTGGAGTTCATCACGGGCGGTGGTGTGGACTGGCCGAGGGTCACCGTGCAGGAGCCGGCGGCGAGAGTCTGGGACACACACTCGTGGGTGGGCCGGGACCCGTTCCGGTTCGAGCGAATCGCGCTGGAGCAGCTGGGCCTGGCACGCACCGCCTCGGACTGAGACCCGCCGGCCCCAGGCACTCAGGCTTCGCAGCTGCGAGCTCCAGGTGCTGCCTGCAGGCCGAGGCTCAGGGAGTGTGCTCCAGCTCCTCGTCTGCATCCTTGAGGGAGAAGTCGGGCTGCATGGTCTCCTCCGGGGTCAGGCCCTTGCGGCCCAGGACGCGGCGGACGATGAAGTCGACGACGAAGCCGATCGCCACCCCGAGCACCACACCGACGAGCACACCGATGAGCGGGTGCTCGTGCAGGAACGCACCGGCGCTCACGCCGAGGAGCACCGAGTAGCCGGCCCACATCACCGCGGCGATCCCGGTCACGTAAACGAACCGCCGGTAGGGGTAGCCCACGGCGCCAGCGGTCATGTTCACCGCGACGCGGCCAACCGGGACGTACCGGGCAGCAAGAATGAACACCGCACCCCGACGTGCGAGCGCATGCTCGGCCCACGCCAGGGTTTTCTGCCCTCGCCTGCTGCGGAAGATCCGGAACCGGTGGATGGGGAGCTTGGTACCGATCAGGTAGGCGATGTTGTCCCCCACGAAGGCACCGAGTGCTGCCACCAGCGCGATCCAGAGGATGTTCGGCGCTTCACCGCTGATCGACAGGCTGGTGAGCGCGATGACCAGGGACTCGCTGGGAATCGGAGGGAAGAAGCCGTCGATGACGCAGCAGGCGAAGAGCACCACGAGCACCCATGGCGACGCCGCCATGGCCAGAACGGTCTCTACTGCAGTTTCGAACACGTGCACTCCTCGCGTCGGATCCCAGTCTCCCACGCTAGAGACTCAGGTTCTCATCCGGAATCGGGGATCGCCCTGATCCTCCCCTGAGCCCGCACGGCCCGCGCACGGCGTGGGCACGACATCATCACCGTCCCTCTGAGTTCGGTCATGTCGTTAGTGCCTTGGATCGCGGACCTGAGGGCGTCGATGATCCGGAATCGGGACCCCTCCGCGGTGGAACGGCCCCGCCACCGTCCGTCGCGAGGAATATCTACCCCGTCCCCAGCCGTTCCATGGGTAGGTGTAGCCGAGATCTGTGCTCACCACACATGCTCCAGCCGCACCACTGCCTGGTGCTGCACGAGGCACCTTCGACACGCTGTAAGGAGAGAAGTTGTCACGGTTAGACGGAAAGATCGCCCTGGTCACCGGTGGAGCCAGCGGGATGGGTGTCACCCATGTTCGCCTGCTCGCCGCGGAGGGCGCCAAGGTGATGATCGCCGACATCGACCGAGAGGGCGGCGAGAAGCTCGCTGCGGAGTTCGGTGCCGAGGTCGCCTTCACCCACCTCGACGTCACCTCCGAGGAGTCCTGGAAGGCCGCCGTCGCGGCGACGAGGGAGCAGTTCGGCACCGTCACCGTCCTGGTGAACAACGCCGGGATCTCCGGGGGCGCGGGGGTCACCGCCGACATGGACCTCAACACCTACTACCGCACGATCGACGTCGACCAGCACGGCACGATGCTGGGGATGCGCGCCACCATCCCGGCTATGGTCGAGGCTGGCGGCGGATCGATCGTCAATATCTCCTCTCTGGCCGGGATGACCGCAGCGGTTGGCTTCCCGAACATCGCCTATGTCGCGGCCAAGTTCGCGGTCCGCGGCATGACCAAGGCCGCCGCGATGGAGTACGCCGCGCAGAACGTCCGGGTCAACTCGGTGCACCCCGGTACCGTCACGACCCCGCTGACTGAGGACATGCTGACCCAGTACGGTGAGGAGTTCCGCCGTTCCTACACCGACAAGATCCCGATGAAGCGCCTGGCGACGCCGGAGGAGATCTCCCACGCGGTGGTGTTCCTGGCCTCCGATGAATCCGGCTACATGACCGGAACAGAGATCGTGATCGACGGCGGCCAGCTGGCCGAGCAACTAGCCCGACCGGCTCTCCCCACCGCGAAACGCCCTTCTTGAGCGGGGCGATACCGACCGCATAGGTCGTACCCTCGTTCGAGCAGGGCGTTCTCGTGTGCCTGGACTGGCTTCTGAGCCCTCGGTCCTGGGTTCGGTCAACGCGATCGTCGCCGGGTGCAGCCGCCGCAGGTGACGGAGCACCTGGCACAGCCGAGCCCACAGGGGCGGTGATACCCGCCCGCCAGCAGACTCAGCGATCCAGTCCCGGGTGACGGACCCCGATGCCGCCCGCGAGCCTCACACCTTCCGAGACGCGCGCCGGTGGCGTCTTCACCGAGGTGTGCGCCCTGAGCCTGGTTGGTTGGGGGGTGGTTAACGCAGTCAAGCCACCCCGGGGTGGGGTGGCTTGACTGGAATGGTTGTCCGGCGGTGTCCTACTCTCCCACGACCTCGCGGTCGCAGTACCATCGGCGCTGAGGGGCTTAGCTTCCGGGTTCGGGATGGATCCGGGCGTTTCCCGCCTCGCTATGGCCGCCGTAACTCTATGGAGATATCAAACCCCGGGGCCCCCGTGTTGACACCGGTGGTGTGGTGGGGGGTGGTGGTTGCCGGTATCTCGGGAACCGCACAGTGGACGCGTAGCAGTGATGACTCTGGGGCACTACCCCCTTGGGGGGTGGTGTGTGTTTAAGTCTTTGGCGTATTAGTACCGGTCAGCTTCATGAGTCTTGAGTCCTCACTTCCACATCCGGCCTATCAACCCAGTGTTCTAGCTGGGAGCCTCTCGGGGCACGAAGTCCCCTAGGAAATCTCATCTTGAAGCAGGCTTCCCGCTTAGATGCTTTCAGCGGTTATCCCTTCCCAACGTAGCTAACCAGCCGTGCTCCTGGCGGAACAACTGGCACACCAGAGGTTAGTCCGTCCCGGTCCTCTCGTACTAGGGACAGGCCTTCTCAAATTTCCTGCGCGCGCAGCGGATAGGGACCGAACTGTCTCACGACGTTCTAAACCCAGCTCGCGTACCGCTTTAATGGGCGAACAGCCCAACCCTTGGGACCAACTCCAGCCCCAGGATGCGACGAGCCGACATCGAGGTGCCAAACCATGCCGTCGATATGGACTCTTGGGCAAGATCAGCCTGTTATCCCCGGGGTACCTTTTATCCGTTGAGCGACGGCGCTTCCACGAGCCACCGTCGGGTCACTAGTTCCGACTTTCGTCCCTGCTCGACCTGTACGTCTCACAGTCAAGCTCCCTTGTGTACTTACACTCGACACCTGATTGCCAACCAGGCTGAGGGAACCTTTGAGCGCCTCCGTTACTTTTTAGGAGGCAACCGCCCCAGTTAAACTACCCACCAGGCACTGTCCCTGATCCGGATCACGGACCGAGGTTAGATATCCAGAACGACCAGAGTGGTATTTCAACGTTGACTCCACACCCGCTGGCGCGGATGCTTCAATGTCTCCCACCTATCCTACACAAGCCGTACCGAACACCAATACCAAGCTATAGTAAAGGTCCCGGGGTCTTTCCGTCCTGCTGCGCGTAACGAGCATCTTTACTCGTAGTGCAATTTCGCCGAGTTCACGGTCGAGACAGCGGAGAAGTCGTTGCGCCATTCGTGCAGGTCGGAACTTACCCGACAAGGAATTTCGCTACCTTAGGATGGTTATAGTTACCACCGCCGTTTACTGGGGCTTAAATTCTGAGCTTCGCCCACAAGGGGCTGACCCGTCCTCTTAACCTTCCAGCACTGGGCAGGCGTCAGTCCGTATACATCGTCTTGCGACTTCGCACGGACCTGTGTTTTTAATAAACAGTCGCTTCTCCCTGGTCTCTGCGGCCCTCAAACGCTCTCTACCGCAAAGGGTAGGTCACGCCTCAGGCCCCCCTTCTCCCGAAGTTACGGGGGCATTTTGCCGAGTTCCTTAACCATGATTCTCTCGATCGCCTTAGTATTCTCTACCTGACCACCTGAGTCGGTTTAGGGTACGGGCGGCTAGAACCTCGCGTCGAGGTTTTTCTCGGCAGCATAGGATCACCCAATCATCCAGCATACGCTGTCACCATCAGTTCTCAGGCTATATGAGGTGCGGATTTGCCTACACCTCGCCCTACAAACCTTGGACGTGCCAAGCCATAAGACACGCTGGGCTACCTTTCTGCGTCACCCCTGTTAATACGCTTACCTACTGCCGGTTCGGGTCACGCGCTCCACCAATACTCCTTGTCCCGAAGGACTCGGTAGCACTGGTTTCGGGCGTTTAGCATCACCGGGCTCGGTATGGGCGGTTCTTCGCCGGTAGCAGAATATCAACTGCTTGTCCATCGACTACGCCTGTCGGCCTCGCCTTAGGTCCCGACTTACCCAGGGCGGATTAACCTGGCCCTGGAACCCTTGGTCATTCGGCGGACGGGTTTCTCACCCGTCTTTCGCTACTCATGCCTGCATTCTCACTCGTGTGGCGTCCACGGCTAGGTCACCCTGCCGCTTCACTCCCCACACGACGCTCCCCTACCCATCCACACACCTGGACCAAGTCCCACAAGGAGACCAGGCCTGGTTACTGCATGAATGCCACAGCTTCGGCGGTGTACTTGAGCCCCGCTATATTGTCGGCGCAGAATCACTTGACCAGTGAGCTATTACGCACTCTTTCAAGGGTGGCTGCTTCTAAGCCAACCTCCTGGTTGTCTGTGCAACTCCACATCCTTTCCCACTTAGCACACGCTTAGGGGCCTTAGCTGGTGGTCTGGGCTGTTTCCCTCTCGACTACGAAGCTTATCCCCCGCAGTCTCACTGCCGCGCTCACACTTACCGGCATTCGGAGTTTGGTTGACGTCAGTAACCTGGTTGGGCCCATCAGCCATCCAGTAGCTCTACCTCCGGTAAGGAATACGCGACGCTGCACCTAAATGCATTTCGGGGAGAACCAGCTATCACGAAGTTTGATTGGCCTTTCACCCCTATCCACAGCTCATCCCCCCAGTTTTCAACCTAGGTGGGTGCGGTCCTCCACGCGGTTTTACTCGCGCTTCAACCTGGCCATGGATAGATCACTTCGCTTCGGGTCTAGAACACGCGACTATGGCGCCCTATTCGGACTCGCTTTCGCTACGGCTCCCCCACACGGGTTAACCTCGCCACATGCCACTAACTCGCAGGCTCATTCTTCAAAAGGCACGCTGTCACCCCAACTAAGGAGGCTCCAACGGATTGTAAGCACACGGTTTCAGGTACTATTTCACTCCCCTCCCGGGGTACTTTTCACCTTTCCCTCACGGTACTTGTCCGCTATCGGTCACCAGGTAGTATTTAGGCTTACCAAGTGGTCTTGGCAGATTCGCACGGGATTTCTCGGGCCCCGTACTACTTGGGATACTCATCAGGAGGCTACGCAATTTCGTCTACGGGAGTCACACCCTCTATGCTTGGCCTTTCAAGACCATTCGACTACCACGTAACTTTGTAACTCCTCACCAGCTCGGCAGAACCAGTCAACGAGTCCCACAACCCCACAAGTGCAACGCCTGCCGGCTATCACACACCCATGGTTTAGCCTCATCCGCTTTCGCTCGCCACTACTCACGGAATATCTCTTCCTGCGGGTACTGAGATGTTTCACTTCCCCGCGTTCCCTCCACGCACCCTATATATTCAGGCACGGGTAACCGGGCATGACCCCGGCCGGGTTTCCCCATTCGGACATCCTCGGATCAAAGCTCGTTTGCCAACTCCCCGAGGCTTATCGCAGGCTACTACGTCCTTCATCGGCTCCTGGTGCCAAGGCATCCACCGAATGCTCTTACTAACTTAAACCACAAAAATCAAAGATGCTCGCGTCCACTGTGCAGTTCTCAAGCTACCGACGATCCCACCACCAACCACAGAAAACCCTGCAGCCGACCAGCAGGCCGTACCACCAAACAACAACCCACCCCTAACGGAGTAGCTCGCTGCCCGGGAGCCCAACAGTGTGCCCCCACACCACCAGCCCCGCATAAAACAGGACCCGTGTGGGGAGTAATGATCGATGTTCCACCCATGAGCAACCAACCCACACACACTCGGTGTAGGCCTGGCCCTGCACACCCCCACCACATGAGCGGGGAATGTGTAGAAGCTCCTTAGAAAGGAGGTGATCCAGCCGCACCTTCCGGTACGGCTACCTTGTTACGACTTCGTCCCAATCGCCAATCCCACCTTCGACAGCTCCTCCCCACAAGGGGTTAGGCCACCGGCTTCGGGTGTTACCGACTTTCATGACGTGACGGGCGGTGTGTACAAGGCCCGAGAACGTATTCACCGCAGCGTTGCTGATCTGCGATTACTAGCGACTCCGACTTCATGGGGTCGAGTTGCAGACCCCAATCCGAACTGAGACCGGCTTTATGAGATTCGCTCCACCTCACGGTATCGCAGCCCTCTGTACCGGCCATTGTAGCATGCGTGAAGCCCAAGACATAAGGGGCATGATGATTTGACGTCATCCCCACCTTCCTCCGAGTTGACCCCGGCAGTCTCCTATGAGTCCCCACCATCACGTGCTGGCAACATAGGACAAGGGTTGCGCTCGTTGCGGGACTTAACCCAACATCTCACGACACGAGCTGACGACAACCATGCACCACCTGTACACCAGTGTCCAAAGAGCACTCTATCTCTAGAGCGTTCTGGTGTATGTCAAGCCTTGGTAAGGTTCTTCGCGTTGCATCGAATTAATCCGCATGCTCCGCCGCTTGTGCGGGCCCCCGTCAATTCCTTTGAGTTTTAGCCTTGCGGCCGTACTCCCCAGGCGGGGCACTTAATGCGTTAGCTGCGGCGCAGAATCCGTGGAATGGACCCCACACCTAGTGCCCAACGTTTACGGCATGGACTACCAGGGTATCTAATCCTGTTCGCTACCCATGCTTTCGCTCCTCAGCGTCAGTAGTGGCCCAGAGACCTGCCTTCGCCATCGGTGTTCCTCCTGATATCTGCGCATTCCACCGCTACACCAGGAATTCCAGTCTCCCCTACCACACTCTAGTCTGCCCGTACCCGATGCAAGCTCAAGGTTGAGCCTTGAGTTTTCACACCAGACGCGACAAACCGCCTACGAGCTCTTTACGCCCAATAATTCCGGACAACGCTTGCGCCCTACGTATTACCGCGGCTGCTGGCACGTAGTTAGCCGGGCTCTTCTGCAGGTACCGTCACCCCGAAAGGCTTCTTCCCTACTGAAAGAGGTTTACAACCCGAAGGCCGTCATCCCTCACGCGGCGTCGCTGCATCAGGCTTTCGCCCATTGTGCAAGATTCCCCACTGCTGCCTCCCGTAGGAGTCTGGGCCGTGTCTCAGTCCCAGTGTGGCCGGTCACCCTCTCAGGCCGGCTACCCGTCGTCGCCTTGGTAGGCCATTACCCCACCAACAAGCTGATAGGCCGCGAGTCCATCCCCCACCAATAAATCTTTCCGAATCCCACCATGCGAAAGGACCCGAATATCCAGTATTAGACGCCGTTTCCAGCGCTTATCCCAGAGAAGAGGGCAGGTTACTCACGTGTTACTCACCCGTTCGCCACTAATCCCCCAGTGCAAGCACCAGGATCATCGTTCGACTTGCATGTGTTAAGCACGCCGCCAGCGTTCGTCCTGAGCCAGGATCAAACTCTCCATACAAAGCCATAAACACCACACCCAAAATAAAGGCGCAGCATCAACAACCATACGAAAACAAAAACCCTGACCAAACAACCACCCCCAAGACGGGATCCCGAAGGCAGCCATTCAACCAATAAAAAACTGGCATCAATCACTACAAACACACTGTTGAGTTCTCAAACAACGAACACACACCATCAAACCCACCCACAACAGGCAAGCCATCCGGGGCAACCGCTCCATCCTACCCGAAGTTCGATCCTCTCCGCGACCGGAGCTGATCGTCCTCCCGACGTTCCTCGGTGCGCAGCACCGTGTGGTTCGTTTCGGATGGGCTGCCCTGCTGGGATCCGGCCACCAGATCGGTGTCCGTTCCTCCCTCGCTTGGGGCAACGAGTGATGACATTACGCGTCCCGGGGGTCGGGGTCAAATCCTGCCCCGACCCTCGGACGGCGCTGTCAGGCAGGCCCCCTCGGCCCCTCTGCACCGGCTGTCAGGCGCTAGATTCCGCGGTTCTCGTGCCGCGCACCGTTGACTCCGCGTGCTCCGAACACCGGACGTCAGGCTCCAGAGCGCCGTGATCCGAGCGCAGTTGTGGTGCACCACACACTCGGTGGTTGCTGGCCGAAGCGAGGGCGCACCACGGGGACCCACCGTGCGGGTTCGCTGCACCGGCGCATGGCCGGACATCGTCGGTTTTCAAGCAGTGCTGGTGGTGGGCGGGAGGAGGCACCAACCGTGTGTCCGGTAGGGACAGAATGTCGTGTCTCCGGCAGCGACCGAATGGCCGGCCCGCAGGGTCAGCCGGCTCAGGCCAGGGCGAGTCGCTCCCGGACGACGTCACTGAGAACATCCGCCTCACGCTCGGCCTGATCCTCAGAAGCGGCCTCAACCATCACCCGGACCAGTGGCTCAGTACCGGAAGGGCGCAGCAATACCCGGCCGCTGGTGCCCAGCCGCTGCTCGGCTGCCGTGACGGCAGCGGCGAGCACCTCGTCGCTGTCCACCCGGGACTTGTCCACTCCGGGCACGTTCACCAGCACCTGCGGGAGGCGGGTCATCACCCCCGCCAAATCGGCCAGCGAGCGGCCGCTCGCCGCCATCCGGGCGGCAAGCTGCAGGCTGGTCAGCACACCGTCTCCGGTGGTGGCGTGCTCGGCCAACACGATGTGCCCGGACTGTTCTCCGCCCAGGCTGTGCCCGCCGGCCCGCATCGCCTCCAGCACGTACCGGTCCCCCACCCCGGTCTGCACCAGGTTGATCCCGGCCTCCTGCATCGCCAGGGTCAACCCGAGGTTGCTCATCACGGTCACCACCAGGGTGCTGCCGGCCAACCGGCCGGACTCGTTCAGTCCCACGGCGAGGATGCCCATGATCTGGTCGCCGTCCACGAGGGCGCCGGTGTTGTCCACGGCCAGGCACCGGTCGGCGTCGCCGTCGTAGGCGACGCCGAAGTCGGCCCCGGAGGCGAGCGTCACGGCCTGCAGCTGCTCCGGATGCGTGGACCCACACTGCTCGTTGATGTTGCGCCCGTCCGGCGAGGCGTTGATCACCACCACATCCGCACCGGCCGCACGCAACGCGGCCGGACCCACCTCACTGGCGGCACCGTTGGCGCAGTCGACGGCGATCCGCAAGCCGGACAGGTCGACGTCGATCGTGCCGAGCAGGTGCTGGACGTACCGGTCCCCGGCCTCGCCGCGGTTCTGCGTCACCGTGCCGACATCGGCCCCGATCGGCAGCTCCCAGTCGGTAGACAGGTTGGCCTCGATCGCGTCCTCGACCGCATCGTCGAGCTTGACCCCGCCGCGGGTGAAGAACTTGATGCCGTTGTCCGCCATCGGGTTGTGCGAGGCGGAGATCATCACCGCAAGGTCCACGTCCTCGGCACCGGTCAGGTAGGCGACCGCCGGGGTGGGCAGCACACCGAGATCCTCCACGTCCACTCCGGCGCTGGACATACCGGCCACCACCGCGGCGGAGAGGAAGTGGCCGGAGAGCCGGGGGTCTCGGGCCACGATGGCCCGGGGCCGGCTCCCGGTCAGCCGCCCTTGCTCCCCCAGCACGTGCACGGCTGCGGTACCCAGATGCAACGCCAACGAGGCAGTGACCTCTCGGTTCGCCAGTCCCCGCACGCCGTCCGTTCCGAACAGTCGTCGCCCCATCTGTGGTCCTTCTTTCGATTTTCCGCCCGCTGCTCGGACGTGCCTGGATACACCATCGGCCCCGGCGGACTAGGTCCGAACGGGGCCGATGATAGTGCGCGGGTCAGCGCTTGGAGTACTGCGGTGCCTTACGGGCCTTCTTCAGACCGGCCTTCTTCCGCTCGGTGGCGCGCGCGTCCCGAGTGAGGTACCCGGCCTTCTTCAGCGCGGCCCGGTTGGAGTCGGCGTCGATCTGGTTCAGCGCACGGGCGATCGCCAGACGCAGTGCACCGGCCTGGCCGGAGGCGCCGCCACCGGTGATGCGGGCGACGACGTCGAAGCGGCCCTCCAGGTCGAGCAGGGCGAACGGGGCGTTCACCAGCTGCTGGTGCAACTTGTTCGGGAAGTAGTCCTCCAGGGTGCGGCCGTTCACCTTGTAGGTGCCGGTGCCCGGAATCAGTCGCACGCGGGCGATAGCTTCCTTGCGGCGGCCCAGGGCCTGGCCGGGGGCGGTCAGCGAGCTGCCTCCACCGGTCGGTGCCTCACTCTCGGAGGTGTAGGTGCTCGGGGCGTCGCCCACGAGTTCCTCGGTCTCGGCTGTGGTCTCGGACACGGTTCTCCTCAGTTCAGTGTTCGCGTCAGCTCGCCGCGTTACTGCGCGACCTGGGTGATTTCGAAGGTCTCCGGCTTCTGCGCACCATGGGGGTGCTCAGCGCCGCGGTAGACCTTCAGCTTGTTCATCTGGGCACTGCCCAGGCGGTTCTTCGGGATCATGCCCCGGATCGCCTTCTCCACGGCCCGCTCCGGATTCTTCTCCAGGAGCTCGGCGTAGCTGGTGGCCTTCAGTCCACCCGGGTAACCCGAGTGGCGGTAGGCGAGCTTCTTCTCCCGCTTCGCGCCGGTCAGCGCGACCTTGTCTGCGTTGATGATGATGACGAAGTCACCACCGTCCGCATGCGGGGCGAAGGTGGGCTTGTGCTTGCCCCGGAGCAGCGTGGCGGCGTGGGTCGCCAACCGGCCCAGGACGACGTCGGTAGCGTCGATGACGTACCAGGCACGCTCGGTATCGCCGGGCTTGGGGGTGTACGTACGCACGGTCGTAGCCTTCGTTCCTCTGCTGGTCTGTGGGGCTCGCCGTAACGGCCGCGGGCGGAATGCCCGCGCCATCGGAGACGAACCCCTTGGTCACTTCAACGTTGGTGAGCATCCTCCGGTCACGCGATGCGGTGAGTGGGAGGCACCGACCAGCGAGCGGACGCACAACGAGGCACCAGAGTACTCCGCGCCCCGGTCAACGGTCAAAGCACAGGATACCGGCCCGGGGCGATCTTGGTCACGTTCGCCCCACTGCTGCCGAGCCCAGCCCTCGCCCACGACACAGTACTCCGGGCTGGCGCCAGCCCGTGCGTGCCTGCCGCGTGCGTGTCAGGGTGAACAGATGAGCTCCACCGACGATACCGGGCCCGGGCCGGCCCCGGACTCCAACCAGCTGCCCCTGGAGGACACGCTCGAGGAGCGCGGCACCGAGGACCTCTTGAACGAGAGCTACTCCCCACCGGAACGCTCCCCCGGCCCGCACTGGGGTGAGACGCCCTATGAGGAAGCCGTCGGCGAACCACAGGGCGTCCGACTCTCGGCCGAGGTGCCAGAGGATGCCGGCCCGGACGCGTCCCGGCAGGCCGATCGCGCCGGTCGTCTCGTCGAGGGCGAGGCGTCCGACCAGGCCGAAGATGTGGGGGTGGCCGGCGGTGCCGCTACCGCCGAGGAGGCTGCGATGCACCTGGTGGACGAGGACGGCCAGGCGCCACTGGCCGCTGTCACCCCGGAGCAGCCCTGACCCCAGGTGGCCCGCAGCGGGGCTGATGACGGTCCTCCCCGGAGCGGCCCTGACCCCAGGGCCACGCCGGCCTCCGCCGACCCCGGTGAGCTACGCCGTCGGCGAGGTGGGAGGCAGGGTGCGCATCGCGCGCGCCTGCTGCGCTCGGAGGCCGTACGCCTCCTCCTGCGGGTACCCGACCTCCTCGAGGGCCAGCCCCAAGGCGGGTGCCACCTGGACCGCCGAGTCCCGCAGACCGGCGCCGAGCACCTCGGCGGGCCAGCCCACCGGCCGGCGGCCCTCCCCCACCGCCAGGCTCGCGCCCACCAGCGCGCGCACCATGGAGTGACAGAACGCATCCGCGCGCACCCGCGCGAGAACCAGGCCGGACTCGGTACGCTCCCAGGCGAACTCCTGCAGGATGCGGATGGTGGTGGCGCCCTCGCGTGGTTTGCAGTAGGCGGCGAAGTCGTGCTCGCCGGTCAGCAGGTGCGCGGCGGCGTTCATCGCCGTCTCGTCCAGGGCGCGCCGGTGCCAGAGCACCGAGGACCGCCGCAGCGGGTCGCGGGTGGTGAGGCGATCGCTGATCCGGTAGCTGTACCGGCGCCACAGGGCGGAGAAGCGGGCGTCGAAGGTCTCCGGCACCTGCCGCACACCCTGGATCACCACATCATCGTCGAGCACCGCGCTCAACCGGTGCGCGAGCGCCACCGCCGGAGTCCGGTCGCTGCGGCCAGGAGTGGCACTCCACTGCTCGGCCGGCAGGTCCACATGGGCCACCTGCCCGCGGGCGTGCACTCCGGCGTCGGTGCGCCCGGCCACGGTCAGTCGCGGCGGTTCGGCCAGCCGCAGCACTTGGGCCAGACCCTCCTCGACCGCCTGCTGCACCGTGCGCAGACCGGGCTGGCGGGCCCAGCCAGAGAATGCGGTGCCGGCGTAGGCGATGTCCAACCGTGCCCGCACGGTGGCAGGGGCCTGCGGCTCCGCCGGTGGTGCGGTGTGCTCCCCGCTGTTCTCGCCCACGAGCCCCAGTCCATCACACCTGGCCGGTAAGGTGGGCGGAGTGCAGCAGACCCCGCCCACACTCGCCGTCGACTGCGGTGGCGGCGGTATCAAGGCCTCGGTGCTGGATGCCGCCGGGACGATGCACGCCCAGCCGGTCCGGGCCGCCACCCCGTACCCGCTGTCCCCCCAGCGGCTGGTCTCGCTGATCACCGATCTGGCCGGAAAGCTGCCGGAGGCGGGGCGAGCCACCGTCGGGATGCCGGGGATGATCCGGCACGGGGTGGTGGTGGCCACCCCGCACTACGTGACCAAGGCCGGTCCGCGCACCCGGGTCCTGCCCGAGCTGGTGGACGCCTGGTCCGGGTTCGACATGCGCGCTGCGATCGAGCGCGGGCTGGAGATGCCGGCGCTGGTGCTCAACGACGCCGAGGTGCACGGTGCCGGCGTGGTGGCCGGGGCCGGGTTGGAGCTGATGCTCACCTTTGGCACGGGGCTGGGTAATGCTCTTTTCGACGGCGGAGTGCTGGCTCCGCATCAGGAGCTCTCCCAGTCTCCGGTGCGGTGGGGGCTGACCTACGACGAGTACGTGGGCGAGCACGAGCGGCTCCGCCTCGGGGATGCCCAGTGGTCCCGGCGGATCCGGCGGGTGGTGGAGGCGCTGCGCCCGGTCTATCTGTGGGACCGCCTGTATGTGGGCGGCGGGAACTCTCGCCGGCTCACCCCGCAGGTGGTGGAAAAGCTCGGTGATGACGTGGTGATCGTGCCGAACAGTGCCGGGATCATCGGCGGTGTGCGGGCCTGGTCGCTGCAGGTCTGACCGACCGGGGCTGGCCCGGCGAGAACTGGCACGGGCCGGGTCGGTTCACTCGTCGAAGGGCAGGTCCGTGCTCGTCGGGATCAGCGCGTCTGCGCGATCGCTGATGCTGGCCGCCGTGCTGGGTACCCCGGCCGATGCCGCACTGCCGTCGAGGGCAGCGACACCCTCCTCGGGCACCAGCCGCAGCCGTGGTGTGGGCCGGGGCGCACCGGTAGACATCGCACCGGCGGGCCAGGTCTGAGCCAGGCCGAGGACGTCATCGGTGGCGGTGTTCAGCCGGGCGCGCTGCGCATCCGTGGGTACATACGAGGGCAGCTCCCCCGCCGCCCCGGCGCCGGCCAGATCGGGGTAGGGCGTCCCGCCGGGGGCGGGCGCGGTGTACCCGTGCTGCCAACTGCCGAGCCACTGCTCCAAACCCGCACCCGCGGTCCGTAGCCGGATCCAGCGATGGTTGTCGAAGCCGTGCGTGGGTACCTGGCCCGGCTGCGGTCCGGCGAACACGTCGACCAGGCGGCCGGCGGCGGCGTGGCCCCGGTCGGCCAGTGCGCTCACCACCTCGGGCGGCATGGCCAGGTTCATCCCGCCTTCGTCCTTGGTGTGCCTGATCAGCACCACCCGGTCGCGGTAGCCAGGAAGCACAAGCTGGGCTTCGTCCACCCAACTGCGCGCGGTCTCCACCAGCGCGTTCAGAAAGCCGAACAGGCCACCGAGGCCGATCGGCGAGAGCGTGCGCCAGGTGCGGTAGCCGCCGCCGATGTTGTTCGTGGGCAGGTAGACGTTCTTCGCCGGGTCCGGATCGGCCTGCGCGCCGTCCGGGAGCTGACCCAGATTGATCGCGAACGTGGGCCGGGTGGGCAGCGGGCTGTCGAAGAAGTGCACCGGCAGATTCGCGCACAGGCCGCCGTCGCTGAACCAGTTGGTGGCGAACTCCGGGCGAGAGCGCACCGCGGTGAGTGCCTCGGCCGGATCGGAGTCCGGGTTCGCGGTGAGCCACTCCTCGGCCTGGCTGCGGAAGGAGGTGTTCACCTCGCGGGAGAAGTCCACGGCGAGCAGCGGGACGGCGGCGATGAGCACCGGGAAGCTCAAGCTCAGCCGG
The DNA here is from genome assembly GCF_008000995.1 of Ruania zhangjianzhongii. Lineage (NCBI taxonomy): Bacteria > Bacillati > Actinomycetota > Actinomycetes > Micrococcales > Ruaniaceae > Ruania > Ruania zhangjianzhongii. The sequence continues at coordinate 4,142,765 of NZ_CP042828.1, forward strand.
GTGGCAAAAAGGATGGGCACGCGCTCGGGCGGGGGCATCCGGACCAGGCCGCGGTCGCGTGCACAGGCGTCGAGCACTGCACCCCACCGGTCCCGGCGGCTGGTGGCTGGTGAAGCCGGAACGGGCCCGGTGAGCCAGTCGACCACGTCGGCCGGGAAGTAGTCGGCCATCACGGCCGGGTCCAGGTAGTACTCGCGGGCGGCCCACGGCATGCTCATCGGCTGGTGCCGGGTGACGTTCGTGGTCATCGTCCGCAGGGTGATGCCTGCCTCGTTCAGGTCGCCGAAGGTCACCGGGGCATCGGTGGGTGCCCGCCCGGCCATGGTCTGGATCCGTTCGTGCAGCCACGGGGTGAGCGCCGGTGCCCCCTTCGCACCCACTCCGGGCATCCCGGTGCACATTCCCCATCCGGTCAGCCTCCCGGCCAGCCCGACGGCGGAGAGGGCGAGACCGAACACCCCGCCCAGGATCGCCAGCACGACGGCGGCGACCACACCCGCCCACCCTCCGGACTGACCGGCGAGCACGGCGAGCACGATGCCGGGAAGGGCGCCGACCAGCAGTGACCACCAGAAGCCGCGGAGCACGGCACCGACGATGCCGACAGCTCGCGACATCCCCTTCTTCATCGCCGCGGTGAGCACCCCGAACAGCGGCGAGGCCATCCGCGTGGGCTGGAACAGCCGGAGCAGCACGGAGCCGCCGGCCGGGGAGGGTGCGGTGATGTCGTCCGGCATCTGCTCCAGCTCGGTGAACCCGCCGGACTCGCGGCCGAGCTCAGCGGCGGCCGCGGCTGCTGCCGCGATGGCTCCGGCGGAGGCACCGCCGACGGAGCGCAGCCGGTAGGTCTTGGCGAGCTCGCACACCGCCCGCGGGTAGATGACGCCGGAGGTGATGCCGCCTTTCATCACCAGGTCGCACTCGAGGGGCGGATGGGTCGGGTACGCGCTCATGGCGGGCTCCAGGACGGGGGCTCAATCGTCCCACCGAAAGGCCTCGTGCGGGGCAGAATCGCCGCGACGGTGAACGCCCGTCCAGTCCGCCCGCTTATCACCCGGGCAATTCCCGCTCCGATCCCAGAAAACTTCGCCCATCTTTTGGTTGAATAAGAGCCGGCCCCTGGTGCAAGGAGGACCTCCGATGGCGGCGCCCAACGACGGCCACGTCGACCCGGCGCAGTTGCGCGCGCAGGCCCGTTCCCAGCGCAAGTCGCTGAGCCGGCTCTCGGTGCTGATCCGGCAGAGCGTGCGGCTGGTGTGGGCCTCCGGGCGCGGACTGTTCCTGGGGCTGCTGGCGCTGCAGATCGCCGCCGCGCTCGCGCTCGCCGGCCAGGTGCTCGCCGTGCAGGCGGTGCTGGCTGCGGTGCTCGATCTGGAGGCCGGTTCGCAGGCGAGCGCCGCACTGTGGGTTCCGGTGCTGCTGCTCGCCGTACTGACCGCGGTGACCTCGATCATCAGTGCCGTGCAGGGGCACATGCAGCGGCTGCTCGGGGAGCGGGTGGCACGGTCGATGTGGGACCAGGTGCTCGAGGTCTCCACCGGGGTGGGCCTGGCCAGCTTCGAGTCCCCGGACTTCTTCAACCGGCTGCAGCGGGTGCAGTCGAACGCGCTCTCCCGGCCGTACCAGGTGACCCAGGGCCTGATCGCGATGGGTGGGGCGCTCGCTGCCGGCATCGGGGTGGGCGCCGCACTGGTGAGCATCAGCCCGCTGCTGCTCCCGCTGCTGATCATCGGCGGGGTTCCGGTGCTGCTGTCCAGCCGGCGGGAGAGCCGGCTGGAGTTCGACTTCGCGATGACGCAGACCCCGGTGCTGCGGATGCGCCAGTACCTCACCCTGGTGCAGACCGGACGGGAGGAGGCCAAGGAGGTCCGGGCGTTCGGGCTGGCGGCGTGGCTGCACGCCCGGTTCGCCCTCGTGTACGACACCTACCTGGGCGATCTTTCTCGCCACCTGCGCCGGCGCGCCACTCTCTCCGTCCTCGGAAACCTGGGCAGCGCCGTCGTGCTGGTGCTCACGCTCGCGGCTCTGGTCTGGATGATCCTCACCGGCCAGGTGACCGTGGCGGGGGCCGGGGCGGCGATCGTGGCGATCCGGATGCTGGCCACCCAGATCCAGACGCTGTTCGCCGGGGTGCAGCGGATCTTCGAGTCCGGCCTGTTCCTGGAGGACCTGCGCGGGTTCCTCGCACTCGCCGAGCCGGCGCGGGAGGACGTGCGCGGCCCGGATGCCCCGGCCGGCTTCGCCGCGGTGGGCGCGGATCGGGTCTCCTTCACCTATCCCGGCTCGGAGCAGCCGGCGGTGCGCGAGGCCACAGTGGACCTGCGTGCCGGCGAGGTGGTGGCGGTGGTCGGGGAGAACGGCTCCGGCAAGACCACACTGGCGAAGATGCTCGCTGGCCTGTACGAGCCGAGCACGGGCGCGATCCGGTGGGACGGCACGGACATTCGGCAGTGGTCGTTGGCGAGCGTGCGGTCCAAGATCGCGGTGATCTTCCAGGACTTCGTGCGGTATGCGCTCAGCGCCGAGGACAACATCGCCACCGGTGATGTTTCCCAGCCACCGACCAGTGACCGGGTACGGCGGGCGGCGCGGGCGGCCGGGGCAGCAGAGGCGATCGAGTCGATGCCAGACGGCTACGCGACCCCACTCTCCCGGCTGTTCGCCGGCGGCCGGGACCTCTCCGGAGGGCAGTGGCAGCGGGTGGCGATCGCCCGCGGCTACTACCGGGATGCGCAGCTGGTGATCCTGGACGAGCCGTCCGCCGCACTGGACCCGCGAGCCGAGCACGAGCTGTTCGCGAGCCTGCGGCACACCCTGGAGGGGCGCACCGCGCTGTTCATCTCGCACCGGTTCTCCACGGTGCGCGCAGCTGACCGGATCTACGTGATGGACGCCGGCTCAGTGGTGGAGCACGGCACACACGAGGAGCTGATGGCCGCCGAGGGTCAGTACGCGGACCTGTTCCGGGTGCAGGCGGCGGCCTACCTGCCGCCGGAGCAGGCCGGCGAGACGGTCTGAGATCAGCGCAGCGGATCGAACGGACGCAGCTCCGTCGGCCTCCGACCGGCCATGATCTGCTCAGCCAGTAGGCGCCCGGTGGTGGGGCCGAGGGTGACTCCCCACATCCCGTGGCCCCCTGCCACGAACACTCCAGGCGCGCGCGTGGCCCCGATCAGTGGTAGCCCATCCGTGGTGCAGGGCCGCGATCCCACCCACTCGTCCTCACGGTCGTCCACATCCACGCCTCGAAGGAACGGTCGAGCCGCATCGGCGATGGCTCGTACTCGTCGCTGGTCCAACGGCGCGTCGGGCTGGCGAAACTCCATCATCCCAGCCACGCGCAGCCGCTGACCCAACGGAGTACAGGCCACCCGCTGAGTGGGCAGGTAGATCGGCCCCGACGGCGGAGTTCGCACCGGCACGCTGAAGCTGTAGCCGCGGCCGGCCTGGACCCGTGCGCGTACTCCGAACGGCCTGGACAACGCGTTCACCCGGGCTCCGGTGGCGATCACCACAGCGTCACACCGGTGGATGTCGCCGTCGGCGGTAGTGAGCCGGGCTCCCTCGTCGAGGGCACGGATCGAGTCGACGGCCGCCCCGGTCTGGAAGGTACCGCCCCGCCGGCGCACTGACTCCGCGAGCGCTGCCACGTACGCGCCTGGCGCGATGTAGCGCTGCCCGTGCAGTCGAATCGCCGCCCCGATGCCCTCGGAGAGGGTCGGCTCGACCGCACGGGCCTCATCTCCGGTCAGCAGCTCAAACTCCACGTCCTGCCCGGCACGCTGGATCTGCTCCAGCTCCCCGCGCAGAGCGGCACGCTCGCGAGTCGTCCGGAATGCTGCCAGGAACGAGTCCGCCGCCAGCGTAGGCGCCGCGACGCCGCCGTCGGAGAGCAGGTCGAACGACTCCAGGGCAAGCCGATTGATCGGTACCAGCTTGTCCATTGCCGCCGACCATCGCGATGCTGTCGAGTTCCGGGCGAAGCCGAACAGGAACCGGACCAGCGAGGCGTCGGCCGACGGCGGGACGTACACCGGCGAAGCCGGGCTGAGCACAGCCTTCGCGCCATAGCGCAGCACCGACGGTTCGGGAAGCGGCGTTGCCAGGCCGGGGGTGAGCCATCCGGCGTTGCCCCACGACGAACCGGCGCCGACACCTGCGCTGTCGAACACGGTGACCGCGGCGCCCCGCTCTTGCAGGAACCACGCCGTCGCCAGACCCACCATCCCGGCGCCCACCACCCCGATAGTTCGCGGAGCCGTTGACTCAACCATGCTGCTCCCTTCCGCGTGAGCCGATGACTGAACTGCGCTGGGCTGGTCGGTGAGTTGAGCGTGACGCGACCGCCAGGGTCGCGGGCCACGCTGCAGTAGCGGAGCTACTTCGGAAGCCAGCCCATTCCCGTCAGTAGGTCTCCACACCCCCAGGGAGCGGCACGTTGTACCGCACCACCGCGTGGCCCACCCCGCCCAACCGGAGCACCGTCCGAGAGCAGTTGCTCGCCGGCGCCATGCTGTGGTGCCCCGGGCTGGGAAGGCCCGCCGCGTAGGCCGCGCCCACTTGGATCGACCCGCCGTGGGTGAACACGAGAACCTGGTCGAGACCGGTCTGCGCGAGCTCCTCCAGGCACTCCGAGACCCGGGCACGCTGCTCCACAAAGGTCTCCCCACCGCCACGGCGTGGGTCCAGCCCGGCCTTGGAGGCAGCCACCACCTCAGGTAGCTCCGCAGCCACCTCCTCCAGCGTTCGACCTGACCAGTCGCCCACACTGATCTCGCGCAGGCGCTTGTCCTCCACCACGGTGGCACCGGTGAGATCGGCATACGCCTGTGCGGTGTCTCGTGCCCGGGGCAGGTCGCTGCTCCAGACTGTCTCCATTCGGCCGACTTCCTCCACCAGCGTGCGGGCCGCCTGCGCTGCTTGGGCGCGTCCCCGTTCGGTGAGGCCGGAGTCGGCCTGCCCCTGGTAGCGCTGCTCCACGTTCCAGTGCGACTCGCCGTGACGCACCATGATGACCTGCATGTCCTATGACTCCTCCCACGGCACCAGCCGTGTCTGCGACCCGTACTGGTCAACTAGCACTTGCACTTCTTGATACTGCCGCCGGCGAACCGCAGCGGCGTCCCGGTCAACGGCCTCCGGGTCACACACGGCACGCAGCTCCCTCTCGAGCTTGCCGACGATATCGGGCCGGTCCGCCCAGAGGTTCACCAGCTCCTCCGGGTCGTCACGGAGGTTGAACAGCTGGTGCGGGGCTGCCGTGTGATAGAGCAGCTTCCACTCACCCAGCCGCAGCATGAACGATCCTCCGCGGACGTTGTGTCCGTGGTAGGTGGCGAACGCCGGCCGGCTCGGGTCATCGGCGGGGATCAGCTGCAGGGGCACACCGCGCCACGCCTCCGGTCGGCGAGCGCCGACGGCGTGGAACATCGCGGCCTGCAGATCGAGGCTGGAGACTGAGGTGCTCACCCGCTGGCCGGGCGTGAACCCAGGGCCAGCGGCGATGAGGGGGATGCGCACCGAATCCTCGTACATGCTCGTCTTGCCCCACATACCGAACTTGCCAAGCATCTCACCGTGGTCGGTGGCATAGCAGACCACGGTGTCCTCGGTCAGGCCAGCGGCGTCCACGGCGTCAAGCAGTCGCCCGAGCTGGTCGTCTACGTAACTAACAGCGCCGAAGTAGCCCTGCCGCAGCTGACGGACGAGCTCCTCAGTAAAGTCCCAGCGGCCGTTGTCGCGCGCGTCCTGGGCGTGCGGATGCTGGGCCGACTCCTGCTCGAGTCCGCAGGCGGGCACATCGCCAAGCCCCTGGTACATCTCCCAGTAGCGCGGCTCCGTGGTGTACGGAGGATGGGGCGGGTTGATCTCGATCGTCATCGTCCAGGGTCGGGCCAGTCCTTGACCCCGAGTCTGCAGCCAGTCGATCGCATCGTCGATATGAGCTCCCTCCGGCGCATACATGTCCTCGACGGGGCCGTGGGCGGTGGTCGTCATCAGCGGCTTTCTCGAGGGACGCTCGGCCTGGATGGAATGGGTCCCTAGGCCCTTGCCGGTGCGTCTCACTCCCAGCATCTCGGAGAATCCGAGCGCGAACGGGTCCCGGTAGAGGTTGGACCCACCACCCACATAGACGGTGTGTACACCCTGCTCCGCAAGCTCTCCCCCGTAGCTGGGATGACGCCGTTCCAGCACCTTCGAGTTGTTGTAGGCCTGCGTCTCGTGGGTGTACCGGCCCGCCATGAAGGCCGTTCGCGACGGCACACACAGCGGCGACGGGCAGTAGGCGTTCTCGTACACCGTGCCACGAGCCGCGAGCCGGTCCATGTTCGGGGTCCGGACCACCTCGTGACCGTAGGTCGAGGAGTATCGAGGATTGTGCTCGTCGCTGACGAGCAGCACCACGTTCGTCATGCACGCACCCTTCGTCGGATCATCACACCGGTCAGCACGAGCATGAGCACGGCGATCAACAGCGGTAGCTGCTCCGCTCCCGTGCTCGCCAGCTCGGAGCTCGGAGCCCCTGCTGCAGCGGGTGCGGGACCCTCTCCCGGGACAGGCTCGTCCACCGCAGGCACCCCTCCCGGAGCCGAACCACCAGGAGCGGGAGCCTGCCCCGGATCAGGACTCATCGGATCTGGCTCATCTGGGGCGGGGCGCTCCGGGGCGGGCTCAGTGGGCGCCGGCTCGCTGCCCTGCGCCTCCCCTGTGCCGGTGAAGACCCCGAACTGGACGATGCCCTCATCGAGATCGGCATCGGCTGTGCCGGTCAGCGCCAACGTGCGCAGTCCGTCGACGTCGTCGGTCTCGACGACGTCCCTGGTGACGGCGAACCACCCGTACGGAACCCCGTCCTCCAGGTCCTCCCAGGTCACCGTGGCGTCCTCACCGGAGTCATGAGTCACCGCGCCGATGATTGCCTCGGTGGGCGTCAGCCCGACGAGCGCGTCGGTGGTGAACGCCGTGGTGCGACCCTGGGTCTGGATCGGCACCCGGAAGTCGTCCTCCTCGCCGTTGTAACGCTCGTCGGTGTCATAGTCGGTGGCACCGAACTCGTCCAGATAGGCGGAGTAGGTGTCCACACTCAGTTCGCCACGGTCGAGGTCGAACTGGAGCAGCCGGAAGAACGTGGCACCGAAGGTGACGGGTGTGTCACCGTCGTAGTTGCCGATGTCGGTCAGACCAAGATGGTCGGTCCCGATCCGGTAGCCCTGGTAGTCATGGGTGAGCTCGACCACGTTGTTGCCGTTCTGTCCCACATCCTGGCGAACGTTGATGGTCACGCCGGTGACGTGCCCGGCCAGCAGCAGCATGACGTTCGGACTCTCCTCCATCACGCGCTCGCTGATGAGTTCCCCGTCGGCCGTGCGCACCCCATCGCGGCCATTCGGCTGCGAGCTGGTCTTGTGGGCCGCGTGGGTCATCACGATGCCGTTGCGAGCCGAGTACTCCTCGAACACAGCGCTGGCCCAGTCGCCTTCCTCCTCGGTGACCTGATACCCGAGAGTGACCACCACGAAGTCCTCACCACCTGCGGAGAAGAGCACGTAGCCGTTGTCATTGTCACCGGGCTGCCACGGGTGGTACTCGGCATCGCGCTGTCGCCAGCCCTCGCTCTGGGCGAGCTGCTCGTAGCGCTCCGGGCCGAAGTAGCTGTTGTAGAGGCTGTCCGAGCCAGACTCCTGACCGTTGAGGTTGTCATGGTTGCCCGGCAGCACGGCGTTCGGGATCCCGGTCTCCTCCAGCATCTCCTGGCTCTGCAAGGCGAGCTCGAACTGAGCGATCGCGCGGTCCCGGTCTGAGTCGTTGGCCCAGCTATCCACGAGGTCACCCGTGTGCGCGACGAACTCGACCTGGTGCTCCTCGCCGTGCTCGGCCAGCCATCGGTAGGAGTCCTGGTAGCCGGCCAGCCACTCGTCCTGCTCGGCGGGCGGCTTGTCCGGGTTGGTCGCTGCTCCCACCATGTACTGGGTGTCGGTGATGTGCATCAGCGAGAAGTCGACGCCGTCAGGGTCCTCGAACCCATCCTCGACCGGGTTGTCCAGGTCGTCGGCGAACGGGTCAACGCCCACGACGAGGGTCCGGACCACGCCGTCGACATCGTTCTCCTCCGAAGCCGAGGTGCTCAGCTGGATCTGGCGATCTGCGGAGCCTCGGGCCGAGTCCGCCACCTCATACCGGCCGGTCTCGGTACTGAGCAGGAGTAGGTGTACTTCACGGGCTGGGTCGACATTGCCGCGCCACACCACGGACTGGCCGGCCGCGGTGAACGGCACATCGGCCTGCAGGGCGGGGATCTCGGCGCTGGCGGGAGAGTCGAACTCTTCGCCGTCAGCCGGAAGCAGCGGATCGTCGACGGCGCTCGCCTCCTGCAGCTCGACGTCGCCCGCCACGCCCGTCTCACGGTCGAAGGCAGCCGCACGGATACTTCCGGATTCGGCCTGCTCCGCTGCGGAGAGGTCCCCGGCCAGGAACGTGGTGCGAAGCGCGCCGCCCGTTGGATGGGTCGCTCGGGCGGTGAGCTGCGCCGTCCCATCTCCGCTGCTCTGGGTTGCGCCGTCACCGGTGGGGATTGCCGCTGCGGTGAACGTGACGTCGCCGGCTATGGCGCGTCCCAGTCTGTCCATTCCTCGGTAGGCGAGGGTGTGCTCGCCCCGGCTCAGGCCAGGTCCGATCTCGTCCCCGGGCGTGATCTGCTCACCGTCAAGGCTGAGGGACAGGTCGCCGGCGAGCAGGTCCGCATTCTGCACGTCCGCTGCCAGCGTGGTCGGTGCCCGCAGCCGCGACTCAGGGGCGGGGCTGATCAGCTCGAAGGATGGCTCCTGGTCGGTCTGCTCGGCGAACACCTCGGCGTACCGGGCCGCCACCTCCTCGGCCGAGAGCGCGCTGCTGTACAGGGCCGCCTGAGCAAGTTGTCCGGTGGCGATGAACTCGGGGTCGCCGGCCGGGTCGGTATCCGCGGCGAGGTAGAAGTACTCGGCCGACGGGGTCCTGATCTGATCGCCCTCTGCGGCGACCTCGTCAACGAGCTCGCCGTTGATATACAACGCGAGGGCGGCGCCGTCCCAGACCCCGGCCACGTGGTACCAGACTCCGTGGGCAATGTCTGTCTCGACCGTGTAGTAGGTCCCGTCCACGTTGAGGAGGACCTTGACCTGCTCACCTGCGTTCAGCGAGAAGCCGCCGCCCTCCTTGCTGCCGCAGAAGTTGTTGCGGTTGTCCACTTCCGATTCCGGTCCGCCTACGCGAATCGTGCACTCGACGGTGAACTCGGTGGTGTCATAGATCCCGGGCACGTAGTACCGCACGGCATTGGTGCCGTCGAAGGTGGCAACGGGGTGGCCGAGCGCCGGCCCCGGCGCGATCGGCGGCTCCGTGCCCACCACCGTCGGCTCGCGGCCCATGGCCGCGTCCTGAAACGGCTCCCCGGTCAGGTCCACGTCGAGCAGGTCCGGCTCCGGGGGCGCTGCCTGCCCGGGGCCCGGCTCCGCTGAGGCGGAGGCTGACCAGAGACCTAGCGCGAGCACCCCGGCGAGTGCGGTCGTGAGCGTGCGCCGCAAGGCTGAGGCGGGCAGGGGTGATGTGCGGCGGGAGTGAACCATGCGGATGCTCCTTGGTCGGCGATGATCAAGACTTGACAGAGCCGATGAGCACTCCCTTCTGGAAGTGCTTCTGGATGAACGGGTAGACGACGATCATCGGCAGGGCGGTGATCACTACCGCGGCCATGCGAAGCGTGAGCGCGGGTGTCACCTCATCCGGGTCGAAGGCTGCATCGGGGTTTGAGGTGAGCAGGTCGCGCAACACCACCTGCAACGGCTGTAGTGACGCGTCCCGCACGTAGAAGATGGCAGCGAAGAAGGTGTTCCAGTTGGCCACGGCGTAGAAGAGCCCGATGGTCAACAGCACCGGCACGGCGAGCGGGAAGATGATCCGCAGCAGCAGCCGCACCTCACCGGCCCCGTCCAGCCGGGCTGACTCCGATAGCTCGCTGGGTAGCCCCTCGAAGAACGTCTTCATGATGAACACGTTGAAGACGCTCAGCGCCGAGGGGATGATCATTGCCCAGATCGAGTTGAGCAAACCTGTGTTCTTGACGATGAGGTAGGTGGGGATGATTCCCGCGTTGAACACGGTGGTGAACACCAGCGCCAGCAGGATGAAGGTCCGGCCCGGCATTTCCTTGCGGCTCAGGGGCCAGGCGATGCCGGTGCTGAGGATCATGTTGAGCGCCGTCCCCACCACAGTGACGAAGGTGCTCACGAGCATCGCTTGCGGGATTCGTGTGGTGTTCCACATCGCGATGTAGCCCTCAAGGGTGAAGCTCGTCGGGAACAGCACGTACCCGCCATTGGCGAGAACCTCGGAGTACGGTGTCAGCGAGGCGGCCACCACCACGAGCAGCGGCACCAGGGCGAAAAGCCCAATGACGATCAGGGCGACGACAACGATACCGTCGAACACCCGGTCCGGTGTAGATCGCTTTACCATACTTGACCATCCCAGCGTCGCGCCATCCGATTCACCGTCACCATGAGAACGAATCCGATCACCGACTTGAAAAGACCCACCGCGGCTGCCTGGCTATAGTTCAAATCGACAAGACCCGCTCGATATACCCAAGTATCGATAATGTCGCCTACCGAGTACACCTGCGGGTTGAGAAAGACGAAGATCTGATCGAACCCGGCGTCGAGGATTCCGCCGATCTTCAGCACGAGCAAAAGGATAATGACGTTCCTGATCCCAGGCAGTGTGATGCTCCAGATCTGACGCAACCTCCCGGCACCATCCATGCGAGCAGCCTCGTACAAGTCCTGGTTGATTCCCACCATTGCGGCCAAATAAATGATCGCTCCCCAGCCAATGTCCTTCCAGACGTCGGAAGTGACCAGGACGGTGCGGAACCAGTCGGTGGAGTTCAGAAAGGGAACCGTAAAGCCGAAGGTATCCGACAGGAAATTGTTCAGCACCCCGGTACTTTGCGAGAGCAGAGCGACACACACACCGTAGACAATCACCCAGGAGAGGAAGTGCGGCATATAACTGACGGTCTGCACCGTGCGACGGAACCAGTTGGTCCGGCACTCGTTGAACAACAGCGCCACCACGATGGCCGCAACCGTTCCGATGACGAGTTTGTACACCGAGATGAGGAGGGTGTTCGTCAATAGCTGGCCGGCGTAAGGCGAGCTGAAGAATTCTGAGAAGTGGCGGTACCACGGGTCGGCCCACTGACTCGCCAGGATCCCGAGGCCCAGGTTGTAGTTCTTGAAGGCAATAAGCAGGCCATACATCGGGCCGTACTTGTACACAGCCACATACGCAAGGGCCGGCACCATCATGATGTACAGGGCCTTGTACCGCTTGATATGAGCCCAGGTGCGGCGCCTGCGGGAGGGAGCCGGTCGCTTGGCGGCCCTCTGCTCCGTATGACTCAGCTGGTGCTGAGCGGATTCTGCCATCACCATGTCGACCGCCTCCGTCCGGCGCTCTTGACCTTCTGCCGACCCTCTAGCACGGAGGCCGACAAACTCGTCACCAGAGTCGCCCAGACCCACCCCAGGACAAGCAGCAGCGGCGGCACCAGCACCACGCCGACCACGACGGCCACCGTGAGCATCAGCGCCGCGACCGTAGTCATCGGCCGGCCGAGGCCGGCCGCCCCGGCGATCCGCAGACTCGCAAGCAGCGACCGGCCTTCCGGCTGTGCACGCAACGGCAACGCGGTGACTACGGCGCCACCGACGGCAAGAAGGCCGAGGAGGCCCGCAGCCTGGAAGACTACGGCCAGCGTCGCATCGCGCAGGGCCATGCCCGTCGTCAGCGTCTGCACCGCACCAAGCAGCGCGAGCAGGATCACCAGCGTGATCCCGGCACGCGCTAGCGGCGCCCGCCTGAACCCCGCCCAGTAGGCCCGGGCTATCGGACGGTACTCACCACGGCGGCGCTGACCGACCACCTCGAAAAGCGCCACGGTCGAGCTGCCCGCAGTGAGCACCGGCAAGCAGCCCAGTACCCAGAGGGTATTGAGGCCGACACATTCCCAGAACCGCTCGAGCACGCCATACAGGCGAAGCGTGCCTCGAGCGGGTGCGGTCGCCGTCCGTGCCACTTTCTCAGTTCTCAGTGTTCACGTCTGCGAGTTGCTCGCGAGCAGCATCAACAAACTCCGCGTAGCCGAACTGCCCTTGCAGCGTGTCGACGACGTCCTGGTAGTTGGACGCAGGCTGCTGACCGGTCATCAGCTGCACCATCTGATCCTCCGAGAACCTGTCCGCGTCTGCACGGTTGTAGCCGTCCGGCGGGACGACGTACTCCTCCCACGTGGTCACCGTGGGCTGGCCATGAGCGACTTCGATGTAGTCCATCAGGTCGGGGAAGAGGGCTTCCAGGTAGGGCAGTTCCTCACGGCCGGCCACCAGGTAGATGAAGAAGATGCCATTCTCAAAGTCATCTCGGGCCGGAAGTGCGGAGATGTTCCCGTCATCGTCCACCTCGTAGTGAGTCCCCTCCTCGCCCCACATGGCGAAGCGGTTCCCCTCCGGCGTGGAGAGATAGTTGATCAGCCCTATGATCTTTTCGATCTTGGCGTCGTCGCCTTCCAGAGATGATGGAATGGCGTACATCGAGGCGGAGTCGGTGCTGACGGGCAGCATCCCCGGGGATCCGTCGGCCTGCTGGAGCTGGTCGATCTGCGCCCACTCAGCATCGGGGTTGGCCTCCCGCCCCAGGCTCGCCGAGGGCTCCTTGACCACGGCGGTCCAGCTCACACCCATGACTCCAGCCGTGCCCTGGAAACCGCGGTCACGCGCTTCCAGCCCATCGATGGTGTAGCTGTCGGGATCGACAAATCCGGATGTCTCAAGATCTGCGATGTACTCCACAGCTTCGGCCATGCCCTCGTCCTGGTAGCTGTCCCGGATCTCACCGGCTTCGTCGGCGTAGATCCGCCCGGGCCCGGGTGTGCCGAAAGCTCCCCACAGGTACTTGTAGGTTCCCGGGGAGGAGCCGGTGAGTCCGTACGTGTCGTCGCTACCGTTGCCATCGGGATCGTCCTCGGTGAACGCTCGGAGCACTTCACGGAACTCCTCGGCGTTGGTGGGGATCTCCATGTCGAGGTTGTCCAGCCAGTCCTGGCGGACCCAGTACGTACCATCGTTGGTGTTGTTCTGATAGGGCGTGATGGCCATCAGCTGGCCATCGATTCTGCCCTGGTCGACGGTGTCCTGTCCGACGAAATCGACGTAATCACCCAACTGGTCCTCATAGGGAGTCAGGTCCAGCACCAGACCTTGTTCCATATAGGTGTTCAGTTCGTTCCTGGTCACCTGGAAGATGTCCGGGGAGTCACCCGCCGCCAGTGAAGCCGAGACGTCTTCCGGCTCCTGGTCATGGATGACGGTGGCGCCAATCGCCTCACCAATTCCGGTGGCAATCGGATTGTCCTCGGGCGGGTTGTGGTTGTTACCCGATCCGCCCAGTGCGATATGAATCGTCACATCGTCACCTGAGCTTCCACCGTCGTCAGAACAGGCCGTGAGCGCCATCAATGAGATTGCGCAGGCACTAGCAATGATGGTGTACCGCTTTGACGTGGTCATCTGGCTTTCACCCTTCTATCGTCCCGGGCTGCATCACCCGGGAACTCTGCCGCGCGAATCACGTCAAGCGCGGATGGTTCAACGCGTGCAAGATGTTGATGAGTAGTATCGCGGCCGACCCGGTCAGTAGATCGGTTTACCAAAGCGTAATCACCCTGTTCTTGTGGATCAAGTAAAATCGGTTTACTGGTTCTGACCTGCATCGATACCAGGCGTCGGCGGATCAGCGAGCGTCTCGGTCGGTCGGGGCCCCGTGACCAGTCCGTTGCATTGACGCCGCGGGCCATGGTTACCGTCGCCAGCGATCTGTTGTTGATCTCTGGCAGAGCCCTCACGCCGACATTCGATCCAATGCTGCCACCGCCTCCGGGAGCCAGCCGGAGTCCCACCGGTGGTCGCGGTAGGTGTCGTTGTCGTACACATGTGGGATGCCGAGGCTGGTCATCAGCTCGTGCGCAGCGCCCAGGTGATCGAAGGTCCACTCCGGCGCGTTCTTACCGAAGTTTCCGTAACCAAACAGGCCGATCCGCGGGTCCGAACCGAGATCGCGACCTCGAGTACGGAGGAGGTGTGGGATCGCGAAGTCCTGGAAGTGCTCCGGGTTCGGCCAGAAGTAGGGCATCTCCCACTGGTCGGGCTGCTCCTTCATCACCGGCGAGTCGAAGGCCGCCGCCGCCTGGAACATGTCGGGGTAGCGCAGCAGCAGCTGCAGCGCCGCTGATCCGCCCTTGCTGTAGCCGATGAGCAACCGTGTCGCATCCGGATGGAGCTGGTCGATGAAGCCCACGACATCTTCGATGAAGTACAGCACCTGCTGGAACATCTGCTGATCCGGCAGGTCGGTCATCCATGGCCAGTCGGCGAACGTGGGGGCCACGGCGATGAACCCATACCGGTTGTGCAGGTCGTGCTTGAGTACCTCATCGAGGCCATCGCCGGATCGGTGACTGAGCTCTGGGCAGGAGGGCAGGAGGAAGAGGATCCGAGGGCGGACAGTGGTGTCCAGACGATCGGGTTCGAGCACGCGAATCGTTGTCTCGACCATCTGCCGGTTTGAGGTCACGACGTACTGCAGGTAGTTGAGCCGCAAGGGCGCGGAGTACTGCGCGGGCACGGGGGTGTTCCTTTCCTAGGGTCAGGCCGTTCCGGGACTGAGCGAACGCCGCGGCATCCTCGGTTCTCGCTGCACCTTCAGGTGCCGGCGCCGCCGTCAGCCCTTGAGATTAACGTGCACGAGGACTCGGGCAGGATGTTGTGAGCTCGCGCCTCGGATCCGCACCCGCACCCAGGTCCCGAAGGTGGTGAGCGCGTTCTCGGTGATGGACTCCTCGATGGTGAGAGTGCTGCGCCCACCTCGCTCGATCCAGGTGATGCCGTCAGGCGAGATCTCGGTGGCGACCGTCAGCTCGGGATGCTCTCCTTCCACCTGGGTGAAGAACACCGCCTCGCTTGCCCAGCCAGCCTCGTAGGCGAGCGTGGCGTAGTCGTCATCAATCCATATCCGGCGTGCGAGCACGGAGGTGTTGGTGGTCTGCATGGGTGATTCCCTTCGCGTCACTCGGTGGAGTAGACAACCGAGTCCAGGAACAGGTGTACTGGGCGGTCGGTGTCGGTCTCGACGTAGAAGATCGGGTTGATGAGGTTGTCGATAGAGCGGTACCGGTCGGCCAGAGTGGGCTGGATGCCCCGCATGTCGAAGGTCTGGTCCATGCTCTGCAGTTCGATGTACTCGCGCTTGCGCACGTCCACGAGCAGGCGTAGGTAGAGCCAGTTGATCTTGTCCGGGCTCTCGTTGTAGAGCAGGTCCTGCTCGCCGCCGGGCAGCCACTGATAGCCGTCGGTGGAGCCGTCCTCGTAACGCCGCCCGTACCAAAGGTTGTCGATGCCCGGCGCGCACCAACCATCTTCCACGCCGAAGTTCCAGTCTGCGTGGGTGATGCCCTCGCGGGCCTTCCAGTACTGCCACCGCTTGACGAGTTGGCCATCGAGAGAGTTCACGTAGCGCACACCAGGCATATACCGGTGCTCGCCGTCCTGAATGTCGAAGTAGAACCCAAAGGCGCGGATGTCCTCCTCGCCGATACCTTCACGGTCCTGGGCCGGGGTGTAGGAGTACCACGTCTCCATCTGGATCTTGTCCGGGTCACTGAACCGCGAGAGCCGCTTGACCGCTACGCCCATGCTGCCGTCTGCCGGCGGCTCGGTGTGCGGGGCAGCAGCGGCCCGGGTGGTCAGTTTGAGCGAGTACGTCCCCTCCATCGACCCATGGGAGGCGGCGAAGCGCATCGGGGCCGAGCTGAGCATGCAGGGCGCCCAGCTAGTGAGGTCGACGGCGCTGTTGAAGGACTCGTAGTTGTCGTAGACGAAGTTCGGGGTCAGGTCCATCCACCCGTTGAAGCCGGTGTCGAAGTCATCGAAGGTGATGACCCGATCCAGGGGGTTGAACCGTTCAAGCTGCCTGTCGTAGGCGATGTGTCGTTGCATGCCCTTCCTCAGTTGCTATCGGTGTGTGCTGCTGGCGCAGCCACGGACTCTCGCGGGCGGATCTGCGGCGCCGCCCCCACCGTTTCGGACTCCTGCACGTCCTCACCGTCGATATAGGCGATGAGGGTGCGCACCGCGCACTGCCCCAGCTCCCTGAGTGGCAGCGCCACCGTGGTGAGCCGGGGCGTCGTGAACTCCACCGCCCAGCTGTCCTGAACGGCCACCACCGACAGGCTCTGCGGCACTGCGCGGCCCGACTGCTGGGCAGCTGCCATGGCGCCGGTGCCGATGAGCACGTTGGCGGTCACGACTCCTGTGGTTCCCGGCGCTAACCGGAGCAGCTTCTGCATCGAGGCGAAGCCGCTCGGCGCGCTCCAAGGCCCATGGACGGTCTCCAAGGTCCCACCGACCTCGGCAACTGCGGTGGCGGCACCCTCGAGGCGGGCGGAGTTGGTGTAGGTGCCGGCCGGGCCGCCGATGAAACCGATCTGACGATGCCCTGCCCTGATGAGGCACTCGGCTGCGCTCCGGCCGGCGCTGCGTTCATCGACCTGGATCCCGGGCGAGAGGCTTCGGCCGGGGGTGTTGAATACGACGGTGGGCAGCGTCCCGGCGATCTCGTCGATGGCTGACCCCAGATGGGCGTGGCCGTCCTGCATGATGAGGCCGTCGATGCGGGCTCCTCCCAGGTACAGCCGCCTGCTGGAGTCGTGAAAGGCGATCTCGTCGGCGTCAGTGAGCAGCAGCAGGTAGTCGCGGGAGGTCGCCTCCTCCCGGGCTCCCTCGAGCAGGTCGACGACGATGGTGCTCGCCAGGTCGTGCACGGCCAAGCCGATGACCTTGGTGCGTTGCTGGCGCAGCGCCCGTGCCGAAGCGGATGGCACATAGTTCAGCCGCTGCGCGGCGGCCTCCACTCGATGCCTGGTCTCATCGCGCACGCTGACTGTCGGGTCGTTGTTCAGCACGCGAGATGCCAGCCCGATGGAGACCTGGGCCGCCTTGGCCACGCTTGCCAGCTTCGGCGCCCGTGCCTTCGGCAAGGTCGAGGATGGTCGCTTCATGGATCAGCCTCCCACCAACACATCCGTCATCGCCGGCGTCGACGCGTCGGGCAGACTGACACCGAGCACGGCAGCGAAGGTCGGCGCCTCGGCGAGCATGCTCCGCCGGCCCAGATCCAATCCCGGCCTGAACGCCGGGCCTGCCGCGATGAACAGCGGCTGACCGCCATAGGCGGGGATGTGCCCGTGCGAACCTCGACCGCTGGGAAAATCCGCGTCGCCGTCCGCCATCACCGGCCGCCGGGTCCATGAAGCACCCACGGACACACCGGGATCGGACTCGACCACCCACTCGAAGGGCCCGTCCAGGCCGAAGGCCTCACGAGTCTCGTCGGAGGTCCAGATCCGCCTGATCCGGTACTGCGGATCAGCCTCGATCTCGGCCAACAACTCCTCAACCTCGCTCCGACGTTCGGGGGTGATGTCCGGGCCGAGGAAGAGCTGCCCGGACAGGCCGGCTCCCAGGCAGAACACGTCATAGCTGGCCACTGTGTCGTCGTTGCCGATGCGCAAGAAGCCACGGTCGGCGAACACGGCGTTGAGGCTGGTGTGCTGGACCAGGTCGATGTGGCCATGGTCGGAGATGATGGCGATGTTGGTGGCGTCCAGCAGCCCGCCCTCCTCGAGCACATCGAGGTAGCGGCACAGGGTGGCGTCCACCGCGCGCAGCGCTTGCTCCACATGAGGCCCATAGGTGCCGTGGGCGTGACGTGCGAAGTCAAGCTCCACCAGGTGCGCGAGCATGAGGTCGGGGCGCTCGGCTCGAAGGATCTCGGTGGAGACCTCACTGACGAACCGCACGTACCGCGGCTTCGGCTGTTCGCGGATGAGGTCCAGGTTCGGGAGGACGTACCGCTCCAGCGTGGCCGCGTTCGTGGTCTGGCGGTACTGGTCCTCGAGCCCGGTGAACAACCACGGGCTGGCGATCTCTGGGATCAGCCAGTCGACGTTCGGCTCGTTGGCTGTGACGGGCCACTGGACCGATGCCGTACTCAGGCCCGCTTGCTTCGCCGCGGCGAAGATGGTGGGTACCTGGATCAGTCGCGAGTCCCAGAACCACTCCGGGCGGGTCCCGCGCTGTGGCTGGAACTGCTCGTTGTTGTACACCCCGTTGACCGCAGGTGGGCAGCCGGTGATCTGGGCAGCATGGCTGGGGTAGGTGTTGGTAGGAAAGACACCCTCGATCTCCGCGACTGAGGCATGCTCGAGGATCCGGGCGAACCCTGGCAAGGTGCGCGCGAACGGCAGGTCGTCGATCTGCATCGCGTCCACAGAGACGACCAGAAGCTTGGCTCGTGGCTGTTCAGACATGCCTTCCTTCCCTCGGGCGCGGTCCGCCGTTGGCATCAGAAAAAACAGATGCGCGCTGCTTGTGGGCGGCTGTGCCACCGAGATAAGGCGCTTCAGTAGATCGGTTTACCGAGCGTATTCACGGGAGGGTCGCCTCAGCAAGTAAAATCGGTTTACCCCAGCGATGAGGCGACTCTTGGGTGCCTGCGCGTCGTTGAGTTGGGCCGGGAACTCAGGGCGCAGTCAGTCGACGGCGGAGGTTCAGCTCCTCTCGACGGCACGGCTGTCGATCGGCAACAGCGCGGCTCAGCCTGGGACTTCGTTCTCCTTGCTCACCGCGGTGTCGTCGATTGCTGGTCGCGCATCGACCAGGTGATGCGCGAGCCGCACGGCGAGCGCCGCGGCGAAGAACGTCGGGTTGGCTTCGGCCGAGGTCGGAAAGACGCTGGTGGAGGCGAGGAAAAGGTTGCGCGTACCGTGCACACGCAGGTCGGCGTCCACCACACCCGCGGCCGGATCTCGACTCATCCGGGTCGTGCCGATGCTGTGCAGGCCGTGGACTGCCTGTTCCCACGCCAACGCACGGATTCCGGCGGGGTCCTTGGCGAGATACTCGAGCCGTCCGAGGCCGGCGGATCGCAGATCGGCGTCCAGCAGTTCGTGGCACCGCAGAACCGAATCGATATCGGCTTCGAGGTAGCGGTAGTCGACGTCGAGCACAGCCTCCCCGTCATCACTGGTGTGCATCATGACTCGGCTGTCAGGATTCGGAAGCTGTTCGGCGTGGTAGTGAACGGCATATCGACCGCTGTCGTTGCGGAGGATGAACCCCGGCTTGCGGACCGGCGAGAGATAGCGCCGGCGGATGATGTCAACGACATCGGCAACGATGCGCCACGGGTGGCGCAGGATGTTCCTTAGGTGCATTCCTACGCGGTAGGGACGCGGTCCGATGTGCCGCAGCCGCATGCGTTCGGCAACGATCCTGCGACCGATCGGCGGGATCGCCATCGCGAGAAAGACAGCCGACAAGGTGGCGTTGTGGTGTTCGTACTCGTAGAACGCAGGGTTGTCGAGATAGAAGCTGGTATTGAGTACGCGATTCTCGCGCTGTGCTTCCTCGGAGAGGGTGAACCGCCGGCGGACGTAGGAATCGTGCCCGTCGCGGACGAAGTCGAGGTCGACCACCTGGGCAGGGTCGTCGAGGACGATCTCGGCAATGCTGCCGGTGGTGTGCCCCATGTAGAAGCGACCCAGCGGCCCGTCAATGCCACCGAAGGCAGTGGGCAGCCTGCGCTGAACCTCGAGCAGAAGGCGGGGAATCTCCAGACCACCCATGGCCAGTACGTACTGGTCGGCGTGCAACCGGATCCGTGCTCCGTTGTGCTCGGCAACAACTGCGGCGATCGATCCGTCGGCGTCGATCTCCAGATCGGCCAAGCGAGTATCCAGCAACGTGGTGACCTGCGGGTGAGCGAGTACTCGCGCGCCGAGGCCCGGGTCCAGCCGCGGCTGCCGCGACCACCGTTCCAGATTCGACATCTCGAAATTCGACAGGCCGGGCCAGTCCGGTGCCTCGGAGCGGAATACGGGCGGCCCACAGTCGAGGTGGCGCGCGGCCGCCCGGTACCAGGGCACCACATCCTCGAGGGTGATCGGCCACTCGCCGCCAGGCACATAGTCGCGCTCGGCGAGGTCGATCGGTTCGAGCGCCACGCATCGCCCGCCCCACAGCTGTGAGGTGCCGCCGATCCCCCGACGGATGGCTTGCTCCAGCGGAGCGTGGCGGTCGGGATCGACGATATGGGTCTGCTGGCCGGACAAGGAGGAGATGGGCCGTCTCGCCGATTCGCCGTTGCCGGCGTCTATCAGCAGCACGCGAGCGCCCGCGTTGGCCGCCTCCATCGCGAAGGTCAGCCCTACAGGCCCTGCGCCCACCACGCAGCAGGCATAATCTTCGGCCGGTCCGGGGGGCGGGGCGGTCATCGGATGTCTTCGGTGTTCGCTCGACTTGATGCGTCGCGGTCCCAACCACGGTGGCCCTGGCGCCAGGTTCGGAGTGCGCGCCGACGCGCCAGCAGGGTCAGGACTGTGTACCAGCCTGCGTCGATGGCGCTGCGCGGACCGCGGACGGATCGCAGCAGCGCTCGACCGCGCGAGGACGCCTCGTCAGTAGCGCCGAGCTCGAGGACGCCGCGACGACGACGGGCCAGGACGGCGACCAGGTCGGCAGCGTTCCGGGGCGTCCGGACGCGCATCGGAGCGGTGGCGACCACCCGTTTCTCGCTGGCGTGGAACTGTTCGTCGAACCACGAGTCATCGGCGATGACATCAGCAAACCTGCCAAACCGGCGGTGGCCCTTCTCGGTGGTCGCATACCCTCCGGCGCCCCACAGCCGAGCGGGTGGAGCGGGAATGCGACTCCGGGCCCGGTAGTACGCGCGCACCGGGATGCTCACGCCGATCGCGTCATAGACATACCTTGCCCGAGCAGCGAGCACGCCGGGCTGTGCGAGTGCGGCGAACACGGCGAGCACGCTGTGTGGGTCAGCGTCGATATCCGCGTCGAGATACAGCCGCGGCCACGCTGTCGCTGCGTCATCACCGAGATTCATCGCTACCGTCTTTGACGCCTGATCGGTCTCGATCACCTGAACGCCGGCAAACTCACGGGCGATCTCGGCGGTGTCATCGGTGCACCCGTTACAGGCCACGATGACTTCCATGCCCTCGACGGCAGTCAGCGGGGCGAGAGCGCGCAAAGTGCGAGCGATGACTGCGGCCTCGTTGTGCGCCGGAACGATGACCGCGCCGTCAGCGGAGGTCGGGAGTGGCCCCGCTGCGAACTCGGGCATGCGCCGGAACTCCACGGACCCGTCCTTCGGGTACTCAGACACACCTGGGGCCATCCGGAATCACCCGCCATCGAGATGCACTCGGACGAGTGAGACAGTACTCCGGATGGTCTCCCTCCGGGTGCGTATACGGAACTCGTCGCTCAGCTGATCACCTCGAGTTCCTCGCCAACAGCGGGCCCCTGGCCATGCCAGCCCGCAGCCGCCTGCGGATGTCGGCCATCAGGGGGCTGGTGACGAACCGGTCGCCGGGTGCTGCCAGCTGCAGCGGAGAGTGCACGGTGATCCCTACTATTCGGTGCAGCGCGCCGATGGCCCCGAAGATGATGAACATGGTCCCCACGAACGTCGAGAAGGAGAACGAGTCGAACGTGCCACTTGCCATGAGTGCAGCCGGAAGAGTGGCCGCCAGCGCCTGACCCAAGTGGCGCGTCTCCTGATCCTTGGCTCGCAGTCGAACGCTCCGCGCCAGCAGATACGGCACGAAGAACAGCATGACGAGGCCGAACAGCCCGAGAACCCCACCGGCCAGCAAGGTCATGTACAGCTGGTTGTCCAGCAGGATGTATCGCTCTGGGGTGACCATCCCGGCGCCACGGCCGAGCCAGGGTCGCAAGGACCAGAGGTCAATCACGTAGTCGGTGCGGGCAATCCGGTCCTGCACGCTCGGGTCATTATCCGCGTTCAGAAACAATCCCTTGATCGTTCCCAGTACCCCTCGGTTCACGACGTGGAAGGCAGCCGTCGCAAGGATCGCGATCACCCCTGCGTTGTACCGCTGCCGCCATGGCCAGACCACGGCCAGCATCGACACCGCCACCATGACGGTGAGGATCGCTGATCGGGAGATCGAGAAGGGGATACCGGACGCGATGAGGCCGACCGCAACCCACCGCCACACCCGCGTGCGCCCTGGAGGGGAGAAAAGTGCGTAATGCAGAGCAATCGGAAGCATGAGGGCCAACACCACACCAAACTCAATGTAGTGATTCGCGGTGCTGGCGACTCTGGGGAAGTTGCCGTCACCGCGAGCGCTGATCCCGATCTGCTCGGCATTGAGATGGAGTCCCGGGATTCGAATGTAGCGAGTCAGATCCACGATGCCGAAGAACTGCAAGGCCCCGATCAGAGCCATCACCGCCGCGACAAGGACCACGGCGCAAAGCAGGCGATCAACCTCGCGCCGATCCCGCAAACCATCCGACGCTGCCAACGCAACGCCGGCCATGGCCAGGATGAAGATCAGCCACATGTTGGCGCTGCTCAACTCATCCGGCGTCGGCCCCCGATCCACGCCGATGGCGTATCCGAACAGCTGTAGCGCCACGAAGCCACAGATGAGCACTCGGATCGGTGCGGTCCCTGAGGGAAGCTGATGCGGCCGGATAGCCGCAACCAACCAGAGGAAGGCGATCATGACACCGACGGCCACGGATGGACGGCCCGCAGCACCCATCCCACCGATGACAAGCCTGGACGGGATCAGAAACTGCAAGGCCACAAACGCGATCAGCAGGCCCAGCACCGTCAATTGTCGACGACGGAGCAGCAGGGGGATCCAGTAGACCCACAGTCGATGGAGAACTGGGGGCACACGCAAAAGTGCGGGTTTCCACTCGTCGTTCACCGTGCGGGTCCTGCGGTTCCCGGTGATCGCCGGTGCGCGACTGGCCGGAGTCATCGCACGATCAAGCCGCAGTATTCGGATCACGCACGGCGGCGTGACGACCGGTGATCACGATCGCTCACCGACAGGCGACGTGTCCCGAGAACTGCGTACTTCAGCGTCAGGCCGATCCGGTTCCCGCGGAACTCTCGACGGAACTTCCGTCGTGACGCCCTCGGCCGGGTCCACCTCGTTGGCTCGCTCAGCACCATCGTCGGTACGGGCCTCCTCCGCCGAATCAACTAGTTCGTCTGCTCGTGCTTTGCGCCGACGGCGACGACGCCTGACGAGCCCCACGATGTCATCGAACAGAACAGCGACCACGAGTGCGACGCTTGCGCCGAGGATGCCGATAATCGCCTGCACCCGCAGTTTGCCGTCGTAGATCGCCTCAAGCACAGAAGGGGGCGCGAGGACATCGATTCCGTACTGGCTGGAGCTGGGCACCTCCGCCGCACTCTGACGGGCAGTCAGTTCTGCCTCGACCATGTCGATGAGGGCTACCCCGGTAGTGACGGCGGTTTCCGGATCGTCTGCCCGCACGGTGAAGTACATGATCGTGCTCCGCGACTCTGGGACGACCTCGTACTCGGTGCTCAGCCCTTGTTCGACGATCTGAGCACGGGACTCCGTGCTGTTCAGGACGATGCCGACGGCCTGGTTCGCCTCTTCGAGCCCGCCGTACGGGTTCGGGACTTCAGTCGCCGCCGTTCCCGGTGTCAACATGATCGTGGCCTGTGCCTCGTACTCCGGCTGGATCCCGTTCCCGGCCGTCCAGGCTCCCCACCCGGTCAGGGCCAGTAGGGGCAGCAGGATGTACCAGCGACGCAATGCCGCCAATGTGATCCGCCAGACGTCCATCGAGCGCCACCTCTCTCACGTTGCGCATCGTTGCTCTCAACACCGGACATGTTAGGCGCGAAGAGCCTCCACGTTAGCGGTCCGCGCCGGATCCGCGCAGGAGTTCTCCAGCGACAACACAAGAGGCACATAACAGCACCACAATTTCCTGCGTGGATGCGCCGGTCCACAGCGAAACCGTAGTACAACGAGGGTGCATGATTTCGGCGCGTGATTCAGGTGTAGAAACGCTACTCAGATGCGTCGCCACCGGCCATACTGGAGCTATGTCCGGGCTTCAGGTAGTACTCGCTGGTGCCGCTATCGGCAACGGCAACCGGGGCGTCGAGGCGCTCGGGCGTTCCGTTGCGGATGCGATCCAGCGAGACTCGCCGGGGAGTCGGCTCACGATCCTCGACGACGGGTGGGGTTGCCGCCCGGACTCGAGCGGTCGCTACCCCGCTGCGGAGATCGAGTATCTCGGCGTCCGTATGTCACGACGGTGGCACCGCCCCGAGAGCTGGGCACAGATCCGTCTGGCGCAACGGCTCGCTCCGCGACTGAACCCCGCAGCACGTCGGTTTGTCGACGCAGATGCAATCCTCGACATCTCCGCCGGTGATAGTTTCACCGATCTATACGGCCCCACCCGGCTCGCGTCGGTCTCTGAGCCGAAGGAGGCGGCACTACGCGCCGGTCGGCCGCTGGTCCTGCTGCCACAAACCTACGGACCGTTCACCACCGCGGACGGCCGGCGGAAAGCCGAACGTTTGGTGCGCGCGTCCGCCATCGCGTACGCCCGAGACGAGTGGAGCTACCACCAGCTCCACGACCTCGCCGGTCCCGACGCCGACCTCTCGCGCCTGCGCCAGGGTGTCGACGTCGCCTTCGCGCTTGAGCCTCGTGAACCCGACAGCGCCACGGTCAGTGCACTGAACGGTCTCGGCGAAGACGTCCGCGCTGGCGTCAACGTGAGCGGACTTCTTCGTGACCGATCCGGCCACGAACGGTTCGGTCTAGCAGGCAACTACATCGAGACGATGACGAGTCTGGTACGGCGTCTGATTGCCGATGGGGCACAGGTCGTCTTCGTGCCTCATGTCCATCTGCCAGGTGGCGCCGGCGAGAGTGATGTGGCAGCCATCGAGGCTGTTCGGTCCGGGCTCGACGAGACCGAGGTTGCACGCACCAGCGACATCCCTGCCACCCTGGATGCAGCCCAGTTGAAGTGGTGCATCTCGCGGATGGACTGGTTCGTCGGCAGCCGGATGCACTCCACGATTGGCTCCCTCTCGACCGGAACACCGACGTTCGGGTACGCCTACAGCGACAAGACCCAGGGCGTTTTCGACAGTTGTGGAATGGGATCCGAAGTTGCCGACGCACGTCGCATCGCCGGCGAAGACGCTGTCAACGCCATGTTCGAGTCGTACGCATCGCGTTCTCGCCTCCGTGCGGAACTCACCCGTTCGATGCCCCCAGTAGTCGAAGAGTCGCAACAACAGCTGCGCGACGTCCTGGCCACGGTGGCCGGATGGCCCAAATCTGACATTGTGAGTGCGATCGCATGAACACCCGCCTCAACAGCATCGATGCCGTGGTCGACGCGCACCTGTGCACCGGCTGCGGCGTCTGCGCCCACCTGCGACCTGATGCCCTCCGGATGCAAAACATCGACGGCGTCGGTGCACGTCCGCTGCCTATCGTCGGAATCACCTCTGGCGTCGCTGGCGATGCCCTCGCAGCGTGCCCCGGTCGTTCCCTGGAGCACGAGAAGGTCAGCCTCGAGGGGGCACCGTTCCGCGGCGAGTGGGGTCCAATCCTCGATCTCTACGAGTGCTGGGCTTCGGACCCCGAGGTTCGACATCGCGGTTCCTCCGGCGGAGTGGTCAGCGCCCTTGCGGCCCACGCGGTCACGTCCGGGGCGGCCGTGGGCGCTCTTCAAGTACAGGCACGGAAGGACGCTCCGCTGCTGAACGAAACGCTGCTGAACCGCAGCTACGCGGAGATCGTCTCGGCAGCCGGGTCGCGGTACTCACCGGCGAGTCCTTGTGAGCGCCTCGATCTGGTCGAGGCAGCCGAGGGGCCATGTGTGGTGGTCGGCAAACCATGCGACATCGCCGCGACCCGTGCAGCTGCAGATCGACGCCCGGAACTAGCCGAGAAGGTCGGGCTCACCATCGGGATCTTCTGTGCCGGCACACCGTCGACGGCCGCGACGGCCGACCTGGTCCGTGGCCTCGGAGCTGACCCTGCGGACGTCGAGCGCCTGGACTACCGAGGCGAAGGCTGGCCCGGTGAGTTCCGTCTCCAGACCCGATCTGGAGATAGCCACTCGCTCAGTTACGCCGAGTCGTGGGGCTCCTTGACGAAGCGGCGTCAATGGCGGTGCATGATCTGTCCCGACCATACCGGTGAGTTCGCTGACCTATCCGTTGGCGACCCCTGGTATCGCCGTACCGAGGGGCAGGACGGCCGTTCGCTCGTGGTGGTGCGCACCGAGCGCGGTCGAGCGGCCCTGCGCCAAGCAATCGCCGACGGCGCAATCGAAGGCGGGCAGCTACCGCTCGACAAGCTTCCCGCATCGCAGCCCAGCCTGGAGTCGAACCGAGGGGCTCTCTGGGGACGATTGGTCACGCTGCGACTCGCCCGCGTGGGCCGGCCGACCTATCGTGGCCTTCCCACCTTCCGACTCTGGCTCACGCTCAAGCTGGGCCAGAAGTTGTCCTCGTTCGCAGGCACCATTCGTCGAATAAGAGTGCGGAGCCTGCGCCGACCTGAGTTCGACCGAGAGCAGCGCTGACGTGTCACATCGGGCGGACATCCTGATGATCACTTACAAGAGCGCGGGCTACCTTCACCTGAGCCTGCCGAGATTGCTAGAGACCTTGGGAGAACACGACCGAGTCTGGCTCTGGCACAACGGTGACGACGAGGCCACCATTGAAGCCTTACGACCGTTCACCACCGACTCTCGAGTTCACCGGTACCACCACAGCCGGGAGAACGTGAAACTTCGCGAGCCCACGACGTGGTTGTGGCGCGAGTCGACGGCACGATTCGTCTCGAAGGTAGACGACGACTGCCGAGTAGCACCGGGATGGCTCGACACCTTCGCGGATGCTCATGGCACCAATCCCGAGTTTGGCGTCATCGGAAGTTGGCGGCACCCCGAGGAGGACTTCCGCCCGGAGTTGGCCAGGAAGAAGATCCAGACTTTCAACGGTGGCCACCAGTTGATGCGCAACCTGTGGGTGCAGGGAAGTGGCTATCTGATGTCTCGCGCCCTCACTGACAGGCACGGCTACCTGGAGCCCGAAGAATCGTTCACTGGCTACTGCATCCGGCTGGCACGCGCAGGGGCGGTCAACGGTTTCTACTTTCCGTTCGTTCCCGAGGATCACATGGATGACCCGCGATCCAAGCACACCCTCATCCACACGGACACCGATCTCCGCGAGCGAATGCCGCTGTCGGCCCAGGCGAACGGGGTGCGCACCGTCGCAGAGTGGACCGCGCAACTTGTGCAGAGTGCCGCGGTACTGCAAAGCGCCTCGCTCGATCCACGGGCTTACGGAGGTTGGCGAAAGAAGCTGAAGTCCGCGCAACGCCGACTGCGCACCATGAACGGCAGACCCGCCCAGTGGTGATTCAGGAGCCTGTGCTCGCTCCGACCTCCAACGTCGATAGCGCTCACAGTTCACCACCCGACGTTGGCGTAATCGCGGTGACCTACAACGCTGCAGCAATCATCGAAGATTTCCTCCGTGCTCTCCCGGATGCGCTCTGCGGTATCGACTCCACAGCAGTCACCATCGTGGACAACGCGTCTGCGGACGGCACCGCCGACTTGGTCGAGAGAATCGCCCCCTGGGTCAGACTCGTCAGGTCTGACGTGAACCTGGGCTACGCAGGAGGTATCAATCTCGGCTACGAGCGGGGACTCGGTAGTCGCGGTACCTACATCCTGAACCCCGATGCCGTTCCTGCGAGCGGAAGCGTGCGCGTCCTGCTTGACGTGATCGAACGTGACCCCACCGTTGGGGTGGTGGCCCCGATGATCCAGAACGCCGAGGGCGGACTCAAATTCTCGCTCCGGCGGGAGCCGACACTGCTTCGCGCCGTGGGGGAAACCGTGCTCGGCGGACACCGAGCCGCCCGCTTCGCCCCGCTCGGCGACATGATCCGGGATCCCACCGCATACCGTGAAGGCGCCACTGCCGACTGGGCGACAGGCGCCGCTATGTTTCTCTCCCGTCAGGCAATCGACGACGTGGGCCTCTGGGATGAGAGCTTCTTCCTCTACTCGGAGGAGACCGACTACGCGCTCCGGATGCGTGATGCGGGCCACCGCCTTCACTACACTCCCAGGGCAGCCGTTCAGCACCCGGGTGGCCAGATGAGCAGGTCGCCCTTTCTCTGGAGCCTGGTGGCGACAAGCCGCATGCGCCTCTACCGGAAGCGACATGGGCCGGTCCGGTCGGCTGCCTACTGGGCCATTCTCGTGGCGAACGAAGGCATTCGTGCTGCTATGGGTCGCCCGACTCACAGGGCCGCATTCCGAGCGCTGCTCGGCATCGGGGAAGACCCGCGCGCCCAACCCACCTCCTGACCTACGCCCGGTTGGCAGGCGCTGTCATTCACCTGCGGGCGGAGGTCTGGAAACAAGCGCAGGGTCCCGGCTGCTCTGCTCGCGGTGGAGGTTCTGCTCTCGGCTCTCGAAGTCACTCAGCCAGTGACCAAGGGATGCGACTTTAGCTACAGTCGCGACGGGAACACCGCGTCCCGCCTGCAGGGCCGAGACGGCGGCCGCGATGGCATCCTCCGACACCAGCCCGGGGACAGCCATCGAGCTCTGCACGAACGTTGCGATTCGGTCGGCGAAGGTCGCCCTGGTTTGAGCCCACAAGTCGAGGGGAAATACGTTGGTCCGCTCGTCCCACCATTTCGTGACGGCGTTGGCTGCGTAGCGCTGATCCAGTCGTCGTGCGCCGACGGCGCCGGCCCGTCGACCGACGCGCCTCAAACCGGCGATCGGATGGCGAGACGCCAGTTGCGCCAGCTGTGCGCCGTAGCCTCGGTCACTCGACCAGTAGACGTGGTTCAAGGAATCAGGGCTGTTCCCGTCGTCGCCTCGTCCAATCCCTGCAGTCCTGGTAAACACCTGTCGCTGGACCTTCAGATGCAAGCGGCCGTTCAGCCGCTGCTCGGCTGTGAGTGCGGCGCAAAAGCGCAGGAACCGCGAGTCGAGGAACGGGGTCTCCGATCTCATCCCGCCTCGACGAACAGCAGTCACGAGCGCATTGCCCCATCGGACCTGACGGTTTGCGATTCGCCAGAAGACCGAGAGGTCGCTTCGATCCCAGCCGGACCACGTCGAGAGCGAAGACGCGACGCCATCTGCGAGTACCGACGTCAGACCGTCGCGCACGTCAGCATCGAGAAACGGTCGAATTGCGGCGATGGCCCCGCCGTAACGGCGGACCGTTGCGTTCACGATCTCGTTCGGCTGACGTAGCCCCATGGACTTCTCATCACCCCAAAGCGGACCACCGCCGGCTCCGTTCACGAGAACGTCAGCCACCGTCGACAGCGTCTGTCCGAACCACAGTTCGTACATCTCTGCGGGGCTGTGGACGCCGTCCAACCTCGCGAGAATCGACGGAGCCGCAGGCATGAGTCGCTCGTCCACGACGGGCAGCTGCAGATGATCGAAACCGAGTGTGGCCGCGACCTCAGCAGCCACCCGCGACTCGATCACCTGCTCAGTTCCATAGGCGAACGTGAGCGGCCGTGCACCGACGAGGGCGGAGCCTGCCGCGACCGCGCGACTATCCAGGCCGCCGCTGACCCCCAAGGCGACGCGTCGCTCAGCATTCCGCTCGAACATCTCCCCCAGCAGGGTCTTCCAGACGTCCTCGAACGTCTCGATCGCCTCCGCATCACTCATCGCGTCGTTGTTGGGCGTGAAGATCGGGCGGGCCTGCACCCGAGCCCCGCCCAGCGGCGACCACTCCAGCAGGCCACCGGGCGGCAGCACCCGGACCCCGTTGAGGATCGTCTGATCACCGAGTGGATGGAGGAGCACTAAATACTCGAGTGACGCCCCCTGATCAAGTCTTGCCGGAACGCCCAAACTCACCAACGACGCGAGATGGGTGGAAACGTAGAGGCCATGCTCATCTGCGAACCAGTAGACCGGGACAGCACCGATGCCGTCTCCGCTCACCCGTACGCGCCCATCGGGTTCAATGGTGATACGGACGTGCCCAGCCTCCGAACCGACCGACCGGGCTTCCTCAATCGGGCCAGCTCCGGCCGAGAGCCCGCGCGCGTTGGTAGCCACAACAGCTGAGACCATTCCGGCCGTGCTCCGGAGCTCGCCCTCAGATCCGCCGGGCGGGTCGGTCGCTACGAGAGCAACAGCCGTGGCACCCAGCGATCCCACCTCACTGCCCGTTGCCCCTGGCACCCGCACAGCCGCATGACGCAGCGTGCTGGACACCGGTCCGGTCTGTGCTGACCGTGCCTTGGCGATCGCAAGCAGTTCGTATGACATCAATGCTCTCTGACGATTATCGTGCTGATGCAGCGTGACGGTCTAGCCCAGTGACACATCGTCGCCGGTGTCCTCCCAGGTGTTTCCCTCCCATATAAACCCCGGGCCACCCCCACTGTTCAGGCCGGCAACCGGGCCGTATCTCCCGCAGGTGTCGAAGAACTCCTGACCGAAGACGTTCTCGATATAGCGAACGTCTAGGGCAGTCGGGAACGGTTTCGAATCAAGCGATCCAGCGTACGTACAGTAGGACCCCGTTGTATTGAAAAGGTTCCGAGTCACAAGAGTGTCCGTGATGCGCGAGTTGCTCCCATACATGACGAAAGCACCGGAACAGCCCGGCCCGTCGCAAGTGACCGTATTCCCTTCAATGACGTTGTGAGATCCTCCATTGATCCCGATGGCAGACCGGTGCGAGTCGGAACCCTCGTTGCTAAGATCGGCCAGGATGTAGTTTCCTCGGATGACCGACCCCGAGGTGAGCCGTACGGCGGATCCGACCCCGTAAATCCGAGAGTCTTCCAGGGTAAAGGGACACGGTGCATACACGGCTTTAGCTTGATCGTCCAGTATCGCCGGATCGCCGACAACTTCGATATTCTGAACGATGACACCCGTCGGGCACGTCCCGTCGGGGTCAGCCTCGATGAGAAGCGCATACTGGCCGGGCACGGTAGCGATGTGGTTGATCCGGACGTTGCGCAGAACGACGTTGTCGTGGACGATACGCACCCGGCCGTCCACCTCGACACCCTCGATCACCTCCCCCACCTCTTCTGAGGAGACGGATTCGGAGTGTTCCAGCTCCGATCGCGGCACGAGTGGGCCCGTCGATTCCATGGTGGGAAAGGCACCCTGCTCCTGTTCTCCCGCGGCACCAGCTGCGACTGTAGGGCGCTCGGAAACTGGCTCACCCTGCGTCGTGGGTGAACAGGCAGCCATCAGTGCCGCACACGCCATCGTGACGAAGACCACGGACGGCCATCGCGGTCGCCGACCAACTGTTCGGATCTTCATGGCTGCTCCACGGCCGATGCGTCCTGATCCATTCGGCCTCGCGATGTCCGTACTTCAGCGGGGCGACGCCTCAAACGCTCGCGCGCCACGGCAACGACGTCGCGCAGTTCGGGCGATACTGCCAGCACGACCAACCCGGCAGTGAGCCCACCTGCAGCCCCAGCGATCACCAACTCGAGAAGCGGCGCCAGACTCAGGACCCACACCACACCCCCTGTGACAACGACGGCGACAAGTGCTCCTACTCCGCCAGGTACCCAGGCGCTCATCATGTCCGCCAGCCGAACCCCTAAGACTCGGGCAGCCACAGCCACGATCAGGATCGAACTCATAGCCGTGGCGGTGATCATCGCAACACACAGCACGATTAGGCCACCCGAGCCGCCCGCCAGCCAGGCTGCTGCAGCAAGCGCGAGGACTTTCAGCCCACTGGAGATCCAGATGACGATCGAAAGTGTGCCCGGTCGGTTGCGGGCTTGGAGTGCTGGACCCAGCAGGAGCGAGATGGCTGTGAAAGCCTGCATGATGGCGAGCAGTTGGATGGCTGTTGCGGTGCCCTCCCACTCCTGCCCGAGGATCTTTTCGAGTGGCGACGCAGCTCCGGCGAGGAGCCCTAGCAGCGGGAGTGCCAACATGCTCGTGATCCGCTGCATTTTCAGGAGGCGGGTCGCGAACGCCGTCGAGTCATCCTGGATGCCCGACAGGCCTGGCAGTGCGACAGCTTGCATCCCCCGCGCGGTGACGTCGACAGCCGTCGACGTCAGCCGCTGAGCGAGGCGGTAAAGGCCAACGACCACCGGCCCGAAGAAGAGACCAGTGAGAAGAACGTCGACCCGGCCACCGATGAACAGCCCCAGACTAGAACTGGCGGCACGCGTCGAGTACGACCAGAGCTCGCGGGCCGCCACGCGGTCAACCCGAAACCGCGGCCGCCACGGCGAGACCGTCCAGAGAACGATCACCACCACGACCGACGTGACAACCTGCTGAAGCACCAGGGCCCACACCCCTAGGCCGAAAACTGCCCCAAGGACCCCAGCGATCCCGCCGGCAACCAGCGACACCCAGGTCCGCACCGTCAGCTTCTTGAAGGCGAGGTTGCGCCGCAGGAGGGCCTCATGGATGACCACAGTTGAGGTCAGCGGGACCGTCAGAGCGAGGACTCGGATCACCGGCGCAAGTTCAGGCAGGCCATTGAGGTCAGCCCACCACGGAGCGATCACGACCGCGGCAATGGTGCACGCCAGTCCTACGGCAGTTACCAGCCAGAACGCGGTGTCGGCATGCCGATCGGTGAGCACTTTCCTCGACACGATCGCCGGCATGAGGCCCTGCTGCTGCAGCATCTCGACAAAGTTGATAAATACCAACGCCATCGCGATGACGCCAAATGCCCGCGGGCCGAGGAGCGCAGCCAGTACGAAAGCGAGGCTCAGGCTGATCGCCATCTTCCCCAACGAGAGGGCGTAGGACCAACTGGTCGCCCGCCGCAACGAAGTCTCCGGCGCACGCTCTGCCATGGAGCCCTTCGTCGCGCTCACCTTCCCCGCCCTCATCCTCGGATGCCGCATAGCGTTTCCGATGCTTGGCCATTGGTGCATGAGGACATGCACCAGATAGCAGTGCTTCGATGCTAGGTCACGGGCAGATTAGCGAGAAGGTGAACAGCGGGTGATTCCAGGGCTGCTTCAGAGGTCACCCTCAGGGTGACCTGAGGGCGATGCACTGGCGTGCGTTGGCACTACGGGGCTTCTCAACGGCTTCAGAGCACGTGGAGCCAAGCCCAAGTAGGGGCATGGCTCCACGTGCATCGACGAAGTGCTCAGCGAGCACACCTTCGATCAGAAGGTGATCGGCTCTCCACTCTCGTGCCAGACGTTCCCACTCCACTCGTTGCCACGGACACCACTATCGAACGCCGCTATCGGTCCGTACTGGCCGCAGTTCGGGCCGTACCTCGTGGAGAAGTGGTTGTCGATGAATCGAATATTCGACCCGTTGGGGTAGGGCTTGCTCCCGACGCTCCCGCCGTACGCGCAGTAGGAGCCGGTGGTGGCAAGCAGGTTGTGCTCGACC
Source organism: Ruania zhangjianzhongii (assembly GCF_008000995.1). Lineage (NCBI taxonomy): Bacteria > Bacillati > Actinomycetota > Actinomycetes > Micrococcales > Ruaniaceae > Ruania > Ruania zhangjianzhongii. The sequence goes on from NZ_CP042828.1 coordinate 4,176,217, forward strand.
AGGTAGTCATCCACCTGGGCGAAGTCGCCGTACATCGGGATCGCCGCGGAACAGCCACCGCCCTCACAGAGGAGCACATTGTTGATCAGCGCGTTCCCTGTGCCTCCGTTGTGCCCCACCGCACCGCGGTGTGCTCCAGAGTCGCCGGTACGGGAAGAGAAGATGTAAGAGTTGCTGATGGTCGTGTCGTTGACCACGCGCGAGGACCGCCCGACGTCGTGGATGTACCCATGGTCGAAGGTGTAGCCACACTCCGGCGAGTACAGCGGGATATCATTCTCCGCCGCATCCGATCCGTCGATCTCTACATAGTTGAACGTCACGTTCGTGGGGCAGGTGCCGTCAGCTGTCGGGACGACCTGAATCATGTAGGTCCCGGTGCCGTTGACGAGGACATCGCGCACAACCACGTTGTCGTGGCTCACGGTGAGTCGCCCGTTGACGGTCGTGCGCTCGATGACCTGTCCTTCGCTCGAGGAACTCAGTGATCCAGTCGAGGACTGCGACGCGTACCGCGGGCCGGTCGTCTCGGGTGTGGGCCAGTCACCGTCCATCTCGGGAGGAGTCGTGGGCTCCGGCTCCGGCTCAGGCGTGGGCTCCGGCTCAGGCGTGGGCTCCGGCTCAGGCGTGGGCTCCGGCGTGGGCTCAGGCTCCGGCTCAGGCGTGGGCTCCGGCGTGGGCTCAGGCTCAGGCGTCGGCTCGGCACCAGTCGGAATCAACTCGAACGCCTCACCGTCCACCGTGCTGTCGATGACCGTCGTGGAGTTGTCGCCGTTGCTCATGAAACCGTTTCGGCAGCCCTCAAGCTCAACCCGCTCTGCGATGTAGCCACCGAACACGATCCCGTTGGTCCGCTCAGAATCGAGGCACTCGACCGTGGAGTCCTGGATGAGAGTGCCGGTGGCACCTGGATAGATCCTGATGCTGTGGTACCCGCCATAGGTGACGGTCGTGTTCTTGATCGTGACATCGTCGGCCTGGACCGCGATGGACCCTTCGACATGGAGCGCGTCGATGACCGCGCCATCCTCGGTGACCGTAATGCTCCCTGACTCCGTCAGGTCGCTCGGCTGATCGCGCGGAGTACTTCCGCCTGGACTTGCAGTAGCAGAGGCCATGCTTCCGACAGCGGTGAGCAGCACAGCTGCCATCGCGATTCGAGTACCCCGTGTACGGCGTTCTCTCGTTTTGTTGCTGATCACAGCTTGGGTTCTCCCTCGGTGTTCAGGCTGATCTCGTGGAGACCGCCTCGGACGTCGAGGCCCTGGCAATTCGATGTACCCGGACCTTCCGCACCACGGCTCAACACCCAAACGTCAGCTCAACGCTAGGAGACGTGCAGCCGACTGTGTCTCGCTATGGCGCGGGTGGGTACCCCCGCCCGGAGCGTCCTCGGCCTCGCAACAATTGCGGTGCGAAGGAGCACCCGGACCCGCGGTGGTTGCGATCCGATGTTGCGGAAGCACAACCACCATTCAGATGTAACGGCAAGGTAACAGCGCCCGGGAGAGGGCGAAAGTTGACTTCCCGCGCCTCCTCCGCCGGCCGGCCCGGATCGGCCAGCGAACCGTTCCTCACCGCCATCAACCCATTCGAACCGGGATCATTCAGCCTGTGACAAGGATCACTTTATTGCCTGTGTCCGCCCCAGGTGCCCTCAGGGCCTCATCACAGGTGCGCGCGACCTCGCGCGTGGATGGGACTGGCAGGCTGCCGTCAACGCCAGCGCAGCTCCTCATCGAGACGCCCGGCTTCCTTGTGGTCGAGGACCGTCCGGATCCGCAGGTACTTGGCCGAGGTGAATTCTTCCGCGGTGAGCCCGTGGTCCTGGTAGGCACGGTAGAGCTCCGCGACCCCGGCTGGCACCGTCCACTTCGCTTGAAAGCCCGGCAGCTCTGCGGCGATCCTGGAGAAGTCCACCCGGTAGTTGCGCGCGTCCGGGCTGGCCCCGGGCGCGTACTCCACGACCGATCCCGGTACCACCTGCTCGACGATCTCGGCGACTTCCTTGACCCGGTAGTTCTCCGACGTCACGCCCACGTTGAAGGCCCGATCATGCACCACCTCGCGCGGCGCCTCGAGTGCGGCCAGGAACGCGCGGGAGATGTCCTCGATGTGGATCAGTGGCCGCCACGGCATGCCGTCGGACTTGATCAGCACCTTGCCGGTGGTGATCGCGTAGCCGACGAGGTTGTTCACCATCAGATCCGCCCGCAGGCTCGGTGAGACGCCATAGGCCGTGGCATTGCGAAGGTAGACCGGACTGAACGTCTCGTCGGCGAGATGGGTCAGGTCCTGTTCGACCTTGATCTTCGACTCCCCATAGGGAGTCAGGGGGTTGAACCCGGCCGCCTCGGTGAGGTGTTCGTCGCCAGCGGCACCGTACAGGCTGCAGGAGGAGGAGAAGAGAAACCGGTCGACCCCTGCCTGCTTCGCGGATTCGGCCAGCTGCACAGTGGCGAGGTGGTTGATGTCGTAGGTCAACTGCGGGCGCAGGTCCCCCAGTGCATCGTTGGACAACGCGGCCAGGGCGATCACCGCGTCGATCCCCTCGAGGTCGGTCGGTTTCACGTCGCGCATGTCCTTGCGGATGACATCCGTCGGGCTGACCTCGGCATCGAACTGGCAGCCCTCGTAGTAGAAGGTATCCAACCCCACCACGTCATGACCGGCCGCGCGCAGCAGCGGCACCATCACCTGTCCGATGTAGCCATTGTGGCCGGTGACCAAGACCTTCACGGCGCGTCTCCTCCGAGTAGTACTGCCTTGCGGCTGTAGAACGCCTCGGCGTAACGGCCGGGCGCGTGGCATTCCATTCCGCGTAGGCGCATGAGCCCGCGGAAGGTGTCGTCGTCGTACCAGGGCTTCGCGAACTGCGAGGCGTAGTGCTCACCCAGGACCCGCAGCTTGGTGGCCACATCCTCCGCCGAGAGCGGCACAAACACTTGGGGGGCTCCCATATCGCCGTCCCACTTCGGGATCTCGTACTCGAGGATCAGGTGGTCCCGGAAGGTGTTCCAGGTCAGGTCCGAGATCGTCCGGTGATCCTGGTGTCGGTCGTGGCGTTGATGGGTCAGCACGAGGTGGGGGTCGAACTCGGCCTTGATCAGCTCAAATCGGTCCTTGATCGCATCCCCGACATACGGGAAGTACGACTCCCGGTACTCCCCCACCCAGATGCTGACGGAGCGGGCGAGGCTCAGCAGATCGGTCGCCGCCGCGCGTGCCTCCTCGGCGCGCTGAGGGGTGGAGGAGAACACTTCGTACCGGACCTCGAGCCCTCCGGCTCGCTGGGCCAGTCTGCTGAGCGTCCCGCCGCAGCCGATCTCCACATCGTCGCAGTGGGCGCCGAGCGCGAGCACGCGCAACGGTTCAGACTCATCGATCCCGAGGTCGAGCGAGATCATGCTGACGCCGCCGGGTCCTGCTCCCAGACCTTCCACGGCGCCCGGCCGCGGGCGTTCATCTCGTCCATCTCCTGGCGGTCTTTGAACGTGTCCATTCCGGCCCAGAAGCCCTCGTACTTATAGCCCACCAACTGGCGAGCCTCGAGAAGCCGGCCGAACGGCTCGTAGACGAGTTCCTCACCGGGACCGATGTAGTCGAAGACTTCCCGGCGCAGCACGAAGAAGCCGGCGTTGACCCACATGTCGGCACCGCTGGACTCACTGATCCCGGTCACGTGCGGGTCCTCGTCGTCGAAATTCACGATGTGGAACGTCTGGCTCGGTTTGGTGCACAGGAAGGTCGCGATGGCGTCGTGTGCGTGCGCGTGGTCGATCAGCGCGGGCAGCGGGACGCTGGAGAGTCCATCGCTGTAGTTGGCGAGGAACTCGGTGTCGTCGCCGAGGAAGTCCTTGACCTTCACCATCCGCTGGCCGATGTTGGTGGTCAGCCCGGTATCCACGAACGTGATCTTCCAGTCCTGGGCATCGGTGTGCAGCATGGTGATCTCGCGGCCACCACCGGAGAGCACGAAGTCGTTGCTGAGCCATTCCTTGTAGTGGAGGAAGTACTCCTTGATGACCTCACCCTTGTAGCCGAGGCACACAATGAACTCCGTGTGCCCGTAGTGGGCGTAGTACTTCATCAGGTGCCAGATGATCGGGCGCGATCCGATCGGCACCATCGGTTTAGGAACGGACTCGGAGAACTCACGCATCCGCATCCCCATGCCGCCGGCGAACAACACCACCTTCATCGCAGACTCCCTTCGGCCGGCCAGTCGACGATCGCGGCCTCCGGGATCGGCACGACGCATCTGCCGCCCCACTCCTTGATGTAGTCCAGCTGTGCGACGATCTCGCCGGTGAGGTTCCACGGCAGGATCAGCACATAGTCGGGCTTCGTCTCCGCGATCCGGCCCGGTTCGTGGATCGGGATGTGGGTGCCGGGGGTGTAGCGGCCGTGCTTGTACGGATTCCGGTCCACGGTGTAGTCGAGGAAATCGGTGCCGATCCCGCAGTAGTTGAGCAGGGTGTTGCCCTTGCCGGGAGCCCCGTAGCCGACGACCTGCGCACCGTCCCGCTTGACGCCGATGAGGAACTCGAGCAGCTTGCGCTTGGTCTCGCGGACCTGCTCGGCGAACAGCTCGTAGGTCTCCGGCCGTTCCAGGCCCGCATCCAGTTCACGTTGGCGCAGCTCCAGCAGGCGTTTGCTCAGTGCCGGTGCATCCGCGCCGGCGTGGGTGGCGTGGATCCTCAGCGAGCCACCGTGGGTCCACAGCTCCTCGACATCGTGGATGACCAGCCCGTGCGCTGCGAAGATCCGCTCCGCGGTCACCAGCGAGAAGTAGGAGAAGTGCTCGTGGTAGATCGTGTCGAACTGGTTCTCCTCCATCAGCCGCAGCAGGTGGGGGAACTCGATGGTGATCAGTCCACCGGGTGCGAGGAGGAGCTTCATCCCGGCGACGAAGGTGTTCAGGTCCGGCACCTGCGCGAGCACGTTGTTGCCGGCGATCAGGTCCGCCGCAGTACCCTCGGCCACCAGTCGCCGCGCCAGCTGTTCGTCGAAGAACTCGACCAGGGTCGGCACGTCACGCTCGTCGACGGCAACCTTGGCGACGTTCGCGGCCGGCTCGATCCCGAGGACGGGCACGCCGGCCTGCACGAAGTACTGGAGGAGGTACCCGTCGTTGCTGGCGAGCTCCACCACCAGGCTGTCCGGGCCGAGACGTCGTTCAGTGATCATCGTCTCGACGTAGGTCCGGGCGTGCTCCAGCCAGGCGTCGGAGTAGGAGGAGAAGTAGGCGTACTCGGTGAAGATCTCCTCTCGGGTCACGTACTCCTGCAACTGCACCAGGAAGCACTGGTCGCACACCCAGGTGTGCAGAGGGTAGAACGGCTCCATCGCGTTGACCTGGTCCGCTGGTACGAAGCTCTCGCACAGCGGGGACATGCCGAGGTCGGCGAAGGTGCGGGTCAGCGGTGCCCCGCAGAAGCGGCACGGGCCGCCGGTCAGCGCATCGGACATCGTGGCTCCCGATCAGAGGGTCTGGATGTGGGCATCGACACCGAGTTCCGCGAGCGTCTGCCCGATCTCGGTGGCGTAGTACGGGTTCATCACCAGGACGGTGCCGGGCGGGTCGGTCACCAGCGCCTCCGGCGCCACCACGGCCTGCCCGGTTCCGGCGAGGAAAGTCCCCTGCTTGCGGGGATTGACGTCGACCACACGATCGACGGCGTCGGTCACGCCGAGCAGGTTGAAGACGCCGACGGCCTTGGCCCCTGCGCCCCAGGCGACCACGCGTTCGCCGTCATTGGCGAGTTGAGCCAGTTGGTCCGCCCACGCCGTCACTCGCTCCCGGGCGCGCTCATCGAAGGCCTGGATGTCGGCCAGCACGTCCGGGTCCGGGGGCGTAGGTGACGGGCGCTGTGGCAGTTCGGCGGGCCGGGCCTCGACGGCGAGGAACTGCCCGTCGTAGGACTCACGCAGGTCCAGGATCTCGAATCCGGCGGACTCCACGGCGGTGCGCAGCGAGGATGCGAGGAAGTAGGAGACGTGCTCGTAAATGAGGTCGCCGACCGACAGCCGACGCAACGCCAGCAGTCCGTTCGGGACCTCGAGGTACAGCACGGTGTCGGAGCGGTCACCGATGCCCTCCCGAACGGAGCGCAGCATCCCGGCCGGATCGGCCACATGCTCCAACACGTGTCGACAAACCACCAGGTCCGCCTCCGCGTCGACGTGGTCCCGGGAGAAGTACTCATTGACCACACGCACCCGGTCCGGGAGCGGCTCGGCGTGCTCGGCGTCGTAGCTCGGGTCGAAGCCGGTGCCGCGGTTCTCGCCGAGGGCGCAGACGAGGCCGAGGAAGTGCCCGCTCCCACTGCCGATCTCGACGACATCGGCATCCCGGATGCCGTAGGTATCGATGAGCCGCTGAGCCAGGTTCTGCTCGTAGTCCTGGAACACTGCGGAGAAGTGCAGGGCGTTGTCGTAGCTGTGTCCGTAGGCGTTCCGGCTCGCGTCGAAGCCAGTGTTGTAGACCAGCCCGCACGTGGTGCAGTAGCCAAGCTCCAGGTCCCCGCGCGGGCACTCAAGCGCCTCCCGGCGAGTGGGCCAGAGGATTCCAACGTGCGTCGGAACGCCCGCTTGCGCGTAGAACGGGCGGAGCTCCGCCGCATCGCACACCGGGCAGCGCATCCCCGGACGCACCATTGACGTCACCCTCCAGACACTAGTCCAGCGCGGCACCGACCGTAGGGCGATTGGATCGCGTAGTGCATGTGAACCCATCGGCTAGGGCACCGGCGTCACGGTGACGTTCCCGAACGTGGCGTCCACGTGATGAGCGATCAAGACGACCGACCCGCTGGGGACCGAATCGTCGTCGGTGATCGTGCCCATCCACGACGTCGGCTCCGCAGTACCCTGCTCCCACATCTTCATCGAGTAGGTAGCACCGCCAGAGGGCAGCGACTCAGCTCGGACACGCATGATGTAGGTATCGCCGGGGCCAAAGTCGATAGCGTTCCGCCGACCCCGATCGACTGGGGTGTTGTGGTTGCCGAAGAGTTCCCAGCGTGGCCCATTGTCGTGGAACCGGTACCAGGAGTAGGCGCCGGCCGGGTACCAGCCGTATGGCAGCGGCTCACCCTGGACCCGAGTGTGTCCCTGCCATCGGAGACCGATGCCGATCATGGCCGCACCGGAGAGATATTGCCCCGCCCCGGGTCCGAAGGCGTGCAGGGTCATCGGCACCGTGACCTCGTAGTCCGTCCACGACGAGTCGCCGACCGCGAGGATCCGGTCATAACCGAGCTGGACCGTGCTCACCGACCCGTTGCCTGTCTGCCAGAGGCCGTCCACCGATTGCGCCTGCAGCTGCAGCGGTTCGCTGGCGGACCAGTCGGTGGCGTAGGGCAGAGACAATGCCTCAGCGGCGTACACAGTCACGTTGACCGTTTGGGTCGCGGACGATCCGTCCGAGCCGAGGGCACTGATGGTGACGACATTCTGCCCGGTGTTCAGGTCGGTGTACGGGATGTCGGCGTTGAAGTCTCCGGGTGCGGCCAACCTCCGGTTGTCGGGCCCGATCGACAGGCCCCGCGCCGATCCACCGTTGACGCTGTAGGTCAGGGAGGTCACGCTCGCCGAGTTACTGACCGACCCGACGATGTTGACGCGTTCCTGTGGCCGCGCCGGGGACCCGAACGACTGGTCAGGGCCGTACCAGACATCGATGGCCACGGACGATGCCGGCGTCGTGAACACACCGTCCCCCGTCACCGTGGTGTTGCCGCTGGTGTCGGTGGCGGTGACGCGGTAGTGATAAGTGGTCTCTGCGGCTAGTCCGGTCAGGGTCGCCGAGTGCGACGTACCCGATCCCGACGACGTCCTCGTACTCCCGTAGGACGTGGTCTCCCCGAAAGCCACCGCCCCGGTGGTCTCCTCATCCGTGGACCACGAGATCACCGCCGACGACGACGTCGGCGACGCCTCCACAGCGCTGACCACCGGCGCCGTCACATCCGGCTCAGGCTCCGGGTCAGGATCAGGATCAGGCTCCGGGTCAGGATCAGGATCGGGATCTGGATCCGGGTCCGGTGCAGGACCAGCGCCACCATCCTCAGGAACAATCGGGTTCGCCCGATCGAACACAAAATCCACCAACGCCGTGTACTCAGCAGGGTTCGACCCCGCATTCGCCGCGAACGGGCCCACCGCACCGACCGTCAACGCCTGCGAGAACGTGCCAATCACCTGCGGCGAACCACCATCAACCGCCACCGTCATCGTCCAGACATTCCCCGCCCGACTCACCCCCACCACCACAGAGTCCGAAGGCTGAACCGGCAACACCTGATTGAACCGCATCTTCGACGACCCATTCGTCGTCGCCCCCGCAAACGCCCGCACCACCCCACCACTGGAGAAAACATCGAACCGCAACCAGTTCGAAGCATCCTGCTCCACCAACACACCCTGATCATCATTCGTCGCCGCAGGAACCGAATCAAACCCCGCATCCACCGCGAAATCAGAATCCGACACCGCCTGCATCACCCGCAACGACCGATTAGTCCGCCACGCATCATGCGACTCCCCCGCCCCCACCGTCAGCGACAAATACGCATCCCCCGTACCCTGCGCCACCAACTCCACCGACCCATCCCCCACGTGATCAGTCACCGACCACTCAGACCCCAACACCGACCCAGAAAAATCATCAGAAGACAACACCGCAGCCGCGGGGCTAGCCACCGAAGTGGTGAAGGTCAGGTCGGTCGAGCTGCCCGCATTGCCGCTGGTGTCGGTGGCGGTGACGCGGTAGTGATAAGTGGTCTCTGCGGCTAGTCCGGTCAGGGTCGCCGAGTGCGACGTACCCGATCCCGACGACGTCCTCGTACTCCCGTAGGACGTGGTCTCCCCGAAAGCCACCGCCCCGGTGGTCTCCTCATCCGTGGACCACGAGATCACCGCCGACGACGACGTCGGCGACGCCTCCACAGCGCTGACCACCGGCGCCGTCACATCCGGCTCAGGCTCCGGGTCAGGATCAGGATCAGGCTCCGGGTCAGGATCAGGATCAGGATCGGGATCTGGATCCGGGTCCGGTGCAGGACCAGCGCCACCATCCTCAGGAACAATCGGGTTCGCCCGATCGAACACAAAATCCACCAACGCCGTGTACTCAGCAGGGTTCGACCCCGCATTCGCCGCGAACGGGCCCACCGCACCGACCGTCAACGCCTGCGAGAACGTGCCAATCACCTGCGGCGAACCACCATCAACCGCCACCGTCATCGTCCAGACATTCCCCGCCCGACTCACCCCCACCACCACAGAGTCCGAAGGCTGAACCGGCAACACCTGATTGAACCGCATCTTCGACGACCCATTCGTCGTCGCCCCCGCAAACGCCCGCACCACCCCACCACTGGAGAAAACATCGAACCGCAACCAGTTCGAAGCATCCTGCTCCACCAACACACCCTGATCATCATTCGTCGCCGCAGGAACCGAATCAAACCCCGCATCCACCGCGAAATCAGAATCCGACACCGCCTGCATCACCCGCAACGACCGATTAGTCCGCCACGCATCATGCGACTCCCCCGCCCCCACCGTCAGCGACAAATACGCATCCCCCGTACCCTGCCCCACCAACTCCACCGACCCATCCCCCACGTGATCAGTCACCGACCACTCAGACCCCAACACCGACCCAGAAAAATCATCAGAAGACAACACCGCAGCCGCACTGGCCGAGGGCACTACTGCGGCGAGGATCAGGGCACTCGTACCGACGGTCGCGAGCAGTGCCCGGACCGCACGGACCTGCAACACTGGCGAGGTCATCTGGGGGTTCATGAGACTTTCCCGTCCACTTCGTGGATGAGCTCGGCCGGGGCGGCCGCCGTACCGCGGAACCTGGCGCGCAGTCCGCCCGCCGCTATCCGGGCTCGGCGAGCCGAGTAGGCAGCGGCAAATCCGGCAGCAGCACCGAGCCGATCAGGGATCGGTGCTGCCCCCGTTGCCAGAGCTCCGGTAGTGCGTCCGAGCAGCTTGAGCCGGACGAACGATGGCGCGCTCCGCGAGGCTGGATCGAACCACCTGGCCACTTCCGCCGCAGTGGTGTGGCCCTGCCGCGAAGAACTCTCGTGGACCCGGCGCAGGAACAGCCGCTCATCGACCAGTGCGAACGAACCGAGCGCCGCCATCTCCGCCAAGAAAGTCACGTCGGATGACATGTACGGCCGAATCAGGCCAGTGCTGGCCATCGTCTCTCGCCGCATCACCCCGAAGCAGGCATTGCAGAGATTGAACCGCCAGGCAAAGGACGCAACGCGGCGCCATGGTGTCGAGGCGACGACGTCCAGCTTCTCCGCATAGGGACGGATTCGCCGGCCAGCACCGTCGATGATCGTCGCTTGTGCGAACGCAATCACGGCCGCCGGGTTCGCATCCAAAGCCGCCACACAGGAACGCACGTAGCCCGGTTCGAGAAGATCGTCGTAGCCGGACCACTTGAAGAGTTCGGCGTCTGAGTCTGCGACGAGACGGTTGTAGTTGTAGGCCGCTCCCCTGTTCCGGTCATTCCGGACGAGCCGGACCCGCGCATCCCGTTCAGCGAACGACTCGACGATGCTGACGGTGGCATCGGTGGACGCATTGTCCGAGACGACCAGCTCGAAGTCCTCGAAATCCTGCGCGAGGAGGCTCTCCAGCGTCTCCGCCAGGTAGGCCTCGCCGTTGTACACGGGCAGGCCGATGGTGAGCCGGGGGGTACTCACAACGCTTCCACGATCGGAGTGAGTCCGAGGTCGGCGAGCTCGTTGCCGATCTCGGTGCGATAGGCCCCGTTCATCACGATCACCAGCGCGGGTTCAACAGTGGTCAGCTCTTTCGGTGCCAGCACCCGGTGACCGGTACCGGCCATGTACTGGTTCTGCTTGAACGGGTTGATGTCGACCACTCCGGCCACGAGGTCGGAGTGCGCACCGAGCGCGGCCAGAAATGCCACCCCTTTGGAACCTCCGCCCCAGATGACGGTTCGGCCACCGCCGGCCTCGACGGCCTGGATCCGGTCCCGCCAGTGCTCCACCATCGCCTGATGACCGCGCGCGAATCGCCCGGCGGCTTCGGCCAGCTCGGCCGGGCTCTCCTCGATCGGGAGCACCCCTGCTAGACCACCGATCGCGGGCCGAGCCTCGACGAGCAGTGTCTGGTCGGAGTACGCCCGCTCGATGCGGAGCACCTCGAAGCCGGCCGCCCGGAACAGCCGGCCCACCGAACCGGCAGAGAAGTAGGAGCTGTGCTCGTAATACACGTCCCAGAACGCCACCTCGTCGAGGACCCGGAGCACATCGGGGACCTCGAACAGGAGCACGGTACGGTCCGGCTCGGTGATCGCTGCCCGGATCGAGGTCAGGAACTCTCGGACCGGGGCGATGTGTTCCAGCGTGTGGCGGCAGACGATGGCGTCCGCGCGCAGCTCGGGCAGGTCCTGCGGGAAGAGCCCTTGGATCCAGGTGATCGGTACGTCGTCGGCAACCCGGGAGGGCTGCACGCCCGGGTCGATTCCGATCGCGGTACCGACGCCGGCGCGGGTCATCTCCACCAGGAACTCCCCCTTGCCGCAGCCGATCTCGACGACGGTCCCACCGCTGAGCGAGTACCTCTCGGTCCAGTCGGTGGCGAGCTCGCGGATGAACGCCTGGAAGGTCGGTGAGAACCCTTGGGTCTCCTCGTAGTCTTGCGAATACGTCGTGAGCGCCGGGTCGAACTGGCCGTTCCAGATGAGTCCGCACGCCGGGCACAGGGCGAGCGCGAGCTCCCCCTGCGGAAAGTCGACGGCGGCGGCCCGGTCTCGCAGGAGCAGGCAGCTGTTCACGGGTACGGGTTCGCCCAGGTGGAACGGCTCGGGAGCTGCGGCGCCGCAGGCGGGGCAGCCACCGACGTCATCGATGCTCCCGATGACCACTTCGGTGCCCCTCATCTCGTCTCCGCTCCCATCCGCGTTCTGCACGACCCCCGAGACGGGTGACGCCCCGGCGTCGCGGCTCCGGCTCCGACCTGCCGGACGACCTCGTGACGCGCTTCTTCGCGCCCCATACCGGCATCGCCAGACTAGCGTTTTACGCATGTCCGGACAGGGGTGAACCATGGGTGATCCTGGCCCTCAGAACGCCTCACCCCGAGGGTGAGACGCCGTAGGGTCGCGAGAGTAGTTCCGGCTCGATCACGGTCCGGCAAGGGCTGAGTTACCATGTTCCCGATGGAAAAGACCGGCGTCGGCCTCCGATCGGATGCCGACGCCGGACACCGACAGTGAGAACGACGTTGACCGCGCTGGAGGTCGGCATGGCCCGCCTGGGGTGGCATCAGCAGGCCTGGGACAGAATCCATGCGTTGGAGTAGACCTGGGTTCTCGCCCGGGGTGGGAAGCGCACACCTGCTGCTGGTAATCACACTGCTGGCGCTCCTGACCGGTTGCTTCACCGTCCGGGACAACAGGTCCACCGCGCCAGAGGGCCCCGAGCCGACCGCCCGAACCGTCGTCGACGGCGTCGAGACATGGGATCTGACCTTCGAGCCGAGCGAGGAGGGGTTCGGCATCGAAGGAGACAGCACCGCCGAGATCTACGAGACCGACGAGCCGAGGACCATCGTCCTGAAGCTGCCGGGCGGGGAGTCTCTTCGCCTCGACGCGCAGGTCATCGCGTTCTCGCGCTTCTCCGGAGCCGCCGGTGATCGGTACACCGTCGGGGTTCGGGGAGCGACTGTCGAGCCCGAAGATCTTGGCGAGCAACTGCGAGTCCTCCTCGAGCAACTGGAGACCTCCCCCGACGAGGTGGACGAGTTCATCGCCGAGGTGAACGATGCTCCGGCCGATCAGACCGAGCGGGTCCGGTTCTCCTCACCACGGGTGACCTTCGGCGATCTGAGGCTGGGCGTCGGGGCCAACGTCGCTCCGATCGCCGAGGGGGGACGCTTCACCCTCGGCGGGGCATGGGACTGACCGTTGGGTCGACGTGACAGAAGGGGAATCATTGATAGCGCAGTCGGATTCGAGGGGAACGCCTGACCTGCCGGGGGGCGACAAGGGCGGACCTGCCTGGTCGAGACTCGGGAGAGAACCGGAGAAGGAATGACGACACGCACCGGCACGCACCACCCGCGAACACGACGCTGGACCATCGGTATCTGCGCCGCTCTTGCTCTGGCCCTGGCTGTCGGCCTAGGGCTGTGGTTGCGATCCGACGGTTTCCGCATCGCCAACGAGATCGGCGACCTGACCGGGGTGGAGTCCGCCGGGCTCGTGCCCACGGAGGGGGCCGCATCCGAAGAGATCCTCCGGGTGGAGATCGCTCCGTCGACGGGAAGGGCGGAGATCGAGACGATCCTTGAGACGACCGAGGAGGTGATCGACGACGAAGTGGTGCCCGCTGCCAGAGTCTCTCTGGGGACTGCAGAGGTGAAGGTGGGCGCTCGCTACAGGGCCGGGATCCGCGATGCCGCGCAAGTCCTCGTCGCGCTCAGCACGCTGGCGGACGGCCGGGCCATACTCGACGAGCGGAACATCGTCTTCGTCGAAGCGACCGAACCCCCCTTGGCGAACATTCTCGATTGGCTGACGCTGATCGAGGAGGAGAGTCTCCGCGTCGAGGACGTGACGGTCGAAGGTGAGGACGGCTGGAACGCGATCTCCATCTACCGGCCGCAGACGAACCATCGAGAGGCCCTGGAGGCTCTGCGCGAGTGGGACCCGGATGTCACCTCCATCACTCTCGAGGAAACCTCTCTGACAATCCGGACGACCATCCCGTTCCTCGATCTCGGGCCGCTCGCCCAGGATGCGCAGTCGGCAGCACGCATCCTGAACCCTGAGTCACCGCGCGTCAGGCTCGAGACTTCCGATCAGCGCAGACTCTCCGTCGGTGACGAAGACCCCGGCACCGCCTTGGAGATGGCGGGCAAAATCGAGGACGACGGCTGGGCAGTGCACAGCCTCAACAGCGGTCTCACATCCATCGACGTGGCGCACGCGGATCGAACCGTGGACCCGTCGCAGCTGCCCGACCTCGCAGAGGCTCTGCGCTCCGCTGGTCTGCCACAGGAGGCGACGACCCGGGTCGACGAAGGTGCTCTGTTCTGGGGAACGCGCTCCGACCTCGAGGACCTGGCGCCGTCGATCGCGCAGGCGCACGCGGACGGGTACCTCGTGCGCTGGACGCGTGATGACCGAGGCCCGGGTCCTGATGCGCGCGTCTGGGTGGAGCTGCCCACCGGCCACTCCTTGTCCGAGGGCTCCGATCTGGCGGGCGCCATCGACGTGGCACGTTCCATCCCATGGCCCGGCACCGGCCTGATCACGCTCCAGACCACACCCGAGTCCGGGTCGTACAAGGACGAGCGGGAGGTGACGCTCAACTCCACTGCCACCGGAACCGCGGAGGACGTCCAGGTCGACCCGGACTACCTCCCCGGGGAGGGGCAGGTGCAGGATGCGTGGGACGCCACCGCGACAGAGAACTAAGACCTCCGGCGCTCCACCAGCTGGTCGAACACCCCGACGTAAGCTCTCGCCTGGAGCGACCACGCCAGCTCGGTCTCGATCCGAGCCCGGCCGGCTCGCCCCATCTCTGCCCGGCGTTCGGGATCGTCCAGCAGCTCCGCGATCGCAGCCGCGGTCTCGGCCGGGTCCGCACCGGAGACGTAGACCGCGGCGTCCGCAGCACACCGCCGGGTCTCCTGCAGATCGGTGGCCACCACGGCCACCTCGTGCGCCATGTACTCCAGCGTCTTGTTCATCGTCGACCGGTGGTTGAACTCGTTCTGCGGGTCCGGGGTGACGCCGAGGTCCGCCGTCGAGAGCCACCGGCCGAGCTCCTCATGGTCCACCCGACCGGTGAACGTCACCCACTCATCGAGCCCCCGCCGGGTGCAGTCCGCCATCAGCCCCTCGAGGCTGTCACCGAAGCCGAGCAGCACAAACCGGGTATCCCGGCGGTCGAGCTGGTGGACGTACACGTCGACCGCGGCGAGCAGCGCGTCGACGCCGTCCTGCGGGCCCATGATGCCGACGTAGCAGACCAGGTGGCTGAGCCCGCCGCGTAGCTCCGGGTGCTCGGCTGCCCGCCGCATCCGCTCCGGATCCGGAGTACTCATCACGACGGCGGTACGCGCCTGGGGTAGGCGGCCTCGCTGCACGGCGAGGTCGCGGTAGGAGGGATTGGGCGAGACCACCCGATCGGCAACCCGATAGGTCTGCCGTTCGAGCCAGAGCAGCGCCCGGTGGAGGAAGCCGCGCTTGCCGAAACGGGCCTCGTAGACCTCCGGGCACAGATCATGCTGGTCGAAGACGAACCTGCGACCCCGCAGCTTCCACCACGCCCCCAGCAACCAGTAGGTATCGGGCGGATTGCACGCCTGCAGGACATCGAAGCGCCGCTCCCGGTTCACCCGGACGCTCAGGCGCGCCGCGTGCAGCCAGCAGACGACGAACTCCCGTGCATAGGACAGCAGCCCTCGCGCACCTTCCGGCGCCGGGTAGGAGAACACCACAGCACCGTCGATCTCGTGCCGATCGGGCTCGGCCGAGTCCTCCTTCGGACAGATCACGCTCACGTCGTACCCGGCGTCCAGCAGCGCCCGGCACTCGTTGCGCACCCGCCGGTCCAGGCGCAACGGCAAGTTCTGAATAATGATGAGGGCATGGCCTCGAACGAGGGCCATCGGTGGTCTCCCTCAGCTCCGGCGGGACAGGTGTGCAGCGCTAGGGCAAGGATGGCACGGTTCGCTGCCGGGCGAGGGCTCATTCACACGATGCGTGCGGCGGCGATGCGCTAGATTCCAGATCAGTCACCTGCAGCGACGAGGCGGCGGTGAGAAGCAGCTGGAGGCTGGCGATGAAGTTGCGGGCGAACGAAGTCAGCGTGCGTGAGATCGACGGCGAGATGGTGTTGCTGGACCTGCGCACCTCCAAGTACCTGAGCGCCAACCGGGTGGGCACGATCCTGCTTCAGCTGCTCGCCGAGGAGCGGTCCGCCGACGAGCTGGCCGATGCGCTGG
Organism: Ruania zhangjianzhongii; assembly: GCF_008000995.1. Taxonomy (NCBI): domain Bacteria; kingdom Bacillati; phylum Actinomycetota; class Actinomycetes; order Micrococcales; family Ruaniaceae; genus Ruania; species Ruania zhangjianzhongii. The sequence goes on from NZ_CP042828.1 coordinate 4,192,237, forward strand.
TGGCGGAGTTCGACGTCCCGCACGAGACGGCCCTGGCCGATGTCACCATGTTCGTGGACGAGCTGCGCACCCGCGGCCTGCTCGAGCCCGCCGGCTGATCGAGCGGTGCCGAGCCGATGAGAAGGGTGCCGGTCCGCGAGGTCCCCGCGGTGATCGCCGCGCTGGCCCTGGCCTGTGCGGTGGAGGTCGGGCTGCGCACCCTCTCCCTGCCGCGCACGGCACGACTGGTCGGCGCACCCCTGCGCAGCACCTCCTCCCCCACCGCTCCGCAAGTGCGCGGCGCCCGGCTTGGCCGCAGGGGACGGCGTCAGGCACGTGCGGTACAGCGGGTGATGCGGCACTGGCCGTTCGGGGACACCTGCCTGCGGCACGCGCTGGTTGCCGGCCACCGGCTACGCCGGTTCGATCCCGAGCTGGTGGTCGGTGTGGCCAAGGTGGACGGCGAGATCCGGGCGCACGCCTGGCTGGAGTTCGACACCGGTCTGTACGACCCGTTGCGCGCCGCCCAGGCCTACCTCCCGCTCGGCTCGCCCCGGCCCGTGGAGGAGGAGTGAGGACCGCACTGTACGGCCTGGTGGTGGACAGCGAGATCCCGCTGCACCACGACCGTGCGGCCACCGGGCCGGCCGACGTCACGATCCGGTACGGCGCACCACGGCAGGCCACGCACGAGCCGCCGGACGGGCGCCGGATGCTGCACCTGGAGACCGACCGCTCCCTGTTCACCGCCGCGGAGACCGAGACCGGCTACCTGCTCCGGTTCTACCAGACCTGCGACTTCGTGATCGATGCGGACCTGGGCGCTGTGACGGTGCATGCGGTCCCGGGTGCGAAGGAGGACACCCTCGGTGTGCTCATCTCCGGCACGCTGCTCTCGTTCCTGCTCTCGCTGCACGGCGTGGCCGTGCTGCACGCCAGCGCCGTGCAGGTCGGGGAGTCCGCCCTGGCCTTCGTCGGCAGCTCCGGGATGGGGAAGTCCACGATGGCCACGCTGGCCTGCGCCGGTGGAGCGCAGCTGATCACCGACGACGTTCTCCGCCTGGATCTGGCCGCAGACCGGCCACGGTGCCACCTGGGCGGGACAGCCTTGCGGCTGCGCAAAGCGGCCACCGACCTCTCCACCCTCTTCGGTGCCGCGCCGGCCCACCGAGTCACCGGCGACGGCCGGGACGCGCTCACCATGACCCCGGCGGTGCAGGAGCTGGTGCCGCTGGCGGCGATGGTGATCCCGGCGCCGCAGCACGACTCGGTGCTCACCCGGCCCGAGCTGGTCCGGCTGGAGCCCAAGCAGGCACTGCTGGCACTGCTGCAGTTCCCGCGGATCGTCGGCTGGGAGGACGCGGGAGTGCTGGACCGTCAGCTGCAGGAGCTCGGCGTCATCGTGGCGCAGACCCCGGTGTACGTGGCCCGGCTCCCGTGGGGGCCGCCGTTCTCCCCATCGCTGGCTGCTGACCTGTTCGAGGACCTTCGGCTGCGACCCGCGGCAGCTGCGGCAGGCCGTGCTGGTGCAACCACGCGATCTGCGCAAGGAAGTAGCTCACCGGGTGCGGTCGCGGACTCAGCCACACCTCCTGCAGGCGCGCATCGTCGATGAGATCCGGATCGAAGGCGCCGCCGGTGTAGCTGCGCGCGAACTCGCGTTCGGGCTCTGCCCAGCGGGAGGCGTTGAACGCAGCCTTGCTCCGCCGGGCGAGCACGGCGTCCGGGAGCAGATCCGCGCCCAGCCGGCGGAACAGGTGCGTGCGGCCCGGGAAGCCCCACCCGCCGCCTTCGGCCGCGAGCGCGGCGACCACCGCAGTCTCGGCGATCGGGTGCCGCATGGTCAGGCCATACTCGGCGGCACTGACCACGGCGTTGTCCAGACCCAGCCGGGTGGTGCGCTGGTGGTGGATCGCCCAGGTGGCCACATCCCAGCGGAGCGGGCCGCGCAGCGCCGCTTCGTCGGCGGCGAGGATCTCCCGCGCTGCCGGCCGCAGCCAGGGCAGCAGGTCCGGGTCGGCATAGGTGCGCCGAGCCTGCGCACGCACCACCGCCGCAGGCAGCAGCGCTGCTCCCGCCGCGCGGAGCAGGGCGAGGCTCGGGAGCCGGCGGCGCCGGCGGAGCAGAAACAGCGGCGTGACCCGCCGCCCCTCGAGGAAGGCGTCTCCGCCCTCGCCGGTGAGCACGGTGCCGCTGCCGAGCTGGGCGAAGAACAACGGTTGGGTGTGCACCGCTTCCGGCCACACCAGCCCGCGCCGGCGCAGATGCGTGGTGGCCAGCTCGCCCAGGGTGGAGCGTTCGTCGGTGACCGAGAGCACCAGGCGTTCGGTGAGGCCGAGATGCTCGAGCACCAGGTCCTGCCAGTCGGTCTCGTCGGCCTGCTCGTCCCCCGGGTAGACGGCGGTGACCGGGACCGGATCGTCCGCGCCCAGCTGGCGGGCGGCGTGGGTGGCCAGGGCGAGGATGAGCGAGGAGTCCCGGCCGCCGGAGAACAGCACATAACAGGGGCCACTGCTGCTGACAGCGTCGGTCACCGCCCGCTCCAGGGCGGCCCGGACGGTGCGGGCGTCCGCTGCGGGATCGTCATTGACCACCGCAACGGAGCCCAAGGGTGCAGCGACGCCGACCTCGGTGTCGGTCAGCCGCTGGTAGATCAGCACGCCGGGATCCTTCCGATCAGAGGTGTGCCGCGTGCCGGCTGGGCCGGCACGCGGCACAGTGGGGTGTGCTCAGCTGAACTCACCCGGAAGTGGGATGGTGACCTTCCACAGCCGGATCTCGTCCGACCAGTCCTGCAGGTTGGCACCGCCAAGGGTCATCTCGCGCACGCTCCCGACTTCGGTGAGCATAGGAGCCTCGTAGATACTCATGTGTCCCTCCCTTCCTCTCTTCCAGCGGTGTGGCACCGCGCCGCCCCCTGGACGGGTGCCCAGGCGATCTGACCAGACTAGGAGGAGGGGCCCTCCGGCGGCACTGAAGCGCCGGGTGATCTGAGGGTGAGGCCCGGCAGCGATCGAGGGTGAGGAGGGTGAGCCGCTACGCCTCACCCCCACGGTCAGGACGTGGCTTCCACCCGGTCCAGGTACAGATCGAGCGCACCGTCTCCGGCCGGGGACCGGCCGGTGCGAGCCTGCGCGGGCCGCTCGCTCAGACGCCGGGCCACGCTCTGCGCGGACGCCAGCGTGGTCCGCACTGCCCCGGGCCGTACCGCCCGTGCCACCAGTCGGGCCACCCCAGGCTCGGTGCGGGCGGCGGCGACCGGAGCCGCGCGGTCGACCGCGGCGGTGAGCGCTCGGAACGCCGCCGTGCTGCCGAGCAACCGGTCCAGACCCTCCGGGAGCTCACCGCCGAGGCTGCGCTGGGCCCGGTGCAGGACGAGCGCCACGTGCGGGGCCGCCCGCCAGTCGGCCGCCCGCTCCCCCACCAGCGCCCAGTCGGTGATCCGCGCGGCCATCCGCTGCGCATCCACCAGGTAGAGCAGCTTGTTCGCCCCGGTGAGCGCGGCGTGCAGGCAGACGTGCAGCAGTCCGTCCACCGGATCGAGGGTCCACGCCGAGGCGAACCCGAGCGAGACCTGTTCCCGCCGGTGCAGCAGGTCCGCAGTCGGTACCGTCAACCGCCGGCGCCGGTCCGCCATATTGATCATCGACCAGTGCAGGTCCATCAGCACCCCGGTAGGGCTGCGCCAGTGCATCTCGCCGGGCAGCTGCGGGTTGCGGAGCATGTCCTCGAAGTCGGCGATCGTCCAGCCCGCGCCGAGCAGTCGGACGCTCACCTCGCGCAGGTCCTCCGGGCGGACCAGCAGGTCCAGATCCTGATAGCTGCGCAGACCGGGCACCGGATGGGCGAGCTCGGACAGCACGGGACCTTTGAACACCACCCAGCCCACGCCGTCGAGCAGGTCCCCGAGGTGACCGAGGAGCGTGGTGGCGTGCAGGTGCAGCGCCCGGGCCTGGTCCCGGTCCCGCTGGACCGCCTGGGCCAGGTCCGGCTCGCCATCCCGGAGCAGCACGTGCGCCAGCGGCGCGAGGCGGTGATAGCGCGCGGCGCCGGCGAACGCCGCCGGGTCCGCACGCAGCGCAGGGGTGATCGACGGGCGCTCACCACGGGCGATCGCCACCAGGCTGCGCGACAGCGCCTGTTGCCGCGCAGCGTCCTGCGCGGCAGGTCTCCGGCTCAGAGTTCGTCCTCCCGCTCGGTCGGCGTCAGCACGCCGCTGGACGTCAGGATAGGGGACGTGCACACCCGCCGTGATGCGAACGACGGCGCACGCCGGGTTGGCCGTCCGGCGGCAGCTTCTCTGCCGGTATCGCGGGCAGACGCTCAGGCGTCCTGCAGGTACTCCGCGAGCGCGGTATCAGCCGCTGCTGGCCGGTAGCCGGTGGCGATGATCTTCGCCAGGTCCAGCACGCTGTTCGCCGGCCGGGGGGCCACCGGGGCGGTGGCACCGGCGAAGTACTCCGGTGTGCTCACCTCCTGCACCCGGGCCGGATCGTGGCCGGTCAGCGAGAACACGGTGCGGGCGATGTCGGCCCAGGTGCGCGGCGGCCCGGAGCCGGTCACGTGGTAGGTGCCGTACGGCGCGGCCGTGTGCAGGAGGTGCACGATCGCCGCCGCCAGGTCCGAGGTGACGGTGAGCCGGCCGACCTGGTCGGCGACCACCCGGGGATCGATCCCGCGCTCGGCGAGTGCGGCCATCGTGCGGACGAAGTTGGGGCCGTCACCGATCAGCCAGGAGGTGCGCACCAGGTAGTGCCGGGGTGCCGTGCTGGCGGCAGCCTCACCGGCGGCCTTGGACTGCCCGTAGACCCCCAGGGGGCACAGGGGCGCGTCCTCGGCATACGGAACCGGAGCTGCGCCGTCGAAGACGTAATCGGTGGAGACCTGCACCAGGGTGAGGCGGTGCTCGGTGGCCACCCGCGCGAGCGCTGCCACGGCCGTGGCGTTCACCGCCCAGGCCTGCGCCCGCCCCGCCGGAGTCTCGGCCCCGTCGACGTCGGTGTAGGCGGCGGTATTGATGATCGCCTCGTAGTCGCGCCAGTGCCGCGCCTCGGCCAGGCCGGGGTCGGTAAGGTCCAGGTCGGTGCGGCCGGCGTACTCCAGGTGCGCCGCCTCGCCCAGCCGGTCCCGGAGCGCACGGCCGAGCTGACCGTCGCTGCCGAGCACCAGCGTCTTGCGTGGGCGGACGCCGGTGACCTCCGCCAGGTGCGGGTGGCCCTGGTCCTTGGCGGAGACCACCGCATCGGCCAGCGGGATCGGCCAGTCGATGGCCAGAGTCGGGTCAGCCAGGTTCAGCAGGGGGTAGGAGGCCTCGGCCGTCCAGTGGTCGTTGACCAGGTAGGTGTAGGCGGTGCCGGGCAGCAGGGTCTGGAACGCGTTGCCCACCCCCCGGGGCACGTACACCGCCCGGGAGGGATCGAGCTCGGCGGTCACCACGCGGCCGAAGCCCGGACCCTCCCGCAGGTCCACCCAGGCTCCGAAGAGGCGCCCGGTGGCCACGGAGACCCACTTGTCCCACGGTTCGGCGTGGATGCCGCGGGTGGTGCCGATCTGGTCGTTATAGGAGATGTTCTGCTGCACCGGGGCGAAGTCCGGCAGGCCGGCGGCCACCATCTTCTCCCGCTGCCAGTTCTCCTTGAACCAGCCCCGGTCATCACCGTGCACCGGCAGGTCCACCAGGAGCAGCCCGTCGATCGTGGTGCCGGTGATCGTCAGTGGCTTGCCGAACACCCTCACTGCCCCTTGGTCGCGTAGAAGCTCTCCGTGGCCTCCTTGGCCGGGCGCCACCAGCCCTCGTGGGCCTGGTACCACGCGATCGTGGCCTCCAGGCCGTCGGCGAAGCCGGCGAAGCGTGGCCGCCAGCCCAGCTCGGTCCGCAGCTTCGTGGCGTCGATCGCGTACCGCAGGTCGTGCCCGGGCCGGTCGGTCACCCGGTCGTAGGCATCCGGGGACTGGCCCATCAGGGCCAGGATCAGCTCGACGACGTCCCGGTTGCTGCGTTCACCGTCGGCACCGATCAGGTACGTCTCGCCGATCCGGCCGCGTTCCAAGATGGTCAGCACGGCCGAGGAATGGTCCTCGGTGTGGATCCAGTCCCGCACGTTCGCCCCCGCGCCGTAGAGCTTGGGCCGGATCCCGGCCAGCACATTGGTGATCTGCCGGGGGATGAACTTCTCCACGTGCTGGTACGGGCCGTAGTTGTTCGAGCAGTTCGAGATCGTGGCCCGCAGCCCGAAGGAGCGCATCCAAGCCCGCACCAGCAGGTCACTGCCGGCCTTCGTGGCCGAGTACGGCGAGGACGGGTGGTACGGGGTGTCCTCGGTGAACCGGTCCGGGCTGTCCAGGGCAAGATCGCCGTACACCTCGTCGGTGGAGACGTGGTGGAACCGCACGTCGTGGGCACGCACCGCCTCCAACAGGGTGTAGGTGCCCACGATGTTCGTGGTCAGGAACGGGCGCGGGTCGTGCAGCGAGTTGTCATTGTGGGACTCGGCGGCGAAGTGCACCACGACATCCGCCGCCGGCACCAGCTGCCCCACCAGCGCAGCGTCGGTGATGTCGCCGCGGACGAACTGCAGCCGGTCGGAGGGCAGCCCGGCCAGGGAGTCCCGGTTGCCGGCGTAGGTGAGCGCATCGAGCACCGTGACAGAGGCCTCGGTGTGGGCCAGGACATGGCGCACGAAGTTCGAGCCGATGAAGCCGGCACCGCCGGTCACCAAGAGCCGCATCAGTAACGCCCCCGATCCAGCAGGCTCAGCAGATAGGTGCCGTAGCCGGACTTGGTGAGCGGCTGGGCCCGCTCGCGCAGCTCCTCATCGGTGAGGAAACCCTGCCGCCAGGCCACCTCCTCCGGTGCACCGATCTTCAGACCGGTCCGGCGCTCCATCGTGCGGACGTAGTCGGCAGCGTCGGTCATCTGGTCGAAGGTGCCGGTGTCCAGCCATGCAGTGCCCCGGGGCAACACCTCCACCTGGAGTTTGCCGCGGTCCAGGTAGTGCCGGTTCACGTCAGTGATCTCGTACTCGCCCCGGGCGCTGGGTGCCAGGTGGCGGGCGATCTCCACCACGTCGTGATCGTAGAAGTACAGACCGGGCACCGCATAGCTGCTCTTCGGCCGTGCGGGCTTCTCCTCCAGAGACACCGCGTGGCCGGCCTCGTCGAACTCCACCACCCCGTACGCCTGCGGCTCGGCGACCCAATAGGCGAACACCGCTCCGCCGTCGAGATCGTTGAACCGGCGCAGCCGGGTGCCCAGACCCGGGCCGTAGAGCAGGTTGTCGCCCAAGACCAGGGCGACCCGATCGCCGTCGATGAAGTCTGCCCCGATGGTGAACGCCTGGGCGAGACCGTCCGGTGAGGGTTGCTGGGCGAACGAGAGCGAGATACCGAACTGCGAGCCATCGCCGAGAAGCCGCTCGAAACCGGGCGCATCCCGCGGGGTGGTGATCACCAGGATGTCCCGGATCCCGGCCAGCATCAGCGTGGCGAGCGGGTAGTAGACCATCGGTTTGTCGTAGACCGGGACGAGCTGTTTGGACACCCCCGTGGTGATCGGGTGCAGCCGGGTCCCGGAGCCGCCGGCGAGGATGATTCCCTTCACGGCATCACCCTTCGCCGGGCCCAGCAGGGCCTCGGCCGGGAACGGTCAGTACGCGCCACGGCCACCGAACACCGCCCGGAAGGTCCGGCCGAGGATGCCCAGGTCCATCAGCAGCGACCGGTTGTCCACATAGTGCAGATCGAGCCGCACCGTCTGTGCCCAGTCCAGGTCCGAGCGGCCACTGACCTGCCACAGACCGGTCAGGCCCGGCTTCACCCGGAGCCGCTGCCAGGCGTCCTGGTCGTAATCGGCGACCTCCTCGCGCAACGGCGGCCGAGGACCGACCAGCGACATGTCCCCGCGAACCACGTTCCACAGTTGCGGCAGCTCGTCCACGGAGAACCGGCGCAGCATCCGCCCCACCGGGGTGATCCGCGGATCGTTGCGCATCTTGAACATCACCTCGTTGCCGTCGCTGTGGGCCAACAGCTCGGCCCGGCGGCGGTCCGCGTCCACGTACATCGTGCGCAGCTTGAACATGGTGAAGGTCGTGCCGTCCCGGCCCGCCCGCTGCTGGGTGTAGAACGGCGAGCCCGCAGATCCGATCCGGACCAGGAGCGCCGCGACGGCCAGCACCGGCAGTGCACCCGCCAGCAGCACACCGCCGAGCACCCGGTCCAGGGCCACCTTGATCGAGTGCTGGGTGCGGCTCGGCCCGATCGCCACGGTGAGCAGCGGGGTTCCGGAGACCGGGCGGACCGCGACCCGGGCCGCCGCCACCTCTTCGATGTTCGGGGCGATCAGCAGCTCCACCCCGCGGCTCTCCACCTCCCAGCAGAACCGGCGTAGCTCGGCCGCCGCCATGCAGGAGGCCGCCACCACCACCACACCCACGCCGTGCTCGGCCACGACGTCCGCCGCCTCGGTGACATCCCCGAGGACGGGCACTCCGGCCCAGCCCGGGGCAGCCCCGTTGACACACAGACCCACCACGTCCAGCCCCTGGTGCGGATCCTGGCGCAGCTGCATGGTCAGGCTGCGCAGATGCTCGGGGTCGCCGACGAGCAGGGTGCGGCGCTGCCACTCCCCGTGCCGGCGGCGCCGGCGGACCAGCGCGCGCTCCAGTGTGCGGGCGAGCAGCACAGCGGTGAGGCTGCCCGCGATCGCCCCGATGACGTAGATCGGCTCGATCGCCACCTCGGCGACGTACAACACCGTGATCAGCAGAGTGGCCCACACCCAGCCGGCCCGGACGATCACCTTGTACTCGTGGCTGCCGGACCCGGTGCGGCGCAGGTCATAGCCGCGGGTGGCGCCGATCAGCAGGGTGAAGGCCATCCCCGCGGCGAGGCCCCCTGCCAGAGCGAGGTCGAGGCCCAGGGCGGATGCCAGGACAACTGCGACGGCCGCCGTCACCAGCAGGAGATCGCCAGCGGCGATCCCCCACTGGTACGCGCGGCTCCATGTACCTTCTGGCCGGATTCTCGAGCGAGCGCCGGATCTCGTCGCGGCCAGTGGGGTGGGAACAGTCGGATCGGGGAGAACAGTTCCACGGAGGGGGCGGTGCGCACGGACGTGAGTGAGGTCCAGCGCCACCGCCCTCACCCCTTCCTTGCAGGTACATAGAGCCGCGCCCGGCGACCAAGGACGAGGTGTCCGGGCTCATCCATTACTCAAACAGAACCCGAGCCGTCAGCACAGAATGAAAGACGGGTGAACAGCGGCTCAGCAGGCCGTACCCCCCAGGGTGAGATCAGGGTGAGGCAGGGTGAGGCAGGGTGAGTCGTCACGCGGTGGGGGTGAGGGGTCACGCGGTGGGCGTGAGGCGTGCGCCGAGACGGTGTGGCGAGTGGGGGGGCGTAGTCGGGTGCGGGCGATCTGGCGCGCTACTGGTCGTTGAGGAAGTCGGCGAGGATGGCGTTGAACGCCTCCGGCTGACACAACGGGGTGGGGTCGTTCGAGTCGGGGACCCGGATCAGATGTGTGCGGGGCACGGCACGTCGGAGTTCTTCCATGAAGGTGAGCGATCGCGGCCAGGAGTTCTCGCCGACGACACCGAGGATCGGATAGTTCGCGGCGTTCAGCGCGGGTGGGTAGTTGACGAGGTTGATCGCGCATCGAGTCTTGAGCGCATCGAGCGGTCTCAGCCGCGTCACGGCCTCGGCAAGGTAGTCGGCGGCGTGCGGCCACCGGCGGTACTGATCTCGCATGAGGCGAGCCAGGGCGGCAGGCGGGAGGAGATTGGAGATCGAGCCGGCGTAGACCGACGCGAGCCACAGCGCTTTGCCCACGGAGGTTGGCCGAGTGTCGCTGTAGGCGTCCACGACGATGAGCCGCTGAACACGCTCTGGATGACGTGCGGCGAAGTGCTGGGCGATGACACCCCCGAAGCTGACCCCGCAGACCGCTGCCTGTTCCTCCGCGAGGTGGGTCAGCAACTGTGCGATGTCATCGGCGATCTGATCACGCACCTGCCACCATCCGCTGATCGGTCCCGATCGACCGACCCCGCGGGCATCGAACACGATCACGCGGTGGTCTTGCGAGAACCTCTCGACCTGAGCCGACCACATCCCGGCTCCGGCGCTGATGGCGTGGATGAGGACCAGTGGGCGACCCCGGCCATGGGTTTCGTAGTAGATCGGCGCGCCACCGGACCAGAAGACTGGCATCAGCGGTCGGCTCCCTCATCGCCGGCGGTAGCCCGGGCGGCGTCCAGCAGGTGTGAGTCGGTGTAGAGGCCGTAGGTGTACAACTCCAGCAGCGGGATCGTGATCCGGCGGGTGACCGCCTCCAGATCGGGGGCGCCATCCAGGAGGCCGCGCAGCTGCCGCTGCATCACCAGCGGCAGGAGACCCTGCAGTGTCACCAGGACCGCGAGCATGCGGGGGTTCTCGTGGGCACGGATGGTGCCCGCTGCGACACCACCTGCGATCCCCTGCTCCGTCTGGGACACGAGCCGTTCGAGCAGCGAGCCCGAGGCCTCTGGGCCCTCGACGAGCATCCGTGCTAGGTAGTTCAGCAGCACTGTCTCTGACCGCGCTGCGTGCAGCCATCGCTGGATAGTGGCCGCAGGGTCGGCGGCGCCCAGTTCATCCTTCGCGTCGAACACCGCGGCGAGGACGTGCTCGTCGCAGGCCCGGCGCAGGTCCGGCTTCGAACCGAAATGGTGAGCGACCAGTGCCGAGCTGACCCCAGCGGCCTCGGCGATCGCGCGAACACTCGCTCCGGCATACCCCCGTTCGGCGAACAGCGCGAGCGCTGCATCGCGAATGCGCGCACGTCGGGTCAGGTCCGTGTCTGGTGCTGAGCGCATGGTCAGCAAACTACACGATCGATCAGTTTTACAGGACGGCAGGTAGCGGCAGTGTTGCGGGCAAAGAGCATCAGGGCACAGGTCTGGGGTGTGCTTTCCATTCCTGGCTGAGCCGGGCGAGCTGGACCACCACGCGTGCGAAGATCTCCGGCTGATGCGCCGTGATGATGTGACCGGCACGCGGGATCTTGACCAGACGCCCATACTGAACGGCGTCGAGGAAGGCACGCTCCTCGATCCGGAAGTGGTCCCAGGTGCCGTTCACCAGCCACACCGGCACCTTGATCCGGGCCAGGTCCTCCAGTGGGTGGACGGCGGCCATCGCGCGCAGCGCCGGCACCATCACCTCGAACGCCACGTCCTCGTTCAGGTCCGCAGCGGAATCTTCACCGAGCACCAGCCGGGCCATCAGGTCGTTCACCGCCCGGCCCTCGTCGGGCAGCTGGGCGAATACCTGGGCGGCGAGCTGGTAGGCCCACAGCGGCAGCCCTCGGGGGCGGACACTGCACGAGGCGGCCAGTACTGCCAGCGGTGGGTTCGCGGTCCGTGCCGCCCAGTTCAGGGAGAGGAAGCCGCCGAGGGAGAGACCGGCGACCACTGCCTCGCCACCGAGTCCGGCCATCCCCTCCTCGATCGCCTCCCGGCATGCGGCGATGGTGAACTCCTCACCCCGCCGGCGCCCGTGCCCGGGCAGATCGATCACCGCGTGGCGGATCCCGGCCCGGTCCAGCAGCGGCTGCACCGGGCGCCACATCGTGCTCGAGCTGCGGATGCCGTGCACGAGCAGAACGGGCGCGGAGTCCATCGCCTCAGTCTACGGACCGCCGGCCCCGCGACCTGCGCCCCGCGAGCTGGCACCCATCGGAATCCACTTCAGACCTCGGAATCCACTTCCACCCGGATTCCGAGGCGCAAGGCGGATTCCGAGCCGGTGGATGTGCGGGGCAGAGCGGACGCACGACGACGGGCCCGGACCGGGAGATCATCCCGGGCCGGGCCGGTCGGTGGCCGACGTTCGACCGGTCAGGTCGGGGTGCGGCGCATCCTCACGAGGAGGAGTACTTACTTCGAGTCGTCCTTGGACGCCTCGGTGTCCTCGGTGTCCTCCGCAGAGGCGGCGGAGGAAGCAGCGGCCTCCGGAGAAGCAGCAGACTCAGCGGCGGCGTCCTCCGGCGAGGCGGCTGACTCAGCCGATTCAGCAGATTGAGCCGACTCAGCGGACTCCGCCGACTCAGCTGCAGCGTCGGTGGCGGCAGCAGTGGCGGCCGCATCCTCCTTGACCGCACGCTTGGTGGCGCCCTCGGCCTCCTTCACCGTGGCCTGCTTCGGGCTGACCGGCTCGGTCACCAGCTCGATGACCGCCATCGGGGCGTTGTCGCCCTTGCGCGGGCCGATCTTGGTGATCCGGGTGTAGCCACCGTGGCGCTCGGACATCGACGGTGCGATGTCGGCGAACAGGGTGTGCACGATGTCCTTGCGGGAGAGCACCGCCATCACCTGGCGGCGCGCGTGCAGGTCACCGCGCTTGGCCTTGGTGATGAGCCGCTCCGCGACCGGACGCAGTCGCTTGGCGCGGGTCTCCGTGGTGCGGATCGCACCGTGCTCGAACAGCGACTGGGCCAGGTTGGCCAGCATCAGGCGTTCGTGCGCCGGTCCGCCACCGAGACGAGGACCCTTCGTGGGCTTAGGCATGATCTTTCCTCAGTTCCTTGTGTGATGGTCCGGCGGCTCAGCTGTACGCGTCGAAGTCGTCGCCGTCGTCGTACGCGCTCGCCACCAGCGACGGGTCGAAGTCCGCGGGGCTGTCCTTGAGCGAGAGGCCCAGGCCGACCAGCTTCTCCTTGACCTCGGTGATGGACTTCGCACCGAAGTTGCGGATGTCGAGCAGGTCCGCTTCGCTCCGGGCGACAAGCTCACCCACGGTGTGGATGCCCTCGCGCTTGAGGCAGTTGTAGGACCGGATCGTCAGGTCGAGCTGCTCGATCGGCAGCGCCAGGTCCTCGGCCAGGGCCGCATCTGTCGGCGACGGGCCGATCTCGATGCCCTCGGCCTCGACGTTCAGCTCGCGGGCCAGCCCGAAGAGCTCCACCAGGGTCTTCCCGGCCGAGGCGAGTGCGTCCCGCGGGTCCATGGACCGCTTGGTCTCCACGTCCACGATCAGCTTGTCGAAGTCGGTGCGCTGCTCCACACGGGTGGCCTCGACCTTGTAGGTGACCTTGAGCACCGGCGAGTAGATCGAGTCGACCGGGATCCGGCCGATCTCGGCGTCGCTGTACTTGTTCTGCGTGGCGGAGACGTACCCACGGCCGCGCTCGACGGTCAGCTCGATCTCGAGCTTGCCCTTGTCGTTGATGGTCGCGATGTGCAGGTCCGGGTTGTGGATCTCCACACCGGCCGGCGGCGTGATGTCCGCAGCGGTGACCGTGCCGGGGCCCTGCTTGCGCAGGTACATCACCACGGGCTCGTCGTTCTCGGAGGAGACGACGACGTTCTTCAGGTTCAGGATGATCTCGGTGACGTCTTCCTTCACACCGGTGATCGTGGAGAACTCGTGCAGCACACCGTCGATGCGGATGCTGGTGACCGCTGCCCCCGGGATGGAGGAGAGCAGGGTGCGGCGCAGCGAGTTGCCGAGGGTGTAGCCGAAGCCAGGCTCGAGCGGCTCGATGACGAACCGGGAGCGGTAATCGTCGACGACATCCTCAGTGAGGGTGGGGCGCTGTGCAATGAGCACGGGATAGTCCTTTCAGCAGGCGTCCGCTATATGACGCCTTGCAAAACCCCTCGGCCATCGGTCCGGACGAGGGGGTCCTACAAAGTTCGCGGGATCAGACCCGGCGGCGCTTCGGCGGGCGGCAGCCGTTGTGCGCCTGCGGCGTCACGTCCTGGATGGAACCGACCTCGAGGCCCGTGGCCGTCAGCGACCGGATCGCGGTCTCCCGGCCGGAACCGGGGCCCTTGACGAACACGTCGACCTTCTTCATGCCGTGCTCCTGCGCCTTACGGGCGGCAGCCTCGGCGGCAAGCTGGGCGGCGAACGGGGTGGACTTGCGCGACCCCTTGAAGCCGACCTGGCCGGAGGATGCCCAGGAGATCACCGCACCGGACGGGTCGGTGATCGAGACGATCGTGTTGTTGAACGTGGACTTGATGTACGCGTTGCCCGCGGAGACATTCTTCTTCTCCTTGCGGCGGGGCTTGCGGGCGCCAGCTGCCTGGCGAGTCTTGGGAGGCATTCGCTTCTCTCTTCTTCGGTGAGGTCGTCGGTCCGCGCGCTGGCGTGCGTCAGCGGACTACTTAGCGGCCGGCCTTCTTCTTGCCGGCGACGGTGCGCTTGGGGCCCTTGCGGGTACGCGCGTTGGTCTTGGTGCGCTGGCCGTGCACCGGCAGGTGACGGCGGTGACGCAGACCCTGGTAGCAGCCGATCTCGACCTTGCGGCGAATATCGGCGGCGATCTCGCGACGCAGGTCACCCTCGAGCTTGTAGGTGCCCTCCAGGTAGTCGCGCAGCTGCACCACCTCGGCGTCGGTCAGGTCCTTGACCCGGACCTCCGGGCTCAGACCGGTGGCGGTCAGGGTCTCCGCGGCGCGGGTCCGCCCCACCCCGAAGATGTAGGTGAGTGCCACCTCGAGCCGCTTGTCGCGGGGGAGGTCGACACCAACGAGTCGTGCCATGAAATTCTCACTCCTGTGAGTTACGGAGGTCTTCCACATCACCGCCCCGCGTGCTGCGGGCCCCGGCCTCCGACCGGGGGTGACCCGCCAGGCGGCGGGTGGTGATGCGCTGGTGCGTCAGCTGACGCTCAGGTGTTGCTCAGCCCTGGCGCTGCTTGTGACGCAGGTTCTCGCAGATCACGCGCACAGTGCCGTGGCGACGGATCACCTTGCACTTCGGGCAGATCTTCTTGACACTCGGCTTGACCTTCATGGATTTCCTTTTCCCGCGCGACGGCGCTCCCGGCAGACTGCCTGGTCGCGTGGACGTGATGGTGGAGGTGGACTACTTGTAGCGGTAGACGATGCGGCCACGGGTCAGGTCGTAGGGGCTCAGCTCGACCACCACCCGGTCCTCGGGGAGGATCCGGATGTAGTGCTGACGCATCTTGCCCGAGATGTGAGCGAGTACCTTGTGACCGTTGCTCAGCTCTACGCGGAACATCGCGTTCGGCAGTGCCTCGACCACGTGGCCCTCGATCTCGATGACCCCGTCCTTCTTAGCCATGTCCTCCGCTAACTGCAGTGCTGTTCTGACATCGGTGCGCATGCGACACACCTCACCCACCCCGACGAGCAAGAGGGACCAACGACCTCACGCGATCGTCGGAAAGGTGAGCACACGACACGCCCAGCGACCTACTCTACGCCACGGACCAGCTTTGACGAAACCCGCCCGGGACGCCAGCCGTGCGGTCTGCCTCACATCTGCAGCTGGTCCGGCGCAGCAGGCAGCAGCCGCAGCTCTCGTGCCCGGTCGACAGCACGCTGGCGGTCATGCACCCCGAGCTTGCGATAGATCGCGCGAAGCTGGCTCTTCACCGTGTTCGCGGAGACGAACAGCCTACTGGCGACGGCGACCACCGGCTGCCCCTCCGCGATCGCCTCCAACACCCGCAGCTCACCCCGGCTGAGCTCGACCACCGGAGCGGGGAGGCCGAACAGGTCCACCTCGTTCAGCAGTGGTGGCTCGCCGAGGAGCTCGCGCATCTGGGGCACCAGAGTGGCGATAGCCTCCAGATCGCCGCGAGGAACCAACAGGTAGGGGCGCACCAGGCCATGGGTATGCGCGATCAGCATGGCGCTGTGCAGGGTGTCGGCCGCCTCCTCGATCCGGTCCAAGCGATGCAGGGCGCAGGCACGCAGGAGGATGATCTCCACCTCGAACCGCGGAAGCAGGCCGTCGGGGTCGGCGTACCCGCCGCCGCGGTCGTGTCCGAGCACCCCGGTGAAGTCTCCGGCGTAGAACGCCAACCGGTGCCGCAGCCACCGCTCCGTCGCATCGGCGGTGCTCTCGGCAAAGGCGAGCAGCTCCCGGCACCGCTCCAGCTGGTGCCCGGCCAGGAACACCGTGGTCAGCACCTTGACCAGCACCGTCCGGGCGAGGGTGTACTCCACCCCCGCGAGTCGATGCAGCCGCAGCTCGAGCATCCTGCTGTGCTCGGGCACCGGCGAGCTGAGATTCAGCTCGCGGGTCACGGCCAAGGCAGTCTCGATCAGTTCCAGTCCCGCGGGCACGGTGATCTCGGCAGGGGGCGGCGGGGTACCGATCGTATACGTCGAGAGGTCCGGCCAGATGTCCTCGTCCGTGAACGTCATCGAGTCCAGAGCAACCAGTTGCTTCGCCACCCGGACCAGGCCGGCAGTCGCCGGAAGATCGTCGCGACAGGTGCGCAGCCACTCCTCAGCCTCGCTCACCGCGCCGGCCATCGCCCGGCCGAAGGCCAGACCCGCGACCGCCTGCTGCGCAACGTCCACTTGACCGAGCGACTCTGCCCGGTCGAGCGCATCCCGCAGCGCTTCTTCGCCGTCGGCGAGCTCACCGGCACCGAGCCGGGCCAGGCCCCACTGCGCCAGTGTGCTCGGCAGCGCCGCACCGACCTCGCCCGGCGGTGGCGGACCGGACATCAGCCCGGCATCGACGGTGGCACCGCTCTGCCGACTGAGCACCCAGGTGCGCGGATCCTCGTCCAGACTGACCGAACCCAGGCTGGCCGCAACCTCGCGAACCAGCTCGGGGTCGTCGGCGAGGCGGAGCCACTCCTGAAGCAGGATGCGTCGGCACCGATCGGCGTCACCGGCGTGCAGCGCATGGCGGAGCGCGCGCGAGATGTCACCCTTCTGCTCGTACCACCGGGACAGTCGCGCGTGCGCCTGCTCCGCAGCCGCCGGATCGAGCTCGGCGTAGCTGGCCGCCAGAGCACTGCGGACCACGGCGGTCAGCCGTCCGTCCTCGCCGGTCAACCCGGCCTCGACGAGCGGGTGCATCGCGGCGGTGAGTCCGACGCTGTACCCCAGCAGCCGGACGATCTCCTCGTCGAGCTCGTCGGCCACCGCCAGCCGCATGGCCGAACCGATCACCTCTCGGATCGACGGGTCCCGAAGCACCACCTGGAGATAGCTGTTGATCACATCGCCACTCTCGCTGGGCCCGGACGGGCCCGCGAACGTGGCGCGGACCAGCGCCGGCCAGCCACCGACCGCCGAGGTGAGCTCGGCGGCCTGCTCGGTAGTCACGTCGGCGCCAAGTTCACCAGCGACCTCGTGCACCTCGACGGCCTGCAACCGCAGGTGCTGCACCCGGAACACCACGCCGTCGGCCTCGATCGGGGCGAGCGTCTCGATCGAGCGCTCGGTCCGGCTGAGTGCCATCACATACAGGCCCCCGATGTGCACCACCGCATCGACCAGGGCTTCGTCCACAGCCGGGTCGCTGACCAGGTGCAGGTTGTCCACGGCGAGCACCAGATCGCGCTCCCGCGCGGCGAGCACCTGGTCGCAGTGGGCGTGGTCGTCCAGGTCCAGGTGCAAGCCCAGGTCAGCCAGTCGTTCGCTGACCAGGTCCCAGAACTGCGCCGCCGTGATCGGCCCGCGCACGCTCACCCAGGCGAACTCGTACTCCGGCCCGAGCGAGCGGAGCCAGGCGGTGGCCGTCGCGGTCTTCCCCCAGCCGCGGGGCGCACGGAACACGGTGATCGGGGCGAGCGAGCCGAACCGGGCAGCCGGCTCGGCGGCGGGGACGAAACCGTGTGGCACCCGGGGCAGGCCGAGCCCGTCTCCTTGTGTTCGCATCATCACGCCTCTCCTCAGCAACACCGCTGGGCCTGAGGCGCGTCGCGTTGACCCGCCGTCAGGTATGGATCATTATACGCCCGACCTTCGCCAAGGCCTGGTTTCGGTTCGAGACGTCCAGCTTTCGATACACGGCACGCATGTGCGTCTTCACCGTGTTCACGGACAGACCGAGCGCATGTGCGATCCCGACCGGCCCGGCGTGCTCCTCCAGCGCGTGCAGCACCTGGGCCTCCCGCACCGTGAGGGTGACCATCGGGATGTCGTCGTCGACCTCCTCGGCGACCTCGGAGGTGGGCAGGTGGTCGGGCCACAGGGACAGGATCGACTCGTCGCCGCCGGCGAGTGCGGTGAACGCATATCGGTGCATCAGGGCGAGCCCTCGGCGCTGACCGGTCTGCCGGGCCCGGGTGATCGCTGCCCGGAATGCCTCCCGCGCCTGCGCGAACCGCCCCGACCGGAGCTCGGCACTGGCGATCACCCCGTGAGCAGCAAGCAGGTACCGCCCGGACGCCGCGCTGCTGTGGATGGCGGTCCGGGCCGCTTCGATCGCCTCCGGGTAGCTCTCCTGGGCCAGCCGCAACCGGGCGATCGCGTTCCAGGTGAAGCCGCGGTGCTCCATCGACTCGGTCACCTCCTGCGCGACCATCAGCATGCCGCCCTCGATCAGTACCTCGACCAACGTCGCGGTGAGCAGGGCTTCCATCAACGAGCCGCGGCGGATGTACCGCAACGCCGAGCGGACCACGTTCGCCTGCCGGACCACCTCCTCGCTGCTGCCCACCCGCATCACGTGCAGGGCACGGATGAACACCGACAACGCCCACAGCTCGTCCCGGTGCCGCGACTCGGCAAGCACCTCCACGGCGGCATCGGCCTCCGGGTGGGCGGCATCCACCAGAGCGAGGGCACGCGCGGAGAGCGCGAGCAGGGCCATCGCGTCTACGGTGCCGTCCTGTTGCACTCGCTCCAGCCAGTCAGCCACCCCGGGTTCGTCCAGCCAGCGCAATGCCTGGTCCGGCTCACCCTGTAGCGCGTGCACCAGCGCGAGACCGGCGGCGCCGAGGTAGCTCTCGGTCTCGCCGTCGGTCATCATCGCCCATGCTCGCGCCTGGGAGAAGGCGTACATCGCCGTATCCAGATCACCCATCAGCAGGCAGGTGGCGCCCCACTGCATCAACAGCAGGAGCTCGTCGTCCCCGGCATCGACCAGCTCGGTGCGGTGCATGGCGATCTCGGCGTTGAAGCTAGCCGACTCCGCCCCTGACCAGACGGGTTTGCCGACCGGACCGGCCACCTCGGACAGATACCGGGTGGCCACCCGCAGGCGCACGTTCTCGGCGACCATCGGCGCAGGGAACATCTGCGCGGCCTGCACCAGCGCCCGTGGCGCAGTGGTCAGCAGCATGCCCCAGTCGCTCTCGATCACGTCCAGTGCCGCGGTCCACTCCCCGGCGTGCACGGCGTGCACCAGCGCCTCGGCGGGATCGTGCCGGCTGGTCGCCAGCCGCATCAGCTCCAGGTGGACCTCGTGCTCCACCTCGGGGCGGGACTCGCGCATCACCCGGATCAGCGCCGCACGGATCGCCGGCGGGTAGGAGTAGGACGGGCCGTCCACGGTGCGGCGCTCGGCGAGCAGTCCGGCGGCGCGGATGTTGCGCAGCATCCGGACCGTGTTCCCCTCGGGGGCGATCATTCGCGCGGTCTCGATGTCGAACTGTTCCGGGATCGCGGTCCGGAGCAGGAACGCGCGCACGTTCTCGAACCGCAGGTCCCGCACCATCGCGCCGATGTAGTTGTCGGCAAAGGTGACCTCGGCCGTGTCCCGGCCGCCGCTGGCTGCTGCCCGTTGCAGGCCAGCCCGGATCGCCGAGGGCCATCCGCCCAGGTCGACGACGATCTGCTCCGCCCGGTCGTGGGTCAGCTGCACCCCGGTGCGGGTCGCGAGCGCGTACACCATGTCGCCGGTGAGCCGCAGCTCGTCCGGGCCGATCACCAAGGTGTCCACCGAGAGCGACCCGACGGTCTCCAGCGCGCGCAGCGTCCGCCCGGCCGCAGCCAGGTAGAGCTGGTCGTTCTGCCGGACCAGGTCCACCAGGGTGTCGTCGATGCTCGCCGCCCCATGCCGCAACCCGGCCTCGTGGTAGTCATCGATGATCACCAACAGCGGTTCGCGCCGCTGCGCCAACCAGGTCGTCACCACCCGCTCGTCGTCGTCAGCCGCCGACGGCGCAGGGTCCAGCTGGCCACCCGCTCTCGCCAAGGCGTCTCGCAGCTGGGCCCAGAACCCTTCTCGTTCGTTCGACTCGGTGGTGAGCGTGGTGTAGACAACCTCGGGCAGGTCCTCGGCCTGGCGCAGCCAGGTCACCACCGCGGAAGTCTTGCCATAGCCGCGCGGGCCGCGCAGGATGCTCAACGGATGCAGCCGGGCGAGCGCCTTCACCAGGTCATCGGCGATCCCGCTCTCCAACGGGATCCGGGGAAGACCGGACACAGATCGCAGTGAACTCTTCATCGTCAGACCCCACGCATGCGCGCCTGCTGCACTGCGGCAACAGGCGCAACCCAACTCGGCATGACGACACCAGGAATGGCTGACTGCCCTTCACTCACGCGACCACCACAGCATGGCGCACTGACCCGATCACCTTCGAGACTACTCCCCAGCGTCGTCCGCTGCTAGGAAACCGGGTATCGGTCCGCACCGCCTCAGGCCAGCGGTACCACCTGCACACCGCGTGCCGCCAGCTCCGCTGCTCCCCCGTCGCGTGCTGTGAGCACCCAGAGCCCGCCGTCGTGCACGGCCACAGTGTGCTCCACGTGCGCGGCTCGGGAGCCGTCCGCACTGACCACGGTCCAGTCGTCCTCGAGCAGCCGGGTGGCTTCATCGCCGCGGGTGAGCATCGGTTCCACCGCCACGCACAGCCCTGGCCGGATCGACGGCCCACGCGGCCTGCGTGCGTAGTTGAACACGTCCGGTGGCTGGTGCATCGCGGTACCGATGCCGTGGCCGGTGTACTCCCGCACGATCCCGTAGTCACCAGCGGCATCCTCCACGGCGGCACCGACATCGCCGAGGCGGCCGCCACCGTCGAGCGCAGCGATACCGGCCCACATCGCGGCCTCCGTGGTCGCGACCAGCTGCTCGTCGGCCGGGTCGACCTGCGCCTCGTCACCAGGCACCACCACGGAGAACGCCGCGTCCCCGTGCCACCCGTCGACCACGGCGCCGGCATCGACGGAAACCACGTCCCCGGCCCGGATCACCTGGTCACCGGGGATGCCGTGCACGATCTCGGAGTTCACCGATACGCAGAGCACTCCGGGGAACCCGTGATAGCCGAGGAAGTTCGACGTGGCCCCGGCGCCCGCCAACACGTCCCGGGCGACGGCATCCAGCTCACCGGTGGTGACTCCGGAGGCGATCGCGGCGCGGACAGCGTCGTGGATATCGGCCACTACCAGCCCGGCCGTGCGCATCCGGCGGATCTGGTCGGGCTGCTTGTACTCGATCCCCCGGCCGAACATCTAGCCGGCCGAGGAGCCCAGAGCGTCAGCAAGGCGCGCGGTGACCTCGTCCACGTCTCCCATCCCGTCCACCTGCACCAGCAGACCGCGGCCCGCGTAGATGCGCACCAGTGGCGCGGTCTGCTCGACGTACACGTCCAGCCGGCGGCGGATCACCGACTCGGTGTCGTCGGCGCGGCCCTGCTCCTCGGCCCGGTTCAACAGCCGGGCGACCACCTCGTCGGTGTCCGCGGTCAGCTCCACCACATGGGTGAGCTCGTGGCCGTTGCCCGTCAGGATCGAGTCCAGCTCGCTGACCTGCGCCTCAGTGCGCGGGTAGCCGTCGAGCAGGAACCCGTCGGCGGCGTCCGGCTCGGCCAGCCGGGCGGCGACCATCTGGTTGGTCACCTCGTCCGGGACGTACTCCCCGGCGTTCATGTACTTCTGTGCCAGCTGGCCCAGCTCGGTTCCCTCCGAGACGTTGGCGCGGAAGATGTCGCCGGTGGAGATCGCCGGGACGCCGAGCCGGGTGGCCAGACGGGCGGCCTGGGTCCCCTTACCTGCTCCGGGCGGGCCAAGGAGGATCAGACGGGTGCTCATCGCAGGAACCCTTCATAGTGACGTTGCTGCAGCTGGGAGTCGATCTGCTTGATCGTGTCCAGCCCGACGCTGACCAGGATCAGCAGCGAGGTGCCGCCGAACGGGATCGAGGTGGACACACCCATGATCTTGAAGGCGATGGTCGGGATCATCGCGACGATCGCGAGGTACAGCGCACCGGCGGTGGTCACGCGGGTGATCACGTGCTGCAGGTACTCGGCCGTGGGCCGGCCGGCGCGGATGCCGGGGATGAATCCGCCGTAGCGCTTCATGTTGTCCGCGACCTCGTCCGGGTTGAACGTGATCGAGGTGTAGAAGAACGCGAAGAAGATGATCAGCAGCACGTAGATCGCGATGTAGATGTTCTGCCCCGGGTTGGAGATGTTCGCGGCGATCCACTGCACCCAGCCCTCGGACTGGTCCCCGAACTGGGCGGCCAGCATCGGCAGCGCCAGCAGCGAGGAGGCGAAGATCACCGGGATCACACCGGACATGTTGATCTTGATCGGGATGTAGGTGCTGGATCCGCCGTACATCCGGCGGCCGACCATCCGCTTGGCGTACTGCACCGGCACCCGGCGCTGGGACTGCTCCACGAACACGATCAGCCCGATCACCACCAGGGAGATGAGGATGAAGATGATCAGCTTGACCAGACCGTTCTCGGCGGCGTTGATCTGCCCGAGGGCGGAAGGGAAGCTGGCCGCGATCGAGGTGAAGATCAGCAGGGACATACCGTTGCCGACACCGCGCTCGGTGATCAGCTCACCCATCCACATGATCAGACCGGTTCCGGCGGTCATGGTGAGGATCATCAGCAGCAGCGTCTTGATCGAGTCGTCCGGGATGATCGGCACGTTGCAGCCGGGGTACAGGTTGCCAGAGTTCGCGACCGTGATGATCGTGGTGGCCTGCAGGATCGCCAGCCCGATGGTCAGGTACCGGGTGTACTGGGTCAGCACGGCCGTGCCGGACTGACCCTCCTTGTGCAGCTCTTCGAAGCGGGGGATCACGACCCGCAGCAGCTGCACGATGATGCTGGCGGTGATGTACGGCATCACCCCGAGGGCGAAGACGGACAGCTGGAGCAGGGCACCGCCACTGAACAGGTTCACCAGCGCCAGCGCGGAGGTGTCCTCCCCCATCGGAGCCGCACAGGTCTGCACGTTGGTGTAGTCGATACCCGGCGTCGGCACGAAGGACCCGAGACGGAAGACCGCCATGATCGCGAGCGTGAAGAGCAGCTTCCGCCGCAGATCCGGCGTACGGAACGCGCGGGCGAATGCGCTGAGCAATGGTCCTCCAGAGAGGGTTTCACGGGACGGTGTGTGCCGGGAGCCACCACGGAGGAGCCCCGGCGAAGAAGTCAGTACGAGTGCTTACGGTACGGCATCAGGCGATGGCGTCGGCGCCGACGCCCGATATGCCAGCGGCGGTGCGGGTCATCGAACCCGCACCGCCGCCCGTGCACTGCTGGCCTGGATCAGGCCTGCTCGACGCTGCCGCCGGCCGCGAGCACCTTCTCCTTGGCCGAGGCGGACACTGCGTCCACCGCCAGGGAGAGCTTGACGCTCACGTCGCCGGTGCCGAGCACCTTGACGGGGTGTCCGGCGCGAACCGCACCCTTGTCCACCAGGTCCGCCACGGTGACGTCGCCACCCTCGGGGTAGAGCGCGGTGAGCTTGTCCAGGTTCACCACCTGGTACTCGGTGCGGAACTTGTTCTTGAAACCGCGCAGCTTGGGCAGCCGCATGTGCAGCGGCGTCTGGCCACCCTCGAACCGGGCGGGCACCTGGTACCGGGCCTTGGTGCCCTTGGTACCGCGACCGGCTGTCTTACCCTTGGATCCCTCACCGCGACCCACACGGGTCTTCGCGGTACGAGCGCCGGGTGCCGGGCGCAGATGGTGCACCTTCAACGGGCTCAGCCCGTCGGTGTCCTTCTCCTGCTCAGCCATGTTCAGTCGACCTCCTCGACGGTGACGAGGTGCGCCACCGTGGTGACCATGCCGCGAATCTCGGGCCGGTCCTCCTTGACGACAGTGTCGCCAATACGCTTCAGCCCGAGCGAACGCAGCGTGTCGCGCTGGTTCTGCTTGCCGCCGATGGCGGACTTCTTCTGGGTGACCTTGAGCTCGCTCATGAGGCCGCCCCCGTCTTCTGCTCCGTCTTCTCCGCTGCTTCGGCGCGACCCTCGGCCTGCGCGCGCAGCAGGGCTGCCGGAGCCACGTGGTCCAGCGGCAGCCCGCGACGGGCAGCCACAGCCTCCGGCTGCTCCAGCCCCTTCAGGGCGGCCACCGTGGCGTGCACGATGTTGATCGCGTTCTCCGAGCCGAGAGACTTGCTCAGCACGTCGTGGATTCCCGCGCAGTCCAGCACCGCACGCACCGGACCACCGGCGATAACACCGGTACCCGGGGACGCCGGACGCAGCAGCACGACGCCGGCAGCGTCCTCGCCCTGCACCCGGTGCGGGATGGTCTTGCGGATCATCGGAACCTTGAAGAAGTTCTTCTTCGCCTCTTCCACGCCCTTAGCGATGGCCGCGGGTACTTCCTTGGCCTTGCCGTAGCCGACGCCGACGGTGCCCTCACCGTCGCCGACCACCACGAGGGCGGTGAAGGAGAACCGGCGGCCACCCTTGACCACCTTCGACACGCGGTTGATCGTGACCACGCGCTCGACGTAGGTGTTGCGGTCGTTGTCGCGACGGTTGTCCCGGCGGTTGTCGCCGCCACGGCGGTCGCGACGATCGTTGCTGCGCTCGCCGCCGCCGGACGTCGCGCTGGTGCGCTGCGGTGCAGCCATCATGCGATCCTTTGTTCGTTGGTCTGCTGGACTCCGGTCACAGGGACAGCCCTCCCTCGCGGGCGCCGTCGGCCACTGCGGCCACACGTCCGTGGTACTTGTTGCCCCCGCGGTCGAACACCACGACCTCCAGGCCCTTGGCCTTCGCGCGCTCGGCGACCAGCTCGCCGACCTGGCGTGCCTTGGCGGTCTTGTCCGCCTCGGCGCTGCGCAGATCCGCCTCCAGCGTGGAAGCCGAGGCCAGGGTGGTGCCGGTGGTGTCGTCGATCACCTGCGCCACGATGTGCCGCGCGGAGCGGTTGACCACCAGGCGCGGGCGGGTGGCAGTGCCGGTGATCCGCTTGCGTACGCGGAGGTGACGGCGGGACCGCGCGTTGCGCTTCCCGGTTCCCTTGATGGAAACAGCCATGGCTACTTACCAGCCTTTCCGACCTTGCGGCGGACCTGCTCGCCCGCGTACCGCACACCCTTGCCCTTGTACGGCTCCGGCTTGCGGATCTTGCGAATATTGGCAGCGACCTCGCCGACCTGCTGCTTGTCGATGCCGGAGACGGAGAACTTCGTGGCCGACTCCACTGCGAAGGTGATGCCCTCCGGAGCGGTCACCGACACCGGGTGGGAGAAGCCGAGGGCGAACTCCAGGTTCGACCCCTTGGCCAGCACCCGGTAACCGGTGCCGACGATCTCGAGCTTCTTCTCGTAGCCCTGGGTGACACCCTGGACCAGATTGGACAACAGCGTGCGGGTCAGCCCGTGCAGGGCCCGCGACTCGCGGGCCTCGTCCGGACGGTTGACCACGATGGCGCCGTCGTCGTCGCGGACGACGGTGATCGGTGCCGGGACGACGTGCTCGAGGGTCCCCTTGGGACCCTTGACGGTCACCGTGGCACCGGAGATGGTGACGTCGACGCCGCTGGGCACGGCGACCGGGATCTTGCCGATTCGTGACATGAGTGTGGCTCCTTTCGATCCCTCGATCACCAGACGTAGGCGAGGACTTCCCCACCCACGCCCTTCTTGGCTGCCTGCCGGTCGGTGAGCAGGCCGGAGGACGTGGACAGGATCGCCACGCCCAGGCCGCCAAGCACCCTCGGCAGGTTGGTCGACTTCGCGTACACCCGCAGTCCGGGCTTGGACACCCGACGGACTCCGGCGATCGAGCGCTCCCGGCTCGGGCCGAACTTCAGGTCCAGGTGCAGCGTCTTGCCCACCTCAGCATCGGCAACCGACCAGCCGGTGATGTACCCCTCGGCCTGGAGGATCTCTGCGATGTGGGACTTCAACTTCGAGTACGGCATAGTCACCGTCTCGTGGTACGCCGAGTTCGCGTTGCGCAGGCGCGTCAACATGTCGGCGATCGGGTCTGTCATTGTCATTGCGGGCTCATGCCCTTCCTCGTCGCGGTTTCCTCATCGGACCTGCGACGTAGTCGATTTACCAGCTGCTCTTGGTCACGCCGGGAAGCTGACCCGCCAGGGCCATGTCCCGCAGGCAGACGCGGCACAGGCCGAACTTGCGGTAGACCGAGTGCGGACGGCCGCACTTCTGGCACCGGGTGTAGCTCCGGACCTTGAACTTCGGCTTACGCGCGGCCTTGTTGATCAGAGCGGTCTTCGCCATCTCAGTTCTCCTTGAACGGGAAGCCGAGCCGGCGCAGCAGCGAACGGCCCTCGTCGTCGTTGGTCGCCGTGGTCACCACGGTGATGTCCATCCCGCGGACCCGGTCGATCTTGTCCTGGTCGATCTCGTGGAACATCGACTGCTCGGTCAGGCCGAAGGTGTAGTTCCCGTTCCCGTCGAACTGCTTGGGCGAGAGACCACGGAAGTCGCGGATCCGCGGCAGCGCGAAGCTGAGCAGACGTTCGGCGAACTCCCACATCCGGTCCCCGCGCAGGGTGGCGTGGGTACCGATCGGCTGGCCCTCGCGCAGCTTGAACTGCGCGATCGACTTGCGCGCACGGGTCACCAGGGGCTTCTGCCCGGTGATCGCGGCGAGGTCGCGCACGGCGCCCTCGATCAGCTTGGAGTCGCGAGCGGCGTCCCCCACGCCCATGTTCACCACGATCTTGACCAGACCGGGCACCTGGTGCACGTTGGTGTAGCCGAACTCCTCACGCAGCGCGGGGAGGATCTCCTCGCGGTACTTCGCCTTCAGCCGCGGGGCGGCCGAGGGCGCACTCGTTTCGGTTGCTGTGCTCATCACACGTCCTTACCGGAGCGCTTGGCCACGCGGACCCGGGTGTTCCGGGTGCGTCCGTCGCGCTCGACTTCCTCGGTGCGGTACCCGACCCGGGTGCCCTTCTTGGTCTCGGGGTCCACCAGCATCACGTTGCTGACGTGGATGGATGCCTCGATGGTCTCGATGCCGCCGCTGCTTCCGCCCCGCTGGTTCTGTGACACCTTGGTGTGCCGCTGGACGCGCTGGACACCCTCGACGATCACTCGGTCGCGGTCGGTGAGGACCTCGAGAATCCGGCCCTGCTGCCCCTTGTCGCGACCGGCGATGACGACCACCAGGTCGCCCTTCTTGATCTTTGCCATGGTTACAGCACCTCCGGTGCGAGCGAGACGATGCGCATGAACCGCTTGTCCCGCAGCTCACGGCCGACAGGGCCGAAGATGCGGGTGCCGCGCGGTTCGCCGTCGTTCTTCAGGATCACGGCTGCGTTCTCATCGAACCGGATGTACGAACCGTCCGGACGACGGCGCTCCTTGCGGGTGCGCACGATGACCGCCTTGACGATCTCGCCCTTCTTCACGTTCCCGCCGGGGATCGCATCCTTCACGGTGGCGACGATGGTGTCGCCAATGCCGGCGTAGCGACGTCCGGAGCCGCCGAGCACACGCACGCAAAGGATCTCCTTCGCGCCCGTGTTGTCGGCGACCTTCAGTCGCGACTCCTGCTGGATCATTCGATCTACTCCTGTCGTCGTGCCGGTTCTCGCCTCTCAGCGAGCCTGGCCGAACGGATGGTTGTCTTCTCCTCCGGTCCACCCACGCGGGTGGACTGGATCACTTGGCCTTTTCGAGGACCTCGACGATGCGCCAGCGCTTGGTGGCTGACAGCGGCCGAGTCTCCATGATCGACACGAGGTCGCCCACGCCGACGGCGTTGGTCTCGTCGTGCGCCTTGACCTTGTTGGTGCGTCGCAGAACCTTGCCGTAGAGCGGGTGCTTGACCCGGTCCTCGACCTCGACCACGACGGTCTTGTCCATCTTGTCGCTGACCACGTAGCCGCGGCGGGCCTTGCGGATGTTCCGCTCAGCGGCGGGCTTCTCGATGCTCATCGCTACCTTCTCGTTCACTTCGCCTCGGCGGTCGGCGCGCTGCGAATGTGCAGCTCGCGCTCCCGCAGGATCGTGTAGATGCGGGCGATGTCGCGCCGCACGGTCTTCAGCCGGCCGTGATCCTCGAGCTGGCCGGTGGCAGAGGAGAACCGCAGGTTGAACAGCTCCTGCTTGGCCTTCTTCAGCTCAGCGGCCAGGCGCTCGTTGTCCATCCCGTCCAAATCGGCAGGCATGAGGTCCTTGGACCCGATAGCCATCAGATGTCACCACCCTCACGAGAGATGAAACGCGTCTTCATGGGAAGCTTGTGCTGGGCACGCCGGAGCGCTTCCCGAGCCAGCTCTTCGTCGACACCGCCGAGCTCGAACATCACTCGACCGGGCTTGACGTTGGCTACCCACCACTCGGGGGAGCCCTTACCGGAACCCATCCGGGTCTCGGCCGGCTTCTTGGTCAGCGGACGGTCCGGGAAGATGTTGATCCACACCTTTCCGCCACGCTTGATGTGCCGGGTCATGGCGATACGGGCCGCCTCGATCTGCCGGTTGGTCACGTAGGCACGCTCGAGCGCCTGGATGCCGTAGTCACCGAAAGCGACTGTGGTGCCGCCCTTGGCGATACCGCTGCGCTTCGGGTGGTGCTGCTTGCGGTGCTTGGTGCGCCGGGGGATGAGCATGGCTCAGGCCTCCGTCTCGGTTCCGGTTGCGGGCTCAGCCGCAGCGGACGTGGGTGCGGGTGCGTCGGTAGCTGCCGCTGCCGGGGCACCGGACTGCTCGCCGCGGGACTCGCTGCGCGGCTCACGGCGGTCGCCACCGCGGCGGTCGCCGCCACGGTCGTTCCCCCGGCCACGGCCACGCGGGGCGCGCGGTGCAGCAGAGGCCTGCTCACGGGCGAACTCACGCTCGGTCTGGTCGCCCTTGTAGATCCACACCTTGACGCCGATGCGGCCGAAGGTGGTGCGGGCCTCGAAGAAGCCGTAGTCGATGTAGGCGCGCAGCGTGTGCAGCGGCACCCGACCTTCGCGGTAGAACTCGGTGCGGCTCATCTCCGCTCCACCGAGCCGGCCGGAGACCTGCACGCGGATGCCCTTGGCGCCGGCGCGCTGGGCGGACTGCATGCCCTTGCGCATCGCGCGGCGGAAGGAGACACGCGAGGCGAGCTGCTCGGCGATGCCCTGGGCGACCAGCTGCGCATCGATCTCGGGGTTCTTCACCTCGAGGATGTTCAGCTGCACCTGCTTACCGGTGAGCTTCTCCAGCTCGCCGCGCAGGCGGTCGGCCTCGGCGCCGCGGCGGCCGATCACGATGCCCGGACGCGCGGTGTGCAGGTCGACGCGGACCCGGTCCCGGGTGCGCTCGATCTCCACCTTGGCGATGCCGGCACGCTCCAGGCCGGTGGCCATCAGCTTGCGGATCTTCACGTCCTCGCGGACGTAGTCGCGGTACCGCTGACCCTCCTTGGTGGAGTCAGCGAACCAACGGGACCGGTGATCGGTCGTGATGCCGAGCCGGAACCCTGTGGGGTTGACCTTCTGGCCCATCAGCGAGCCCCTCCCTTGGTCTGACGCTCGGCCACGATCACGGTGATGTGGCTGGTGCGCTTGAGGATCTGGTTCGCGCGGCCCTGTGCCCGAGGGCGGAACCGCTTCAGCGTCGGACCCTCGTCTACGAATGCCTCGGTGATCACGAGATCACCGGGGTTGAACGGCTGCGAGGCCTGCTCCGCCTTCACACGGGCGTTGGCCAGCGCACTCTCCACGAGCTTGCGGACGGGCTCCGCCGCCGCCTGCGGGGCGAACCGGAGCGCGGTCACGGCCTCCTCGGCCCGCTTGCCGCGGATGTTGTCCACGACGCGCCGGGCCTTGAGGGGCGTGACGCGAGTAAATCGCGCCTGCGCCTTGGCTTCCATCGATGTCCTGCCTTCTTGATCAGTTCGGGTAGTTGTTCGCTCGGTCAGCGACGACGTGCCTTGCGGTCGTCCTTCTCGTGCCCACGGAACGTGCGGGTCGGGGCGAACTCCCCGAGCTTGTGGCCGACCATCGACTCGGTGACGAACACCGGGACGTGCTTGCGACCGTCGTGCACCGCGAAGGTGTGGCCCAGGAAGTCGGGAGTAACAACCGACCGACGGGACCAGGTCTTGATGACGTTCTTGCTGCCCTTCTCGTTCGCAACGTCCACCTTTTTCTGCAGGTGGTCGTCGACGAAGGGGCCCTTCTTCAAACTGCGAGGCATCTCGTGGTCCTCTCCCTATCAGCGCTTCTTGCCGGTGCGCCGACGACGCACGATGAGCTTGTCGCTCGGCTTGTTCGGACGGCGGGTACGACCCTCCGGCTGGCCCCACGGGCTCACCGGGTGGCGACCACCGGACGTCTTACCCTCACCACCACCGTGCGGGTGGTCGACCGGGTTCATCACCACACCACGGACGTGCGGGCGCTTGCCCTTCCAACGCATCCGGCCGGCCTTGCCCCAGCTGATGTTGGACTGCTCAGCGTTGCCGACCTCGCCGATGCTGGCGCGGCAGCGAGCGTCCACGTTGCGGATCTCGCCCGAGGGCATCCGCAGCTGGGCGTACGGGCCCTCTTTCGCCACCAACTGCACGGAGGCACCAGCCGAACGGGCGATCTTCGCCCCGCCACCCGGCTTGAGCTCCACGGCGTGGATCACGGTACCGACCGGGATGTTGCGCATCGGAAGGTTGTTACCGGGCTTGATGTCTGCCCCGGCGCCGTTCTCCACCCGGTCGCCCTGCTTCAGCCGCACCGGAGCGAGGATGTAACGCTTCTCCCCGTCGGCGTAGTGCAGCAGCGCGATCCGTGCGGTGCGGTTCGGGTCGTACTCGATGTGCGCGACCTTGGCCGGCACGCCGTCCTTGTCGTGGCGACGGAAGTCGATCACGCGGTACGCACGCTTATGCCCGCCACCGATGTGCCGAGCGGTGATCCGGCCGGCGCTGTTGCGCCCCCCGCTCTTGGTGAGCGGACGGACCAGCGACTTCTCCGGCGTCGTACGGGTGACCTCGACGAAGTCGGCGACGGAAGAGCCACGGCGGCCCGGCGTCGTCGGCTTGTACTTACGGATTCCCATGAGATTCGATCCTCACTCTTCTCCGGCGGCTCAGGCGCCGAAGATGTCGATGGTGCCCTCGCGCAGGGTGACGATGGCGCGCTTGGTGTCCTTGCGCTTGCCCAGCCCGAAACGGGTGCGGCGCGTCTTCCCCTTGCGGTTGATCGTGTTCACCGAGGCCACCTTCACGCTGAAGATCTGCTCGATGGCAATCTTGATCTCGGTCTTGTTCGAGCGCGTGTCCACCAGGAAGGTGTACTTGCCCTCGTCGAGGAGGTTGTAGCTCTTCTCCGAGACGACCGGTGCGATCACGACGTCGCGCGGGTCCTTGGTCAGTGCAGTCACTTCTGCTCCTCCTCGGCAGTCGTCGCGCCGGCGGGTGAGACCAGCGCCTCGAGGGCAGCGGACGTGAACACCACGTCGTCGCTGACCAGCACGTCGTAGGTGTTCAGCTGGTCCGGGTGGATCAGGTGCACCGTGGGTACGTTGCGCAGGCTGGCCCAGGCGAGCTCGTCGTCACGGTGCAGCACCACGAGCACGTGGCGGGACTCGGTGACGTTCGCCAGCGCCTGCACGGCGGTGGAGGTGGACGGAGTCTCACCCGAGACGAGCCCGGAGAGCACGTGCACGCGTCCACCGCGGGCCCGGTCGGAGAGGGCTCCGCGCAGGGCGGCGACCTTCATCTTCTTCGGGGTCCGCTGGCTGTAGTCGCGCGGCACAGGGCCGTGCACGATGCCACCACCGGCGAACTGCGGGGCGCGGATCGAACCCTGACGGGCGCGGCCGGTGCCCTTCTGCCGGTACGGCTTGCGGCCACCACCGGCGACCTCAGCGCGAGTCTTGACCTTGTGCGTGCCCTGGCGCGCGGCCGCGAGCTGGGCCACGACCACCTGGTGGATCAACGGCACGTTCGCGGTCACGTCGAAGATCGACGCAGGCAGAGTAGCGGTGCCGGACTTGGCACCCTTGGCGTCGAGCACGTCGACGGTCACGTCATTCTGTGCGACAGCGGTCATCTTCGTCACGCCCCCTTCGCAGCGGTACGGACCACGACGAGGCCACCCTTGGGCCCGGGGACGGCACCGGAGACGAGCACGAGGCCCTTCTCCGCGTCCACCGCGTGGATCGTGAGGTTCTTGGTGGTCTGGCGCGCGTTGCCCATCCGGCCGGCCATCCGCTGGCCGCGGAACACGCGACCTGGGGTGGCGGCGCCACCGATGGAACCCGGCTTGCGGTGGTTGCGGTGCGCACCGTGGGAGGCGGAGACGCCGGCGAAGCCGTGCCGCTTCATCACACCGGCGGTGCCCTTGCCCTTGGTCGTGCCGACGACGTCGACCGTGGCGCCGGCCTCGAAGGCGTCAGCGGTGATCTCCTGGCCGAGGCTGTACTCGGCGGCGTCGGAGGTGCGGAACTCGGCCACCCGCCGACGCGGGGTCACGCCTGCCTTGTCGAAGTGGCCGCGCAGGGGCTGGGTCACGCGTCGGGGATCCAGCGATCCGAAGCCGAGCTGGACGGCAGAGTAGCCATCGTTCTCGACCGTGCGGACCTGGGTCACGACGTTGGTGCCCACCTGCACGACCGTGACGGGCACCAGGCGGCCGGCGTCGTCCCATACCTGGGTCATGCCGAGCTTGGTGCCGAGGACCGCCTTGACGACGCGCTCGGACTGGGAGGGAAGTGAAGTCATGACTGATGTCCTCAGAGCTTGATCTCGATGTTCACGTCAGCCGGGAGGTCGAGTCGCATCAGCGAGTCGACTGCCTTCGGCGTCGGGTCCACGATGTCGATCAGCCGCTTGTGCGTCCGCATCTCAAAATGATCGCGGCTGTCCTTGTACTTGTGCGGAGAACGGATGACGCAGAACACGTTCTTTTCCGTTGGCAGCGGCACCGGGCCCACGACCGTCGCACCAGCTCGGCTCACCGTGTCGACGATCTTGCGCGCCGAACTATCGATGACCTCGTGGTCGTAGGACTTGAGCCGGATGCGGATCTTCTGTCCCGCCATGGCGTCGTCTGACTCTCTCTCGTTGAACCGCTACTGACCGACCCCCGCGCTCGGGCGTGTCGCGACTTTCTGACACACCCCACCGCTGCGCACCGGGATTCGGTGCTGGTCGGAGGATGACTTTCGTGTGTTCACCGCCTGGCCATGCTGGTCAGTCGGTCTCGAACCACTGGGATGGTTACCATCCCGGGCCGCCGGCGGAGGTCCGAGCCAAGACTTCGGCTGACGCACACACTGACGCACCTCACGGGCGAGGCAACCTGTACAGTCTGCCACACGGGGCCCGGATTCCCCAAGTCGGGCTCGGGTGGGCTGGACCACAATCCCCGCCGAGGCGACCTGAGGCGGGCGAGCTCCGCCGTCGCCGGCCTGCCCGCCTGCCCGCCTGCCTGCCCGCCTGCTGAGGTTCTCGTGTCGCACGGAGGTTGAACAGGAGCACCTCCATCTGCAAGCAGTGCCTCCGTACCGCAAGCGCGCCTCACTGCCGCGCACCGCCCCAGTGGAGGGTGCGCAGCGGCGTCACCGCACAGCAGCCGCACGCCCAGCACCGCAGCCGGCGCAAGCGGAAGGCCCGCCGAGCGAACTCGACGGGCCTTCCGTGATCGCCAGGGAATCCCTGGCATCAGATCACTTGAGGATCTTGGTCACACGACCGGAGCCCACGGTGCGGCCACCCTCACGGATGGCGAAGCCGAGGCCGTCCTCCATGGCGATCGGCTGGATCAGCTCGACCGACATCTCGGTGTTGTCGCCCGGCATGACCATCTCGGTGCCCTCGGGCAGCGTGATGACGCCGGTGACGTCGGTGGTGCGGAAGTAGAACTGCGGGCGGTAGTTCGAGTAGAACGGGTTGTGCCGTCCACCCTCGTCCTTGGCCAGGATGTAGACCTGGGCCTCGAAGTTGGTGTGCGGGGTGATCGAACCCGGCTTCACCACGACCTGACCGCGCTCGACGTCCTCACGCTTCGTGCCGCGCAGCAGCAGACCCACGTTCTCGCCCGCGTCGGCGGTGTCCAGCAGCTTCCGGAACATCTCCACGCCGGTGACGATGGTCTTCTGCGACGGACGGATGCCGACGATCTCGACCTCTTCGTTCACCTTCAGCTGACCGCGCTCGACACGACCGGTGACCACGGTGCCGCGGCCGGTGATCGTGAAGACGTCCTCGATCGGCATCAGGAACGGCTTGTCGATGTCGCGCTGCGGGTCCGGGACGTTCTCGTCCACGGCGTCCATCAGGTCCTCGATGGCCTTGACCCACTTCTCGTCGCCCTCGAGCGCCTTGAGTGCGGACACCTGGATCACCGGAACGTCGTCGCCGGGGAAGTCCTGGCTGGACAGCAGCTCACGGACCTCCATCTCGACGAGCTCGAGGATCTCCTCGTCGTCGACCATGTCGGACTTGTTCAGCGCCACCAGCAGGTACGGCACGCCGACCTGACGGGCGAGCAGCACGTGCTCACGGGTCTGGGCCATCGGACCGTCGGTCGCGGCGACCACGAGGATCGCACCGTCCATCTGGGCGGCACCGGTGATCATGTTCTTGATGTAGTCAGCGTGACCCGGGGCATCGACGTGCGCGTAGTGGCGCTTCTCCGTCTGGTACTCCTGGTGGGAGACGTTGATCGTGATGCCGCGCTGCTTCTCCTCCGGCGCGTTGTCGATCGCGTCGTAGGCGGACGCGGTGTTCACGTCCGGGTACTTGTCCGCCAGCACCTTGGAGATCGCCGCGGTCAGCGTCGTCTTACCGTGGTCGACGTGACCGATGGTGCCGATGTTGAGGTGCGGCTTGGTCCGCTCGAACTTGGCCTTCGCCACTGGTGTTCCTCCTGGAACTCGGGTAGTTGTGCGCAGCTGCTGCGGCGACGGTTGTCACCACGTGGGGCGTACGCGTCCTACGGGTCGGTTGTTGGTGATGTTACTGGTCGACCAGTGGGACTACTCGCCCCGGGTCTTCTTGATGATCTCTTCGGCAACATTCCGAGGAACCTCGGAGTAGTTGCTGAACTGCATCGAGTACACCGCACGTCCCTGCGTCTTGGAACGCAGGTCGCCGATGTAGCCGAACATCTCGGTCAACGGCACCAAGGCGCGAACCACCTTAACACCGCTGGCGTCCTCCATCGACTGGATTTGGCCACGCCGGGAGTTCAGGTCGCCGATCACGTCACCCATGTACTCCTCAGGGGTCCGCACCTCGACGTCCATGACCGGCTCGAGCAGCACCGGGTCGGCGCGCTTGACGCCTTCCTTGAGAGCCATCGAACCAGCGATCTTGAAGGCCATCTCCGAGGAGTCGACGTCGTGGTAGGCGCCGTCGAGCAGAGTGGCCTTGATACCCACGAGCGGGTAACCGGCGACTGCACCGCCGGTCATCGCGTCCTGCACACCGGCGTCGACGCTGGGGATGTACTCGCGCGGGATCCGGCCACCAGTGACCTTGTTCACGAACTCGTACATCTCGCCGGCCTCGGAGTCCAGCGGCTCGAAGGTCATCTGCACCTTCGCGAACTGCCCGGACCCACCGGTCTGCTTCTTGTGGGTGTAGTCGAGCTTCTCCACCGTGCGGCGGATCGTCTCGCGGTAGGCCACCTGCGGCTTACCGACGTTGGCTTCGACCTTGAACTCGCGCCGCATCCGGTCGACGAACACGTCCAGGTGCAGCTCGCCCATTCCGCCGATCTCGGTCTGCCCGGTCTCGTCGTTCAGGGACACGGTGAAGGTCGGGTCCTCGGCCACCAGCTTCTGGATCGCCGTGGACAGCTTGTCCTGGTCGCCCTTGGTCTTCGGCTCGATCGCCACGAAGATCACCGGCTCCGGGAAGCTCATCGCCTCCAGCACCACGGGCGCGTCCAGCGCGCTCAGCGTGTCACCGGTGGTGGTGTCCTTCAGGCCGATCACCGCGTAGATGTGCCCGGCGTGCAACTCCTCGACCGGGTTCTCCTTGTTGGCGTGCATCTGGAAGAGCTTCCCGATGCGCTCCTTCTTGTTCTTGGTGGCGTTCAACACCTGAGTACCGGGCTTGGCGGTACCGGAGTACACCCGGATGAAGGTGAGCGTGCCGAAGAACGGGTGCGTGGCGATCTTGAACGCCAGCGCCGAGAACGGGTCGTCCTCGCCGGCCTTACGGGTGAGCTCGATCTCCTCGTCCTTCGGGTCGTGACCGCTCATCGCCGGCACGTCCATCGGAGAGGGCAGGTAGGAGATCACTGCGTCCAGCATCGGCTGCACACCGCGGTTCTTGAACGCGGAGCCGCAGAACACCGGGTAGGCCTGCGAGGTGATGGTCAGCTCGCGGACACCGGCGACGATCTCCTCATTGGTGAACTCTTCGCCCTCGAGGTACTTCTCCATCAGCTCTTCGGTGGCGTCGGCGACCTGCTCGACGAGCTTGGCGCGGTACTCCTCCGCCTTCGCCTGCAGCTCGGCCGGGATCTCCCGGGTCTCGTACGCGGCGCCCAGGCTCACGTCACCCTTGGCATCGCCTTCCCAGACCAGCGCCTTCATCGTGATCAGGTCGACCACGCCGACGAAGTCGGACTCGGCACCGATCGGCAGCTGCATCACGATCGGGGTGGCACCCAGCCGCGAGATGATGGTGTCCACGGTGTGGTAGAAGTCCGCACCGAGCTTGTCCATCTTGTTGACGAAGCAGATCCGCGGCACCTCGTACTTGTCCGCCTGCCGCCACACGGTCTCGGACTGGGGCTCCACACCCTCCTTGCCGTCGAAGACCGCGACAGCGCCATCGAGCACACGCAGGGAGCGCTCCACCTCGACGGTGAAGTCGACGTGCCCGGGGGTGTCGATGATGTTGATCTGGTTGTCGTCCCAGAAGCAGGTCACCGCGGCGGAGGTGATGGTGATGCCGCGTTCCTTCTCCTGCTCCATCCAGTCGGTGGTGGAGGCACCATCGTGGGTCTCACCGAGCTTGTAGTTCACCCCGGTGTAGTAGAGGATCCGCTCAGTGGTGGTGGTCTTCCCGGCGTCGATGTGCGCCATGATCCCGATGTTGCGGACCTTGGTCAGGTCGGTCAGCACGTCCTGTGCCACAGTTGCTCTCTTCTGGTCGTAACGAGCGAGGTCGATGCCGGCGGTCGGGCGCCTCCGAGGGAGGCGCCCTGGCCACTCACCAGCGGTAGTGCGCGAACGCCCTGTTGGACTCGGCCATCTTGTGCGTGTCCTCGCGGCGCTTCACCGCGGCACCGAGGCCGTTGGAAGCGTCGAGGATCTCGTTCATCAGGCGCTCGGTCATGCTCTTCTCCCGGCGAACCCGGGCGTAGTCCACGAGCCAGCGCAGCGCGAGGGTGGTCTGCCGGGGGGTACGCACCTCGACCGGGACCTGGTAGGTGGCGCCACCCACGCGGCGCGAACGCACCTCGAGCGTGGGGCGCACGTTCTCCAGTGCGCGCTTGAGCACGACGGCGGGGTCCGACTGGGTCTTATCCCGCACCCCGTCCAGGGCGCCGTAGACGATCCGCTGCGCCGTGGACTTCTTGCCGTCCACCAGCACGCGGTTCACCAGCTGGGTCACAGTGCTCGACCCGTACACGGGGTCGGCGGTCAGCGGCCGCTTCGGGGCCGGGCCCTTACGAGGCATTACTTCTTCTCCTTCTTCGCGCCGTAACGGCTACGGGCCTGCTGCCGTCCACGTACACCCTGGGTGTCCAATGCACCGCGCACGATCTTGTACCGCACACCCGGCAGGTCCTTCACACGTCCACCGCGCACGAGCACGATGGAGTGCTCCTGCAGGTTGTGGCCCACGCCCGGGATGTAGGCGGTGACCTCGGTGCCGTTGGAGAGCTTCACACGCGCGACCTTGCGGAGGGCGGAGTTCGGCTTCTTCGGGGTGGTCGTGTACACGCGGGTGCAGACGCCACGACGCTGCGGGCTGCCTTTCAGCGCCGGCGTCTTGGTCTGGCCGACCCGTGCGCTGCGGCCCTTACGGACCAACTGCTGGATGGTGGGCACTACTTCTCCGTCTCGAACGATTGACTGCTCTGGGTGATCGGGGGCCGATCGATGGTTCCGGCGCACGGCGCCGGCGGAATCCACCCCGAGAAGACCCCCGCGCTCGGGTGTGTCGCCACCTTCTGGGCTCGCCGCACGACCGGACCGAGAAAAAGTGTGGGGGTCGTGCTCGCGTCCAGCTGGTGGAGAACCACCGCACGCCAGGCCGGGACTCGTAGACGAATTCCTACCGTGTTGCGCGCACGCGAGAGCCCGACAGAGCGGGCACTGCCGACCAGAGTACTCCGGACGCGGTAACGGCGTCAAAGCCAGGGCACTGTGGTCCGTGCCACGTCACCGGCTGACTGAAACGGACGGCCGAGGCTTTGGCTGCTGACGCGATTGCGCCCACAGCCAATGCCCAGCGTGGCACAGTGACAGCGTGCGAACAAGCAGCGGCACGCCTGCCGTCACGGTCGATGCAGTCCCGGTGCGGCCCACTGCCCCGGCGCGCTACGCCGTCGGCATGTTCGGCACCTCGTTGCCGATCAACATGTTCACGGCCTTCATGGCCTACTTCTATATCAACGATCTGGGCATGTCCACGCGCGCGTACGCGGCGGTCCTGGCGGTGTACGCGGTGATCGACGCCGTGGACAACCCGGTGTACGGGTACCTCTCCGACCGGACCCGGACCCGGTGGGGCCGGCGCCGGCCGTGGATGGTGCTCGCCGCTCCGGTGCTGGGGATCTCGTTCGTGCTGTTCTTCTCCCCACCGAACCTGGACGGCTGGGCACTGGTGGCCTGGTTCGCGCTGTTCGTGCTGCTCACCGGCACCAGCGACTCCCTGGTGAACGCCAACTACGGCGCGCTGCTGCCCGAGCTCTTCCCGCAGGAGAAGCGCCGGGCGGTGGCGAACTCCATGCGGCAGGGCTTCCAGCTGGTGGCGATGATCCTCTCGGTGGCGATGGTGCCGATGGTGGCCGCGCAGATCGGCTACTCCGCGACGGCGCTGATCCTGGCGGTGGTCGCCGTCGTGGTGATCATCTTCTGCGCCACCGGTGCCCGGGAGGACCCGGCGGCCTGGCAGGTGGAGCCGCCGCGCCTGTGGGACACGGTGAAGACGATCGTGTCCCAGCGCAAGTTCTGGATCCTCGCCCTGGCCGGTGGCGCGTACTCGGCCGGGATGGCGCTGGTGATCGCCGCGGTCGCGTTCTTCGTGGACTACACCCTGGGTCTGCCGAGCGGGAACTCGACCTACCTGCTCGCCACGGTGATCGGGGTCAGTGCGCTGTGCCTGCTGGTCTGGACCAAGCTGGTGCGCCGGTACGGGCCGGAGCGGATCTGGCGGCTGGCGCTGATCCTGCTGGCGGGGGCGTTGGCGCTGATGTCGCTCGCCACCGGGCTGTACTCCGCGATCGCGATCGGGATCCTGGTGGGGATGGGCTACAGCGGGGTGATGGCCACCAACGACCTCATCGTGGCGCGACTGCTGGATGAGGACGCGGCACGCACCGGGCAGCGTCGGGAGGGGATGTTCCTGGCCGCCTTCGGGTTCTTCAACCGGCTGAATGCCTGGATCAAGTCGCTGGCGTTCCTGGCGGTGTCGGTGCTGTTCGGGTTCGAGAGCGGCGAGGATCCTGGTCCGGCGCCGGACCAGGCCGCCCGGTTCCTGATCTCGGTGTTCCCGGCGGTGCTGGTGGCGATCGCGGCGGTGCTGTCCTTTTTCGTCCGGTTCGACCGGCGCGTGGTGGCGCGGGCGCGAGCGGGAGCCGACGGCGGGGACGGCGGTACCGGCGGGTCGGGCGGCGGGGCGGCCGCCTCGGCACCATCTGAGGTCACAGGTGCGGTCGGAGGTCAGCGCGGCGCGCCTCAGTCCGCAGCCGGTACCTCGGATGGGCCGGCGGATCCAGGTGGCGCGGACCCCACCGGCACCGGTGACGGCGTCGGCGGCCGCAGCCAGTGACCGCGGGCGTTCGGCTGCGGGTGGTGGCCGATGATGTCGGCCAGTCCGCCGCGATCGACGACGGCGTTGCTGCCTTGGCCAGGGCCGGTCACCTGAGCGCAGCGTCGGTGTTGGTGCGAGCGCCGGGTGCGCTCGCGGCGCTCGCCGCGCTCGACGGGGTGGTCCCGCTCGGTGTGCATGTGCAGCTGGAGCCAGCTGAGCTCGCCGGCGCCAGCAGCGCACAGATCACCGCGCTGATCACTGAGCAGGTAGAGGCGATGATCACCGCCGGCTACTCCCCTGCACATCTTGATCTGCACACCGCTGCGTTGTACGGCCTGGCTGAGGGCGAGAGGCGTACCGGCGAGAGGCGCACCGGCGGGAGGCATACGGGCGAGAGGCGCACGGGCGCGAGGCGCACCGGCGGGAGATGCACCGGTGCGGCGCGGGAGGGCGGAGTGCTCGCCGAGGCGATCGCGGTGGCTGCGGCCTACCGACTCCGGTTCCGGCTCCCCCGGCGGGCGCCGGTGGGTCTCAGCGGTGCGCACCTCGCGGCACACGCTCGGGCAGTCGCAGCGGCCCAGGCGGCTGGGGTAGAGCTGCCCGACGTGCTGATCACCGAGATGCCCGACGCCGCGGCCGTGCCCGCGTTCCTCGCCGAACTTTCGAACCTGCTGGCGAGCGGACCGGACGGGCCAACAACTGCGCCGCTTCGAACCGGCCCGCAGCCCCAGGGACTACGCGGTGAGGTGGAGCTGGTCACCCATCCCGCGCTGCGCGCTGACCCGGGCGACCCGCTGGGCCCTGAGCGGGTGCGCCAGCACGCGCTCCTCGCCTCGGGCGCGCTGCACCCCCGGTGACGCACCCCAGCCCCGCGAGCTCCGCCGTCGCCGGCGCTTGAAATCACCCCCGCCGCCGCGCCGCACACCTGCAGACGCGTGTCTGAGGACCCCGTGCACATCTGAGGGCCGAAACTTCGGTACTCCGATGTCCAGGAGGTACTCACATGGGCGACCGGTGCGCCGGTCAGAGGTCGGCGAACAGCTGGAAGAACTCGCGTGGGTGGCGGAGCAAGATCACCGGCGGCACGTCCGGATCCGCGTGCCAGCTGCGCATCTGCGCGCGTTTGCGTGCCCAGCTGCGGAAGTGCCACCAGATGATCGAGTCCCGCGCCAGCGTCCGCCGCCACGTCTCCACGTTGCCGTTGCAGACGAGCTCCTGGCTGCGGATCCGGCGGACGGTGCGGCGGAGCAGACGGCCCAGGGAAAGGTACCGGGGATAGTCGAGCGCCACGATCACGTCCACCCGCTGCAGAGCGTGAGCGTGCTGCGGGCGGTAGATCGAGTCGAACACCCACGAGGGCTCGTCCAGCCGATCGGTGATGATCGCGTGCTGCTCCGGCGCGGGCCGCTGCTGCCAGCCCGGTAGCCAGCAGATGTCGTCCACCAGGGTGACCGGGAGATCGAGGTAGGTGCCGATCATCGCGGCGGCGGTCGACTTGCCGGACCCGGTGGCCCCAAAGCAGAGCACCCGCCGCGCACCGCGCAGGTCGGCCACGCTCCCCTGGCTCACCGGCGGTCCCCTCGTCGTTGCTTCTTGCCGTTCATCCGGGATGGGCCGCGCCACCCGCCCGCCGCGCACTCGTTACTTCCCGCGCTCGGACGATACCGCAGAGCACGATTTCCTGCGGCGAGTGACGACTGCATCGATTCACGGCGAGGGGCGGCGGGTGGGTGAGTGCGGGCTGGTGGGCTGGTGGGCTGGTGGGCTGGTGGGCTGGTGGGCTGGTGGGCTGGTGGGCTGGTGGGCTGGTGGGCTGGTGGGCGGACGTTAACGAGCGACGGCCCGGCACCCCTGTGGGTACCGGGCCGTCGCTCGTCAGCCGGGCTGGCTCAGCGGAAGTCCGCCTCGTAGCCGCGGCCCAGGTCCAGCTCCTCCAGGGCGATCGCGTCGCCGCCGTCGGTCATCGGACCATAGTCGATCTCGTCATAGCCGAAGCTCGGGTAGAGCTCAGCCTTGGCCTCTTC
Organism: Ruania zhangjianzhongii; assembly: GCF_008000995.1. NCBI lineage: Bacteria > Bacillati > Actinomycetota > Actinomycetes > Micrococcales > Ruaniaceae > Ruania > Ruania zhangjianzhongii. The sequence continues at coordinate 4,234,060 of NZ_CP042828.1, forward strand.
GGTGGGCTCCACCCGGATGTTCCGGTACCGGGGCAGACCGGTGCCGGCCGGGATGAGCTTACCGAGGATCACGTTCTCCTTCAGGCCCATCAGCGAGTCACTGCGACCGCTCATCGCGGCTTCGGTGAGCACCTTGGTGGTCTCCTGGAAGGAGGCCGCCGACAGCCACGAATCCGTGGCCAGCGATGCCTTGGTGATACCCATCAGCTCCGGACGACCCGAGGCCGGCTGACCGCCCTCGGAGACCACACGCCGGTTCTCGTCCTCGAACCGGGCCCGCTCGGCGAGCTCGCCGGGCAGCAGGTTCGAGTTCCCGGAGTCCAGCACGGTCACCCGGCGCAGCATCTGCCGCACGATGACCTCGATGTGCTTGTCGTGGATGTCCACACCCTGGGAGCGGTAGGTGTCCTGCACCTCGTCCACCAGGTGCTTCTGCACCGCGCGCGGACCGAGGATTCGCAGCACCTTCTTCGGGTCCACCGCACCGGCGACCAGCTGCTGACCGACGGCCACGTGGTCGCCGTCGTGCACCAGCGAGCGCGCACGGCGGGTGACCTGGTAGGACACGTCCTCGGTACCGTCGTCGGGAGTGACCACGATCTTCCGGGCGCGGTCGGTGTCCTCGATGGTGACCCGGCCGGCCACCTCACTGATCGGCGCCTCACCCTTGGGGGTGCGGGCCTCGAACAGCTCGGCCACACGCGGCAGACCCTGCGTGATGTCCTCGGCGCTGGCCACACCACCGGTGTGGAACGTCCGCATCGTCAGCTGGGTACCGGGCTCACCGATCGACTGGGCGGCGATGATGCCGACGGCCTCACCGATGTCCACCAGCTTCCCGGTGGCCAGCGAGCGGCCGTAGCACTTGGCGCAGGTGCCCACGCGAGACTCACAGGTGAGCACGGAGCGCACCTTGAGCTGCTCCACGCCAGCGGCCACGAGGTTGTCGATGAGCACGTCGCCGACGTCGTCGCCACCCTCGCCGAACACCGTACCGTCCGGTCCGGTGACCGCACCGGCCAGGGCGCGGCCGTACACGCTGGTCTCCACCGTGTCCGCACGGCGCGTCGACCCGTTCGGCAACTGCTCCACGATCGGCAGGGTCAGACCCCGCTCCGTGCCGCAGTCGTCCTCACGGATGATCACGTCCTGGGAGACGTCCACCAGGCGCCGGGTGAGGTACCCGGAGTCAGCGGTCCGCAGCGCGGTGTCAGCCAGGCCCTTACGAGCACCGTGGGTGGCGATGAAGTACTCCACCACGGTCAGGCCCTCGCGGTAGTTCGACTTGATCGGCCGCGGGATGATCTCACCGTTCGGGTTCGCCACCAGGCCACGCATACCGGCGATCTGGCGCACCTGCATCCAGTTACCGCGGGCGCCGGAGGTCACCATGCGGTTCACCGTGTTGTCCTCGGTGAAGTTCTTCTGCATGGCCTTGGCGACCTCCTCGGTCGCCTCGTTCCAGATCTCCACGAGCTCCTGACGCCGCTCGTCGTCGGTGAGCAGACCACGGTCGAACTGCCCCTGGACCTTCGCGGCCTTGGCCTCGTAGGACTCCAGGATCTCAGTCTTGTTCTCCGGCGTGGCGACGTCGGAGATCGCGATGGTCAGCCCGGACCGGGTGGCCCAGTAGTAACCGACGTCCTTGAGGGCGTCCAGGCTCGCAGCCACGACCGCCTTCGGGTACCGCTCGGCGAGGTCGTTGACGATCGTGGAGATCGCCTTCTTGTCCGCCACCTCGTTCACGAACGGGTAGTCCACCGGCAAGGCCTCGTTGAACAGCACCCGGCCGAGCGTGGTCTTCAGCAGCGCCGTGTCACCCTCGGTGAAGCCTTCCGGCTGTTCCCAGCCCTCCGGCGGCACCAGATCGGGCATCCGCATCGTGATCGTTGCGCTGACGTCCAGCTGACCCGCGTCGAAGGCCATCATCGCCTCGGCAACCGAGGTGAAGGAGCGGCCGGTACCGACCGGCTCGCCCGACTTGTCCACGGTGAGGTGGAACAGGCCGACGATCATGTCCTGCGAAGGCATGGTCACCGGACGGCCGTCGGACGGCTTGAGGATGTTGTTGCTGGACAGCATCAGGATGCGCGCCTCAGCCTGTGCCTCCGCGGACAGCGGCAGGTGTACGGCCATCTGGTCACCGTCGAAGTCGGCGTTGAAGGCGCCACACACCAGCGGGTGCAGGTGGATGGCCTTACCCTCGACCAGCTGCGGCTCGAACGCCTGGATGCCCAGACGGTGCAGCGTGGGCGCACGGTTGAGCAGCACCGGGTGCTCGGTGATGACCTCTTCCAGCACGTCCCAGACCACGGAACGGGCCCGCTCGACCATCCGCTTGGCGGACTTGATGTTCTGCGCGTGGTTCAGGTCGACCAGGCGCTTCATCACGAACGGCTTGAACAGCTCCAGCGCCATCTGCTTGGGCAGACCACACTGGTGCAGCTTCAGCTGCGGGCCGACCACGATCACGGAGCGCCCGGAGTAGTCCACGCGCTTACCGAGCAGGTTCTGCCGGAACCGGCCCTGCTTGCCCTTGAGCATGTCCGAGATCGACTTCAGCGGCCGGTTGCCCGGGCCGGTGACCGGACGGCCACGGCGGCCGTTGTCGAACAGCGAGTCGACGGCCTCCTGCAGCATCCGCTTCTCGTTGTTGACGATGATCTCCGGCGCACCCAGGTCGAGCAGTCGCTTGAGCCGGTTGTTCCGGTTGATCACGCGGCGGTAGAGGTCGTTCAGGTCGCTGGTGGCGAACCGGCCACCGTCGAGCTGCACCATCGGGCGCAGGTCCGGCGGGATGACCGGGATGCAGTCCAGCACCATGCCCAGCGGGGAGTTGTTCGTGGTGAGGAACGCGTTGACGACCTTGAGTCGCTTCAGGGCGCGGGTCTTGCGCTGGCCCTTCCCGGTGCGGATGATCTCGCGCAGGGACTCGGCCTCGGCGTCCAGGTCGAAGGTCTCCAGGCGCTTCTGGATCGCGCCGGCGCCCATCGAGCCCTCGAAGTAGTTGCCGTAGCGGTCGAGGAGCTGGCGGTAGAGCAGCTCGTCACCCTCCAGGTCGGAGACCTTGAGGTTCTTGAACCGGTCCCAGACCTGCTCCACGCGGTCCAGCTCGGCGTCCGAACGCTTCCGGAGCTGAGCCATCTCGCGCTCGGCGGAGTCCTTCACCTTGCGGCGGGCGTCGGCCTTCGCGCCCTCGGCCTCGAGCTCGGCCAGGTCGGCCTCGAGGCGCTCACCGCGCTGGGCGATGTCCAGGTCCCGCTTCTTCGTGATCTCCTGCTTCTCCAGGTCGATCTCGTTCTGCAGGCTGGGCAGGTCCTCGTGCCGGCCCTCTTCGTCGACCCACGTGATCATGTAGGCGGCGAAGTAGATGACCTTCTCCAGGTCCTTCGGGGCCAGGTCGAGCAGGTAGCCCAGGCGGGAGGGCACACCCTTGAAGTACCAGATATGCGTGACCGGAGCGGCCAGCTCGATGTGGCCCATCCGCTCCCGGCGCACCTTGGAGCGAGTGACCTCTACCCCACAGCGCTCACAGATGATGCCCTTGAACCGGACCCGCTTGTACTTTCCGCAGTAGCACTCCCAGTCCCGAGTGGGGCCGAAGATCTTCTCGCAGAAGAGGCCGTCCTTCTCAGGCTTGAGGGTGCGGTAGTTGATGGTCTCCGGCTTTTTCACCTCGCCGTGCGACCAGGCGCGGACCTCGTCCGCGGTCGCGAGACCAATTCGCAGCTCGTCGAAGACGTTGACGTCGAGCAATTTTCCTACTTCCTTCGGTGGATCACCGTGTGGAACCGATCAGGTTGAGTCCGCCATGCCGCCCCGGGGCCGCCGAGAGGCGGCGCCGCAGGGCAGCACGGCGCGGCTCAGATCTCTTCGACGCTGCTCGCGTCGGGGCGGCGGGAAAGGTCGATACCGAGCTCCTCTGCAGCCCGGTACACCTCCTCGTCGGTGTCGCGCATCTCGATCGAGGTGCCGTCGGAACTGAGCACCTCGACGTTCAGGCACAGCGACTGCATCTCCTTGATGAGCACCTTGAAGGACTCGGGGATGCCCGGCTCGGGGATGTTCTCGCCCTTGACGATCGCCTCGTAGACCTTGACCCGGCCGGGGACGTCGTCGGACTTGATGGTGAGCAGCTCCTGCAGCGCGTACGCGGCGCCGTAGGCCTCCAGTGCCCACACCTCCATCTCACCGAAGCGCTGGCCACCGAACTGCGCCTTACCACCCAGCGGCTGCTGGGTGATCATCGAGTACGGCCCGGTGGAGCGAGCGTGGATCTTGTCGTCCACCAGGTGGTGCAGCTTCAGGATGTACATGTAGCCGACCGCGATCTCGGACGGGAACGGCTCGCCGGAGCGGCCGTCGAACAGCTTCGCCTTGCCGTTCACGCCCACCAGCTGGTCGCCGTCACGCGTGGGGGTGCTGGACTCCAGCAGCCCGCGCAGCTCGTGCTCGGCCAGACCGTCGAACACCGGGGTGGCTACCGGGGTTCCGGGCTCACCGGTGAGGGCCTCCGGGCGCAGGTTCTCCGCCCAGGCGGGGAGCTTGCCCTTCTTCGCGTCGGCGATGCCGGCGTCCCAGCCCTGCTTGGCGACCCAGCCCAGGTGTGTCTCCAGGACCTGGCCGACGTTCATCCGGCCGGGCACGCCCAGCGGGTTCAGGATGATGTCCACCGGGGTGCCGTCCTCGAGGAACGGCATGTCCTCGACGGGCAGGATCTTGGAGATGACGCCCTTGTTGCCGTGCCGGCCGGCGAGCTTGTCGCCGTCGGTGATCTTGCGGCGCTGAGCGATGTAGACGCGGACCAACTGGTTCACGCCCGGGGGGAGCTCGTCGCCCTCGTCGCGGTTGAACTCGCGGACTGCGATCACCGTGCCGGACTCACCGTGCGGGACCTTCAGCGAGGTGTCGCGCACCTCGCGCGCCTTCTCACCGAAGATCGCGCGCAGCAGCCGCTCCTCCGGGGTCAGCTCGGTCTCACCCTTCGGGGTGACCTTGCCGACCAGCACATCGCCGGCCCCGACCTCGGCACCGATGCGGATGATGCCGCGCTCGTCCAGGTCGGCAAGCACCTCGTCGGAGACGTTCGGGATGTCCCGAGTGATCTCCTCCGGGCCCAGCTTGGTGTCCCGAGCGTCGACCTCGTGCTCCTCGATGTGGATCGAGGAGAGCACGTCGTCCTGCACCAGTCGCTGGGACAGGATGATCGCGTCCTCGTAGTTGTGTCCCTCCCAGGACATGAACGCCACCAGCAGGTTCCGGCCGAGAGCGAGCTCGCCCTCGTCAGTGGCCGGACCGTCGGCGAGCACCGAGCCCACCTCGACCCGGGCGCCCTCGTCCACCAGCACCCGCTGGTTGTAGCAGGTGCCGTGGTTCGAACGCTGGAACTTCTGCACCCGGTAGGTGCTGGAGGTGCCGTCGTCGTTGGCCACCAGAACCGCGTCGGCGGACACCTCGGTGACCCCACCGGGCTTGGTCGCCACGATCACGTCACCGGCGTCCACTGCGGCACGCCGCTCCATCCCGGTACCCACCAGCGGGGCCTCGGACTGGACCAGCGGCACCGCCTGGCGCTGCATGTTCGCACCCATCAGGGCGCGGTTGGCGTCGTCGTGCTCCAGGAACGGGATCATCGCGGTCGCCACGGAGACCATCTGCCGTGCCGAGACGTCCATGTAGTCCACGTCCTCGGCGGGCACGTCGATTGCCTCTCCGCCACGGGTGCGGACCAGCACTGTTTCCTCGGCGAACGCGCCGGACTCGGTCAGCGGTGCGTTCGCCTGGGCGATCACGTACCGGTCCTCGTCGTCCGCGGTGAGGTACTCGACGTCGTCGGTCGCCTTGCCCTTGATCACCTTGCGGTACGGGGTCTCGACAAACCCGAACGGGTTGATCCGGGCGTAGGTGGCCAACGAGCCGATCAGGCCGATGTTCGGGCCTTCCGGGGTCTCGATCGGGCACATCCGGCCGTAGTGCGAGGGGTGCACGTCCCGGACCTCCATACCCGCACGGTCACGGGAGAGACCCCCCGGGCCGAGCGCGGAGAGCCGGCGCTTGTGGGTCAACCCGGCGAGCGGGTTGTTCTGGTCCATGAACTGGGAGAGCTGGCTGGTGCCGAAGAACTCCTTGATGGAGGCCACCACCGGCCGGATGTTGATCAGGGTCTGCGGCGTGATCGCCTCAACGTCCTGCGTGGTCATCCGCTCCCGCACCACGCGCTCCATCCGGGACAACCCGGTGCGCACCTGGTTCTGGATCAGCTCACCGACCGCACGGATGCGGCGGTTGCCGAAGTGGTCGATGTCATCGGTCTCGACCAGCACCTCGATCGGCTCGCCGTGGCGGACGCCGGCGATCGTGCGCTCGCCCTTGTGCAGTGCGGCGAGGTACTTGATCGTGGCGACGACGTCGGTCAGGCTGAGCACCGACTCGTCCAGCTCGGCGTCCACACCCAACTTCTTGTCGATCTTGTAGCGCCCCACCTTGGCCAGGTCGTAGCGCTTGGAGTTGAAGTAGAAGTTGTCCAGCAGCGCCGACCCGGCCTCCACTGTGGGCGGCTCACCCGGGCGGATCTTCCGGTAGATGTCCAGCAGCGCCTCGTCCTGGGTGCCGACAGTGTCCTTCTCCAGGGTCTCCAGCACGGTCGGGAAGTCCGCGAACTCCTCGCGGATCTCCGACTCGGTCATGCCGAGCGCCTTGAGGAACACGGTCACCGACTGCTTGCGCTTGCGGTCCACGCGCACACCGACGGCGTCACGCTTGTCGATCTCGAACTCCAGCCAGGCGCCGCGAGAGGGAATGACCTTCGCGGTGAAGACGTCCTTGTCCGAGGTCTTGTCCGGAGTGCGCTCGAAGTACACGCCCGGGGACCGAACCAGCTGAGAGACGACCACGCGCTCGGTGCCGTTGATGATGAATGTGCCGCGGTCGGTCATCAGCGGGAACTCGCCCATGAACACCGTCTGCGACTTGATCTCGCCGGTGGTGTAGTTGACGAACTCCGCCGTCACGAACAGCGGTGCGGAGTAGGTGAAATCCTTCTCCTTGCACTCTTCGGCCGGGTACTTCGGCGGCTCGAAGCGGTGGTCGCGGAAGGAGAGCGACATCGTCGCCCCGAAGTCCTCGATCGGGGAGATCTCGGTGAAGATCTCCTCCAGGCCAGAAGTGGTGGTGACGTCGTTATTGCCTGTTTCGACCGCTTCAGCCACCCGCGCGCGCCACGCCTCGCTGCCGAGCAACCAGTCGAAGCTGTTCAGCTGCAGCCCGAGGAGGTCGGGAGCTTCGAGGGGCTCGTGGATCTTCGCGAACGAGACCCGGCGAGAGGCGGTACGTTGGGTGATGGCGTCGGTGGTCGGAGCAGAAGGGGTGCGCGAGGCAGCCAAGAGGGGTCCTTCCCTACGAATTGTGTGCACACACGCTCACGTCACCACAGCACGCTTCTTCGGACCTCGCTCGACGCGTGGCATGGCGAAGTTCGTGATCCGACGATGGGTGCTGGGGCAGACGACAGCGCAAAGCGACAGCATACTCACATTGCAGAGCATTGTCCAGCGTCAGGGGCGCCGGGTCGCGTTGGCGGGCGGCGGCTCGGCCGGTTGGCCGGGCCACGGCGGGCCGGTGGGATTCGGGTGGCGACTTGACCGGTGTGCGCCGCAGGCGCTCCGGTATCGTGCGGCAGTTCAGCCTAGTCACGCAACGAGGCCCGCACCGTCTCGGGTGCGGGCCTCGTCGTCGTGGCGCTACGGCGTGTTGCCTTCGGCGAGTCCCGCAGCTGCGGTCCTCGCCTGGCTCACTTGAGGGTGACGGTGGCGCCGGCGCCCTCGAGGGCCTCCTTGGCCTTGTCCGCGGCCTCCTGGTCGACACCTTCGAGAACCGGCTTCGGCGCACCGTCGACCAGGTCCTTGGCCTCCTTCAGGCCGAGGCTGGTGAGGGCACGCACCTCCTTGATGACCTGGATCTTCTTGTCGCCCACGCTCTCGAGGACGACGTCGAACTCGGTCTGCTCCTCCTCGGCGGGGGCGTCGCCACCGGCGGCGGCGCCACCGGCAACGGCCACGGCCGCCGGGGCAGCAGCGGTGACCTCGAAGGTCTCCTCGAACTGCTTCACGAAGTCCGAGAGCTCGATGAGGGTGAGGTCCTTGAAAGCATCGATGAGCTCGTCAGTGCTGAGCTTCGCCATGATCGGCGTTCCTTCCTGTTGGTCCTGCTTGCGCAGATGCGCGAGAAGCAGTGGTGGGTGGTCGAACCAGGGCCGTCAGGCCGCTGCCTCGTTCGCCTGCTTCTCCCGCAGGGCTTCGATGGTGCGCACGGCCTTGGAAGCCGGCGCGTTGAAGACGTAAGCCGCCTGGTGCAGCTTGGCCTTCATGGCGCCCGCGGCCTTGGCCAGGAGCACCTCACGGGACTCGAGGTCCGCGAGCTTGGTGATGTCGCCGGCGGTGATGGCGTTGCCGTCCATCACCCCGCCCTTGACGACGAGGGCCGGGTTGGCCTTGGCGAAGTCACGCAGTCCCTTGGCCGCCTCGACCGGGTCACCGTCGATGAAGGCGATGGCGGTCGGACCGGTCAGCTGGCCGTCGAACGCGTCGATACCGGCGTCCTTGGCCGCAAGATTGGTGAGCGTGTTCTTCACCACGGCGTACTGGGTGGAACTGCCGAGGGCGGTGCGCAGCTCCTTGAGCTGGGCGACTGTGAGCCCGCGGTACTCAGTCAGCACAGCAGCCGTGGACTGGCGGAGCTTCTCCGTCAGCTCGGCAACTGCCGCTGCCTTGTCAGGCCGTGCCATGAGCCCTCCTTCCGTGATGTGCCGCGGCCGGACCCACAAAAGAAGGCCCCGCGCAGATGCACGGGGCCTGAGTTGCTCACGACGGCGGAACTTGCCGGGAGAGAGTCAGTCACGTTCACCTGCGCTGGCCCCGCTGAGCGGGCTTAACCCCCGTCTAGCGACGGGCGACCGGCGGTCTGAGGCGATGGTTACTCTACCCGGCCGGGCTGCGCCGTCAAAATCGCGAGCCTGAGAGGCTGCTCACACCACCCCTCCCCCACCTCGCCCCGGGTCGTCAGGTGAGGAGTGCGCCATAGCGCACCCCTGACAGGACGACCCCGGGGGTGGGCCGGGTGGGATGCCGACGGCCCGGCTCCCGTCGCGGGAACCGGGCCGTCGGTCGAACTGGGTGAGCTCCGTCAGGCGGTGGCCAGCGGAATGCCCGGGCCCATCGTCGTGGAGAGCACGGCCTTGCTGATGTAGCGACCCTTGGCCGAGGACGGCTTCAGGCGCTGCACCTCGTCGAGTGCGGCCGCGTAGTTCTCCAGCAGCGCCTCCTCGGAGAAGGACGCCTTGCCGATGATGAACTGGAGGTTGGCGTGCTTGTCGACGCGGAAGTCGATCTTGCCGCCCTTGATGTCGGTGACGGCCTTGGTCACGTCCATGGTCACGGTGCCGGTCTTCGGGTTCGGCATCAGCCCGCGGGGGCCGAGCACACGACCCAGCCGGCCAACCTTGCCCATCAGGTCCGGCGTGGCCACGGCCGCGTCGAAGTTGGTGTAGCCCCCGGCGACCTTCTCGATCAGCTCGTCGCCGCCGACCTCGTCGGCCCCGGCCTCGATCGCCTGCTCGGCGCGGTTGCCGGTAGCGAACACCACCACGCGGGCGGTCTTGCCGGTGCCGTGCGGCAGGTTCACCGTGCCACGGACCATCTGGTCCGCCTTGCGCGGGTCCACACCGAGGCGGAAGACCACCTCGACGGTGGAGTCGAACTTGGTACCGGCGGTCTTCTTCGCCAGCGCCACGGCCTCGGCCGGGGTGTACTGCTCGTCGCGGTCCACCAGGTCGGCGGCCTTGCGATACGTCTTGCTGCGCGTTGCCATCTGCTTCTCCTTGGTTCTCAGCAGTTGTGGTACGGGTCCGCGCGGACCCTGCCACGTCGACGCCGGGTGGCGCCGGGGGTTCAGTTGACCGTGATACCCATCGAGCGGGCGGTGCCGGCGATGATCTTCGCGGCGGCGTCCACGTCGTTGGCGTTCAGGTCGGTCATCTTGGTCTCGGCGATCTCGCGCACCTGGTCCATGTTCAGCGAACCGACCTTGGTGGTGTGCGGGGTGCCCGAGCCCTTGGCCACGCCGGCGGCCTTCTTGATCAGCTCAGCGGCCGGCGGGGTCTTGGTGATGAAGGTGAACGAGCGGTCCTCGTAGACGGTGATCTCGACCGGGACCACGTTGCCGCGCTGGGACTCCGTAGCGGCGTTGTAGGCCTTGCAGAACTCCATGATGTTCACGCCGTGCTGACCCAGCGCGGGGCCGATCGGCGGTGCGGGGTTCGCGGCGCCGGCCTGGATCTGGAGCTTGATCAGGCCGGTGACCTTCTTCTTGGGGGGCATGCTGTGACTCTTTCTGGTGGTGGGCCCACGCCGTGGGCGATGACCCGGTTGCATAACCGGGCGGTTGCCCGGTCAGGTTCTGGCTCTGGTGGAGCCGGTCAGATCTTGGCGACCTGGTTGAACGACAGCTCGACAGGAGTCTCGCGGCCGAAGATCGAGACCAGCACCTTGAGCTTCTGGCTCTCGGCGTTGATCTCGGAGATGGTGGCGGGCAGGGTCTCGAACGGCCCGTCGGTCACCGTGACCGACTCGCCCACGGAGAACTCGACCTGCACCGCGGGCGCACTGGCCGGGGCAGCCCCGGTCGCGGCCGGCGTCTTGGCCTCGATGGTCGGGGCCAGCATGGACATGACCTCGTCCAGGGTGAGCGGCACCGGCTGGTGGGTGTTCCCGACGAAACCGGTGACCCCCGGCGTGTGGCGCACCGCGCCCCACGACTCGTCGGTGAGGTCCATCCGCACCAGCACGTAGCTGGGGATCCGCACCCGGCGCACCAGCTTGCGCACCGAGTTCTTGATCTCGACGACCTCTTCCATCGGCACCTCGACGCCGAAGATGTAGTCCTCCATGTTCAAGGACTGGATCCGGGACTCGAGGTTGGCTTTCACCCGGTTCTCGTAGCCGGCGTAGGAGTGGATCACGTACCACTCGCCGGGCAGGCTCCGCAGCTCGGTGCGGAACGCTGCGACCGGGTCCTCAACGGGAGCCTCGCTCGCGGGCGCCTGCTCGGCCTCGACGGCGTCGGTCACCTCCTCGGTGGAGGTCACCTCATCCTGGGCCTGGGCGTCTTCAGACACGTGCTCGACCTGCTTCCCTCATCCGATGTCGTCTCTCGATGGTCCGTAGTGCTGGCGGTGGTGGCTCGTCAGCCGCCGAACGCCCACAGCACCAGGCGTCCAATACCGTAGTCAAGGGCACCGACGTAGGCCATCATGATGATCAGGAAGACCACCACCACAGTTGCGTAGGTGAACAGCTCGTTCCGGGTCGGCGTGACCACCTTGCGAAGCTCGGCGATCACCTCCCGGACGTACCGGACGATCCGGGCAAAGACGTTCGGGCGCGTGGCGCGCGCCGCCTCGGCCTCTGCTCGCGACGTCGTCGCCCTGCCTTTACCCCCCTCAGCGGCACGGACCGAGGTGGGCCGACCGGACGAGGAACCACCTGAGCCGCGCGCCGAGCGGGTGCTGCGCACCGAGGTGCTGCGGGTGCTGCCGGAGCTCTTTGCGGCGGCTACGTCTTTGCTCTTGTCAGCGGACTCAGATTTCTCCGCGCCCTTGGCCTCGTCCGCGGGCTCAGACTTCTCCGCCTCGCTCGACTCGCCTGCTGGCTCAGCCTTCTTCGAGTCGGCAGCGGCGGCGTCGGCCTCTGTCGCGTCGTCGCCAACCAGGCCATCAGCCTGCGGCTGGTCTGTGCCTTCTGCCCCTTCTGGAGCAGCGTCGCCACGGCCGTGGTCCTCGGGCTCGCCCGAGTCGGCACTCGTGGATTTGCTCACAGAACTGCTTTCGTTGGCTCGATGACTGCGGGTGGGGTGCTGAGGTGAGGTGCAGGGTAGGAGGGACTCGAACCCACAACCGCCGGTTTTGGAGACCGGTGCGCTACCAATTGCGCCACTACCCTTTGCAGTGAACGCCGCCGGTGATCCGGGCCGATGGGCACAAACCAGCGTGGCGGACGTCAACCACCGGACACCGAGTGTACGGGACATCGACGGCCAGGTCGAACCACCCTACGCGAGTCCGCACCCCAGCTGAAGCCGGCGCCCGCCCGTGCGGGGGAAATTCGGCGACGAAGCCTCGGCCGAGAACGTTCGCGAGACGCGGGCGGGTGGGAATGGCCGTATCTGCGCGCGCTGACACCGATAATGGCTGATATGGCTTCGAAGGATCGTCAGTGGCGGATGAGTGTGCGCACGCGTGCCCTCGCCGCCCTCATCGGTCTGGCTGCGTTGGCGATGGCCGCAGCCGGGATGACGGCCTACTCCTTGGAGCGCGACCACACCGCCCGAGTGATGGACGAGTCGCTCCTGCGCAACGCGGACGAGATCCGCACCCTGCACGAACAGGGGGTGGACCCCGCGACCGGGGACCCGTTCGCGTCGGTGGAGGCGGTCCTGCGCACCGCGCTGAGCCGAGTGGTGCCGGCGGAGAACGAAGCGGTGGCCGGATTCATGGGCGCCGAGCTGTCCCAGGTTCCGAGCGTATTCACGTCCTTCCGGATCCAGGACGACCCCGAGCTGTTGGCCGCGGTGGCTCCGGTGAGTACCTGGTCCAGCGCCGACATCATGACGGTGGACACCGACCAGCGCAGCTATCGCGTGCTCGGGCTCCCGGTGCAGAGTGGTGGCGATGGGCCCGACGGTGCGGTGGTGCTCGCCTTCGACCTGGACGCCGAGTTCGCCCAGCTGAACAACACCTTCGGCACCTATGCGCTGGTGGCAGTGGTCGCGCTGGTCTGGATCACCGTGATCGGCTGGTTCGTGGTGGGCCGGATGCTGCTCCCGGTCACTGTGCTGCGCACTACGGCTGCCGAGATCAGCTCCTCCGACGACCTGTCCCGCCGGGTCCCGGTGACCGGGAAGGACGATCTTGCTGCACTGAGCGAGACGGTGAACGGCATGTTCGCTCGGCTGGAGCATACGTTCGCCTCCCAGCGTCAGCTCCTCGACGACGTCGGTCACGAGCTGCGTACGCCCCTCACCGTGGTGCGGGGTCATCTGGAGCTGATGGACCCCACCGACGCAGCCGATGCCGCGGACACCCAGGCGCTGGTCCTGGACGAGGTGGACCGGATGAACCTGCTGGTGGAGGATCTGATGACGCTGGCCAAGGCCCGGCGCCCGGACTTCGTCACCCTGATCGGCGTGGATATGGCACTGCTCACCGACGAGGTGCTTGCCAAGGCGCAGCCGCTGGGTGAACGCCGTTGGGTGTTGGACTCGCTGGCCGACGTGCAGGTCGAGGCTGACCCGCGCCGTCTCACCCAGGCCTGGCTGCAGCTGGTCTCGAACGCGGTGAAGTTTTCCGCCGAAGGCTCGACCGTGGCTATCGGGTCGCGGTACTCGCCGTCGACGGGCACAGTGCGGCTGTGGGTCCGGGACGAGGGTGCGGGTATCGAGCCGGAGGACCAGGCGCGCATCTTCGAACGGTTCGAGCGCTTGAATCCCTCCGTCGACGGGACCGGGCTGGGGCTGTCCATCGTGTCCCTGATCGCCGAGGCACACGGTGGTCAGGTGGACCTGGAATCCACTGTTGGCGCAGGGAGCACGTTCAGCATCGTCCTTCCGTTATCGCCCAGCGAGGCACCGCAACGTTCAGAAGAGAGGACAACCCGATGAGCCAGATCCTGATCGCGGAGGACGAGGAGCGGATCGCCTCCTTCGTGGCCAAAGGGCTGCGCTCCGCCGGCTACTCCCCCACCGTGGTACCCACCGGGACCGAGGCGATCGATCTGGCGAGTACCGGCGAGTTCGACCTGCTCATCCTGGACCTCGGCCTTCCGGACCGGGATGGCTTCGACGTGCTGAACACGATCCGCGGCCAGGGTGGGACGATGCCGGTGATCATCCTCACCGCGCGGTCGTCGGTCACCGACACGGTCACCGGCCTGGAGAGCGGCGCCGACGACTACATGGCCAAGCCGTTCCGGTTCGAGGAGCTACTCGCCCGAGTGCGGTTGCGGCTGCGGGCCGAGCCGACCGGCGAGGGCTCGACCGTACTCAGCCACGACGGGCTCTCCCTGGATCTGCGCACTCGGCGGGCGAGCGTCGGCGGACGTGAGGTGGATCTGTCCGCGCGAGAGTTCACCCTGGCGGAGACCTTCCTGCGCAGCCCCCGGCAGGTACTCAGCCGCGAGCAGCTGCTCTCCCGGGTGTGGGGCTACGACTTCGACCCAGGATCGAACGTGGTGGACGTCTATGTGCGCTACCTGCGCAAGAAGCTCGGCGCGGACCGGTTCGAGACGGTCCGCGGGATGGGCTACCGGCTCCGGTAGCACTCCGGACACACGTCGGCCCCGGTACCGCACTGGGCAGTACCGGGGCCGGCGGGTGACTAGGACCGTCAGTCGCCAGAGTCAGCCGAGGGGGCGCTCTGCGGGCTGTTCGGGCTGTTCGGGCTGTTCGGGCTCTGCGGGCTCGCAGGGCTGTTCGGGCTCGCCGGGGTATTCGGGCTGGCCGGAGTGTTCGGGCTCGCCGGGCTGTTCGGAGTGTTCGGGCTCGCCGGAGTGTTCGGGCTGTTCGGGCTCGCCGGAGTATTCGGCGTGTTCGGGCTCGCCGGAGTGTTCGGGCTCGCCGGGGTATTCGGGCTGGCCGGAGTGTTCGGGCTCGCCGGAGTGTTCGGGCTGTTCGGCGTCCGCGGTGACTGAGCCGACTGGGCCGTCTGGGCGGACTGTGCGGTGATCGCGGTCGTCGCGCTATCCGACGCGACGTTGGCCGGATCGGCGGTCGCCTCGACGCTCCCACCGCCGGCGAGGGCAGCCTCGATCGTCGGCCCGGCTGCCTGCGCCACCTTGGCGGTGGTGCCGGCGTTGGACTGGGGCAGCCCGTCGGACCCGGCGGCTGCTGCGGTGCCGGCGATTCCCAGCACACCCAGTGCGCCGGTCACAACCCATGCGGTACGCGTTTTCATGTCGTCTCCTCAGACTGTGGGTCCCGCACCCTGCGGGATCGTTCACTAGTGATACTGCTGCGGCTGGATGAGAGGACCAGGACAGGGCGGTGAGAGGTCTCTCATCTTCCACGCGGAGTGCGTGCGGGCTCGATCAGTCGTCGTCCGGCGAGTCTGCGCTCGGCGGAGACTGCGGGCTCTGCGGCGTCTGAGCGCTCTGCGCGGAGACCGGGGAGGCGAGCGAGACGGTCTCCGGTGCGTCGTCATCGTCCGACCCACCGTTGCCGGAGCCACCATTGCCGGACCCACCATTGCCCGAACCGCCGTTACCGGAACCGCCGTTGCCCGAGCCACCATTGCCCGAACCGCCGTTACCGGACCCACCATTACCGGACCCCCCGTTCCCGGAGCCACCGTTGCCGGAATCACCCGAGGAACCCTCCCCCGAGCCATTGCCGGACTGACCACCCGAGGTGCGTTCCTCGCTCGGCCGGGCTCCGCCGTCGTTGCCCGCTTCCGCCTGCTCGGTGACCTGCGGGCTCGGGGTGACCACGATCACCTCACCGGGTGCAGGGCTCGCCCCGCTCGGGCTGGTTGCCAGCACAGCGGCCACTACTCCGGCCACACCGAGCACACCGGTGGCCATCCAGGTCGTGTTCTTGCTCATGATTCCTCCGTCGTGTTCCTCAGCTGTGCTCTGCCTGCGGCGCTTCAGCCACCAGGTGGTGCGCACGGCTGAGCCAGTCCTCTGCCGTTGCCAACCGCTGCCGGGCCTGGTCCGGTCCGGTACCCGCCACCAGGGAGAGCACCACCCCCGCCACACGTGCGGCCAGGGACGCCGGGTCGCAGGTGCGGGCGAGGACCTCGAACCACTCGAGTACCAGCTCATCCCCGTGCGGATAGA
Source organism: Ruania zhangjianzhongii (assembly GCF_008000995.1). Classification (NCBI taxonomy): domain Bacteria; kingdom Bacillati; phylum Actinomycetota; class Actinomycetes; order Micrococcales; family Ruaniaceae; genus Ruania; species Ruania zhangjianzhongii. The sequence goes on from NZ_CP042828.1 coordinate 4,249,944, forward strand.
TCGTGGGCGCCAGCGAGCGCAGCACCGCCAGATGCCCGAGCAGCGTGGCGAGATCGTCCTCGCGCACGCCGGGCCCGAGCGAGTCCAGGTCGATCACCCCGCTGACGCTCCCGGCGGCCGTGAAGATGTTCGCCTCGTAGAAGTCACCGTGGGTCGGGACCGTCGGTGACGTGGGCCGCTCGGCCAGCACGTCCTGCACGCCGGTCTCGATCGCATCGATCCGCGCGCCTTCCTCTGGGAGGGTGCCGCGGGCGGCAGCCGCGTGGAAGTCGACGCGATCCACCCAGGAGGACCGTGCGCCGAGCTCCAACACCCCCGCGGGGAGCTCGTCCAACCAGGCGACCACCTCTCGCGGGTCAGGCAGGTCCCCGGGATGGCTCCGAGCAGCCGCGATCGCCTCGGCCAGCGGACGCCCCGCAGCGGTGGCGAGCACCAGAACTGTCGGCAGCGGGCGGGCCAGCACCTTCGGCGCCCGGTGCACCGGTGCCTCGAGCAGTCGATGCCGCCGTTCCAGCCGGCGGGCGCGCCGCTCCGGGAGCACCTTGAGGTAGCAGGTCGTCCCGTCCACGCTCGCGCGGATCACTGCGCGCCGGGTGGGCCGGTAGCTGAGCAGCTGGATCCGCGCAGGGCCGCCGTTGCCGACGCCCACGTCCCGCAACCACCCACCTACGGTGGCCGGATCGAGCGCCTGCTCCAGCCCAGGCAGAACCGGGTCCTGCGCGCGGCGCCACACCCGCACGGTCCGTACGCCGTCCTGGAGCACCGCCACTCCCGGGCCGTCCGGGACCTCAGCGGTCGAGGCAACCAGGTATTCGCTCACCTGCACCCCGGCGACGGCGTAGCCCACCCGGTATCCGACGCTCACCCCGGCACCGGGCCGGTGGTGCACGGAGTCCACCTCGGCGGCCCACTCGGTGATGGTCTCCCCGTCCGGATCGGGAGAGGCGTGTCGGCCCGGTGCGCCTGCCCGGCCGGAGCCGATGACGGCGAGGCGGAGCAGCTCACCGGCGTCAGAACCGGTGAGTACCTCGATCGTCGCGCGCTCGAGCGCAGGGCTGGACATGCCCCCATCACACCATCGAAACCCACGGCGCACATGAGCCGAAGATGAGAAAGCTCTCATCTGGGCAGGTCCGGGCTCCTACAGTGGACGGGTGGTTCGAGATCTGCGCGCCCTGCCGAAGGCACACCTGCACCTGCACTTCACCGGATCGATGGACCCGCGCACCCTGGTGGAGCTGGCCGACCAGCAGCGGATCTCGCTGCCCGATTCCCTCCGTGCCGCAGTGGCCCCGGATGCGGCGCTCCGGCTGCCCGCCAACGAGCGTGGCTGGTTCCGGTTCCAGCGGATGTATGACGCCGCCCGAGCCGTGGTGCGGTCGGAGGAGGTGATGCGTCGGCTGGTGCACGAGGCCGCGGCGGCCGACGCCGCCGAAGGATCACGGCGGCTCGAGCTGCAGGTGGACCCGACCTCCTACGCCCCGTTCGTCGGCGGGATCACCCCGGCGCTGGAGATCGTCCTGGACGCGGCACGCCAGGCCAGCGCCGCCACCGGGGTGGAGGTGGCGATCATCGTGGCCTCGTCCCGGACCCGGCACCCGCTGGACGCACGGACGCTGGCCCGGTTGGCGGCACGGCACGCCGATGACGGGCCCGGTGGGGTGATCGGTTACGGCCTCAGCAACGACGAGCGCCGCGGGGACACCTCCGAGTTCGCCGGTGCCTTCCAGATCGCCGCCCGGGCCGGCCTCGCCCTGGTGCCGCACGGTGGCGAGCTGCTCGGTCCGGGACATGTGCGAGAGGTCGTGGCCCATCTGCACCCGGACCGGCTCGGGCACGGGGTGCGCGCGGCCGAGGACCCCGCCCTGCTGGACCGGCTGGTGGCGGACGGTATCGCGTTCGAGGTGTGCCCGGCCTCGAACGTCTCCCTCGGGGTGTACGCCCGGGCCACGGACGTCCCCCTGGCCACGCTGCACGCTGCCGGCGCGCAGATCGCCCTCGGTGCCGACGATCCCTTGCTGTTCTCCTCCCGGCTGCTCGCCCAGTACGAGGCCGCCCGGCAGGTGCACGGATTCAGCGATAGCCAGCTGGCCGATCTGGCCCGCTCCTCGATCACCACCTCGCGTGCGTCGGGGAGCACGAAGGCGCAGCTCCTCAGCGAGGTGGACGAGTGGCTCGCCCAGCCCGCAGGCGACTGATCCTGAGTCGGCCGGCGGTCGCTGGTCAGGCGTCCTGGCGCACCGGGTCGCTCGGCGAGAACCAGCCGGTGAACAGGCGCCACCCGTCATCGAAGTGACCGCCGCGCACGTACAGGTACTGCTCGTCGGTCAGCGGCTCGTCACCGACGTAGGCCCAGGCGCCGCCGCTTCCGGTAACCGAGAGCTCGAGCTCACCGTCGGCGGGCGAGATCAGGGTCAGGTGCCCGCGGGCGTCATCGGACATTCCTACCTGGAGGTCGCCGAAGATCGGGTACTCCCCCGAGCGGGCGATCACCGGGTCCGTCTCCGCCAGCTCCACCTCCGGGTCGACCGTGCCCGACAGGTGGTCGGACTCGGTGTGCACCACCAGGGCGGCGAACTCGCCGCCAGGCGCCACCCCGACGATCAGGCGCTCCGCCGGGGAGTCACCGCCACCACCTTCGGGGTGTTCGGCCAGGTGCACCACCCAGTGGGTTCCGGGCTGGTCGAGCAGGCTGAGCCGCTCGACCTGTTCTGCGGAGGGTGCCTCGGCGCCGCTGGCCAGCATCGCCTCCGGGTCCTCGGCCACCCCGGCTACGTACTCCTGCGCGGTCTCGATGGCGCTCTCGTCGCTCTCCGGGATCGAGCACCCGCACGCCGCGGAGTCGCCGAGCACCAGCACCAGGACTCCGACCACGACGGCGACCAGCACGAGCGCACCGGCCAGGACGACCTTGCGCCGGGTCCAGCGCCACCGGCCGGCGGCCTCAGTCATCCTCGGTGACCGGATCAGACGGGGAGAACCAGGCGGCCCCGAACCACCAGGCATCGTCCGACGAGCGCTGTCCGCCACGCACGTACCGGTACTCCTCCTCCTGCAACGGCTCCGCACCGACATACGCCCAGGCGCCGCCGTTTCCGGTCACCGAGAGCGCGATCGGATCGCCGGCGAGCGGGACCACCGCGAGGCGCCCGCGGGCATCGTCCGACATCCCGACGTTCAGCTCGCCGAAGATCGGGTACTGGCCGGAGCGGGCGATCACCGGCTCGGTCTCCCTTGCCTCCACCGCCGGGTCCACTGTGCCCTGCTCGTAGTCGGTCTCGGTGTGCACCACCAGCGCCGCCACCTCCCCTTCGGGTGCGATACCGACGACCAGCCGCTCGGCGGGTGAACGCCCGTAGCCACCGTCGGGTCGCTCGGTGACGAGCACGGTCCAGGTGGTGTCCGGGTGATCGAGCAGGCTGAGCTGGCTCACCTGCTCAGCCGTGGGGGCCTGGGCGTCCTCGGCCAGCATCGCCTCCGGTGCCTCGTCCACCCCGGCCACGTACTCCTGCGCGGTGGCGATCGCGTCCTCCTCGTTCGGTGGGATCGAGCAGGCGCAGGAGGCCGAGCTGCCGATCACCAGCACCACCACGCCCACGACGACGAGCAGCACCACGAGGATCCCGGAACCGATAGCGACCTTGAAGCCGATAGAACGCGCCATGTCCCGAACCTTGCCAGGGCGAGTCCGCGCCGTCGATGGGCACAACTGTCCCTCCCACAGCGCCGACATCTGGCGTGCGCCAGCGCCGGCCGACCATCCAGCACGGCTACGGTGGAGCGGTGCGAGCGTCCCGGATCACCACTGCAGCACGCCGGGGCGGAGCGTGGGCAGCGGACTATGCCTACGCCGTCCGGCAGATCGGTGCCGGACTGATCCGCCCGGCACCCGAGTGGGCCACCTCCGGGGCCACCTCCGGCACCCAGGTGCCGGTCCTGCTCATCCCGGGCATCTACGAGTCATGGCGCTTCCTCGAACCGCTGGCGGAGCGGCTGCTGGACGCGGGCCACCCGGTGCACGTGGTGCGCGAGCTCGGCCTCAACCATCGCAGCGTGCGCAGTGGTGCGGACATGGTGGCGGCGAACCTGCGCACGCTGGCCGCGCGCGAGGTGGTGCTGGTGGCGCACAGCAAGGGTGGTCTGATCGGTAAGCAGGTGCTGCTGGACCGGGCCGACGGCGTCACTTACGGTGCACAGGCCGGTGCGGGCGATGCGCGGCCCGGGCCGCGGGTGCTCGGGTTGGTGGCGGTGAACACCCCGTTCCGGGGCTCGGCCTATGCCACGTTCATGCCGGTGCGGGCGGTGCGCGCCCTCTCCCCGCGAGCGCTGCGGGCGCTGGCCGAGCAGCGCGCTGTGGACGCGCAGATCACGTCGCTGTACACGTCGTGGGACCCGCACATCCCCGGGGGCAGCGAGCTGCTGACGGCCCGGAACGTACAGGTACCGGCGGTCGGGCACTTCCGAATCCTCGGCGACCGGCACACCCAGGACGCGATCGTGGCCGCAGTCCGCAGCTACCAGGAGGGGTAGCGACGCCGCGTGCCGGCCAGCGCACACGTGCCGGCCAGTGCCGGGCGACGCACACGTGCCGGCCAACGCCACGCGTGCCGGCCAACGCACGCATGCCGGCCAACGCACGCATGCCGGCCAACACCACGTGTACCGGCCAACGCCACGTGTACCGACCTCGCTGCTCCGGCCAGAATCGGCGTGCAGCTCAGAGCCGCACGCCCACCAGCACCGGTTCGCAGACCAGCTCGACCCCGAAGGTGGTGCGCACACCGTCGCGAACCTCGCGGGCCAGGTGGAGCAGCTCGTCCGTGCTCGCCCCGCCGCGGTTGGTCAGGGCGAGGACATGCTTGGTGGACAACGCTGCCGGACCCGGCATGCCGTGCCCCTTCTCGAACCCGGAACGGGCGATCAGCCACGCTGCGCTGGTCTTCACCCGGCCGCTGCCGGCCTCGAACCTCGGGGCATCGGCCGGCAGCCGGTCCGCCTCGGCAGCCGGGAGGATCGGGTTGGTGAAGAACGACCCGGCACTCCAGGTGTCGTGATCGGCCGGGTCGAGCACCATCCCCTTACCGCCGCGCAGCGCCAGCACCGCCTCGCGCACTTCGGCCGACGGCGCCCGCTCCCCCAGCTCCACGTCCAACGTCCTGGCCAGCTCCGGGTAGCGCACCGGCGCCGAGGTATCCGCGAGCACCATCTGGAAGCCGACATCCAGCACCACGTAGCGAGGTGTGGGCCGCCACGCCCGGCCGGCGCCGTCGTCAGCGAGCGACTCCTTGAGCACCGAGGAGCGATACCCGAAGCCCAGCTCCGACCGGGCGAGGGTGCGCACCCGGCCGGCAGCCCGGTCCCAGGTGCGCACCGAGGAGATCACCTCGGCCACCTCTTGGCCGTACGCGCCGACGTTCTGTACCGGGGTGGCGCCGGTGCTCCCCGGGATCCCGGAGAGTGCCTCGATCCCCCGCCAGCCCTCGGCCACTGCGCGCAGCACCACATCGTCCCAGACCTGCCCGGCCGGCACCCGGATCGCCGCGCCACCGCAGGAGTCCGCGGTCTCCACGCTGATGCCGCGCCGCGCGTCGCGCACCACCACGCCGTCGAACCCCTGGTCCGCGGCGAGGACGTTAGAACCGCCGCCGAGCACCAGCAGCGGGACGCCTTCGGCGTCCGCGGCGGCGATCGTGGCGATCAGCTCCTCCTCGGACTCGGCCGACACCAGCGAGCGCACCGGACCGCCCACCCGCAGGGTCGTCAACTGCGCCAGCGTGGCTGTCACCGTCTCCTGCTCAGTGGCCGTCCTCATGACCTGCCACTCTACGACTCGCAGGCCCGGCCGTGGGGCTGGTCGGCGCACCCGTCTGCTCTGCGGTCTGCGGGGGCCGCGCTGCGGGGATCGCCAGCAGGCCAGCCACCAGCGGCACCAGGATCACCAGCAGGGCGCTGCGGGTGCCGACCACATCGGCGAGCAGGCCGAGGACCCCGGGCCCGACCAGGAACGCGGTGTACCCAATCGTGGAGACCACGGACAGCCGGGCGGCGGCCTTCATCGGTTCATCGGAGGCGGCGCTCATCCCGACCGGGAAGCCGAGTGCAGCACCCATCCCCCACAGCACCGCGCCAGCCAGGGCCACCGGCATGCTCGGCACCAGGCAGAACACCGCCAGTCCGACGATCGCCAGCGCCGTGCACAGCCGCAGCACCGTCACCCGCCCGAACCGGTCCAACAACCAGGTGCCGAGGAAGCGCATCACGGTCATCCCGATGAGGAAGATGGTCAACCCGCTCGCGCCCACATCGTTAGGCACGTCGAAGCCGTCCACGACGGCGAGTGCGAGCCAGTCGTTGGCCGCCCCCTCGGTCAGGGCGGCCGCGAGGACCACCAGGCCCACCATCAAGGTGCGCGGCTCCAGCCAGACCCGCGCGAAGGAGGTGTGCGCGCTGTGCTGCGCTGCGCCGTCGGGGGTGGGCTCGGCGGGCGGTTCCGGGAGGAAACCGCGGCCGAGGACGATCACCGCCACCAACGCCAGCCCCACCACGGTCATCACGTGCAGCGGGACACCGATGCCGAAGCGCATCGCTACCGCGCCGAGCGCGGCACCGAGCACCGTGCCGATGGAGAAGCCGCCGTGGAAAGCGGGCATGATCGCGCGGCCGAGGGCCTGCTCCACCCGGGCACCGGCGAAGTTCATCGCCACATCCCAGCCACCGATTCCCATCGTGGTCACGAACAACCCGGCGGTGAGCAGCAGCGGCAGACCGGAGGCCACCCCGGTCACCGCCAGCCCCAGGCCGACCGTGGCCAGGATGGCGGCGACCAGGACGGTGGCCCGGGCGCCGATTCGGGCGATCACGCGCCCGGACAGCGGCAGGGAGAGGACGGAGCCGAGCGAGCCGACCACGATGATCAGCCCCAGGTCGCGCTCGCGCAGGGAGAGCTCGTCGCGGATGGTCGGGATGCGGGAGAGCCAGTTCGCGAAGGTGAACCCGTTCAGCACGAAGGTGGCGAACACCACGGCGGCAGCACGACGCGCAGAGGCGGTGGTGGTGGACATCGCGGCGCTTTCGTCCGTGGGGTGGGCCGCGGCCGGCGGCAGAAGCCCGCGGCGGGCGGAGGACCAGGCGGCCCCTGGACTATGGTGCGACTCAGCCCGAGCGGGGTCAACCCGCCGCAGCCGAGGTCGAGAGGAGAGTGACGGTGAGCGAACGCGTCACGCTGACGCATGTGGCCCGTGCCGCCGGGGTGTCGCTGTCGACGGCGTCGCTGGCGTTCTCCGGTGCCGGTCCGATCTCCGCGGCCACCCGGCAGAAGGTGCTCGATGCCGCTGCCGGGCTCGGCTACTCCGGCCCGAACCCGGTGGCACAGTCGTTGCGCCGGGGCCGCAGCGGGATCATCGGGGTGGTGGTGGGTGGGGACCTGCGCGCCCGGTTCCGGGATCCGGTGGCGCTGGGCACCCTGGACGGGCTGGCCACCACGCTCGCTGCCGAAGGGATGGGGGTCCTGCTGCTGCCCTCGGAGCCGGCCGGTGCCCGGCTGCTGACGCACTCGGCGATGGATGCGGCGGTGCTGCTCAGCGTCTCCGCTGGTGATGCGGCCCGGACCCTGCGCCGCCGAGGTATCGCGATGGTGCGGGTGGACTCCACCGCTCGTGGCGTCAGCTCGGTGCTGGTGGAGGACGAGGCGGGGATGGCGGCGCTCGCCGAGCATCTGCGCACGCTCGGCCATCAGCGGGTGGCGGTGCTCACCCTCGGCTGGAGCAACCGCCGCCGCCAGGGGCCGATCGACCTGGCAACCGCGCCCCGCGCGAAGGTGCCCTACACCGCGGCTCGGATGGCCGGCATCCTCGGCGCCGGGATCGAGCCGATGGCAGTGGAGGAGACCACGGGGTCACTGGTGGAGGAGGGAATCCGCGCCGGGCATGCGGTGCTGGCGGCCACGCCCCGGCCGACGGCGGTGGTGGCGATGAGCGACCTGCTCGCCGCCGGAGTGGTGCTGGCGGCGCGGGAGCGCGGGCTGCGGGTGCCGCAGGACGTGTCGGTGGCCGGGTTCGACGGCGCCAGCCTGCCCTGGTTGGCCGGGCACGAGCTGACCTCGGTGTGCCAGCCGATCGAGGAGAAGGGCCGGCGGGCGGCGCAGGCAGCGATCCGGCTGGCCGCGGGTGAGAAGGTTCGCTCGGTGACGCTGGGCTGCACGCTGCGGGTGGGTACGACCACCGGGCCGGCGCCGCGGACCTCCTGACGCCCCTGCGCCCCAACAACCTCCACGCCGCGACTGGACCACATCCGTTGCCCCCAGCGCTCCCAGGGAACACAATTTGTCCACTCGGCGGCCGGGTAGCGGGCACTCGTCAGTGCAGGCGGACCTGCGCCTGGGACTTGCCGAGCACGCTGGCACCGTTCACCGTGACCTTCAGGTCCACCCGCGCGGTGCCGGCATCGGCGTCGACGGCGCCGACCACGGCGACGATGTCCACTTCCGCCGCATCGGGGTCGGGCACCACTACCGGACGGGTGAACCGCACCCCGTAGGAGAGCAGATCGGCCGGGTCGTCCAGCCAGTCGGAGAGCGCCCCAGCAGCCAGGCCCATGGTGAGCATGCCGTGGGCGATCACCCCGGGCAGGCCGACCTCGAGCGCGAACCGCTCGTTCCAGTGGATCGGGTTGAAGTCCCCGGACGCACCGGCATAGCGGACCAGCCGGGCGCGGTCCACGGCGTGAGTCACCGCGAACAGTTCGGTACCGACGGTCGAGGACGCCTCGAGCGCGCCCATCAGCCCTCCCCTCGCACAGCGAGAGTGGAGGTGACGGTGCAGACCGGGGCTGCGCCGTCGTCGGCAATCTCGGTACGGGTGGTGACCATCGAGATGCCGCCCCGGGTGGTGATCGAGTCCACGTGCACGGACGTGTGCAGCAGATCTCCGGCCACGATCGGTCGGTGGTAGACGAACCGCTCCTCGGCGTGCACCACCCGGGAGAAGTCGATACCCGCGCCGGGGTCCTCGATGTACTCCGCCTCGGCGCGCTGAGCGACCACCACCGCGAAGGTCGGCGGCGCGAGCACATCCTCGTGCCCTGCGGCCCTGGCCACCTCCGGGTCGGTGTGTACCGGGTCACTCGCCCCCACAGCGGCGGCGAACTCGCCGATCTTCACCCGGGAGACGGCGTAGGGCGGGGTTCCGTGGAACTCCCGCCCTACGTAGTCGGTGCTGACCGCGGTCATACCCTCAGCGGGTCTCGCGGTGGTTGGTCTTGGCGTTGCAGCGCGGGCAGTACTTCGCCAGCTCGAGCCGGTCGGGGTTGTTCCGCCGGTTCTTCTTGGTGATGTAGTTGCGCTCCTTGCACACGTCACAGGCAAGGGTGATCTTCGGACGGACGTCCGCGGACTTGGTGGCCATTGGTCTTCCTCACGATCTGCACTCGGATGGTGCGGCGGCGCTGGTGGTGTAGCGGGGGCGGGGCTCGAACCCGCGACCTCACGATTATGAGTCGTGCGCTCTGACCGACTGAGCTACCCCGCCGCGTCCTGCGAAGGGCCCGCCCTGCTGACGGGCACCTTTACAGACCAGAGCCCCGATAGGGAATCGAACCCTAGACCTTCTCCTTACCATGGAGACGCTCTACCGACTGAGCTATCGGGGCAGCGGGATCGAGGGTACATGCTCAGCCGCCCGGAGACGAAATCGCAGCGGCCCCTCGAGGCGCTTCTGTGACCGGAACCACTCCCGAGGCGATGGTACTGCCCTGGAGGTGAGTCTCGGTCGGTCGGAACAGACGCCGAGACGCCTCATCGAGGCGCCCCACGTCGGTTCCGGTGGCGGGTGCAGGATTCGAACCTGCGAAGCTTGCGCGGCTGATTTACAGTCAGCTCCCTTTGGCCGCTCGGGCAACCCGCCGGGGGTGATCCATGGGACCGGATGGAACAATACCAAGTTCAGCGGCAGTCCGTGACATCGCCGAGCTCCGGCGGTGGCTAGATGTGAAGGAGATCTCAGTGGCCAGCGATTCCTCGTTCGATGTGGTGAGCAAAGTGGACCGGCAGGAGGTCGACAATGCGCTCAACCAGACCGCCAAGGAGATTTCCCAGCGGTACGACTTCCGGGGCGTGGGTGCCTCGATCGAGTGGAGTGGGCAGGACGCGATCGTGATGGTCGCCAACGCTCCGGACCGGGTGCTGGCGATCCTGGACGTGTTCCAGACCAAGCTGATCCGCCGGGGCGTCTCGCTCAAGGCGATCGACACCGGTGAGGACGAGCCCCAGCCCTCCGGGAAGGAGTACCGGCTGGCGGGCACCCTGAAGGAGGGACTGTCCAGCGAGAATGCGAAGAAGATCACCAAGCTGGTCCGCGACGAAGGCCCGAAGGGAGTCAAGACGCAGATCACCGGTGACGAGGTGCGGGTGTCCTCGAAGAAGCGGGACGACCTGCAGGACGTGATCGCGCTGCTCTCCGGCGCGGACATCGACGCGGCACTGCAGTTCACCAACCGCCGGTAGCCGCGGGCGCGGGCGGGCGCGGAGTGGGCGCGGCCGCACCGGGGCCGGGTGCGCTCCGCCGTCGTGCCGCTCGCCCTGCAAACCGACTGAGTACCTCCTGAACATCGGAGTACCGAAACTTCGGTACTCCGATGCCGTTTCGGTACTCGGACGGTTGTGCCCTCAGGTGCGCGCGCCGACTCCCCGGGAGATCTCGGTCATGTGCTCGCGCGGGACGACCTTCACCCGCTCGCGGCCATGCTCCTCACCCAGGGACCGCTCGTAGGCGTCCAACAGCTCCCAGCCGTGCCAGGTGGTGTAGGGGATGCCATCGGCCGCCAGTCGGTCCAGCAGAGCCTGCGGATCACGGTCGACGGCGGAGCTCAGCGTGCCCTGCTCGGCTCGCTCGGCGAGGTCGGCCACCAGGTGGCGGACGGTCTCGCTGGCATCGGACTTGGTGTGCCCGATCAGGCCGACCGGCCCGCGCTTGATCCAGCCGGTGGCGTACAGTCCCGGCACCTGCTCGCCGCGTTCGTCCAGCACCCGGCCGCCCTCGTTCGGGACGACGCCGGCCACCGGGTCGAACGGCACGTCCGCCAGCGGGGAACCGAAGTAACCGACCGCGCGGTAGACGGCCTGGACGTCGAAGTCCTCGAAGCGACCGGTGCCCCGGACCGACCCGTCGCCGGCGAGCTCGGTGCGTTCGGTGCGGATGCCGGTGACCTGCCCGTCGGTGCCGAGGATCTCCGCCGGCCGGTGCAGGAAGTGCAGGTGGATGCGCCGGGAGGCGGTGAGCTCGCTCTCCTCGCGCAGAGTCCAGTCAGTGAGGGTCTTGACCACCTGCTTGGTCTGGTTCGAGGAACGGATCGCCTCCTCCGAGCCCTCGTCGAAGTCGAAGTCCTCGGGATAGACCACGATGTCCACATCCGGCACGTGCCCCAGCTCGCGCAGCTCCAGCGGAGTGAACTTCACCTGCGCGGGCCCGCGGCGGCCGAACAGGTGCACATCGGTGATCGGGCTCGAGCGCAGCCCCTCGGCCACGTTCTCCGGGATCTCGGTGACCATCAGGTCGTCGACGTGCTTGGCCAGCACCCGAGCGACATCGAGGGCCACGTTCCCTGCCCCGAGGACCGCCACCTGGGTAGCCTCCAGCGGCCAGGTACGCGGGACGTCCGGGTGGCCGTCGTACCAGGAGACGAAGTCCGCTGCGCCGTAGCTGCCGTCCAGGTCGATCCCGGGAATGTTCAGGTCCGCGTCCCGAATCGCACCGGTGGCGAAGATCACAGCGTCGTAGTAGGCGCGCAGCTCGGCCAGGTCGACATCGGTGCCATAGTCCACGTTCCCGATGAACCGCACCGTGCCCTTCTGCAGCACCTTGTACAGCGCGTTGATGATCCCCTTGATCCGCGGGTGGTCGGGGGCTACTCCGTAGCGCACCAGACCGTAGGGCGCGGGCAGTCGTTCGAGGAGATCGATCTCAACGTTCAGGTCGGTCTTGGACAGGATGTCCGCGGCGTAGATCCCGGCGGGGCCGGCACCCACGACGGCGACGCGGAGCGGGGTGGTGGTAGGCACAGTGATGGAATGCCTCTTTCGCAAGTGTCTAGTCGGCGCAGGGTGACGCCGAAGGGCCAGCCCCCAGTGTAAGGGTCACCTTAGTGTGGATGCACTCGGCGCCCATCCGGCGGACCACGGCGCAGGCTGGCTGTGACATGGGTAGATTCCAGGCGTGACCGCCCCGCCTCCCCCACCACCGAACGGCGGCGACGACCTCGACCGGCGCGGGCTGGCGGCGGGCTTCGGCGGGTACCTGTGGTGGGGCCTGCTGCCGCTCTACTTCCCTCTGCTCGCACCGGCCGGGCCGTTCGAGATCACCGCGCACCGGGTGGTCTGGTCCCTGCTGCTGTGCCTGGCGCTGCTGGCGGTCTTCGGGCAGCTCGGCACATTCCGGCGGCTGCTGCGCACGCCGAGGATCTTCGCCCGGCTGGCGCTGGCCGCCGTGCTGATCGCCGCCAACTGGGTGACCTTCGTGCTCGCGGTGCTCACCGGGCATGTCGTGGACGCCTCACTCGGGTACTACATCAACCCGCTGATGACCGTGCTGATGGCCGTCGCGGTACTCGGCGAGCGGCTGCGCCGGGCGCAGTGGATCGCGGTGGCGCTCGGCGCTGTCGGCGTGCTCGTGATCGCTCTGGGCCACGGCACCTTCCCGTGGATCTCCCTGGTGCTGGCGCTGACCTTCGGCTGCTACGGCCTGGTGAAGAAGCAGGTCGGTGCCCAGGTGCCGGCACTTCCCGGGCTGGCGGTGGAAACGTTCGTGCTGGCACCACCGGCGCTCATCCTGCTGGTGGTGCTCGCAGCGACAGGCACCGGGGCCTTCGGTGGACCGGGTGAGCACGCCGGCACACCGGGTCTGACCCTGCTGCTGATCGGCACCGGAGTACTGACGACGGTGCCGCTGGTGCTGTTCGCGACCGCCGCACGGCGCCTGCCGTTGGCGATGGTCGGCCTGCTCCAGTACGTCACTCCGACGATGCAGTACCTCACTGGCGTGTTCCTCTATCACGAGACCATGTCGGCAACCCGGTGGGTGGGTTTCGCCGTGGTCTGGCTGGCGCTGGTGGTGCTCAGTACCGACGGCTACCGCGCGATCCGGGCGGCGGCGCCGAGGCCGCGGCGGGACCGGTAGCTCAGCCGTCGCCGGACACCGGTGCTCACTCACTGGGGCCTCAGTGCTGCCGTGGGTGGGGTTTCCGTCGCCGAATCGCGATCTAGCGACGGAGACCCCACCCACGGCGCAGGTTCGACATGACCGCGCGGGTTCGACATCACCGCGCAGGTTCGACAAGACGGCGCGGGTTCGACATGACCGCGCAGGTTCGACAAGACGGCGCAGGGTGAGTCAGTGACGTGACAGCGCGGCCCAGACCTGGTTGTCTCCTGCCATGAGCCCGGAGGTGCTGGCCGCGATCGCGTCCGCTGTGGCGGTGGTCGCCGCGGTGGCCGTGGTCTGGCGCGTGCTCCGGCCACGGATGCTGCTCGGGCCCTCCGAACACCGCTCCACCTACCGGATCCTGCACCTGATCACCCTCGCCTCCCCGCCGCTGCGCGCAGGGCTACCCGCCGGCGCCGGGCGGGCGGTCAAGCACCTGCACGCGGTGACCGGCACGGCCGCACTGACCTTGGCGGACGAGGACCGGCTGCTCGCGTGGAGCGGTATCGGGGAGACGCACCAGCACCACGTGCCCACCGGTGCGGAGGTCGCCGAGACCCGGGTGCTCGGCCCCGAGGTGATCACCTGCGGGGATGTCTCCTGCCCGCTGCGGTACGCGGTGACCGCACCGCTGACCACCGCCGATCTGCAGGTCGGCGCAGTGACCGCGTATGCCACCAGTGCACCACCGACCGGCCTGGTGCGGGCCGTGGAGGAGATCGCGGACTTCATCTCCGGGCAGCTGGACCTGGCCGAGCTGGAGAGCTCCCGGGCCGAGCTCGCCGAGGCGGACCTGCGGGCGCTGCGCGCGCAGATCTCCCCGCACTTCATCTACAACTCTCTCGGCGCCATCGCCTCCTACATCCGCACCGACCCCGAGCACGCCCGGGAGCTGGTGCTGGACTTCGCCGACTTCACCCGGTACTCCTTCCGCCGGCACGGGGAGTTCACCACACTGGCCGAGGAGCTGAAGTCGATCGAGCGCTACCTCACCCTGGAACGGGCCCGGTTCGCCGGCCGGCTGCGGGTCACCCTCCGGGTCGCACCCGAGGTACTCGGCGTCGTGGTGCCGTTCCTCTGCCTGCAGCCACTGGTGGAGAACGCGGTCCAGCACGGGTTGGAGGGCCGGCCCGGCGGCGGGCACATCACCATCGTCGCCGAAGACGTCGGCAACGAAGCGCACCTGAGCATCGAGGACGACGGCGCCGGGATGGACCCGGAGGTGCTGCGCGAGCAGTTCGCCGGCGAGTCCGGGGACCGGGTCGGCCTGGCGAACGTGGACGAGCGGCTGCGCACTACGTTCGGTGAGGAATTCGGCCTGGTGGTGGAGACCGCCGTCGGTGCGGGTGCAAAGATCAGCCTGCGGGTGCCGAAGTTCCACCCGGGCGTCTACGTGGAGTGACTACTCTGTGCCCATGCTCACGGTCCTCGCCGTCGATGACGAGCCCCCGGCACTGGACGAGCTCGCCTTCCTGCTCGGCCAGGACGAGCGCGTCGGTCAGGTGCGCACTGCCGGTGACGGCGCGAGCGCCCTGCGCGAGCTGGACGCCGGAGATGTGGACGTGATCGTGCTGGACATCAAGATGCCCGGGCTGACCGGCCTGGATCTGGCCCGGGTGCTCGCCCGGTTCCGCAGCCCGCCGGCGATCGTGTTCGTCACCGCCTACGACGAGCACGCCGTGGAGGCGTTCGACGTCGGTGCCGCGGACTACGTGATGAAGCCCTACCGCCCGGAGCGGCTCGCCGAGGCGGTGCGCCGCGCCCAGCAGTCCCTGCAGGCGAGCACTGGGGTGGCCGATGAGGACGAGACGATCGTGGTGGAGCTGGCCGGGGTGACCCGGTACGTGCGCCGCAGCGACGTGCGGTACGTGAGTGCGCACGGCGACTACGCCCGGTTGCACACCGCCGAGGGCGAGCACCTGGTGCGGATGCCGCTGAGCACCCTGGCCGATCGCTGGGCCGGCGCCGGCTTCGTGCGGATCCACCGCAGCCATCTGGTGGCCCTGGACCAGGTGCGCGAGCTGCGCGGGGACTCCGGCCGACTGTATGTGGTGGTGGCCGGGACCACTCTGCCGGTAGCCCGGCGGCACGCCCGCGAGCTGCGTGACCTGCTCGCCGGTCTCGGCCGGGAGCGGCGATGACCGAACGGCAGGTGGTCACCGGCCCGCGCCGCCCCCGGCGGCGGGCGCGGCGCCCGGCCACCTCCGATATCGACGAGCAGACCCGTCTGGGCGATGTGTACCTGCGCGGGCTGATGCGCACCCAGCTGCGCCTGGGCCTGACCGTGGCGCTGTCCACGCTCGGTCTGCTGGCCGTGCTGCCGGTGGTCTTCGCTCTGGCGCCGGGAACCACCACTCCGACGATCGCGGGCATCCCGGTGCCCTGGCTCCTCCTCGGCGCCGGGGTGTACCCACTGCTGGTGGGCGCAGCCTGGTTGTACGTGCGCCAGTCCGAGCGGGTGGAGCGTGAATTCACCGACCTGATGGACCGCCGGTGAACCCCACGGCCGGGATCGTCGCGGTGGTGCTGGTAGCGATCAGCACGGCACTGCTCGGGATCCTCGGCGTGCGTGCGGCGCGCACCACCAGCGACTTCTACGTCGCCTCGCGGTCGGTGAGCCCGTGGTGGAATGCCTCGGCGATCAGCGGCGAGTACCTCTCCGCGGCCTCGTTCCTCGGGATCGCCGGACTGATCCTCGCCTACGGCGCAGACATGCTTTGGTTCTCGGTCGGCTACACCGCCGGGTACCTGCTCCTGCTCGTGCTGGTGGCCGCCCCGCTGCGGCGCAGCGGCGCGTACACGCTGCCGGACTTCGCCGAGCTGCGGCTGGAGTCGGCCGCCGTGCGCAAGATCGCCAGCGCCGGTGTGGTGACCATCGGCTGGCTCTACCTGCTTCCCCAGCTGCACGCGGCCGGGATCACCCTGCGCACCGTGATCGGTACCCCGGCATGGGTCGGCCCCGTGGCGGTGGCAGCGGTGGTGCTGGTCTCCGTGGTGGCCGGCGGGATGCGGGCGATCACCTTCGTGCAGGCGTTCCAGTACTGGCTCAAGGTCACCGCGATCGCCGTGCCGGCGATCATCCTGGTGCTGGTCTGGCGAGCCGACGGCGCACCAACAGTGGCCGAGTCCGGTCCGGTGACGTTCACCGACGAGACCTCCGTTCAGGTCAGTGCCGATGTGCAGGTACAGCTGCCGGAGCCGGTGCAGGTCCACGCCGCGGGCACAGTGGACGGGCAGGAGGTGGACGGAGAGATCACCTTGCCGGCGGGCACCACGACCATCGATGCAGGTACCGAGGTGCAGTTCCCGGCCGGCGCGGCCGTGCCGCACGCCGACGGGCTTCGTCCGGTGGACTCGGCCGGCTGGCTGTTCCCGATGAACGACGGGCACCCGTACGCCCTCTACACCACCTACTCGCTCATCGTGGCGCTGTTCCTCGGCACGATGGGTCTGCCGCACGTCCTGGTGCGCTTCTACACCAACCCGGACGGACGAGCCGCACGCCGCACCACGGTGACCGTGCTGGCGATGCTCGGGGTGTTCTACCTGTTCCCCACCCTGTACGGGGCATTGGGGCGGCTGTACGCCCCCGACCTGCTGTTCACCGGCCGCACCGAGGCGGTGGTGCTGCTGCTCCCGGCCCGCATCCTTGGCCCCGAGGCCGGGCAGGTGCTCACCGTGCTGGTGACCGCCGGGGCATTCGGCGCGTTCCTGTCCACCGCGTCCGGCCTCACCGTGAGCGTGGCCGGGGTGATCTCCCAGGATGTGCTGAATCGGCGCATCTCCTCCCCGGTGACCGCGTTCCGGGTCGGCGCCGTGCTGGCACTGACCGTGCCGACGCTCGGCGCCCTGGGCGGGCTGAACCTGGGCATCGCCGACGTCGTCGGGCTTGCCTTCGCGGTCGCCGCCAGCACCTTCTGCCCCCTGCTGCTGCTCGGCATCTGGTGGCGCAAGCTCACCGATGTCGGGGCGATGGCCGGACTGATCGTCGGCGGTGGGGCAGCGACCTTCGCCGTCGGTGCCACGATCGTGACCGGCTCCTCCACCACGGCAGCGGGGGCGTTCCTGGCGCAGCCGGCGGCTTGGACGGTGCCGCTGGCCTTCATCACCATGGTGGTCGTCTCGCTGCTCACCCCGAACCGGCGCCCGCGCGGTCTGTGGCGGACCATGGTGCGGCTGCACACGCCGGAGAACCTGGCCCTGAACCGGGGCAGCTGGGACCCGGAGCGGCGGTTCCGGCGCTGACCGCTCGTCGCGGCTGCCGGACCGTTCGTCGCAGCCGAGAGCCCCGTCCAACGAGGCAGGCCGCCACCTGGCGCGCGGACCGGCGGGCCGCCTTCCGCGCGTCGATCCCTCGCTCTTACTGTGACCACGGTCACGTCGGCCGCACGCCGACACCTCGAGCGAAGGAGCCCGCTGTGCACGATGACAGCCCCGGCGCCGCGCCGCCGCAAGGCGCCGCCGTCGTCGGTGATCCGCCCAGGGAGCGGGTTGTCACCCAGGAGGACTACGAGCGCGCTCAAGCCTCCCCGGAGTTCCAGGAGCTGCGCCGGCGGGTGCGTGCGTTCGCCTTCCCGATGACGGCGGCGTTCCTGCTCTGGTACCTGACCTATGTGCTGCTGTCCACCTATGCGGTGGAGTTCATGTCCACGCCGGTGATCGGCCACGTGAACATCGGCCTGCTGTTCGGCCTGGGCCAGTTCGTCACCACCTTCCTGATCACGTTCCTGTACGTGCGGCACGCGAACCGCCGGCTGGACCCGATCGCGGACAAGATCCGCACCGAGCTGGAAACGGGGGACCTCTGATGGATATCGGCAACAGTGCCGTGAACTTCGGCATCTTCGGGCTGTTCGTGGCGGCCACGATGGTGATCGTGATCCGCGCTTCCCGGAACAACAAGAGTGCGGCGGACTTCTACGCTGGCGGGCGGGCCTTCACCGGTCAGCAGAACGGCATCGCGATCTCCGGTGACTACCTCTCCGCGGCCTCCTTCCTCGGCATCGCCGGGGCCGTGGCTGTCTACGGCTACGACGGGTTCCTGTACTCGATCGGCTTCCTGGTGGCCTGGCTGGTGGCGCTGCTGCTGGTTGCCGAGCTGCTGCGGAACACCGGCCGGTTCACGATGGCCGATGTGCTCTCCTTCCGGATGCGGCAGCGGCCGGTGCGCACCGCAGCGGCCTCCTCCACGCTGGCGGTCTCGTTCTTCTACCTGCTCGCGCAGATGGCCGGTGCCGGTGGGCTGGTGGCGCTGCTGCTCGGGGTCACCGACCGCGGCGGGCAGTCGATCGTGATCGCGATCGTCGGCGCGATCATGGTGTTCTACGTGCTGGTCGGCGGGATGAAGGGCACCACCTGGGTACAGATCGTCAAGGCGGTGCTGCTGATCATCGGGGCCGCCGTGATGACGGTGTGGATCATGGCCCAGCACAACTTCAACCTCTCCGAGCTGCTCGGGCACGCCGTGGCCACCGCCGGTGAGGGCGGTGCCAATCTGCTGGACCCGATGAACAAGTACGGCGGCTCGGAGGTCGCCAAGCTGGACTTCATCTCGCTGGCGCTCGCTCTGGTCCTCGGCACCGCCGGGCTGCCGCACGTACTGATGCGGTTCTACACCGTGCCCACAGCGAAAGAGGCACGCCGGTCGGTGACCTGGGCGATCGCGTTGATCGGCCTGTTCTACCTGTTCACCCTGGTGCTCGGCTTCGGCGCGGGAGCGCTGGTCGGCGCGGACGAGATCCTCGCCGCTCCGGGTGGAGTGAACTCGGCTGCTCCCCTGCTGGCCTACGAGCTCGGCGGGACGATCCTGCTCGGGGTGATCTCCGCCGTCGCGTTCGCCACCATCCTGGCGGTGGTGGCGGGACTGACGATCACCGCCTCGGCCTCCTTCGCCCACGATCTGTATACCAACGTCTTCAAGAAGGGTAAGGAGGACCCGCAGAAGGAGGTGAAGGTCGCCCGCCGGGCCGCCGTGGTGATCGGCGCTGTCGCGATCGTCGGCGGTGTGGTCGCCAACGGGCAGAACATCGCGTTCCTGGTGGCCCTGGCCTTCGCAGTGGCGGCCAGCGCGAACCTGCCGGTGATCCTGTACTCGCTGTTCTGGAAGCGGTTCAACACCTCCGGCGCTCTCTGGGCGATCTACGGCGGACTGGTCACCGCGGTCACGCTGATCGTCTTCTCCCCCGCGGTCTCCGGCAAGCCGGTGGACCCGAGCACCGGGCGCAGCCCGTCGATGATCCAAGGGGTGGACTTCCACTGGTTCCCATTGGACAACCCGGGCCTGGTCTCCATTCCGGCTGGCTTCTTCTTCGGTTGGCTCGGCACGATGATCTCCAAGGAGTTCAACAAGGCCAAGTACGCCGAGATGGAGGTGCGCTCCCTCACCGGTACCGGCGCGGAGAAGGCCACAGTGGCGCACTGAGCCGGTGGCACCGTTCCGGCATTGCACGGGCGTCTGAGGACCACGTGGACATCGGAGTACCGAAGTTTCGGTACTCCGATGTCCATCCGGTCCTCAGACACTTGTCTGGCCGAGAGACTCAGGCGAGCCGGTCCACCAGCAGGTGCGCGAACTCGTCGAGAGCGGTGCGGGTCTCGCTCGCCGGCAGCAGGTCGAGCTCGGCCACCGCACCGGCGGCCCAGTCGCGCGCCATCTCCCGCGCTTCGGCCAGCACGGGGTGCGCGGTCAGCCGGCTCAGCACGTCGGCGAGCATCTCGTCCGAGGACAGGTCGCCATCCAGATCGGCCAGCAGCTGCCGCCCGGCGTCGTCCAGCTCTCCGGCGCTGGCCTGACGGCGCAGCAGCAGCACCGGCATCGTCGGCACGCCCTCGCGCAGGTCGGTACCCGGCGTCTTCCCAGTGGTCTCAGCGTCGGAGACCAGGTCGATCACGTCGTCGGCGAGCTGGAAGGCGATACCGACCTTCTCCGCGTACGCCACTGTGGCGGTCTCGATCTCCGGCGCAGCACCGGACAGGATGGTGCCGTAGTGCGCGGCCGCGGCGATCAAGGAACCGGTCTTGTCCGCGAGCACCTGCAGGTAGTGCGCGGTCGGGTCCTCACCCTCGGCCGGGCCGAGGGTCTCGTGCAGCTGACCGAGCACGAGCCGTTCGAAGGCTTCGGCCTGGATCCGCACCGCCTGCGGCCCGAGGTCGGCCACGATCCGGGACGCCTTGGCGAACAGCAGGTCGCCGGTGAGGATCGCCACCGAGTTGCCCCACACCTCGTGCGCGGAGGGCGCTCCGCGCCGCAGCGGCGCGGAGTCCATCACGTCATCGTGGTACAGCGTGGCCAGATGGGTGAGCTCGGTGGCCACCGCGGCGGCCCGCACCTGATCGTTCACCCCGCTACCGAACTGGCTGGTGAGCAGTACCAGCATCGGTCGGATCCGTTTCCCACCGGCGTCCAGCAGGTGGTGGGCGGAGGGGTCCACCAGCGGGTCGGCGCTGCGGGCAGCCGCCTGCAACCGCTGCTCGATGTCCTCGAGCTCGGTGGCGAGCTGTGCCTGGAGGTCGCCGTCGCCCAGCGGCAGGCCGGGCTGGGTCACAGCAGGAACTGCGTGGCGTTCGCAGCCAGGTCGAGCAGCGGACCGGGGAACAGGCCGAGCGCCAGAGTGCCGAGGGCGCAGACCGCCACCGCCACCACGCTCAGTCCTTCGGTGCGCACCACAGTGGCCCGGGCGCCCTGAGCCTCCTCGTTCGGCTGGGTGAAGAACATCAGCACGATCACCCGCACGTAGAAGAACGCCGCAGCGGCCGAGGCAGCCACGGCGAGCAGCACCAGGGGCCACGCCCCACCCTCCACGGCGGCGGCGAAGACCACGTACTTGCCGATGAACCCAGCAGTCAGCGGGATACCGGCGAAGGAGAGCAGGAACAGGGTGAAGCAGAGCGCCACCACCGGGTGCCGGCGGCCGAGCCCGGCCCACTGGCTCAGGTGCCCAGCCTCAGCGGTCACGTTGCCCTCGGCGTCCCGCTCCCGCACCAGCGACACCAGGCCGAAGGCGCCCACGGTCGCGAGGCCGTAGACCAGCAGGTAGACCCACACCGAGCTGATCCCCGAGGTGGTCCAGGCCACGACACCGAGCAGGACGAAGCCGGCGTGCGCCACCGAGGAGTAGGCGAGCATCCGCTTGATGTCGGTCTGCACGATGCCCAGCACGGTCCCCACCAGCATGGTGAGGATCGCAATGATCCACAGCGCCGGGCTCAGGTCCCAGCTCAGCCCCGGGGCCACCACGTAGAGGAACCGCACCAGGGCGGCGAACGCGGCGATCTTGGTGCAGGCGGCCATGAACCCGGTGATCGGGGTCGGGGCGCCCTGGTACACGTCCGGCACCCAGGAGTGGAACGGCACGGCGCCGACCTTGAACAGCAGGCCGATGACCACCAGGATCACGCCGGCCAGCAACACCCCGTCCAGACCGACCATCTGCGGCACGGCGGTGGCGACGTCGGTCAGGTGCACCGATCCGGAGTAGCCGTACAGCAGCGCCACACCCATCAGGAAGAACGCCGAGGAGAACGCGCCGAGGAGGAAGTACTTCAGTGAGGCTTCCTGAGAGAGCAGGCGACGGCGGCGGGCCAGTCCGGAGAGCAGGTACAGCGGGAGGGAGAGCACCTCGAGCGCGATGAACAGCGTCAACAGGTCCGTGGCCGCGGGGAAGATCAGCATCCCGCCCACGGAGAACAGCACCAGCGGGTAGGCCTCGGTCTGCACCAGGCCGAGGCGGCGCGCCTGGGTCTCATAGGCGGACCCGGGTACTGCCGAGGCGGTCGGTGCGAACGCGTCCTCGCCACCGGAGCGCTCGGCGATCACCAGTACTCCGACGAACGCGCAGATGAGGATGATCCCCTGCGCGAGCAGCGCCGGGGCGTCCTCCACCACGGCACCGGCCACCAGTGAGGCCGGGCCCTGGGCCTGCACCACGGTCCATCGCCAGGCGACGGTCACCAGTGAGGCACCGAGGGCGAGCACGGCGAGCAGCACCTGCACGGCGCGGCGGGCCTTCCCGGTCACGAAGGCCTCGATCAGCACACCCACGACGGCCGCACCCAGCACGATGAGGACCGGGCTGAGCGCCGCCCAGGCGATCTCCGGCGGGACGAAGGAATTCATGAGGCGCTCCCGAGGATCGCGACGAACTGGTCAGCCGTGCCGGTGATCAGGTCGAGCACCGGGGCCGGGAAGAAGCCGAGGAACAGCACCAGGACGGCGAGCGGAACGATCGCCCACCGTTCCCGTCCGCCGGCATCGGTCAGCGCTGCCCGGGCCGGCTCCACCGGGCCGGTGAAGACCCGCTTGTAGGCCAGCAGGATGTACAGCGCGGAGAGCACCACACCGATCACGGCGAACACACCGTAGGCCCAGTGCGCCTCGAAGCTCCCGAGGAACACCAGGTACTCCGGCACGAACCCGCTCAGCCCGGGCAGTGCCAGCGAGGCGAGCCCGGCAAACAGCCAGGTACCGGCGATCACCCGGGTCACCCGCTGCATCCCGCCATAGGTGCGCATGTCCTGGCTGCCCCCACGCTGGGTGAGGAACCCGGAGATGAAGAACAGGGCGGCGATCGTGACCCCGTGGGCAACCATGTACAGCATCGCGCCGACCATCGCGGTCTGCGTGCCCACGTAGATGCCCATCACGATGAAGCCGAAGTGGGACACCGAGGAGAAGGCGATCATCCGCATCAGGTCGTGCTGGCCGATGGCCAGGATGCCGCCGTAGATGATCGAGATGATTGCCAGCACGATGATCGCCGGTGCGGCGGCCGAGGAAGCGGCCGGGAACAGCGGCAGGCAGATCGCGATCATGCCGAACGTGCCGACCTTGTCCAGCACACCCACCAGCAGCGCGGAGGTCCCTGGTGGCGCCTGCCCGGCCGAGTCCGGCAGCCAGGTGTGCACCGGAACCATCGGGGCCTTGATCGCGAACGCCACGAAGAAGGCCAGGAACAGCCACATCTGTGCTGCCGGGGTGTCCCCGCCAGCGACGTCCGCCAGGTTGTCCAGGAGCAGCGCACCTTCGCCGCCGCCGGACCGCACCGCCACCATCACCACACCGGCCAGCATCACCAGACCGCCGGCCAGGCCGTAGAGCAGGAACTTCACTGCGGCAGCGCGGCGCCCTGCCCCGCCGTAGGCACCGATCATGAAGTAGATCGGCACCAGCATGGCCTCGAACAGGATGTAGAAGAGGAACAGGTCGCGGGCGGCGAACACGCCGATCATCATCGCGAGCAGCAGCAGCAGCAGCGCCACGTACCCGGCGCGCCGGTAGGCGAGCGCCTTCTCGGCGGCCTCGGCCTTGATCCCCTCGGGCAGCTTCACCTCGTTCCAGGAGGCGAGCATCACGATCGGCACCAGCACCACGGCGAGCAGCACGAGCACCAGGCCCATGCCGTTCAGACCCACTGCCCAGGATGCGCCGAGCTGGCCGATCCAGGTGTAGGTCTCGGTAAACTGGTAGCCACCAGCCGCGGTGTCGAACCCAGCGGCCATCACCACGGCCCCGATCAGCACCAGCAGGCTGACCGCGAGGCCGAGCGGGCGGGCGATCGTGCGCAGCGCTGGCACCAGCCAGATCAGGGCAGCGGCCAGCGCCGGCAGCGCGATCAGGATCGTGAGCCAGGGAAGGTCAGCGAGTTGTGCAGGCATTCGTTTCTCCGACTCAGACTCGCGTAGCGAGGACGACGACTAGGGCGAGCACCACACCGACGAGCATGAGTGCGGCGTAGGACCGGACGAACCCGCTCTGCAGGCGGCGCCAACGCGTCCCCCAGCCCACGGCTCCGGACCCGAGCCCGTTCACGGCGCCGTCGACCACGGCAGTATCGGCGTAGGTGAGCACCCGGGTGAGGTGCTCGCCCGGCCGGCCGACCATGGTCTCGTTCGTGGCGTCCTGGTACAGGTCCGCGCGGGCGGCGCGGGTCAGCCAGCTGCCGGCCGGTGGGCTGATCGGCACCTGGCTGGCGGCGTACTGACGCCAGGCGAGGAACGCACCGAGGAGGACCAGCACCAGAGTGGCAGCCATGATCACCGGCACCGGCAGCACGGGGGCATGGTGCTCGACGTGCCCGGTGACCGGCTCCAGCCAGGTGGTGAACGCGTCACCGATCATCAGCAGGCCACCGAGGGCCACCGAGCCGACAGCGAGCAGGATCATCGGGATGGTCATCAGCGCCGGGGACTCGTGCGGGTGCTGCTCCGGTCCGGGCAGGTCGTTCTTCCCGTCGTTCCAGCGGGCCTTGCCGTGGAAGGTCATGAAGAACAGCCGGGACATGTAGAACGCGGTGATCCCGGCGCCGAGCAGCGCAACGCTACCGAACACCCAGGGCTGCCAGCCGTCGCCGACGAACGCGGTCTCGATGATCTTGTCCTTGGACCAGAAACCGGAGAACGGCGGGATACCGAGGATGGCCAACCAGCCGGCGGCGAAGGTGATCCAGGTGATCTTCATGTACTTGGACAGGTTGCCGAAGCCGCGCATGTTGATCGTGTCGTTCATGCCGTGCATCACCGAACCGGCACCGAGGAACATCCCGGCCTTGAAGAAGCCGTGGGTGATCAGGTGGAAGATCGCGAACGCGTAACCGATCGGGCCGAGCCCGGCGGCGAGCATCATGTACCCGATCTGGGACATCGTGGAGGCTGCCAGCGCCTTCTTCAGGTCGTCCTTGGCACAACCCACGATCGCCCCGAACAACAGCGTCACCGCACCCACGATGACCACCACGAGCTGCGCCGTCGCCGATCCCTCGAAGATCGGTCCGGAACGGACCACCAGATAGACCCCGGCGGTCACCATCGTGGCGGCGTGGATGAGCGCGGAGACCGGGGTCGGGCCGGCCATCGCATCACCCAGCCAGGCCTGCAGGGGGAACTGGGCGGACTTACCGCAAGCGCCGAGGAGCAGCATCAGCCCGGTGGCGGTGAGCACGCCCTCGTTGGTGCCGTCGGCCGCGTTGAAGACCGTCTCGTAGTCCACCGCCCCGAAGGTGGCGAACATCAGCATCATCGCCACCAGCAGGCCCATGTCACCGACACGGTTCATGAAGAAGGCCTTGTTCGCGGCCACGGCGTACTCGGTGCGCTGGTTCCAGAACCCGATCAGCAGGTAGGACGCCAGTCCCACCCCTTCCCAGCCGAGGAACAGCAGGGCGTAGGAGTCGGCGAGCACCAGCACCAGCATCGAGGCGATGAACAGGTTCAGGTAGGCGAAGAACCGACGCCGGTCGGGATCGTCGGCCATATAGGCCACCGCATAGATGTGGATCAGCGTGCCGACGAAGGTGATCAGCAGCGCGAATGTCACCGAGAGCGGGTCGATCAGCAGACCGACGTCCACGTTCAGATCCCCGGCAGGGATCCAGGAGTACAGCGTGATCTGGCTGACTCGGTCGTCGGCGGATCGGCCGAGCAGCTCGACCAGGATGCCGATCGCCAGCACGGCCGAGACGGCTGAGGCGAGCACACCGAGCCAGTGCCCCCAGGGGTTCGAGCGCCGGCCGGCGAGCAGCAGCACTGCCGCGCCGAGCATCGGTGCCGCGATCAGCACCCAGGCAAGGTTGGTCAGGTTCATCTGGAGACCGGCTCCCTGTCAGTTCTTCAGCAGGTTGACGTCATCCAGCGACGCCGAACCGCGAGTTCGGAAGATGGACACGATGATCGCCAGACCGATCACGACCTCTGCGGCCGCCACCACCATGACGAAGAACGCGAGCACCTGCCCGTGCAGGTCACCGTGCATCCGGGCGAAGGTCACCAGGGTCAGGTTGGCGGCGTTCAGCATCAGCTCCACACCCATGAACGCCACCAGGGCGTTGCGCCGCACCAGGACCGCCACGGTGCCGATGCTGAACAGGATGCCGGAGAGCACCAGGTAGTTGATCAGGCTCACTGCTCGTCTCCTTCGCGGGTCTCGGCCGCGTCACCGGGCGGTGGACTCTCCGCAGAGCGGTCGACGGCGGAGCTCGCCTCGGTCGGTTCGCTCGCCTCGGGCGAGTCGCTCCCCTCAGGCGCGTCGCTCCCCTGGGCGGGTTCGCTCCGCTGGGCGGGTTCGCTCCCCTGGGCGGGTTCGCTCCGCTCGGTCACCTGGTCCGAGGCATCGGCGTCGATCGGCACGTCCTGCTCCTCGGCATCGATGACCGGTACCCCGCTGGCGATCTCAGCTGCCCGGGCGGTCTGCACCGTGGCTTCCGACTGCCGCAGCACCTGGCCGCGCACTCGCAGCACCGTGGTGATCGAGGCGTCCAGTGCGCCGCCGCCGGCGTCGATCGCGGGCATATCGGCCGAGTTCGTCCGCGCGTACACACCCGGTCCGGGTGCGGAGATCACGCTGGTGGCACCCGCACCGGACTTGAACGCGGCCAGCTTCGCCTCAACCACCTCGCGCTGCCCGCGCTTCGGGCCGAGGCGGCGGCGGTGGCTCAGCACCAGGGCGCCGAGCGCCGCAGTGATCAGCAGGGCGGCGGTCAGCTCGAACGGGAAGATGTAGTCGCCGAAGATGATCCGGGCCACCCCGGCCGGGTTGGACTCGGCGTTCGCGGCACTCAGGCCGACCGGCGCACCGAACCCTGCGCGGGTGACCACGGCGATCAGCAGGGCCACCAGACCCACTCCCCCGACCACGGCGACCCACCGCTGCCCGCTGAGCGTCTCGGTGAGGGACTCGGTGGAGTCCACCCCCACGAGCATGATCACGAACAGGAACAGCATCATCACCGCACCGGTGTAGACCACGATCTGGGCCACCCCCAGGAACGGTGCCTCCAGCGCGATGTACAGGATCGCCAGGGCCACCATCACCCCAGCGATGCTCACCGCGATGTGCACCGGGCGCCGGGCGAACAGCAGCGAGAGCGCTCCGAGCACAGCCAGCGGGGCCAGTACCCAGAACAGCACGGCTTCACCGGTGGAGATCACCAGCTGCTCGGTCATCGGGCTCCTCCCTGGTCGCCGCGGGCGCGGGCCGCCGCGTCGGCTGCCTCCAGGGTGGGGTCCTCCGGGCGGCGTTCGCGTACCCACTCCACCTGGCTCGGAGTGGGACCGTCCACCTCATTGCGGTAGTAGTCGTCGTCATTGCTGCCTTCGACCATCGGGTGTGGTGCGGCGAGCATCCCCGAGCGTAGCGGAGCCAGCAGCTCGTCCTTCTCGAAGATCATTCCGGCGCGGGTCTGCCCGGCCAGCTCGTACTCGTTGGTCATCGTCAGCGCCCGGGTGGGGCAGGCCTCGATGCACAGTCCGCAGAAGATGCAGCGCAGATAGTTGATCTGGTACACCATGCCGTACCGCTCACCCGGGGAGTACTGGGCGCCGGCGGTGTTGTTCCCGGCCTCCACGTAGATGGCGTCCGCCGGGCAGGCCCAGGCGCACAGCTCGCAGCCGATGCACTTCTCCAGGCCGTCGGCGTACCGGTTCAGCTGGTGCCGGCCGTGGTAGCGCGGCGCCGTGGGCTTCTTCTCGAACGGGTACTGCTCGGTGACCACCGGGGAGAACAACGACGCCATCGTGACGCCGAACCCGGCGACCGGGGCGAAGAACTCCTGGACGGCGTTCTTGTCCAGGTCACCGTCGACGTCGAAGTCACCGGCGGCGCTGACCTCCTGGGACGAACCCTTGCTCGGCGCCGGTGACGACGAGCGACCGGGCTTGCGGCCCTTCTTCTCAGCCATCGCTCTTCTCCTCCTCGCTCGCGGGTGCTCCTGCGGGAGCGGTCACCTTCGCACGCCGTGTGGACGGCGGCAGCGACTGCCCCGGCAACGGGGGCACCGGGTAGCCGTCGGCGAAGGCGTCAAAGGTCTCGGTCTTCTCGGCGGTCTTCGCAGTTGCGGCTGCGCCCTTGCCACTGGTCGTGGTTCCAGCCTGACCGCCGGATGTGGCTCTCGGCTTGGTACCGGTCGTGGCCGGCCGGGCTCCGGCCTTGCTGCCGGCTTTCGCGCCCGCCGGCTTGCCGCCGGGTTTCGCGCCCGCCTTGGCACCCCGGCCGGCACTGCCGGAACCGTCCGCACCGTCAGCTGCGGCGTCCTTCTTCTCCGGCAGCAGCATCAGGACCACCGCGAACACGATCAGCACCCCGGCCAGAGCGAACAACAAGGCCTGCAGGCTGATGTCGGAGAACTGGCGCACACCCTGGATCACGCCGACACCCACCACCCAGGCCAGCGCCACCGGGATGAGGATCTTCCAGCCCAGGTGCATGAACTGGTCGTAGCGGAACCGGAGCAGAGTGGCCCGGACCCAGACGAAGAAGAACATCACCAGCCAGAGCTTGATGATGAACCACAGCACGGGCCACCAGCCCTCGTTGAACATGCCGTCGTTGATCGCCGAGATCGGCCACGGTGCGCGCCAGCCGCCGAGGAACAAGGTGGTGGCGATCGCCGAGGCGTTCAGCATGTTGATGTACTCGGCGAGGTAGAACCAGGCGAACTTCATCGAGGAGTACTCGGTGGAGTACCCGCCGACCAGCTCCCCCTCGGCCTCGGGCAGGTCGAACGGCAGTCGGTTGGTCTCGCCGAGCATCGAGATCACGTAGATCACGAACGCCGGCAACAGCGCCACCGACCACCACATCTGGGTCTGGGCGTCCACGATCTCCGAGGTGGACATCGATCCGGAGACCAGCAGGACCGAGACCAGCGCCAGGCTCATCGACAGTTCGTAGGAGATCACCTGCGCTGTGGAGCGCACTGCGCCGAGCAGCGGGTACACGGACCCGGAGGACCAGCCGCCGAGCACGATGCCGTACACGCCGAGGCCGGTGATGGCCAGGATGTAGAGCACAGCCACCGGCAGGTCGGTCAGCTGCAGCGGGGTGATGATGTCCGTCCCCGGGATCTGCACTGCGGGTCCGAACGGGATGATCGCGAAGATCATGAAGGCGCAGAACACCGAGATCAGCGGTGCCAGCTTGTAGATCAGCTTGTCCGCAGCCTTGACGGTGATGTCTTCCTTCAGCAGCAGCTTCAGGGCGTCCGGGATGGACTGCACCAGACCGAACGGGCCGCGCACGTTCGGGCCCAGCCGCTCCTGGAATCGTCCGATGACCCGGCGCTCGAACCAGAGCGCGAGCAGCACCGAGAGCAGCAGGAAGATCAGGATGGCGGCAGCCTTGATCACCACCAGGCCGAGGGAGTCGCCGGAGAAGTCCGCTCCTCCCCCCTCAGTGGCCAGCACGGGCGGATTCATCAGTGCACCTCCGAAGCGGCCCGGGCCAGCGCCACCACAGCACCAGCACCGACGCCTAGCGTGCGATAGACCGAGCTACCGACCGAATGCTGCGGCACCCACACCACGCCGTCGGGCATGGCGGTGACGATCACCGGCAGCTCGAGGCCGCCGGACTCGCTGCTGACCACGACGGCGCCGCCGGCCTGCAGACCGGCGGCCTGCGCAGTGCCGGCGGAGACCATCGCCACCGGGCGGTGCGCGGTACCAGCCAGGTGCGGCTCGCCGTCCTGCCCGCGGCCGGAGTCCAGCATCAGCCGCCAGGTGGCCAGCACTGCCTGCCCATCGCTGAGCGAGTGCGCCGGCGCGGCGGTCACGGCCGGGGCGTCGTGCCGCGGCCCGTCCCAGCCACTGAACTCGGCCAGCTCGGTGTGGACCTCGGCCACCGCGGACGTACCCAACTCGATCCCGGTGGCCTGGGCGATCATGTCCAGCACCTTGGCGTCGGACAGCTGCGCGCTCTCGAACACGGTCTCGAACGGGCGGGGCCGGCTCTCCCAGTTCAGGAAGGTGCCGGACTTGTGGGTCGGTGGGGCCACCGGCAGCACCACGTCGGCATGCTCGGTCACCGCAGAACGGCGCACCTCGAGCTGCACCACGGCACCAGCAGCGGCGAGCGCCCGCTCGGCCAGCTCGGGCTCCGGCAGGTCCTCGAGGTCGATCCCACCGACCAGGAGGGCACCGAGCGTGCCGTCGGCGGCAGCGGTGAGGATCTCGGTGAGGTCGCGCCCCGGTGTGGCCGGGAGCTCCTCCACACCCCACGCAGCGGCGACGTCTACCCGCGCCTGAGCCTGCGCCGTCGGCCGTCCCCCGGGCAGCAGCCCGGGCAGCAGGCCGACCTCGACGGCGCCACGGTCACCGGCACGGCGCGGCACCCAGGCCAGCCGCGCACCAGTGGCCTCGGCCAGCTTCAGCAGCGCGGTGTACCCGCCCGGAACGCCGGCGAGGCGCTCCCCGGCCAGGATCACGGCGCCCTCGGTGCGCAGCGATTCGGCGAGCTCGGTGTGCTCTCCGCCGCCGGTGGCCAGCGCGGAGAGCACGTCCGCCTCTGCACCGGGCGCCGTGGGCACCACCGTGGCGCGCATCTTGGTGCTGCCGCGGGTGGTCAGCGGGGCCAGGGTGGTCACGTTCACCCGGCCGGCCAGCACCCCCTTGCGCAGCCGCAGGAAGATGGAGCCGGCCTCCTCCTCGGGCTCCAGGCCCACCAGCAGCACCTGCGGGCTGCGCTCCAGGTCGGCGAAGGTGACGTCCATCCGGGAGCCCGCCACCCGGTGGGCGAGGAAGTCCGCCTCCTCGGCAGTGTGCGCACGGGCGCGGAAGTCCACATCGTTGGTGCCGAGCACCACCCGGGCGAACTTGGACCAGGCGTAGGCATCCTCCACCGGGAGCCGGCCGCCGGGCAGCACGCCCACGCCAGCGGCGCCGGTGAGGTGCTGGGCGGCCAGGTGGATCGCCTCGGACCAGCTGGTCGGCACCAGCTCGCCGGTCTCCTCGTCCCGCACCAACGGGCTGGTGAGCACATCCGGAGCGCTCTGCCACGCGAAGGCGAACCGGTCCTTGTCGGTGATCCACTCCTCGTTCACGGCCGGGTCCTCGCCGGCGAGCCGGCGCACCACCTGGCCGCGCCGGTAGTCGATCCGGATCGCGGACCCGCATGCGTCGTGCTCGGCGATCGAGGGCACCGAGACCAGGTCGAACGGGCGTGAGCGGAACCGGTAGGCGGCCGAGGTGAGCGCACCGACCGGGCAGATCTGGATGGTGTTCCCGGAGAAGTAGGACGCGAACGGGCGCCCGGAGACGTCCACAGCGGCCGGACCGACCGTCCCGGCGTTGCTCCCAGTAGCCGAGACCACGGAGGGGGTCCCCTCCGGTCCGACGACGTCGTCGTCAGTGACTTCTGTGCCGCCGACGTAATCCAGGATCGCCTCGTCGAAACGGCCGATCTGCTGGGCGTGCAGCCCGTGCACCTCGTAGCCCGGGGTGCCGCCGCCACGGCCCTGCAGATCGATGAACGGGTCGCCGGCGATCTCGTCCTGGAAACGCGTGCAGCGTTGGCACAGGATGCACCGGTCGCGGTCGAGCAGGACCTGCGAGGAGATCTTGATCGGCTTGGGGAAGGTGCGCTTGACGCCGGTGAACCGGGAAGTGTTCGAGCCGTGGTCGAGCGCCTGGTTCTGCAGTGGGCACTCGCCGCCCTTGTCACAGACCGGGCAGTCCAGCGGGTGGTTGACCAGCAGGAACTCGATCTGGCCGCGCTGCGCCTTCTCCGCCACCGGGGAGGTGTCCTGCGTGCTCACCTGCATCCCCGGGGTGACCTCCAACGTGCAGGCGGTCTGCGGCTTGGGGAACGGGGTGAGCTCGCCGTTGCGTGGGGCAGAGACCTCGACCAGACACTGGCGGCAGGCACCGGCGGGCTTGAGCAGCGGGTGGTCGCAGAACCGGGGAATCTCGATCCCGGCGCGCTCGGCGGCGCGGATCACCAGGGTCCCCTTCGGCACGCTCACCTCGACCCCATCGATGGTCAGCGTCACCTCCTCCACCGGGGCGGGGGCCTGCTGGTTGGACGTGGCGGTCATGACGCGACTCCGAAGACGGTGTTGGCCTCATAGGGGAACAGCTCCCAGGCGGGAGTGTGCACCCCCTGCTCGAACTCTTCCCGGAAGTGCGCGATCCCGCTCTTCACCGGGGTAGCAGCGGCATCGCCCAGGGCGCAGAACGACCGGCCCTCGATGTTGCCGGCCACGTCGAGCAGCAGGTCGATGTCGGACTCCGAGCCCTGCCCGGCCTCCAGCCGGTGCAGGATCTCCTTCATCCAGTAGGTGCCCTCGCGGCACGGGGTGCACTTGCCGCAGGATTCGTGCTGGTAGAAGTCGTTCCACCGGGACACGCAGCGGACCACCGAGGTGGTCTCGTCGAAGACCTGCAGCGCCCGGGTGGCGAGCATCGACCCGGCTGCACCCACGGCCTCGTAGTCGAGCACGACGTCGATGTGCTCGTCGGTGAGGATCGGGGTGGAGGACCCACCCGGGGTCCAGAACTTCAGCCGGTGTCCGTCGCGGATACCGCCAGCCATGTCCAGCAGCTCACGGAAGGTGATCCCGAGCGGAGCCTCGTACTGTCCCGGCTTGGCCACATGTCCGGACAGCGAGAACAGGCCGTGCCCCTTGGAGCGTTCGGTCCCCATGCCGGCGAACCATTCCGGGCCGTTACGCACGATCTGTGGCACCGAGGCGATCGACTCCACGTTGTTCACCACGGTGGGGCGCGCGTACAGTCCGGCCACCGCCGGGAACGGCGGCTTCAGCCGCGGTTGGCCGCGCCGGCCTTCGAGCGAGTCCAGCAGCGCCGTCTCCTCACCACAGATGTAGGCGCCGGCACCGGCGTGCACGGTGATCTCCAGGTCGAAGCCGGAACCGAGGATGTCCGTGCCGACCAGACCGGCGGCGCGCGCCTCGGCGACGGCGGCGATCAGCCGGCGGTAGACGTGCACCACCTCCCCGCGCACGTAGATGAAGGCGTGGTGGCAACCGATCGCCAACGAGGTGATGATCACGCCCTCGAGCAGCACGTGTGGGTTCGCCAGCATCAGCGGGATGTCCTTGCAGGTGCCCGGCTCGGACTCGTCCGCGTTCACCACCAGGTACCGGGGGCCGCCGTCGGACGGCGGCAGGAAGCTCCACTTCAGACCGGTGGGGAACCCGGCACCGCCGCGCCCGCGCAGACCGGAGTCCTTGACCATGGTGACCAGGTCACCGGGATCGGTCTTCAGCGCCGTGCGCAACCCTTGATAGCCCTTGGCGTCCTCGTAGGCGGACAGCGTCCAGGACCGCGGGGTGTCCCACAGGTCGCTGAGGATGGGGGTCAGCGTGGTCATGCCCTTCCCTCCCCGTCGGAGTCGTTGCCGGCGGTCGGGCCCGACGGCGAGGTGTCGGCTGGAGCGTGCGGCTGACGTTCCGCACTGGATCCGGTGTCCCCGACCGGTTCGGTCCCGGCTTCTGGTTCGGGTGCGGGCTCATCGTCGGACACGGGGGCGTGCCAGTCGTTCTTCCGCGCCAGCTCCAGGCCGACCAGCGTGGCTGGACCTGCGCCCATGCCCTCGTCCGCGCGGCCGTCGTCGAACCCGGCGAGCACCCGGGAGACCTCCTTGAAGGTCGCCACGCTCTCCGCGCCGCGGGTGGGTCGCACCGGTTCGCCGGCGAGGAGCTTCTCCACAGTGGCCACGGCCGAGGCAGGGGTCTGGTTGTCGAAGAACTCCCAGTTGATCATCATCACTGGGGCGTAGTCGCAGGCGGCGTTGCACTCCAGCCGCTCCAGCGTGATCGTGCCGTCCTCGGTGGTCTCGTCGTGGCCGACGCCGAGCCGGTCGGCGAGCCGGTCGAAGATCGCGTCACCACCCATCACGGCACAGAGCGTGTTCGTGCACACGCCGACGGTGTAGGTGCCGTTGGGGTGGCGCTTGTACTGGCTGTAGAAGGTGGCCACCGCGGACACGGAGGCGCGGGACAGGTCCAGCACGTCGGCGCAGAACGCGATCCCGGCGGGGCTGACGTACCCGTCCTCGGACTGGACCAGGTGCAGCAGCGGCAGCAGTGCGGAGCGAGCCTCCGGGTACTTCGCGAGGATCAGCGCGGCGTCGGCGTGCAACCTGGTGGCCACGTCGCCGGAGTAGGCGTGCCGGGCGGCGCGGGCGTCATGCACCGGATTACCGGGTCTGCTCTCGGTGTTGACCATCAGCGGTCCACCCCTCCCATCACGGGGTCGATCGAGGCCACAGCGACCACCACATCTGCGATGGTGCCGCCCTCGCACATCATGCCCAGGGCCTGCAGGTTGTTGAACGACGGGTCGCGGAAGTGCGCCCGGTAGGGTCGGGTGCCTCCGGCGGAGACCAGGTGCACACCCAGCGGGCCCTTCGGGTGCTCCACCTGCTGGAACACCTGCCCGGCGGGCACCTTGAAGCCTTCGGTGACCAGCTTGAAGTGGTGGATCAGCGCCTCCATCGAGGTGCCCATGATCTTGCGGATGTGCTCCAGGGAGTTGCCCTGCCCATCGCTGCCGACGGACAGCTGCGCCGGCCAGGCGATGCGCTTGTCCTCGACCATCACCGGCTGCTTGCCCTTGCGGTCCTGCGCCTCCAGCCGGTCGAGCACCTGCTGGACGATCTTCAGCGACTCGCGCATCTCCTTGAACCGGATCACGATCCGGCCGTAGGCGTCGGCACTGGTCTCGGTAGGGACCTCGAAGTCGTAGTTCTCGTAACCGCAGTACGGCTGCGCCCGGCGCAGGTCGAACGGCAGTCCCGCCGAGCGCAGGATCGGTCCGGCGGCACCGAGGGCCATCGCCCCGGCCAGCGGCAGGTAGCCGATGCCCTGGAGCCGGCCGAGGAAGATCGGGTTCTTCAGCAGGATCTGCTCGAGCTGGGCGATCCGGCGCCGAATCTCCGGAATCTTCTCCCGGACCATCTGGGTGCCGCCGGCCGGCAGGTCCTGGGCGACGCCGCCGGGGCGGATATAGGCGTGGTTCATCCGCAGCCCGGTGACCGCCTCGAAGATCCGCAGGATCTCCTCGCGACCGTTGAAACCGATCGTCATCACCGTGGTGGCACCGAGCTCGTTACCACCGGTCCCGATACAGATCAGGTGCGAGGCGATCCGGTTCAGCTCCATCATCAGCACCCGGATCAGGGTGGCCCGCTCCGGCACGTCCTCGGTGATGCCGAGCAGCTTCTCCGTGGCCAGGCAGTACGCGGTCTCCTGGAACAGCGGGGCGACGTAGTCCATCCGGGTGCAGAACGTCACGCCCTGGGTCCAGGTGCGGTACTCCATGTTCTTCTCGATGCCGGTGTGCAGGAAGCCGATCCCGCCCCGCGCCTCGGTGACGGTCTCGCCGTCGATCTCCAGGACCAGGCGCAGCACCCCGTGCGTGGAGGGGTGCTGGGGGCCCATGTTGATGACGATGCGTTCGTCAGCGTGCGCCTGCGCATCGCTGCTGATCTCGTCCCAGTCGCCGCCGGTGGCCACGTACTCCCGGGCGCCGCCGGTATCGCCGACCGGTGCGGTGGCGCTGGGTCCAGTGGTGGGTGCAGCCATCAGTTGTAGGCCCTCCGCTCATCGGGCGCGGGGATGGTTGCGCCCTTGTACTCCACCGGGATCCCGCCCAGCGGGTAGTCCTTGCGCTGGGGGTGTCCCGGCCAGTCGTCAGGCATCTCGATCCGGGCCAGCGAGGGGTGGCCGTCGAAGATGATGCCGAAGAAGTCCCAGGTCTCTCGCTCGTGCCAGTCGTTGGCGGGGTAGATGTCGATCACGCTCGGGATGTGCGGGTCCGCGTCCGGCGCTGTGACCTCCAGGCGCAGGTTGCGGTTATGCGTCACCGAGTACAGCGGGTAGACGGCGTGCAGCTCACGGCCGACGTCCTCCAGGTAGTGCACGCCGTTCACCCCCAGGCACAGCTCGAACCGCAGATCCTGGTCGTCTCGGACCGAGCGGGCCACCAGCTGCAGGTGCTCGCGGAGCACGTACAGGGTCAGCTCGCCGCGGTCGACGACCACCTTCTCCACGGCGTCGTCGAAGTCCACCCCGGCCTCGCCGAGGACCTCGGTGAGCACATCGACGATCTCGTCGAAGTAGCTGCCGTACGGGCGTGGGCTCGCCCCCGGCATGGACACGATCCGTTCCAGACCACCGTAGCCGGAGGTGTCACCGCTGCCCTCCACGCCGAACATGCCCGAGCGCACGGAGACCACATCCAGCGGTGCGCGCCCGGCGGGGGCGACCTCCTGGGAGGCCTCGGACTGCTCCGCCGGCAGGTTCTCGTCGTTCGACGTCACGCCAGCAGTCCCTTCATCTGGTGCGTCGGAGTGGCTTCCAGGGCAGCGGCCTCCACCTTGCGGCGCACCTCGTCCCGGTTGCTGGCCAGCGGTGTCTGCTTCACCACCTGCTCATGCAGCTCGAGGATGGCGTTGATCAGCATCTCCGGGCGGGGCGGGCAGCCGGGCAGGTAGATGTCCACCGGCAGCACGTGGTCCACCCCCTGCACGATCGCGTAGTTGTTGAACATGCCGCCGGAGGAGGCGCACACACCCATCGAGATGACCCACTTCGGGTCCGACATCTGGTCGTAGACGGTGCGGATCACCGGTGCCATCTTGTGGCTGAGCCGCCCAGAGACGATCATCAGGTCGGCTTGGCGCGGGGAGGCGCGGAACACCTCCATCCCGAACCGGGAGATGTCGAACCGGGAGGTGCCGGCCGCCATCATCTCGATCGCGCAGCAGGCCAGTCCCATGGTGACCGGCCACATCGAGGAGGACCGGACCCATCCGACCAGGTCCTCCAGCTTGCCCAGCATGTAGC
Source organism: Ruania zhangjianzhongii (assembly GCF_008000995.1). Classification (NCBI taxonomy): domain Bacteria; kingdom Bacillati; phylum Actinomycetota; class Actinomycetes; order Micrococcales; family Ruaniaceae; genus Ruania; species Ruania zhangjianzhongii. The sequence continues at coordinate 4,286,710 of NZ_CP042828.1, forward strand.
CGGCGGGCATCTTGTCCTCGAGTCCCATCTCGGTCTCCCTTCTCAGTTCCAGTCCAGGCCGCCGCGGCGCCATTCGTAAACGAATGGCACCGTGATCAGCACGAGGAAGGTGATCATCGCGATCAGCCCGAACACGGCGAGCTCGGAGAACGCCACCGCCCAGGGGTAGAGGAACACCACTTCGATATCGAAGATGATGAACGTCATCGCCACCAGGTAGTACTTCACCGGGAACTTGCCGGAGCCACTCGCGTGCGGTGAGGGCTGGATCCCGCACTCGTAGGCGTCCACCTTGATCTTGTTGTAGCGCTGCGGACCGATCGCGGTGCTCGCCACCAGCCCGCCCAGGCCCAGCAGCAGAGCGAACCCACCCATGATCAGCAGTGGCACATACGGGTTGGTCATCGGTCGTTCCTCCGAACACTGCGGGTGCTGTCGGTGCTGGATTCGCCTGCGGCGCTGAGCCGGACGTCAGTGGGCCTCATGCGGCGGGCGCGATTCGGGTCAGGGTGGTGATCACCCGGTCGGTCAGGTCGCCGCCGCGGGTGTCGTAGGAGTCGGAGAGCAGCTTGAGCACGAACTTCATCAGCTGCGGCCGGGGTAGCCCGTACTTGGTGCACAGCCGCATCACCTCGGGATTCTCGATCAGCTTCACGAAGTGGCGACCGAGGGTGAAGTAGCCACCGAGATCGGCGCGCATCCGCTCCGGGTAGGTCGTCAGGGTCCGCTCCCGGGCCACAGCGGAGGTCCGGGCGAACGCCTGGGCGATCACATCCGCGGCGATCCGGCCGGCCTGCAGGCCGTACGCGATGCCCTCACCGTTGAACGGGGAGACCATTCCCCCCGAGTCGCCCACCAGCAGCAGACCGCGGGTGTACATCGGGCCACGGTTGAACGCCATCGGCAGCGCCGCGCCGCGCACCGGACCCTCCTGGTTCTCCGGAGTGAACTCCCACTCGGCGGGCGCATTGCGCATCCAGGCGGCGAACAGGCGCTTGTAGTCCAGCTGCGTGGCCTTGGCCGTGGAGCTGACCGAGCCGAGGCCCACGTTGGCGCGGCCGTCGCCGAGGGCGAAGATCCAGCCGTAACCGGGCAGCAGCTCGGACTTCCCGGGCTCACCGGACCAGAGCTCGAGGTGGGACTCCATCCACTCGTCGGCGTGCCGCGGGGTGCGGAAGTAGGTGCGCACCGCCACGCCCATCGGCCGGTCATCCCGCTTGGCCAAGCCGAGCGAGGTGGCCATCCGGGCGACGACGCCACCGGCGTCGATCACCACGGGGGCGTGGAAGGTCATCGGCTCGGCGTCGATGCGCCGCCCGCTCGCGCTGACCGCGCGGGCGTTGACGCCGATCACCCGGCCGGTGCGCTCGTGCAGCACCGGAGAAGTCACCGAGACGCCTTCGCGCAGTTTCGCCCCGGAGCTCCGTGCGTGGTGGGCGAGCAGCTCGTCCAGCTCGCCGCGGGCGCGGGCCAGCCCGTAGTCGGGGTAGCGCTCGATCTGCGGCCAGGGCAGATGGAAGGTGTTTCCGCCACCGACCACCCGCAGGCCGCGGTTGCGGATCCAGCCGTCCTCGGTGCGGGTGGGCACCCCCATCCGGACCAGCTCGGCCACTGCCCGTGGGGTGAGCCCGTCACCGCAGATCTTGTCCCGCGGGAAGGTCGCCTTCTCCAGCAGCAGCACATCCAGGCCGGCAGTGGCCAGATAGTGCGCGGCAGCGGAACCCGCGGGGCCTGCGCCGACGACGATGACATCTGCGTCATCGTGGCTGCTGCGCACGCTTCCCACCCGTTCCACGTCTCGTCCTCAGTCTCTCTCCGACCGCCCACACCAAGGGGCGGCAGTGCTCGCGCCGAAGCGTCGAACCTGCCGTCGCGGGTCGGTCCTCGGTGCCTAGGCTACCTGTAGATCGCAGCAGAGAAGACCAGAGGCGGGCCGGGTATCCCGCGCGATTCCGCCGCTTTTTTGCGACTCCCGCGTACCCTAATTGACCTGCACGGGTCGTCCTGTCAGCCGTGCGCTATGGCGCACCCCTGACATGACGACCTGGGGGGTGGGGTGGACGTGTGCGGCATCACGTCCGTTGGAGCGTGCAGTGGGCGCCGGCGTCATATCCTTACCGGTGATGACTGACGCTGCCACCGCGCCGATCCCGCCGACCTTGCTCGCGCGGACAGTAGCCGTCCCCGCGCACGCGCTCGGCGATCTGCTCGACCTGCTACCGGAACCCGACCCGCATGCGGCGATGGCGTGGGTGCGCCGTGGCGAAGGGATCATCGGCTGGGGCGAAGCCGCCAGGATCGACACCTCGGGCGCGGAGCGGTTCGCCGAGGCCGACGCGCGCTGGCGTGAACTTGCCGGCCGGATGGTGGTCCGGGACGAGGTGCGGGCGCCGGGGACCGGACCGGTGGCGTTCGGCTCGTTCGCGTTCGCGGCCGACTCCCCTGCTGGTGGGTCTCTGGTGGTGCCCGAAGTGGTGGTCGGCCGCCGCGGTGAGCACACCTGGGTGACCACGATCTCCTCAGTTGCTGAGCTGGCGCCGATGCCCGCACCCAAGTCGCTGCGCACCGGGCAGCGGCCCGTGCTGCCGCCGACCACGGTGGAGTACATGGCGGGGGCCCGCGATGGTGACGACTGGCGGGACGCCGTCGCCAGCGTGGTGGACCTGATCCGCACCGGGGCGGTGGCCAAAGTGGTGATGGCCCGGGACGTGCACGCCCGGACCGCGGCCCCGGTCGATGTCCGGCGCCTGCTGAAGAACCTCGCGGGCGACTACCCCTCCTGCTGGACCTTCGCCGTCGACGCTCTGGTGGGGGCGACCCCGGAGCTGCTGGTGCGCCGCGAGCGCGGTCTGATCTCTTCTCGAGTCCTGGCCGGCACAATCCAGCGCACCGGCGACGATGAGGCCGATCTGGCACGCGCCGCCTCGCTGGCCCGGTCCTCGAAGGACCTGGAAGAGCACGAGTTCGCGGTGGACTCCCTGACCGCATCCCTCTCGCCGTACGCCGCGAGCACGAACGCCCCGGATGCCCCGTTCGTGCTGCACCTGCCGAACGTGATGCACCTGGCCACCGACGTCACTGCCGTGCTGGCCACCGAGCACGCGGACATGTCCTCGCTCCAGGTGGCCGCCGAGCTACACCCCACCGCTGCCGTGTGCGGTACGCCGACACTGGTGGCGGCCGAGGTGATCGCCGAGCGCGAAGGTATGGACCGGGGCCGCTATGCCGGCCCGGTGGGCTGGCTCGGCGCGGACGGCGACGGCGAGTGGGGCATCGCGCTGCGCTCGGCGCAGGTGGACGAGGCGAACACCGGACTGCGGCTGTTCGCCGGCTGCGGGATCGTGGCCGCCTCCGACCCGGCGGACGAGCTGGCCGAGTCCGAGGCCAAGCTCGCCCCGATGCACGCCGCCCTGGACCGCTAGACGCGGGCTCTGCTTCGCGTTCGAACCCGCGTGGCGCATCGGATCCCGGGTACAAGCGGGTTCCGATGCGCCAAGCGGGTTCCGACGAACGCCAGGTCGGGCGGACGACGCGAGTGCGTCAGGAGGCGACGTCCTCGCGGGTGGCGAGCGTCGCGGTGATCTCCTGCTCGGCACCTTCCCGCACCACGGTCAGGGTGACCTCGTCACCGGAGGAGTAGGTGCGCACATACCCGGTGAGGGACTCCGCACCACCGACGGTGTCGTCGTCGATCTTGACGATCACGTCACCGGGCTGCAGTCCGGCCTGAGCAGCCGGGGTGCCGTCCACCACCTCGTGCACTTCGGCACCGGCGCGGGTGGCGCCGTCCGCCTTCGCGGTGCCGTTGGTCAGCGAGACGCCCAGGTAGGCATGCTCGGCGGAGCCGTTCTCGATCAGCTGGTCGGCGATCGTGGTGACCAGGTCGACCGGGATCGCGAAGCCGAGCCCGATGCTGCCGTTGGACTGGCCGTCGGTGGCGATCGAGGAGGTGATGCCGATGACGTGCCCGGCGCTGTCGAAGAGCGGGCCGCCGGAGTTGCCCGGGTTGATCGCGGCATCGATCTGGATCGCGTTCGTGACCACCTGCTCCCGGCTGAACTGGTCAGTGGCACCCACCGGCCGGTCCAGAGCGGAGATGATGCCGGTGGTCACCGTGGAGTCCAGGCCGAGCGGGTTCCCCACAGCCATCACCGACTGGCCGACCTCGAGGCTGTCCGAGGTGCCCAGGGTGGCGGCGGTCAGATCGTCCGGCGGGTCGGTCAGTTGCAGCACCGCCAGGTCCGTGGCCGGGTCGGTACCGACCGACTGTGCCTGGAACATCCGGCCGTCGGCGAGCGTGACGGCGATCTGCTCTGCGCCGTCGACCACGTGGTTGTTGGTGAGGACGTACCCGTTCTCGGCGTCGATGATCACCCCAGAGCCGGCGCCCTCGCCCTGCTGGGTGGCCACACTGATGGCCACCACGGACGGCCGCACCGCCGTGGCGACGGACTGCCAGTCCGGGCTGCCGTCGGAGTTGCTGGCCACATTGGTGCTGGTCGAGGGCACCTGGACCAGGGCCTCGCTGGAGCCGGGCTGATCCTGCAGCACCAGCGCGGTACCGCCGCTGGCCAGCGCCGCGGCGAGGACAGCCGCCGTGCCGACCAGGAGCCACTGCTTACCGCCGCCCTTGCGCTGCTTGCCGTTGCCAGCGCCGGGGGCCGGATGCTGCGGCGGGGTCTGACCGGGGCCGGAAGGGGGCGGGGTCTGACCGGGGCCGGAAGGGCCGGCGACGCCAGTGGTCGTCGCGCTGGCTGCCCCGTAGCTCGGTATCTGCTCGGCGGCGCCATAGTGGGGGGCGCCGTGGCTGGCTGCGCCGTAGTGAGGGGCGCCGTAGCCGGAGGTGGGCTGCACGGGCACGCTCGGGCTCGGGCCGCTCTGCTCGGCACCGGAGTAGCCGGAGCCGCTCGGGCCGTAGCCCACCGGGGCCTGGCCCGTGGCGCCGGGCTGGCCAGTCACGGGGGCGTCGGCCGGGGCTCCGCTGGTGTCCGCGTCCGCACCGGCGTGCGGGCCGGCGATCGGTGCAGTGGAGAAGGACCCGGGAGACGTCCAGGAGTAGGTGGGCGCTTGCCCGGGCTGTTGCTGTGGGTCGTTGCTGGTCATCGGATCCTCCAAGTAGTGATGGATCTATAGAACAGCGCCGACCTGCCCGCAGGCTTGGCTCCGGCTGAGAAGTTCCTGAGAATGCTCAGCGATCAACAGAACGTTTGACCAGCACAATGCTCAGCCGACGAGTGCAGCGCGTGCTGCGACTTCGACCTGCCCACTGAGGTCCACGGCCCGCGCGCGCTCGGCCTGCGGGTCCAGTTGCACCTGCAGCACGGAGCGCCCCCGCACCGGTGCGGCGAGCTCCCGGGCCAGATCGCTCAGCCCTTGGGTACCGCGGATCAGCGCGTGCCGGGCACCGAACCCGGCGGCCAGGGCGGCGATGTCCAGGTACTGCGGAGTGGCGAAGTAGCGCTCGAACACCGCCTGGTGCTCCTGGCGGCCGTGCTCCAACGTGGCGAAGATGGTGCCACCGCCGTCGTCCAGCACGATCACCTGCAGATCCACCTCGGGCTCCAACCGGCCCCGGGCCAGCCCACCCACATCGTGGGCGAAGGTCAGGTCACCGACCAGCGCCCGCACCTGCCGTCCGGCCAGCGCGAGCCCGGTGGCCGTGGACAGGGTGCCGTCGATCCCGGCGAGCCCGCGATTGGCCACCACCAGCTCGGGCGCGAGGTCCGCACCGGCGGCACCCGTCAGGTCCGCGTGCCGCACCGCCATCGAGGAGCCGAGCACCACAGTGGACTCCGCAGTGCCGAGGAGCAGGTTCGCCACCGCAGCCCCGTCCAACCCCCGCGCGGAGTTCAGCACGGTGTCCGCGCCGGAGGCAGCCTTCGCCCAGCGCAGCCACCAGAGCTGCTCCTGCGCCGAGGGCTCGCCGGGCACCGAGATCTGGTCGCAGACCACAGCGGCGGTGCCGGCGACGTCCGCCCAGTCCGCATGGCCGGACACGACCACGACCTGCACATCGGTACGGGCGAGCAGCCGGGTCACGCTGCGGCTGAGCGTCGGCCGGCCGAGCACCACGACTCGCTCGATCGGTGCGCTGAGCTCCTCGATACCGAGCAGCACTCGCCCGGCGGGCAGGGCGAACGAGCTGGTGCGCACCCCCGAGCTCGGCTCGGCCAGCACCGGCCAGCCCCAGCGCTCGGTGAGTGCACTGATCCCGGAGGGTGCGCCGTCGCCGGCCACCACCACGGTGCGCGGCCCGCGGGGCAGCTCTACCGCGTCGGCCGGCCGGGACGGCCGGACCTGCAGCCCGGGTGCCGGCCGAACGCCGGGCGACCACTCGCCGTCGGGAACGAGCGGATCGGCGAAGGCGATGTTCAGCTGCACCGGTCCAGCGTTCCGGGTGCGCACCCCCGTGGCCGCGGTCACGGCCCGCACGACGGCGGAGCTCACCAGGGCGCCCACCTCACCGCGGTCCGCGGGCAGCTCCCAGTAGCCGCGGACGGCGGAGCCGAAGATCTTCACCTGATCGGTCGTCTGGTTGGCGCCGACGCCGCGCAGCTCGTGCGGGCGGTCCGCGCTCACCACGATCAGGGGCAGGTGCGCATGCGCAGCCTCCAGGACGGCGGGGTGCAGGTTGGCCACAGCGGTGCCGGAGGTGGTGACCACGGCCGTGGGTCCTTCGTGGGCCAGACCGAGGGCCACGAAACCGGCGCTGCGTTCGTCCACCCGCACGTGCACACGGAGCCAGTCGGCACCGGCTGCAGCGGCGAGGGCGTAGGCCAGCGGGGCGCTGCGCGAGCCTGGGGCGAGGACCACGTCCCGCACCCCGGCGGCGACCAGCGCGGTGACCACGGCGCGGGCGCTGCGGGTGGAGGGGTTCTCCTCGGTCCGGGACGGGTCCTCGGATGACGGGTTCACGTGCTGCTGGCTCACGGCAGTGATCCTGCCACGGTGCGCAGCCGATTCGCCCAGCGGGTGGTCAGCTCGGGGCCGGCAGCGGTGGCGGCGAGGCGTTCCGGGGTGGGCTCGACGGACCGCACGTCGATGGCGCCATCGACCGGGAGCAGCGGGTGATCGGTGACGTCGTCGGTGAACAGGTTGACGGTGGCCAGGCCGCAGGCATGCTCCAGCGTGGGCAGCGCGGCCGCGAGCGCGAGGCCGGCGGCGATACCCACTGAGGTCTCCAGCGCGGAGGAGACCACTACAGGCAGTCCGATGTCTTCGGCGATCCGCAGCGCGGCGCGCACCCCGCCGAGCGGCTGGACCTTGACCACCACCACATCAGCAGCCTCCGCGCGGGCCACCTCGTACGGGTCGGCGGCGCGGCGGATGGACTCGTCCGCGGCGATCGGCACCTCGGTACTGCGGCGCAGGGCAGCCAGGTCGGCGACCTCGCGGCAGGGCTGCTCGGCGTACTCCAGCCCGCCGGCAGCGCGGTCCAGGATCGGCAGGCGGCGGCGGGCCTCGTCGTAGTCCCAGGCAGCGTTGGCGTCGATGCGGATCTTCCCGCCGGGGCCGAGCGCGTCCCGAACCGCCTCCAGACGGGCCTGCTCGGCGCCGAGGTCCTGGCCCGGTTCGGCAACTTTGACCTTGGCGGTGGTGCAGCCGCCGGAGCCGGCGACGATCTCGTGGGCACGCTCGCTGGTAGTGGCCGGAACGGTGACGTTGACCGGGATCCGGGTGCGCAGCGGTGCAGGAAACCCTTGGTCGGCGGCCTCCCGGGCGGCGTTCCACCAGGGCCGGGAGGTGGGCGCGTCGTAGTCCCAGAACGGGGAGAACTCGCCCCAGCCGGCATCGCCCCGGATCAGCAGGCCGTCTCGGAGGGTCAGGCCGCGGAACCGGGTGTGCAGCGGTATCGAGTAGCAGTGGGTGTGCACCGCCTCAGGATAGAACTGACGGATAGACGGCAGCGTGTGCCTTATCTGGCACGGCCTGCCGTATATCCGTCACTGGGCACCATCCACCGTCCGGGCCAAGCGCGCCGACAGCTGCCGGCACCGGTCGATGAACTCCGGTGGGCCGAGCAGCTCGAAATCCACATCGAGGGAGAACAGCCAGCCGAGGAACTCGTCCGCGTTGTCCCAGCCCGCCCGGAGCAGGCTGTGCTGATCGCCGTCGGGGAACAGCTGCCCGGCGCTGAGGCCCACCCGGGACGCGAAGTCGGAGACCGGTCCGTGCAGCCGGACGCTCACGTCATAGCGGTACGGCGACCGGCTGATCGCTTCCTGCACATAGGCGGCCACGTCACCGGCGGGCAGGTCGCGTGGTGTGAACCGGGCCCGCTGGGACGGGTGGGTACGGATTCGATCTGCCCGGAACGTCCGCCAATCTCCGCGCCGGGTGTCCCAGGCGACCAGATACCACCGTTGACCGGAGTCGACGAGATGGTAGGGCTCCACCACCCGGCGGATCCGCTGGCCGTCGGCCCGCGCGTACTCGAAGGAGAGTTGGCGCCGGGACGCGATCGCGGCAGAGATCTCAGTGAGGTGCTGTGGGTCGACGGCGTCCGAGGGCCTGCCGATCCTGGTGACGGCGGCTTTCAGCGTGGCGAACCGGTTGCGCAGCCGGGCGGGCAGCACCTGTTCCAGCTTGGTCAGGGCTCGCACCGAGGCCTCGGCCACTCCGGCCACCGGACTGGCGGCGACGGCGGCGAGACCGAGGGCAACCGCAAGCGCTTCGTCGTTCTCCAGCAGCAACGGCGGGAGTTGGGCGCCGGCACCCAACCGGTAGCCGCCGGCCATCCCGGCGCTGGCCTGGATCGGGTAGCCGAGCTCGCGGAGCTTGTCGATGTCACGGCGCACGGTCCGGTCGGTGACACCCATCCGCTCGGCGAGTCCGGCGCCGGTCCACTCGCGTCGCAGCTGCAGCAGCGAGAGCAGTTGCAGCAGGCGGGCCGTGGAGGACATCACCTGGTCAGCGTAGCGAACGTCTAGGACGGGAACTGTCCTAGTTCAGCGAGATCCTGGAGTACAGGCAACAGAGGACGAAAGAGGCGAAGCGACCATGACGCAGCTCACCGGTGCACCACACCACGTGTTCTGGCCGTCCCGGGTGGAGCTGAACCGGGCGGGCGCCGGTCCCCGGGCACCCCGGAGCCGGTTGCTGGTCCGGCTCGGCCGCGCGCTCGTGGCCAGCGGCGGACGGTCCAGCAGCCAGGGCATGCGGGCGCTCCATCTGCAGGCGCAGGAAGAGCGCACCCGGACCTGCGCCGCGATGCTCCGCGAAGGAATGCCGCTCTGCTGAGTGGCGCGGGAGCCTGAAGCTCTGGGCCCGCCCCCTGACCACCCGCAGTTCCGGATGCGCTGAGCAGTCCGCGGACCACCCGCAGTTCCGGATGCGCTGAGCAGTCCGCCGTCGACCACGCACCCCGGCGACGGCGACTTAGAGTAGGGCGGGTGAGCCACGATCTTCCCGCCCAGGTGTCCGAGCTGTTCGATCCGAGCCGCTGGCGGGAGGTGCCGGGCTTCGACTTCACCGACCTCACCTACCACCGCGGCGTGGACCGGTCCGGCGACCAGATGCGCGACCTGCCGGTGGTGCGGATCGCCTTCGACCGGCCCGAGGTCCGCAACGCATTCCGCCCGCACACGGTGGACGAGCTCTACCGGGCCCTGGACCACGCACGGATGAGTTCGGACGTCGCCGCCGTGCTACTCACCGGCAATGGCCCCAGCGCCAAGGACGGCGGCTGGGCGTTCTGCTCTGGTGGCGACCAGCGCATCCGCGGCCGGGACGGCTACCAGTACGAAGGCTCGACGGCTGGTGAGGTGGACCCGGCCCGCGCGGGGCGGCTGCACATCCTGGAGGTGCAGCGACTGATGCGGACCATGCCCAAGCCGGTGATCGCCGTCGTGCCCGGGTGGGCGGCCGGGGGCGGGCACAGCCTGCACGTAGTGGCCGATCTGACGCTGGCCTCGGCCGAACACGGGAAGTTCAAGCAGACCGATGCCGACGTGGGCTCGTTCGACGCCGGCTACGGGTCGGCGTTGCTGGCGAAGCAGGTCGGCGACAAGCGTGCCCGGGAGATCTTCTTCCTCGCCCGCACCTACTCCGCCGAGCAGGCCGAGGCGTGGGGGGCGATCAACGAGGCGGTGCCGCACGCGGACCTGGAAGAGCGTGCCCTGGAGTATGCGGCGATCATCGCCACCAAGTCCCCGCAGGCGATCCGGATGCTGAAGTTCGCGTTCAACCTCGCCGACGACGGTCTGGCCGGGCAGCAGGTGTTCGCCGGGGAAGCGACCCGGCTGGCGTACATGACCGACGAGGCGGTGGAGGGCCGGGACGCTTTCCTGCAGCGGCGCGAGCCGGACTGGGCAGACTTCCCGTACTACTACTGAGCGGTTTAGTCGGCGACCCGACGGCGCGCCCGCGCCTTGGCGACGACCGCGTGCGGCGCCCGGCTGCGGGTGCTCACCCCTCGCTCTCCGTCGGAGGCACCCGGCACGACCGGAGGCTTTCCGCCGCTGACCTCCGACCGCCGCACTTCCCTCCGGTCGACCGATCCGCTCCGAGACCCACAACCCTTTCCGAATCTGTCACAACACTACCGCTTTCGGTATGGTTGTGACATGGCCCTCGCACCGAAGTATCGAAACATCGTGCGTGAGATTGCGCTCGACCACTACGGGTACGTCACGACGAAGGAGGCGGTCGCGGCCGGGATTCCAGCAGTCGAACTCCCCAAACTCGCCGCACGAGGGGGCTTGGATAACGTCGCCTATGGCTTGTACCGGGTGCCGGATATTCCGCCGACTGACTTCGACCAGTTTGCCGAGGCACTCCTTCGTGTGGGCGAGGGAGCATACCTCCATGGCGAGTCGGTACTCGCGTTGTTCAGACTGTCCGACGTCAACCCTCGTCGGGTCCGCGTGGCAATCCGCCGACGCGCCCGACCTCAACTCCCGGCGTTCGTCGAGTTGACCCAGGCGAAGGAGGACGTGCCAACGACGCTCTACGCGGGCCTGGAGGCTCAACCGGTAGCCGACGCGATCCTGGAGTGCCGGGGACGCATCGAGACTGAGCGCCTGCGGGCTGCCGCCGAGCAGGCGCGCGCTGAAGGGTTGTTGACCACGACCGAGTGGCAGCGGGTAAGGAAGGGGCTGCGGCCATGAGCTACATCGGCGATGCCGACGAGCCTGAGGTGCAGCTTGCAGCCGATCTCGCTGGGCTATTGACCGAGGTTGGGCTCGAAGAACCCAGGCCCGTGCGCGCGATCCGGGTCGACCACCAGATCGCGCAGAAACTCCACGCGATTTCCGAGGCCGGAAGCGAACGGGCCCATGACCTCGTCGACCTCCAGCTTCTGGATCGAGGGGAGGACCTTGACCTTCCTCAGGTCCGGGCGACCTGCGTACGACTCTTCGAGTACCGGCAGCAGCACACCTGGCCACCGGTCATCGTGGTGGGCAATGGTTGGGACACTCTCTATGCCGCCGCAGTCGATGACATCGACGTCGTGCCCGAGATCGCGGAGGCCGTCCGCTGGGCCAACGCCTTCATCGAGCGGATCGAGGCGGCCGGGCCATGTCTGCCTGTGTGACAGATGTGCGGCAAGACGATCAGGCACCAGCGGTCACGTTCACGTGCCCGTCACGTTTGCACAGGTCAACCGCACAGCACCAACTGGTGCCGACGACCGCCACTGACTGTGTCGCGCCCTCCGCTATCACCGATTCCGTCGGAGGCACCTGGTGCGATCGGAGGCTGTCCGCGCTGACCTCCGACCGCCGCACCTCCCTCAGACCGACCCGTCACCGCTCGCCCAGGCGAGTCCGGCCTCCGCCAGCCCACCGATGGCACCCGCGCCCCACTCGCCCTCCGCCGGACTGCGTTGGCCGGAGTCAGCGCCCGTCACGGTGAGCGCGACCCGGGCACCATGCCCGGTACCCTCGCCGAACTCGAGGGTCAGGTGGTCGCCGGGCACGTCCGGCGCCAAGTCGAGGGCGAGGCGATGCGGCTCCTCGGCGTGGGTCACGTAGCCGAGCACCACCTCGGGTGCCTGTGCCGGCGTCATCGGTTCGCCGACGGCGGGAGCTCGCCGCTGCTGCAGTGTCACCAGATCTGTGCCGAACCAGGCGTTCCAGGCCACCTGGGCCGGGCAGACGAGCTGGCGCTCGTAACGCAGCGTCCAGCCGCACTCGTCCTCTGTCACGTCGGGTCGGTCCAGACCGAACCGGCTGACCAGCTCTTCGTGCCGAGCAAAGCCGGGCTCCGCCGTCGGCATCTCTGTCCCGGCGATCAGCGCGGCCAGGCCGCCGATACAGGTCTCCCAGCCGGTGGCGAAGCTGGCAGCGCCGGCGCGGTCGTCGAAGACGTGCGCCAATGTGAACTGCGTGCCGTCTCCTTCGGCGGTCAGGGTGAAGGTGAACTGGTCGCTGCCCCAGGTAAAGACGAGCAGCCCCGGCGCCTGCACCGTGTCGACGACGCCGACCGCCTCCGCCCCGTCAAAACCCGGGAACCGCATCGCACCGCCGGGGGTCAGCTCGAGCTCCACCGGCGCCGGGAACCACTGGGACAGGTGCACCGGCTCAGTGACGGCCCGCCACACCTTCTCGATGGGGTGTGGGAAGTGCCGCTCGACCACTACTCGGAATCCCCCGTCCCGCTCCTCGAACGTGGTCATGATCCCGCTCCTGGTTCATCGCTGTGGGTAAGATCCGGCATCGCGTCGAGGTGGGCACCGAGGTCGTCCAACCGGGACTCCCACATCCACCGGTAGGGCGCGAGCCACTCGTCAAGCTCGACCAGCGGCTGGCTGCGCAGGGTGTACCAGCGCCGGGGGCCGTCGATCCTGGCCTGCACCAACCCGGCCTCCCGCAGTACGCGCAGATGCTTGGACACCGAGGCCTGGGCCAGGCCCAGAGCCTCAGCGAGATCGCCGACCAGTTGCTCACCCGCCCGCAGCCGGTCCAGGATCGCGCGCCGCGCGGGCTGCGCGACTACCTCGAACGTGGATGCCATAGCCTCAATATGCTGCATACGGCACATTCCTGTCAAGGCATACAGGAGGTGGCTCGGCTCAATGCGCACTTGAGGCATTCGGCACGGCGCCCGGGTGCCCACCACGCATTCGGCAGTGCGCCCGGTGCGTCGATACCCGGGAGCACTACTGAGTGCAGGAAGTAACGACTGATTCGATTCAACCTGGATCGGATGGGATGGGATGGGGCGGGGTGGGGTGGGACGGCGCCGGGTGGGTTGCGGGTGCGGTCGCTCAGCCGACGAAGTAGGTGAGGGTGGCGTGGATGGCGAAGCCGATCAGTGCCGCGGCGCCGGCGAAGATGCCGAGCACGGCGAGCAGGGACAGGCCGGCGGTGAGCACGCTGGCACCCGCGGACTGCTGCGGGGCATCGGCACCGGTGGGGATATCGACGGGGCGGGAAGGGTGGATCGTTGTCATGTATCGATCCTGCGCCGGGGCAAGGGTCCGGCGCATCGGCCCGTCGGCCCGTCCTGAGCACTCGGGTATCCCCCTGATGGCGCACCTGGGCATCAGCCTGTAGGTGGACCTGGCAAAATAATGCTGTGGACTTCGCCTGGGGTGGTGCTATCGCCCTGGTGACGATCGTCCTGGTGGCCCGGTTCTCCACGAAGCTCGGTCTGGCGGCGCCACTGGTCCTGGTGGTGGTCGGGGTGGTGTTCAGCCTGATCCCCGGGACCCCGCCGATCGAGGTGGAGCCGGAGTGGATCCTGGTCGGCGTGCTGCCGCCGCTACTGTATTCGGCGGCCGTCACCGTGCCGATCATGGACATGCGCCGCAACCTCAAGGCGATCACCAGCCTGTCCGTGGTGTTGGTGATGGTGAGCACCGCCATCTCCGGATTCGTGCTCTACCTGGTGTTCCCAGACCTGGAGCTCGCCCCCGCTTTCGCCCTCGGTGCGGTGATCAGCCCTCCCGACGCTGTGGCGGCCACCTCGGTGGGAAAGCGCCTCGGTCTCCCACCCCGGCTGGTGGCGGTGCTCGAGGGTGAAGGGCTGGTCAACGACGCGACCGCCCTGGTGCTGTTGCGCACCGCGATCGCCGCCGCGGCCACGACGGTGACGTTCTGGGGTGTGCTCGGCGATTTCCTGCTCGCAGTAGCCGTCGCGATCGGGGTCGGGCTGGTGATCGGCTACCTGGCGGTGACGGTCCGGTCTCGGCTGCACAACCCGGTGCTGACCACTGTGGTCTCGTTCGCGGTGCCATTCCTGGCCTATCTGCCGGCCGAGCACTTCCGCGCCTCCGGGGTGCTGTCGGTGGTGATCGCCGGTCTGGTCACCGGGCACCGCGGTGCCAAGCTGCTCAGCGCGCAGGACCGGATCAGTGAACGGCTGAACTGGCGCACGATCCAGTTCGTGCTGGAGAACGGCGTGTTCCTGCTCCTCGGCGTGGAGCTGAAGCCGTTGGTGGAGGCGGTCCAGGAGGATCAGCTGGGCGTCGGGTCAGCAGTGTTGATCGGCTTGCTCGCCACGGTGGTGCTGATCGTGGTGCGGGTGCTGTTCATGATCCCGCTGATCGCCATGCTGCGCCGCGACACCCGCCGGGCGGAGCGGCAGGGGTCGAGGCTGGAGTCGATGGCCGACCGGATGAATCAGATGGAGGCCAGCGACGAACGGATCCGCGCCCGGCTCGCGCACGGGCGGCGGTTCATCGCCCGGCGGCAGGCGGATCTCGATTTCGCCACCTCCCAGGGGCTGGCCTGGCGCGGCGGGGCGGTGCTTGCCTGGGCTGGGATGCGCGGCGTGATCACCCTGGCTGCCGCGCAAACTCTGCCTCGGGACCTGCCGTATCGGCCCCAGCTGATCCTGGTGGCGTTCACCGTCGCTGTCGTCACCCTGCTGCTGCACGGGAGCACATTGCCAGCGGTGATCAAACGCCTCCGGCTGCGCGGTACCGATGCCGATGCGCACCGCGAGGAGCTCGCCAGTCTGCTGGACGAGATCACCGAAGCCGGGCTGGCGGCGATCAGCGACGAGGCGCTGTCCGCGGCTGACGAGGAGGTGGATGCCAAGGTGCTCAAACGCGTCCGGGGCGAAGCCCAGCTGCGGGTGGCTGCTGCCCGCCAGGCCGAGACCGACGAGACGTATACGCAGTACCGGGCGCTGCGCCGTCGTGCTCTGGACGCTGAACGCGGTGTCCTGCTCGAGGCACGCTCGATCGGTGCCCGCAGCTCCGAAGTGCTCGCCGAGGCGCAGACCCTGCTGGACCAGGAGGAGTCCCGCCTCTGGCAGAACCCCGGGCACTGATCGCTCCGGGCTGGCACCGAAGCCCCAGCCTCGAACCCGGGTCACCGGCCCGAGCAGGCCCGGGACACCGACCCACCAGCCCGAACGGGCCCGCGTCACCGGCCCGAACCGGGCCCGCGCTCAGCTGCGGCGCCGCCGCCGAACAAGCACCACTGCACCAGCAATCAGCCCGGCGCCGACCAGTCCGCCGGCCACCACGGCACCCGCGCCCAACCCACCGGAGCCGGCCCCACCACCTGCCGCACCACCACCGGCGACCTCGACCAGCGAGCAGTCATCGCCGTTCACCCACCGGTCGCCGCCCTCGAAGCTGGTGGCGATGTACACCTCGAGGTTCTCCGCATCGCCGGAGTCCACAGTGCCAGTGAGCTGCTGCCACCCGTCCAGATCGGTGAACTCCACGGCCAGCTCGCCCCCGGAGCCGGAGGGCGGGCGAGCGCCGAGCTCCCCGGGGCCGCTCGCTCCCCCGGTCCGCAACCAGCAGGTCAGCCGGTACTCGGTGTCCGGGCGCACGGCCACGGTCTGCGCCACCTCCGCCGATCCCTGAGTGTCCCGGAGCCAGAACTGGTGCGCGCCGAGCTTGGCCTGGTCGATCGCCACATCGATACCGCCGGTTCCGGTCAGCTGCCAGGGGCCCTGCCCCAGCTCGGTGGATCGTTCGAAGCTGGGATCGGCGAGCAGGTTCGGCCGGATGAGCCTGCCGTCGGCGTCGTACTCGGCGTGCATCAGCGTCACGTTGTACCCACCCCACACGGTCATCGCCAGGTAGAGCTCGCCGCTGGCGGACCAGGGGTGGACGTAGCCGCCGTAGAGGCCGGGATAGTCGGCCGAGCTGGCCAGCACCTGAGGCTCGGTCCAGGGCCCGGTCGGGGTGGTGGCGGTGCGTAGCACGAGGTCAATGTCCTCGTTCAGGTAGACCATCAGCCAGAGTCCGGTCTCGGCGTCCCGGTGCACGGAGAGCTCGGCCACGCTCGGCCCGAGGAGCGGCTCCAGGTCCGCCAGATCAGCGGACCAGCCATCACCGGTGTAGTACTCGTACGCGCCCTGGTCGCCCACGGCATCGGTGGCCACCCGGGCCAGGTGCGCGGGGCCGAACCTCCCGTTCGGGGTGCCGAACACGTACAGCGAGTCGCCGTCGCGGGCGAAGGCGTGCATCTGAAACGGGTGGCTGCCCTCGGCGTCGTTCTCCCACCGGGGCATCCCGTCGCTGCTCCAGGTCTGCCCGCCGTCGTCGGAGTAGTGCAGCTGAGCGAAGTTCGTCCACCACTGCCCCGGATCGCCCCACTCCCGCACGGACATCGCGGACAGGTACTGCCGCCCATCGATCGCGATTCCCGCGGTCGGGATGACGGTGTGCTCCTCGCCCGGGATCTTCGCCGAGCCGACGATCTCACCGGCGTGGCCGGGTGCGTCCTCGAGCGCCCAGTCGAAGGACATCCCATCGGACAGCTCGGCGTCGGTGGAGCGCAGCAGCACGTTGGAGCGCCAGTCCTGGCCACCGCCACCATCGCCGGACCAGTCACCGAAGGTGTCGCCGAACGCGGTGAGCACACCACCGTCGCCGTCGTCCCACATGATGCCCAGGTCGGTGCCCTCGATCTGCCACTGCGCGGCAGTGTCGGTCACGGCGCCGGTACCGGTCATCTCCTCCACCAGCACCGCACTCGATCCGGACTCCGAGGCGGAGGCCCCTCCGGCGGCGGCCAGGCTCATCGCGACCACTCCTCCCATGATCAGTGTGGCCGGTCGGGTCCTGCTCACCGGACCGCTCCCGGAACTCTCACCGTCTCCCCCGGGCCGATCCGGAGGTCGACGGCGGAGCTCGGGTGGCCGTCCACGCTCAGCTGGTCGATGGCGAGCTCTCCGTACCTGCCGGTCAGGCTCAGGCCGTCGGCGCTGGCCTCGGCGGTGCCCCAGCCGGTATGGGTGAGCACCGGGAACGCGCCGCCGGCCGGGGGCCGGCGCAGCGCCAGCGCTGCGGTGGTGGCATCCCAGCTGTGCTCGGTCA
Organism: Ruania zhangjianzhongii; assembly: GCF_008000995.1. NCBI lineage: Bacteria > Bacillati > Actinomycetota > Actinomycetes > Micrococcales > Ruaniaceae > Ruania > Ruania zhangjianzhongii. Next base: position 4,303,940 of record NZ_CP042828.1, read on the forward strand.
GCGCTTCCAGCACGCTCCAGCCGGCGAGGGCGCGCACGTAGTGGTCGCCGCACTCCACCTGGTTGTAGGGGTTGCGCCGGCGGCCGTCGTAGCGGGACCAGAGACCGTCGAGGATCGCGTGCCCCTCCTCCGCCAGCCCTTCGGCCAGGCAGTGCGCGGCCACCTGGTTCTCGGTGCCGGTCCACACCTCGTCGCAGTACCGGGTGGGGATCTCGGGGCGGCCGCCGTCCGGCCAGGTGCACATCAGCAGCCCGGTCTCACGGCCGTCGGCGAACACCCGGTAGCCATTGTCGAAGTCGGTGAAATCGGTGCGCAGGTTGTGCCGGACCACGGCCCGCAGCGCGGTGCGCACATGCTCGGCGGGCAGCAGGTAGCCGAGGCCGAGCTGGTGCGCCCACCACTGCCCGATCAGCTGGTCGGACAGGCAGCCGCGGCCCCACTGGAACTGTTCCGGGTCGCCATCCTCGAGCACCTGGACATAGAAGTCGCCGGTGAACAGCTGCTCGTCGTAGCGCCGGGACCCGGCCTCGAAGCGCTCCCGCCAGCCGGCAGCAGCCTCCTGCTCGCCGAGCAGCAGAGCCATCTCCTCCGCGGCGCGCAGCGCGGCCAGCCAGAGGGTGCCCATGAACGAGTTCACCCCGGCCAGGTCGATGTCGTGGGTGGAGGGCTGGATGCCGTGCAGCACCCCGGTCTGCTCCGGGTCCCACCGCTCGGCCACGTAGCCGAGCAGCCGCTGCGGCTGGGGCCAGTACCGGGCCAGCCAGTCCTGCCCGGCGCCGGTACGTACCTCCCGGTAGGTCTTCAGCACGGTGCCGAGCATCCCGTCCAGGGCCGGTTCCCCCGGTCCGCCGATCTCCCGGTCCCACAGCTGCGGGGTGTGCAGCGGGAGCAGCAGCCGGTGCGGGATGAAGCCGGCCGGTGCCTGCAGCACGTCGAGCTCGAGCTCGCGCATGTCCCGCTCCAGCTCGGGGAACAGCTTGGCCACCCCTTGGGCGTAGTTGAACACGTGGGTGCAGTTCAGCGGGCAGGAACCGCCCACGTCCCCGGACCACATCCGGGTGGAGGCTCCGTGCACCCCCTCGAAACCATAGAAGTGACCGTCCGCGGTGCGGAAGAACGTCGGGCTGCGCACGATCGCCGCCTGCGCGGCCAGATGTTCCACCGCGCCCGCGCGCAGAGCCCCGGTACTGAGGACGTCGGTCCAGTCCCGGGAGAGCTGCTCCAGCTCGTCCCACTCGGTCTGCACCCGTTCGGCCACGGCCAGAGCGTCGGGATACCGGGTGCTGTAATGGTTGCCGAGCCAGGACCGGCTCGGCCCCCACTCCGGGCGGATACCGCCGAACTGGGTGAAGTTCACATACCGGTTCGGGAAGTGCCAGGCCAAGGCGAACCGTACGGTCGTGGTCTCGCCGGGGGCCAGGGAGAACTGGCTGACCAGCCCGCCGTTCCAGGTGGACCCTGCTGGGCTGGGCCCGGCCTGGACCCAGGTGCCGGTGGGTTGCGGATCGGCCACCTCACCCGGCAGGTGCGTCCAGTCGTCGGGGCCGAACGGTTGCCGGGAGCCGAGGAAGTCGAGCAGCTGCCGCGGGCTGGTCCAGGCCGGGAGTGCACTGGCGGGCGCGCCGCTGGTGCTGAGCACCATCTGCCCGGCACCGGGGTGCAGCTCGGGCAGCGTGTGGTTCTCCAGCACCAGGGACGTCCAGCCGCCGGCCCGGTGGATCCGGTTGGTGTTGCCGCCGTACCCGGGGTGACCCACACCATCGGGTGGCACGACCCCGTCACCACCGACCGCGTTCTGCAGCCCGGCCCCGAACCAGCCGTGCACGTGTATGCTGTCGGTGTTCGTGACCGTGAAGGTGAACAGCGCCGCCGGCAGCGAGCTGCGGTCCACATCGAGCGGCACCAACGGAGTGAACGCCTCGAGCGAGATCTGCACCGGCAGGGTGTCGTCGTGGTACTCCACCCGACCGAACGGATAGGTGCCGGAGAACGTGGTGGAGGAAACGCCGTCGGCCTGGTGCAGCAGCTCGCGCTGCCAAGCCGGCACCTCATCATCGGTGACCAGCGGTGTGCTCGTGCTGCCCGCCGGCGCCGGTGGAGCCTGCAGCACGCGGACGGCATCGAACGGTGGCTCCCACTGGGAGACGCGGACGGCGAAGAACGAGCCAGGCAGCTCGCCGCGGTGGTTGCCGACGTTCTGCAGCTGCCACTGCCGCAGACCTCCGTCCGCCGTCAAGGCCAGATTGCCGGTGCCGATCCCGCCGAGCGGTAGCGCCACGTGCCGCCCCTCGGTGTGCGGGATCCGCCGTGCCTGGTATCCGTGGTTCATCGGTCCCCTTCCCGGCGCCTCATTTCAGGCCGGCCATCTTGATGTTGGCGATGATCTGCCGCTGGAACACCAGGAACACCAGCACCACCGGGGCAGCTGCGAGCGCGGAGCCGGCCATCAGCATGCCCAGCTCGGAGGAGCGCTCGGAGCGGAACGCCGCCAGGTACTGCTGGATCTGGTAGAGCTCCGGGGAGGTGATCGTCATGATCGGCCACACGTAGGAGTTCCAGAAGGTCAGGAACGAGGTCACCCCGACCACCACGAACGGGGCCTTGGACATCGGCAAGAAGATCCGCAGATAGACCCCCCAGCGGCCGCAGCCGTCGATCAGTGCGGCCTCCTCCAGGCTCCGCGGCACGTTCAGGTAGAACTGCCGGATGAAGAACACGTGGATGGCGGCAGCGGCCCCGGGCAGCACCAGCACGGCGAGGGTGTCCAGCATCTGCAGCTTGGTGACCATGATGAACGAGGTGAGCAGGATGGTCATCCCGGGGATGAACATCGTGGTGATGACCACCACCCACAGCGTGCGTTTGAGCTGGAACTCCAACCGGGCGAAGGCGTAGGCCGCCATCGAGTTCACCGTCAGGGACAGCAGCGTGAACAGCACCGCGCCCAGTGCGGTGACCCCCAGAGAGCGCAGGAACACCGGATCGGCAAGGATCTGGGTGTAGTTCTCGGTGTTCCAGACCTCGGGGAAGAACTGGAACGGAGTCCGCACTACCTCGGTCTTGGTCTTGAACCCGGCGATCACCATCCACGCCAACGGGAACAGCGCGAGCACCACGAAGAACATCCCGGCGATCGCCTTCAGCGTGCCGGCCAGCCAGCGGCGGGGCCGGCGCCGGGGGGTGTCGGTGTCCGGTGCCAGACCCCCCGAGGTCGGCGGGGTGAGGGTGGCGTTCTGGGTCATCAGTCCACCAACTTCTCGGAGTTGAGCACACGGAAGATCAGCGCCGAGACGGATCCGAGCACCACGAACAGCAGCAGCGCGGCGGCGATCGAGTAGCCGACGTACGGGTCACCGCGGAAGTGGTTGAAGATGAACAGGTTCGGCAGCTCGGTGGAGGACATCGGACCGCCGCTGGTCATGATCAGCGGCAGCTCGAACTGCTGGATCGAGGCGACGAACCCGGTGATGATCAGGTACAACAGCACGTTCTTCAGCTGCGGGATGGTGATGTAGATCGTCTTCTGCCACCAGTTCGCACCCTCGACGTCCGCGGATTCGTAGAAGCTCGCCGGGATGTCGAGCATGCCGGCGATCATGATCAGGCAGGTGAGGCCCATCCCGAGCCAGACGGCGGGGGCTGCGATCGCCGCCAGCGCCAGCTTCGGATCGCCCAACCAGGCCTGCCCGGGCAGGTCGAGCGAGCCGAGCACGGCGTTCAGGATGCCGCCGGAGTAGTCGTAGATGATGGTGAAGATCACCGAAGTGATCACCCCGGAGATGATCGTCGGGATGTAGATGCTCACCTTGAGCACATCGGCGAACCTGCGGTTCACCGCGGTGGCCAGCGAGGCGAACAGGAACGCACCGATCAGCTGGATCGGCAGCGTCATCGCCACGAACTGCAGCCCGAGGAGGATGGAGGCGCGGAACTTCGGGTCGGTGAGCACATCGGTGAAGTTCTTCACCCCGACGAACTCCGACTCCTCGTAGAAGCTCCAGTCGTAGAAGCTCAGCACCGTCGCCTGGATGGCCGGGTAGATCACGAAGATGCCGAGCATGATGACGATCGGGGCGATCATCACGTACGCCATCACGTTGTCCGGGTAGCGCTTCTTGTTCGAGTTCGCCACCTGGTAGGTGGGCGTTCGTCCTCTGGCCATCCCTCACCTCTCCTTGGTCCCGGGCCGGGGCAGCGGTGCCGCGCCCCCCGGCCCGGGGTCAGTACCGGTGGTCAGTCACCGAGCTCTTCACGGTTGGTGGGCAGGTCCTCGCGTTCGATGATCTGCTCGATGGTGGCGTTCGCTTCGGCGAGGGCATCGGCCGGAGCCACATCGCCCATCATCGACTGCTGGATCGCCAGCCCCATCGCCACGTTGACGTCCCACGGGTAGAGCGGTTCGCCGATCGTGTACGGCACCACGTCCTCGGTGATCACCTGGGCCCACGGCGCCTCGGCCGCGCCCGGGTCGGCGTTCACCGCCTCGGCCACATCCTCCCGGGCGGGTGCCTTGGTGAACTGCGTGTTCACGAAGAACGGCAGCAGCACGTCGGTGTCCCCGGCGAGGGCGAACTCGATGAAGGCAGCAGTGGCCTCGGCGTTCTCGGTGTTCGCATCGATGACCCACTTGAAGTTACCGACGGTGGTCAGCGTCTCGGTCTGGTTGCCGTCGCTGGTGACGGTGGGCGCGACCCCGGTGCTCTCCACCACCTCCGGGTAGTCGGCGACCAGCTCGCTCATCCCCCAGGAGCCCTGGGTGATCATCGCGACCTCGCCCTCACCGAACGGCGCGGCGGAGTTCCCGGCGGCCAGCGACTGGCGCGGGATGTAGCCCTCGTCGTACAGCGTGGTGTAGTGCTCGATCAGCTCTTCGTAGGCCGGGTCGGTGGCCTCCGCGGTGGTCCAGTCCTCGGAGATCGGCAGGTGCCCGGCCACGTGCATCTGCTCGGCCACCGTGCTCCAGGCCAACGTGTCCTGGTCGCTGAACGTCTCGATGCAGAACTGGCCGTCGGAGAGCACCGGCTGGATCTGCTCACACGCCTCGTAGAGCTCGTCCCAGGAGGTCGGTGGGGTCTCTGGGTCGAGCCCGGCTTCGGCGAAGATGTCCTTGTTCCAGTAGAGCACCCGTTGCGGTTCCAGCAGCAGCGGGTAGCCGTACCAGGTGCCGTCCACCTGGGAGATCTCCGCAGCGGAGTCGGTGACCTGCTCGAATGCCTCCGCGGGCATCAGGTCGTCCAAGGCCAGGTAGCTGCCCAGCCGGACGCCGTCGTTGAGACGGCCCGGCACCGGGTACACGTCCGGTGCGGTACCGGCGGCCTGCGCGGCGGTCATCTTCTCGTCCCAGGCGTCCCCGGGGACCACCGTGGAGTTGACGAAGATCTCGTCCTGGGAGGCGTTGAAGTCCTCCACTACCTGCTCGTACCACTCGTTCTCGGGGGTGGTGAATGTGTGGTGCCAGAACTCCACCACCTCACGGTCGCCGGCTTCGGCGTCCTCGTCTGCGGACTGCCCCGGGGTGCCACTGCCGCAGGCGGCGAGCAGGGCCACGGAGGCCAGGAGTGCGGTGCCGGCGCCCAGTCGACGCCGTGTGGTTGTGGTCATCATTGCTTCTCCTCGTTGAGATCCGTTCGTTCTCGTCGGTAGGTGGACACCTCGCCCGGTGGCTGGGTCAGCCCAGCCGTGGCAGGCGTTGTTCGACCGGGGGCAGCACCAGGCCGGTTGCCGGGTGCTCCTGGTACCAGTACGCAGTCGAGGACAGGTCGTCGCTGCGCTTGTTCGCGTGGCCGTGCTCGATGCTCACCCGGATCGAGGTGGTGAAGGGGACGGGGTCCTCCACGTGAAAGCGGTAGGTGGAGATCTGCCCGGACCAGTTCTCCCCGCCCGGGAGGGTGAGCCCGTGATAGGGCGCGGAGAACGGCTGGGTGGGACACCAGGCCGTGTTGAAGTAGTCCTCCGTCCCGGTACCGTGCAACGTCGGTGGCCACGCCTCGCCGTCGACGAAGATCATGTCGTCCCCTTCGCCGTACCAGTTCCACTGCTCGGTATGGCGCAGGTTGGTCACGTTCAGCACGCAGCCCACGTAGTGGCCGCGGCCGGTGGTCGACAGAATGGTGTAGTTGCCGTCGCCATCGAGGTTGCTGCCCTCGAACAGGTACTCGGAGTTGCTCTGCCCCTGCGGCGGCACCCCATCGGTAGGGCACTGCCGGTTCCAGCTGGCGTGGAACCGGCCGAGGCCGTCCTCGAGCTCGTCGAAAGCGTCGTAGTCGATGTAGAAGTAGAACCACAGCACCTCCGAGGAGCACTCGCTGGTGAGCTCGAACCGGGCGCCGTCGGCAAACGGCATGTGGAAGAAGGAGTTGAACGACTTCCCGTCCTCCGGGCTCATCTGCAGCGGCAGCGAGGCGAAGTTCACCGTGCGGGCGTGCCCGACGCCGAAGAAGTCGCCGAGCGGCACGAGCACGCTCGGTGTGTCGGCACCGTCCCAGTAGATCCGCAGCACCAGCTTGCGCAGGTAGTCCCGGTCGGCCGTCTCCGGCGTATCGGGTTCCCGCGGCGCCACGGTCATCCAGAGGTGGTTCACCGATCCGGCGCCGGCGATGTCCGCGAGCGTGACGGTCTGGCCCGGGTGGATGGTGACCCGGTCCTCGTTGCCACCGCTGCGGTCCCAGCTGGACTCCCGCCGCCGGCGGTGCGAGCGCAGCCGCGGGAGATCTCGCAGGCTGCTGCCGAAGTCGCCGTAGCGGCTGACCGTCATCGTCATCGACGTCCTTCCTCGAACGCGTGCGGCCCGATCGGCCGCCGCGCAGGGTGGAGCGGTTCTGCTCCCTCCCGCCAGGCACCCTCACGTCACCGGGGTCCATCAGGCGACGGCGTTCTGCACCATCGCGAGAAATCGTTTACAAGTAATCGATTTCAGATATGGTAGGTGGACCTGGCGGGCCTGTCAACAGGTCGACGGCGATCCGCCGCCGGTGCAGTGGCCACCGACCAACGGGCTACCCGGGGCCCCTTACGGCCCGGCCACCCAGCACCCAGCACCCAGCACCCAGCACCCAGCACCGCGAGGGTGCAAACCCATCAGATCCCAGCCACCCGCGCGGGCGGAAACGCCTCAGCAGATCTCGAGCTGATCCGCCGTCGGCGCCTCGGGTCGAGCAGCGGTGGGATGGTCGAGGTAGAAGAAGGCGGTCGAGGCGATGTCGTCCTGAAGCGGCAGGTACCGGCCGCCCTGGCGCCAGCCGAGCGCCTGCACGTCCACCCGCAGATCGGTCTCGAAGTGGATCGGGTCGAGCACGTGCCAGCGGTACATGCCGAAGCGCTGCTGGGAGTCGTACAACCCATCGGGGCGGATCACCTGGTGCATCCCGAGGTAGGGCGTGGTGAAGGCGGTGTACCCCTGGCCCGGGACGTCGAAGTTCCACGCCCCGCCGAAGTAGTCCTCGGTCCCGGTACCGCAGATCGTCGGGTGGTCCAGATCGCCGTCGAGGTAGTGCTTGACCTCCCCTTCCCCCCACCAGCCCCTGCTGTTCACACCCCAGGCCAGGTAGGTACCGACGTACTGCCCACGCCCGCGCACCCCGTCCAGCAGGACGTGCGTGCTGCCGGCGGCCAACGGGTTGCTCCGCCGCCACTGAGCGTGCAACCGGCCAGCACCGGAGACCTCGGCGCCGACCTCGTAACTGAGCTGGTAGTAGACGATCACCTCCTGATCGCTGAGATTCTCCACGGTCAGATGAGCGCCGTCAGCGAAGGGCATCGGCCAGTAGGAGTTGAACCCGCCGTGCGGGTTCACCGCGACCATCGAGGAGGAGAGCTGGGCGAAGGAGCCCCAGCCCTGGCCGAAGAAGTCTCCGACCGGCACCTCGATCGCCGGTTCGGCCGCGCCGTCCCAGTACGCGCGCAGGACGAGGTGGCGCCAGTGGTCGGTATGGGTGGTCAGCCAGAGGTGGGTGATCCGGCCCGGACCGTCGATCCGGGCCAGGTCGAAGGTCTCCCCCGGTCCGATCGGTACCGACGGCGAGACCTTCCAGCCCGGACCGAGGTCACGGGCAGCGGCCGCACCGGTGCCGTCGGTCGCCCGGGCGCCGCCGCCTTTGGCGCCGGTGAAGTTCTCCGGGCTGATCGATCGGGTCTGGACGTGCCGCAGCTCGGCGATGTCGCGGTACACAAGGGCTCCTTCTCGTCGGTGCTGGGTCGGGCGCCCCGCCGGCGTGGCAGGGTCGGGTCAGTTGTTCGGGGCGGTGCTGCCGCGCACCTCGAGCCGGGGTGGCAGCAGGACGTGCACCGGCTCGATCTCTGGGTCAGCGGCGCGGGCGACGATCCGTTCTGCGGCACGGATACCCATCTCGTCGACCGGCTGAGCGATCAGCGTCACGGCGGGGGTAACCATCCGGGTCCAGCGATCGTCGTCGAATCCGACCAGGGAGATCTCGTCCGGGATGCGCAGCCCCGAGGTCTGCACCGCCCGGTAGGCCCCGGTGGTCAGCGGTCCGTTCAGCGCGAAGATGGCGTCCGGGCGCGGTCCGGAGGTCAGCGCCGCGGCAACGATCCCCTCGGCGTCGGCCGCACGCAGGTCGGTCCGCATCATCCGGCTCTGATCGAAGGCGATGCCCGCGTCGGCGAAGGCGTCTCGCACCCCTTGCAGCCGGTCCTCGGTGGTACTCACCCCGGACGGCCCGGCCAGGCAGAGCACATCCCGGTGCCCCAGCTCGAGCAGGTGCTCGGCGGCGAGCCGGCCGGCGCGCACGTTGTCCAGCAGGACGGAGTCCCCGGTGAAGTCGTGCACCCGCCGGTCCACCACCACCGTGGGCACCTGGGCGCGGACCAGCCGGGCGAGATCGGACTCCTCCTCCGAGGTCACCGAGACCACCACCCCGACCATCCGCTGGGCGATCGCGGCATCGAGGTAGGCGTTCTCCCGCTCGAGCTGTTCGTCGGTGTTGCACAGCATCACCGAGTACCCGGCACCGACCGCGACCCGCTCCACGGCCGCCACCAGCGAGGTGAAGAACGGGTTCTGCAGGTCGGAGACGATCACCGCCCACATATCCGACCGTTGCCGGCGCAGCGCCCGCCCGTTCGGGTTGCGGATGTAGCGCGTGGCCAGGGCCGCCTGTCGCACGCGTTCGGCCAGCTCCGGGCTCACGCTGGTGGACCCGTTCAGCACGCGGGACACGGTCGCCGTGGAGACGCCGGCCGCCTCGGCCACATCGGTGATCCGCGCGGTGCGGTGTTCGTTCATTCGGTGTCTCCGTCGTCGTGGACCGCCAGCTCGCTGATCGAGGTGTAGCAGCCCCAGCCGCCCGGTGGGCCGGATAGCCGGATGCCGGTACTGCACACCGGGCCGAAGGTGAAGGTGAAGGTCACCGTGCCGGTCGCGGTCCAGTCCGGCCGATACGGCGGGGTGACGGTGACGCCGTCCAGGCTCCGCCAGCTGCCATCGTGATCGCGGACCTGCACCTGCGGCGCCCGGGCGAACCATCCGGATCCGTAGTCGTGCGGGCCGGAGGTGAACACCAGCCGGGTGCACTGCACCGGGTACGGCCAGGTGTAGCCCCAGTAGTCGTCGTCCTTGTGCAGCCCGTTCCAGGAGTCCTCGGCCCGGTCGGTTCGAGCGTCGTTGAGCACCTCCAGGTGGCCGCTCCGGGCGGCCCGCGCAATGGCGGCGACGCCGGGCAGCCGGGCCAGGTTCGCACCCGACGGCTGCGGCGGCGCGTCGGTACCGGGCGCTGGCATCGGCTCCAGCCGGAGGGGGCGCAGCGAGAAGTGGTAGGAGGAGCCGGAGTAGGTGCCAGCGGTGACGAACCAGTTCGACTGCAGCCACATCCGCCGCCCGTCGGCACTGATGAACTTGCTCGGCACCGTGGTGGCGTAGCCGCCGTGGTGGGCCTCGGCCGAGCGCGGCCCGGTCCAGGGGAAGGGACCGAAGTCATGGTCGAGGAAGCGCCGCCACGGGCCCCACGGCGTCGGTGCTTCATAGAACTGGAAGGTGTGCTCGGTCCAGGACGTGTACAGGAACCGGCGGAGTCCTGGGTTGTAGACCACCCCGCCCTGGGCGAGGAGCGTACCGGGCACCGGGGCCGGCGCCATCGGCGCAGCAGGCGCTCTGCCCACCCGGCGGGTATCGGTCAGGACCGGCACCGCCTCAGCCAGCTGCGAGCTCCACCGGGGCACGCCGTGGGGGTACTCTCCGGCGGCGTCGATTCCGGCGCAGAACTCCCAGGCCGCGCGGTCACCGATGTGGCTGCGGTGCACCCGGGCCAGGTAGAGGTCGGTGGGATCGGGGACCACACCGGAGTAGGAGGTGCGCCAGTTCTGGTCCAGTCCGTAGGCGTAGACGTAGTCGGCCGGATCGGTGGCCGAGGCGGGTAGGAGCGCACGCAGCACGCTCGCACGGGCGTTGCTCTGGCCGAAGTCCGCGAACATCACCGTGGTGAACCGTTCGGTGAACATCGGCTCGGCGGGCCGGGACCAGGTGCGGCCGTAGTCGGTGGAGCTGACGATCCCCGCGGCCGGGGCGATGTTGAAGGTGTCTGGACCGCTACCGCAGCGCAGGTCCTGCACGGCGAGGTAGAGCTCGTCGCGACCATCGTCGTTACCGTCGACGGCGATCATCCCGGTGGGTTTGCAGTTGTACCGTTCCGGATCGGTCCAGACTCCGGCCACCTCCCGGCCGGCGGCGAGCCGGATCCCGACCAGACCCTGCTCCGGTGTGCCGTCGATCCGGTTGACCACGATGTCCGACCACTGCCCGAGCTCAGGCTGGAAGCCGAGGCCGTCTCCACACGCGCTGTACAGCCCGCCGTCGTCGGCCCAGGTGCTCGGCCACAGGTCCCCGTCGCTGGCAGTGCTGACGGTGGCGCCCGGGGCGAGGGTGGCCACAGCGAAGAAGTTCGACTCCGGCGGGCCCTGCTCCCGTTCCCCGCTCGATCGCCCACCCGCTGGCGCGCGGGCATCGCCGACCGGCTCCGCACCCGACTCCTGGCCCAGTCCGGGCACACCGCCGAACTGCTCCGCCGGGTCCATCGCACACCTTCGTCCGTAATCGATTACCGGCAGTGTAACAAGGGTTCACACTCACCTCGGGCGTCCGGCGGCGCAGTGCCGCCGGACGCCCGAGGTGCCCGGTTCCCGGTTCCTGCTGCTGTCAGCGGGTGCGCAGCTGGAGGTTGTCCACGGCGAGGGTCCCGCTGTCGGCCCGGAATCCGATCGCCGGGTGGTAGTCGGCACGAACCTCGGGGTCGGTGATGTCGTCGGTACCGTTCACCGGGGCGGTGTGGATCCGGTCCCACTGCCCGTCGTGCCACCGGTAGGCGGTCAGCCAGCGGCCGGAGAGGGTGACCGCGAGCCGGTCGCCCACGCGCAGCTGGGCCGGGACGTCACCCCAGCCACCGAAGCTCTGGCCATCCACCACGATGTCGAATCCGAGCCTGGAGCCGTTCCGGTTGTACCAGGCGACCGCTCGGGTGTCCGCGTCAGCGGCGAAGCCGAGGAACAGCGAGTTCTCCGCGCCCTCGGTGTCAGCGAACTCCTCGATGTCGGCCACCACGGTCATCTCGCCCTCGCCCGGCAGCGTCTGCGGCGCGGTGAGCATGGAGTAGTAGTTCTCCCCGCTGACCTGGAGGCGGCCGTCGACCACCTCGGGGGCCAGCGCCGGCTCTGCGTCGCTCATCGTGAGCAGCTCGTACTCACCGGTGCTGTCCTGGGTGAACCGGTCCTGGAACTCGGTGCGGCTGAACTCCTCCGGTACCAGTTCGTCACCGGGGTACTGGATGGTGCCGACGATGAAGTCCCGGCCCCATTCGGAGATGGTGCCCCAGCGGGTGCCGGTCTGCAGGTCGCCGTAGCTGGTGGTGGCGGCATAGATCGGCCGGTCTTCGGCGTCGAGCGTCAGTGCCGGGGTACCCGTGGTGCTCTCCGCGAGGTGGGTCCACTGCCAGGGCGCATCGGCACTGTCCGGGTCCGGTTGCACAGCGGCGAGGAAGCCGCGGTTGTTCTGCCCCATGATCAGGGGTGCGCCATCGCTCTGCACGGTGATCGCCGGATCGTCGATGAAGTCGTACCAGGCGACCTCCGCCGACCACTCCCCGTCGCTGCGATGGGCGTACCAGACCTCATTCCCGCTGTGCAGGTAGGCGGCGTGGATCCCGCCGCTGGCATCCACGGTCGCAGTCGGGGTGCCGTGGGCGGAGTCAGCCACCTGGGTCCAGTCGTCGTCGCTGCTGAGCGAGCGGGACATGATCTGCTCTCCGCTGCGCACTACGGCCACCGGGTCCTCCCCGGCGGTGACCAGCGCGGGCTGGGCGTCGAGCGTGAGGTCCTCATCCTCAGCCTGCCACCCGTCGGGGCCGCTGTAGGCATGCACGCTGCCGTCTGCGGTGGCTGCGAGCAGGTGTACCTGCCCGTCGGCCACCGTGGCCGCTGGGTCGCCGGTGACGCCGTCGGCGACCGGTGTGGGCCGCCCGGTATCGGTGCTCACCACGAGCTGGTCACCGGAGACGGCGGCCCAGCCGACGTCCGTGCCGTCGACGAACGGCACCGGGGTGCCGGTGATCGAGTGGCCGCGGCGCTCGGTGCGGTACTCGGCCGACCCTGCTTCGTTCTGCCAGGCGTGCACCACCTGCCCGGAGCGGGTCCGCGCCACAGCGTGTACCCGCCCCTCGGCGTCGACCACGACCTCCGGATCGGTGACCACGGTGCGGGCGATCGGCTCACTGGACCACGGGCCTGATCCTGGGTCGTGCTGTTGGCCGGCCCAGAGCTGGCCGTCGGCGCCGCGGGCGAACCAGGCGATCGACCCGTCCGGATTCTGCGCCAGGGCCGGGTCCCCGGTCAGGTCATGGCCGGAGCCGGTGAAGCCGGGCGCGGTGCCGAGCTCGTCGACCAGTGCGGAGAACTCCGTCCAGCTCAGCTGCGCCCCCTCGCCCCAGGTGTGCTGGGTCAGGGCGGCCATGTCCGGGCGCAGGTTGTTCAGCACCTCGGCGTCGCTCTCCATCGGGGTGCCGATCCAGGCGAGCCAGACGGCGATCCGGGCACCGGAGACGTGGTCGGGATCGACCGGCTGGTCGCCGGTGAAGGTGTTCACGTCGAACTGCTCGTAGAGGTCGCGCGGGTCCAAGTTGCGCCGGGACATGTCGTAGTAGAGCAGGTCGACGTCGGTGTTGATCAGCTGGTTGCCACGGTCGGCGATCTGCTGCGGGGAGAGCAGTCCCGGCAGGGCGTCGTGGGTGATCCAGTACTCCACGGCGATATCCTCGTCCAGGGTGACGACGTCCGAGGCGCGGATCATGTCGTTCCACACCCGCATGGTCTTGCCGTGCGCCTGGACGAGCTCGTTGGCGCGGTTCTGGAAGTCCGCGAACAGGTCGGCGAACGTGGCGTCCGGGCCGAACTTCTGCTGGGCGTACTCGGTCAGCTGCGGGTGGTTCTCCCCGGTGCCGGGCCAGCCCGGGAACTCGTCCGAGCCGAGGTGCCAGACGTCGGAGGAGAACCGGTCGATGTTCTCCTCGATCAGGCCGAGCGCCCACTCCACCGCCTCTTCGTTGGTCAGATCGAGCGCCTGGGAGTCCAGGGTGCCGTCCTGGTTCTCCAGCTGGTACTCCGGGTGCGAGGGCAGCACGGTGGCCATGTGACCGGGCATGTTCAGCTGCGGCACCAGCCGGACGTAGTAACGCTGAGCGAGCGCGTCGACCTGCTCCATCTGTTCCGGAGTCATCCCGACACCGTCGATGTACAGGTTGGTGTCGTTGAGCTTGTAGTAGCTCATCTGCTGGAAGAAGGACTCCCACCAGGTGAGCGAGAAGTGCCGCGGGGTGTTGTCCACCAGCACGCTGCGCACCTCCTTGGTGGGCCAGTCCTGGGCGGTGCCGGCCGGGATCACCTCGGCCCGGGTGAGTAGCTGCAGCACGGTCCGGGTGCCGTTGAACACCCCGTGCGCCGTGCTGCCGGTGATGGTCAGCGTGCCGTCGACGTCGAGCTGGTAGCCCTCCTCGCCGAGATCCTCTCCGCCGAGGCCGAGCTGGATGTCGCCGTCACGGGCCTGACCGGTGTTCACCGGCACGCGGGTGCCGGTGAGATCCTCCAGGTCCGCGGCGACGGTCTCGGCGACGGTGGTGAGCTCTTCGCCGGCGTCGCCGGGCAGCACGATGTGCCCGCCGAGGCTGAAGTCTTCACCGTCGGGGTCGCCGGTCCACTCCTTCAGGGTCGGGACGACCTGCATATCGGAGACGTCGCCGTCGGCGGCCGGGGGTGCTGCAGTGGCCGGCACGCTGGTGACGGCCAGCCCGGCCAGCAGCGCAGGGGCTGCCAGCAGGGTGGTCAGTCTTCTGGTGTGCATCGTTCTTCTCCTCCTCGAGACGTGCAGTGGCGCGTGCTGCGCCACTCAGGCGGTTTCCATCTGGTCGAAGCTGGGGGCCGGTGGGAACGGAGCGTGCGGTTCGCTCTGGTACCACCAGGCCGTCGAGGCGATGTCGTCCCGCAGCGGGCGGTAACGTTCCATTCCTTCCTGCGGGCTGGCGAAGCCGAGGGCCTGGACCGTGACCCGGAGCCTGCGGCTGAACCGGATCGGGTCGGGCAGGTGCCAGCGGTACAGGCCGAAGCGGAGCTGGCTGTCGTAGAACTCGTCCGGGGTGATCACCTGGGGCATGCCCAGGTAGGGCGTGCTGTACGGCTCGTAACGGCCGCCGTCAGGGTGCTCGAAGGCCCAGGCGCCGCCGAAGTAGTCCTCGGTCCCGGTACCGCAGATCGTGGGGAACTCGTCGTCGTCGTCGAGGTAGAACTTGACCTCTCCCTCGCCCCACCAGCCGGGATGGTGGGACTCCCAGGCGAGATAGGTGCCGATGTAGTGCCCCCGCCCCTGCACGCCGTCGAGAATCACGTGCGGCTCGCCGTAGGCCAACGGGTCGGACCGGCGCCACTGGGCATGCAGATAGCCGTGGCCCACGCCGATCTCGGTGAGGCTGTAGGTGATCTGGTAGAAGAATCCTTCGATCGTGTCCTTGCTGGTGTTCTCGATGGTGATCCGGGCGTGCCGGCCGAACGGCATCTCCAGGTAGGAGTTCAGTCCGCCCGCGGGTGCGACGGCGACCGGTTGGGAGGAGACCGGGGCGTACCGCGCCCAGCCTTGGCAGAAGAAGTCGCCGAGCGGCACTTCGATCGACGGCGTCTCCTCCTCGTCCCAGTAGCACCGGAGGATCAGGGAGCGCCAGTGCCGCGGCAGCGTGGTGATCCAGATGTGCTGGATGATGCCCGGACCATCGATCTCGGCGACGGTGAAGGTCTCCCCGCCACGGAGGTCCTTGCACGGGGACTTCTTCCAGCCGATCGGCAGGTCGCGGGAGGCGTAGGCGGTGGAGTGCGTGCCGTGTTCGGCTCTGCCGCCGCCGCCGGGCGCCCCGGTGGGGTTCTCCGCGCTGATCGATCGAGTGCGGGCGTCGGTGAGCAGCGACATTCCGCCCGGTGGCCGGTGCGGCGGTCCTGGGGTCATCGGGGGCGTCCTCCTTGGCAGCGGGTCGGGCGGTGCTCAGTTCATCCGGAAGTCGTAGTGGGCCGGGATCGGCCGGTCGCCGAATGTCTCCCGCCACAGGTCGCTGAGAGAACGCTCGCCCTCACGCAGGTCGGGGATCATCAGGTCGGAGGCCAGCACTGCCTCGGCACGGTCCCGAGCGCCGGTGCGCAGCGCCGCGGTGCCCTCGAGCAGCCGGGCGCGCCCGCTGGATCTGCTCGCCTGAGGTGCGGAGTCGAAGCAGGTCAGGGCGAGGCCGGGCCTGCCGGCGGCGAGCGCGGCGGACATCGCCTCAAGGAGTAGCCCGGGCTCTTCGGGCGCGAGCTGGAGGGCCTCGGTGAGCAGCTCGAGCGCCGCCGAGGTCTCTCCCTGCTCGGTCAGGACGCGAGCCTCCCCGCGGCGGGCCCAGGCGTTCGGACGGTGGGTGTGGGAGGAGCGCAGGTAGTCCCGGGCCGTGTCCAGGTCGGCGCGGGCGTGGGCGAGGACGCCGAGGTGGTAGTCGCGCAGCCAGCTCGGTGCGAGCCGGTGCAGCCGGTTCTCCCAGAGCCCGCCGGTGACATAGGACAGCGGCGCCGCGGCCGGGTCGGCACCGGTGAACGGGTCGGTGCCGGACTCGGTGAGCAGCCGGTGCCAAGGGTCCTGCTCCGCCGCGAGCGTGGCAGCAGAGAACGGCCGGGAGGTCTCGTCGATCCACGGCTCGCCGGTCGCCCGGCGCAGCTCGCGTTCCAGCGCGCCCCAGCCTGAGCCGGCAGCCAGACCCTGCGCGGGTGCCTGGTCCGCGAGCGCCCGGGCCGAGGCCAGGGTGGTGTCCAGGTACTCGGGTGCGGCCAGCTCGGCCACCCGGCCAGCGACGTGGGCGACGGCGGTATCCCAGTCCTCGCCGTGCGCCACTCGCGCGTCGGCGGTGACATCGCCGTAGACCTCGAGCCAGTCCCAGCTGGTGCAAGCCGGCATCAGCACGTGCTCGAACTGCGTGGCCGTCAGCCCGGCCTGCAGCTCCAGGTACTCACCACCGTCCGGAGACAGCCAGCGCTGCCAGTGCCGCCCGCCTTCACCACTGCCCCAGCAGAACAGCTTGCGACCGTGCAGCCGGGAGGTGGAGACGATGGCGAGGCCGTGCCCGGTGGAGTCCACTCCGGCGACCCACGGCTGGCCGGTCTCCTCGATGGCGTAGAAGTAGTCGGCGGAGCGCGGGCTGGCCGCCGGCCAGGTGTGGTCACCGGCCGAGGCGCTGGGCACGCTCACCTCCGCCACCGTGCCGTCATAACCGGTGGCATAGGCCCGGCGGGCGGGGGCGAGTACGCGCAGGTCGGCGTGCTGCCGGACGGCGGCATTGGACCACCAGTACATCGGCACGTCGGCCTCGTTCGGGTTCTCGATCCGGACATAGACGTGTAGACCACGTGCACCGGCGGGGAGCCAGGCGTCGATCTGGAAGACCACCCGACGCACCCGGTCCAGCTCCCACATCCGCAGCCGCGGCGCGCCGTCCGGGCCATCGACCACGGCGGCGTGCAGCGGGGCCATCGTGTGCGCGCTGTGTCCCTTGGTGCCGATGTTCCACTCCACCCCACCGGCCACCCAGGCGTTCCGCAGTGCCAGGTTGGCCGGTTGCACGCACGCGTTCGCGTAGACGAGGTCCTCCCCGGTGGCCAGATCCACCAAGGACCACAGCCGGCCGCCCAGCCAGGGCAGGAAGGTGGCACGCAGGATGCCGTTGTCCAGGACCACGGCCTCGACCTCGGTCGGCTGGCGGCCGCGGCCATAGCCGTCCTGCAGCAAGTAGGGGTGCATCGACCGCGGCTGTTCGATCCGGGCGCCGGCCTGGAGCTCGGCGGGCAGGTCGTCGTCGAGAGAGAACGGCGCCTCGAGCAGCCCGTCCGGCAACGGCAGCGGGTTGTCCGCACCCAGCGGTGCGAGCGGAAGCTGCAGCGTCTGGCGGTGCAGCGTCGAATCAGCGGTCACTTACCGGCTCCTACGGTCATACCTTCGATGATGCGGCGACCCAACCAGATGTAGGCGGCCAGCACCGGGAGCAGGATGATCCCGATACCGGCCAGCAGCTGGCCGTAGTCGTTGCCGCCGTACTGTTGCTGGGCCATGAAGTTCAGCAGGGCCAGTGGGAGGGTCTGCTTGTCCGTGCTCTGGATGAGGATCAGGGCGAGGAACACCTCGGCCCAGAGCCAGACCAGGTTGAGGATCAGCGCGGTGGTCATCCCGGAACGAGCCATCGGGGCGACGATCTGGGCGAACAGGCGCACCATGCCGGCACCGTCCAGCGCGGCCGCCTCCTCGAGCTCGTCCGGCATGGACCGGAAGAAGCCGGCGAGCAGGAAGACCGTGAACGGCAGGTTGAGTGCGATGTAGACCACGATCAGCCCGAACAGCGAGTTGAGCAGGCCCAATGTCTGCACGACCGTGAACAACGGGATCACGATCACCTGGGTGGGCACGCCGACGCCGACCGCGATATACATCAGCGCCACCTCGGAGAGCCGGCGGTTCGTCTTGGCCAGGATGTAGCCGGCCGGGGCGGAGATGACCACGATGCCCACTGCCGCGGTGACGCAGACGAGCACGGAGTTGCCGATGGCGGCACCGAACCCGGAGGTGATCCAGGCATTCAGCCAGTTCTCCGTGTGCAGCACCCGGGGCAGGCCCCACGGGTCGTCGAAGATCTCCGCGTGGCTGCGCAGCGAGTTGACGAACAGCCAGATGAACACGGCGAGGTTGAAGGCGATCACCAGCCACACGGCAGCCGAGGCGAGCTTGCGCCATCCGCTGCTGCGGCGCGAGGACCGGCGCATCGCTGCCAGGCTCACAGCTGCACCGCCTCGCGTCGGCTCAGCCGGCGCAGCAGGATGACCAGGATGATCACGGTCACCAGGGTGACCACGGCAGCGGCCGAGGCGTAGCCGAACCGGTAGAGCGGGACCCGGCCGCCGAACGTGGACCCGTAGATGAACAGGGCGGTGTTCCAGGTGCCCGACGGCGGCAGGTCGTTGGTGGTCCCGCCGAAGGCGAGGATGAAGTCGAAGATCTTCAGCGAGCTCACCGTCCAGAGCACGGTGGTGGTGGCGATGACGTCCCAGGTGAGCGGGAACGTCACGTACCGGAACCGCTGCCAGGCGCTGGCTCCGGCCAGCTCGCACTCCTCGTACAGGTACGGCGGGATCTGGTCGACGCCGGCCATGATGATGGTCACGTACAGCCCGGTGGACATCCACACCATGCCCACGCAGATCACCAGCCACAGGTGGTCGCCGAGGAAGTTGGGCCGGTCGGCAACGCCGAGGTCGGCCAGGAAGCTGTCCAGCAGACCGCCGTGCTGGAACAGGAAGCCCCAGAAGATGGCCAGCACCAGCGGGGAGACGATCGACGGGAAGAAGATGACCGCGCGGGCGAACCGGCGCCCGGCCATGTCCCGGAGCATCATCGTCAGCGCGAAGCTGAGCGCGAAGACCGCCGCACCGACGCCGAACAGGATCACCAGAGTGTTCACCAGGGCGGTGCGGAACACCGGGTCGGCCAGCAGCAGTTGGAAGTTCGTCAGACCGCGCCAACTCATCTCGTTGATGCCGTCCCAGGAGTGCAGGGAGATCCAGAACGAGGCGACGGTCGGGCCGACCATGAACACGGTGTAGAGCACCAGCGCCGGCAGCAGGAACGGCCAGAACATCATCGCCCGCCGCCGCTGCAGCGGCGAGGTTGCCCCGCCGCCACCACCCCGGCGCCGGGCCGAGCCTGCTGGGCCGGCCCGGGTCAGCGCCCCGATCGTCGGTGCCGTCATGCTCAGCCCTGCTTGGCCCAGTAGCTCTGCTGGGCGGTGGTGAGCGCCTCGATGGCCTGGTCGACGTCGATCTCCCCGCGCAGCAGCTGCAGGTTCACCGGCTCGAACACCTCGGCGGGGTAGCCGGGGTAGTCCCCGTCCACGCCGTCGTAGAAGCGGACAGCGGTGCGGGCCTCGATCAGCTCAGCGGTGTCGGCGAGGGTCTCCGGCGGGTCGACATCCGGCCGGGTGACCAGCTGTGCGGCGTCGTCGGCCAGCGCCTGCAGCACGTCGGTCTGGACGAAGTGGGCGAGCAGCTGCTCGGCCTGCTCTGGGTTGTCCGACCCGGCAAGAACCGCGAACCCGGAGACGTCGCTCTGGATGAACTCCCCGTTGCCGGCCGACGGGAAGCCGAGCTGGCGGTACTGGAAGTCCTCCGTGGTGGACGTACTGGTCTCCTGCGGCGCCCACGAGCCCATGAACAGCAGGTCCGCCTCACCGGCTGCCCACTGCTCCTGCACCTGGGGGAACCGCGAGCCGAAGCTGCCCTCGGCCCAGTACTGCCCTTCGCCGAGCTCCGCGATCCGCCCGAGTGCGGCGCGGACGCCGTCGTCGTCCCACGCCTGGCCGGACTCGTCGGCGGCGATCGCGTTGAACCCGCCGGCGCCGAGCTCCTGGATCAGTGCTGCCGAGGTCCACACGGCGCCGTAGGAGCCGATGTCGCCGTCGAGGGCGATCGGCCCGGAGCCACGCTCGGCCTTGAGGTCCTCGAGCGTGCTCATGAACTCCGACCAGTCGGCAGGCTGGGCCAGGTCGTGGGCGTTGCCGTCGTAGAACACGCTTTGCGCCATCAGGATCGTGGGCAGCATGAACGGCCCGTCCATCGACTCGTCGGTGATCAGCTCGTCATAGTCGCCGAGCACGTCGGCGACGGTAGCGTCCTCACCGGGAACGTCGGCCGCGAACAGGCCGGAAAGCTCGCGTGCCTGGTCCGCGCGTACCAGCGTGGCGCGGATGTCATTGCTGGAGGCGTCCACCACATCGGGCACG
The DNA here is from genome assembly GCF_008000995.1 of Ruania zhangjianzhongii. Taxonomy (NCBI): domain Bacteria; kingdom Bacillati; phylum Actinomycetota; class Actinomycetes; order Micrococcales; family Ruaniaceae; genus Ruania; species Ruania zhangjianzhongii. The sequence goes on from NZ_CP042828.1 coordinate 4,324,261, forward strand.
TCTCCGGAGCGCAGCAGCGGCTGAACCTTCTGCATGATCTGGCGGCCCTGCCACTCCACCTCGACCTCGATCCCGGTCTCCTCGGTGAAGTCGTCGATGGCCGACTGCAGGATCTCCGCCTGCGGTTCGCCGGCCTCCCACTGGGACCAGTAGGTCACCGTGTCAGCGCCTTCTCCTTCGCCACCGCTGCAACCGGCGAGCGTGAGCGCTCCTATCGCCACGGCACCGGCGATGATTCGGCTCCGAGTCATCTTCGATACTCCTCGTTCTCGTCTTGTCCTTCGCGGACGATCGTTGGTTCGCGCGGCCACGTCATCGAGGCGTGCCGACCTATTTACGATAGAATCTTTACTAAAGGTTCTCGCTAATATAGACCACAACGGCGATGTTGTGAAGGGTCCGGTGATGGCGGTGGAGAGCTCAGGCGCGATTCGTGGTGTGAGCCCGGCCGACCTGCGCCGGATCAACGAGCGGGTGGTGCTGGAGGCGATGGCCCCCGGTGGGCACTATCGGGTGACCGAGCTGATGCGCACGACCGCACTCACTCGGGTGACCGTGACCGATGTGTTGCGCCAGCTCCAGGAGAAGGGCTGGGTCACGGCTGAGGCCTCCTCGGGCGGGCGTGGGCGCCCGGCCCAGGTGTTCGGCCGCGTGGTGGCCGCCGGCGTGGTCGGCGGCCTGGACCTGGGCGCCCACGAGGTGGCGGCCTCGCTCGCCGATCTGACCGGCACCGTGCTGGACCGCGAGCGCGCCAGCGTCGACCCCGACCTGCCACGCGCGGACCGGCTGGACTGCGCCGTGGACCTGTTGCACACGCTGCTGGCCAGGACCGGTCACACCCCGGCGGACCTCTGGTCCGCCTTGGCCGCCACCACCGGAACCGTCACCGACGAGGGTGTGGTCGGCCAGTCGGTGGCGATCGCCGACTGGGCGGGTACCGACCTCGTCCACGAGCTCCGCCAGCGGCTCGACGTCCCGGTCGAGGCGCGCAACGACATCCAGCTGTTCGGCCGGGCCGAGCACCTCTGGGGCGCGGCTGCCGGCTATCAGCACGCCCTGCTGGTGTGGCTCGGCCGCCGCCCGTCCGTCAGCCTTATCCTGCACGGCCGCCCGCACACCGGCGCACACGGTACCGCCGGCGACCTGTCCCGGGTGGGACTGAGCCCCTCGGACACCGCGTGGAGCGGTCACGGCCGCTGGCTACCGACGCCGGCGCCGGGTGCCGATCCGGATACCGCACCGGAGGACCCGCTCCCGGGTCTGCTGGCAGCCGCTCAGACCGGCGACTCCGGCGCGCTGGCGGCCCTGCGGCACTGGCTCGAGGCGATCTCGCCGTTCATCTCGCTGTTCGCCGCCGTGATCGACCCGGAGGTGATAGTGCTCGGTGGCCCGCTGGTGCCGCTGGCGGAGGAGCTCGTCCCGGTGCTGGAACAGGATCTGGCCGTGCACCTGCAACAACGCCCGCCGATCCGGATCGCCGCCGGTGGTGGGGACGCCGTGGTGGATGCCGCAGCCCGCTACGCCGCGGACCGGGTGCACGCCCGGCTGATCGACAACGGCGGAAACGGCATCGGCCCCCTGAACCAGGCCGCGCTGCTGCAGCTGGCCTGAAAGATCAGCCCGAGCCGAGGCGGAGTCGCCAGCCGCTCAGGCAGAACGCGTCGCACGGGCCAGGTTGGCGGCCAGCTCCTCGCGCGTCTGGCCCAGGTGCGCGTACCAGGCAGGCTGGCCAGGTGCGCTGCGCCACGACTCACGTAGGGGACTGTTGTCGACGGTATCGAAGCCGAACTGGTCGTACAGCCTCGTCACCAGCGCCACCGCTTCGGGATCATCACTGGAAACCGACAGCGCATGCCGGCCAGGAGTTCCTGGCGGACTGGCCAGCTGGAACAGCCGCGGCGCCTGGATGTGGGTGAACGCCTTCGCGACCTTTGCGGCGGGCACCTGTTCCTGGCGAAGCTCGTGGACGGTCTTCTCCCCAGAGTCGACCATGGCGAAGGTGCCGTCGCGCCACGGCATGTAGTTGTTCGTGTCCAGCACGATCTTGCCGGCCAGCTGCGCCGTCGGCAGAGTGTTGGTCAGGGTGAGCGGTATCGCGAGAATCACGAAGCCGCCGGCCACGGCCGCATCCACCGCAGTGGCGGCGCGCGCGGCCGGGCCGAGCTCAGCGACGAGATCGCGCAACGTCTCGGGTCCACGCGAGTTGGCGATCACGACCTGGTAGCCGCTCCTGATCGCCGCCCGGGCCAGCTGTCTGCCCACCTCGCCGGCTCCGATGATGCCGATCGTGGTCATGGCGCTGTCACTGCGCCAGGAAGGATGCCAGCGCGGTGTTCACCTCGTCGGCGTGAGTCCAGAGCAACCCGTGCGGAGCACCCTCGATCTCGACATACTCCGCTGCCGGCACCGCCGCACGGAAGCGGCGAGCAGTGGCGTCGATCGGCAGCGTCCGGTCGCCGGTGCCGTGCAGGATCAACACGGGCTTCCCGCTCCCCCGGACCGCCTCGACATCGCCTCGGAAGTCCTCGGTCCAGGTGGGAACCACCGCGTAGGCGGCGACGGGCGCACTGGAGACGGCCACGTTCCAGCTGGCATCGACGGCCTGCTGGCTGATTCGGGTGCCGAGGTTCTCATCCAGGTTGTAGAAGTCGGCGAAGAAGTCGGTGTACCAGGAGTAGCGGTCCTTCTTCGCCGCCGCGATGATGCCGTCGAAGACCTGCTGTGGCACACCCTCGGGGTTATCCTCCCGGGCCACCAGGAAGGGCTCCAGCGAGGCCAGGAAGGCCAGCTTGGCGATCCGCTGATGTCCGTAGCGGCCGACGTAGCGAGCGAGCTCGCCGGTACCCATCGAGAAGCCGATCAGGATGACGTCCGTCAGGTCGAGCGTCTCGAGGACGGCGTTCAGGTCGGCGGCGAAGGTGTCGTAGTCATAGCCGCTGCCGACCTTGGCGGACTGGCCGAACCCACGGCGGTCGTAGGTGATCACGCGATAGCCGCTCGCGAGGAGCTCGCGGGTCTGCAGCTCCCAGCTATGTCCGTCGAGTGGGTAGCCATGGATCAGGACCACCGGCTGTCCCGACCCCTGGTCCTCGTAGTAGAGGTCGATGTCGGTGCTGTTCTCGGTTCCTACGGTGATGTATCCCATGGTGCCGTTCCCTCCGAATGTGCCTCAAGCCAGCCTTCAGCCCGGCGAGAACGGTCATTCTCGCCAGTGGCACACAACTTAGAGAACGATCATTCTCATGTCAAGTAGACTGTCGTCATGGATGACACTGAGGCACGGGAGAGAATCCTCGCTGCAGCAGCGGAGCTCTACTACCGCAAGGGATACGCGACAGTCGGGATGGCTGAATTGCGCGCAGCAGCCGGCGTGTCGCTACGACGGCTCTACCTCCTGTTCCCGTCCAAGAGCGACATCGTGAAGGCGGTGCTCGCCCGCAGGCACGAGGAATGGACCACCGCTCTGACCGCACGGCTGAGCGCGGCTGGGCCGAGCGCGCGCGAGCGGCTCCTCGCCGTGTACTCCCACCTCGAGGACTGGTTCCGCACCGACAACTTCCGCGGCTGCGCCTTCATCAACGCGTTCGGCGAGCTCGGCGGGGTCGATCCCGAGATCGCCACTATCGTGCGCGCACACAAAGCGTCGTTCCAGCAGTACATGGCCGACCTCGTCGCCGGGATCGGCGCGCCGGCGCCGCTGGCTGCCCAGCTCTCCATCCTCGCCGAGGGGGCGCAGAGCACTGCGGCCATCTCCGGGGACCCTGCAGCTGCCCGCCAGGCCCAGGATGCGGCCGAAGTACTGATCGATGCGTCAATCGGCGCTGCCAGCCCGGCGCGATGACATCGTGAGTGCACTCCTGCGCACTGACTGAGCGGCGATCGCGCGCGGGTCGGTAGCTACCGGCTCTCTGCGCAAAGCCACCGGCGCAGAGCCACCGGCGCAGATCAAACCGCGCGCACAGCGGGTTTCAGGCGCTCAGCCGGGCAGCTGCACCTGCCCGCACAGGTGCACGGTGAGGCCGAGCCGGTCGAACATCGCCGCCTTGGCCACCAGCGCTTGGTCTGCCGTGCCCGCATCCGGGGTGTAGACCACCTGGATGTGGTTGGCCTTGTGCCGGCCCATGAACTGGTCCCGGCTCACCCCGTGCAGCACCGCGTGCATCACCGGCCACTCCGGGTTGGTCATCTCCTTGCGCCGGGTGCTCTCGGACTCGGGGAGCGCTACGGCGCTGCCCCGTCCGAGATCCACGTGCAGTCCGCCGTCGGCGATGTACACGCGGGACCAGACGATCTCCCCGGGCCGGGACACACCGTTCAGCGTGGCCCCGCCGGCGGGGAAGAACACCGGCCCCTGGCGCCACCCCTCGGCGCCGGCGTAGCCGCCTTCCAGGTGCGAGGCGGGCACCGACCCGGAGATCTCCATGGTCCACACGTAGTCGCCGCCGAACTCCTCGCCCCAGCGCACATCGTGCAGGGTGGTGGCGGGGTCCAGACCCATCGCCCGCCACACCCGGTGGGTGACCAGCGCATCGACGGCCACCCCCTCGTCCACCTCGTTGAAGTGCGGTAGTGCGCGCCCTTCCCAGAGCACGCGGGAACCGTCCCGGCTGGTCACCGGCGGGCGGGAGTCGTTGTTCAGCAGACCCTCCACGAGATCGGAGGCCGGAGACAGGTTCTTCAGGCCCTGCTGGTACTGGATACCCACCGCGTCCAGGCCGAAGTCGTCGCTCATCCGCAGCACGGCCACGTACATCTTGTACTGCCAGCGCAGCTGGTTCTCGGTGAGCTCCGTGGCCTCGTCGGTGCCGAGCCGGAAGGTCATCCCGGCCTCGCGCAGCCAGTCCCCGACCGCATCCGCCTCCTCGTCGGAGACCTGCTGCATCTGCGCCCACAGCTCGCTCTGGGAGAGCCGCTCCTTGTACACACCGATCGGGTTCAGCAGCTCATCGTCGATGATCGCGTTGTACATCCCCATGCAGCCCTCGTCGAAGACGCCGATAATCGCCTTCGCGTGCAGCAGTTCGGCGGCCAGAGCTCGGCCGAGCGCCGTCTCGTCCGTCTCCGGCAGCGCCGGGAGCGGGCGCACGTGGGAGTCGTCGTGGTTCACCCGGCCGGTCGTGAGCCAGCCGGCGAGCTGGTCGGTGAACCAGTCGTCGGTGCCGTCCACGGTCCAGAGGGTGGAGTATGGCTTGCCCATCTTGGTCAGTCCGCCGTTCAGCCCGAGGAGACCGACCAGGCCTGGCCACTGGGCCACGAAGTTGGCGACGGTGAGGATCGGGCCCTGATGGCTGCGCAGGCCGGGCAGGACGTGGCTGGAGTACTGCCAGTTGCCGATCGCCACGACCAGCGGTACCTCCCGCGGGATGCCGGCGAACACTTCGAGGCCCTTGCGCTGGCTGTTGATGAATCCGTGCCCGGTCTCTGGGTCCACGCCGTGGGCGCGCACCACCCGGTGGCCCTGTGCCTCGATGGCGGCGGTAATCATCTGCTCCAGCGCTTCCTGCACCGGCCAGCTGGCCACGTTCGCCGACTCGCGCAGGTCGCCGCTGGAGACCAGGTAGACCGTGCCGGGCTCCGCCGGGGCCGGCGTGGAGATGGTCGGCATCGCATAGGTGGTCATCAGCTGGGGTCCTCTCGACGGCGGCGCGGCGGTCGCGCTCGACCCGCACCCGGGCCGGGTGGGTGAGCACGATTCCGCCAGGCTAGCAGCAATCGATTACAGAGCGAGCTGGCCGCCCTCCCCCGGTCTCGAGGGTGTGGGCCGGCGGACCGGGTGAGGGCGCGGCGCGGACCGGGTGAGGACGCGGCGCGGATGCCTCAGCATTGCCCGGCGATCGACGCCAGTACGGCAGCGGCCACCGGCTCGTACGCGGGATGCGGCGATCCGCCGAGGAAGATGTCCGTGGTCATCCGGAACAGCAGCGCGCGGGCGAGCAGGTGCGCAAAGCCCGGATCTGGGCTGATCGAATCGAGCACACTCACCGGCGCTCCCTCGAACGCGACCAGGTCCACTGCCAGCACAGCCACCGACCACTCGATCGGACGAACGAACAGGGACAGGTCGATCACTGCGGGCGGCAGGGCCGGATGCAGAAGGGTGTTACCGGCCAGGTCCCCGTGCACCACCTGACCCTCGGGCGCCTGACCGGTGTCGCCGGGTGCAGCGTCCGCCGCCCGGACGAGCGGATGGTCGGCGAGCGGCGCGGCGCCGCCCTCACCCCAGGCTGCCCGGTCCGCGCGCGCCCACGGGTCGTTGCGGCGCGGCAGCTGGCGGGGGTCGATCGGCGCCAAGGTACGGGCGCAGACGCGCGCGGCTTCAGCCCGCTCCGCCCACCGGGCCACCGGCTGATCCCCGGCCAGCCACGCCGTGGCCGCCCACCCGTGCACCAGCACAGCCCCAGCATCGGAGGGCACCGGGAACGCGAGCCGGACTCCGGTATCGGTCACCGCCGGCCGGGCGACCTCGTACAGCCAGCGCAGTGTCGGTTCCTCCTCGGCTCCGGCCGGCTTGAACACCAGCCCACCGGCCCGCCACGAGCTGCCCTGCCCACCGGAAAGCGGAACCGGCGTCCCCTGGACACCGAAGGCCGCCAGTACCGATGGCGGCGGCGGAGTCAGTGCCGCAACTGGCGGCACGCCGGTCGGCGGCCAGCTCATGCCCCGGTGCGGTGCCGGACCCAGACGTTCGGCTCGGTGTAGGTGGCCGTGCCGTGCCAGGTGTCGCAGTGCACCGGCCTCAGCGCGCCGGGCACCTCGACCTCGCCACTGGCATCGAACGGCAGCCCGGTCCAGCGCCGCCATTCGGCGAGAGTGCCGGCCACCACCATCGATCGCGGTGCGACCTTCTCGATCCGACCGCCGGCACGCACGTGCACCCGCAGCCAGGGATCGGCCGGCAACCCGTCCTCGCGGGTCCGCCAGGCGTACCGAGACATCGGCTCGCGGAGATCGTCCTTCCCGGTCGGGCGCACCGGAACCACCAGATCGGCGTAGCCGTGCCGGGCAGCGTTCTCCCGCACCGCGGTGAGCATCTGGGCGGACAGGCCTTGGCCCTGCTTCCCGGCGAGCACGAGGATCTCCAGAGCGGCGAGTGCGTTCGGTGTGCCACCGGTGAGCCGGGCATGCAGCCCACGGCCGATCGCCCCGTCCCATCCGTCGTCGGGCAGCTCACCCTCAGCCAGCAGCACGGGAATAGCGTGCGCCTTGGCCACCACCTCGCCGCTCTCGTCCTGACCGATGAGCACATGCTCACCGAACTGCTGCAGCACAGCCGGCGCGTAGTACAGATCACCGAACGGGTCCCGCCGGATGAACTCTGGCCACGGATTGGCCATCGCCAGCAGGGCCTCGAGCAGATCAGGGCGCTCGGCCAGGGTGGACGTTGTCAACTGCATGGGCACACCCTCGCACACGACCGCGCCGCACAGCATCGGAGATTCCGGCGCAGTCACCACCCACCGGAGGTTGGCTGCTCCCAGGCCCACGCTGCGTTATCCCGCGTTGTGCGCATCCCGCCAGGCGAGCGCTGTGCGCACCTCGTCCAGGTCGTACTCCGGGCCGGTCGAACCGATGGTGAACAGACCGGCTCCGGCCGCAACGAACTCCCCAGCCTGCTCCACACCGGGCCACGCCGCCGAGCGCGCGATCTCCGCCGGGTCCCGGGCCACGTCCACGCAGTGCGCGTCGAGAATTCGGCTCTTATGGCTGAACGTGGCCAGGTCGCCGAAGGCGTGCCAGATGTTCGCGTACTGGGCCACCAGGCGCAGGGTCTTGCGCTCCCCGCCGCCACCGATCAGTAGCGGCAGCGGGCCCAGGGGCCGCGGGTTCAGCCGGGCGAGCCGGTCGGTGATCCGCGGCAGATAGTCCCCCAGCAGCGCGATCCGGGACCCCGGGGTACCGAACTCGTAGCGGTACTCGTCGTAGTCCTTCTCGTTCCAGCCGGCACCAATGCCGAGGATCAGCCGACCGCTGCTGATGTGGTCCACGGTGCGGGCCATATCCGCGAGCAGATCCGGGTTGCGGTAGCCGCCACCGGTCACCAGCGTGCCGATCCGGACCCGCTCGGTCTGCTCGGCCCAGGCCCCGAGCATCGTCCAGGCCTCGAAGTGGTATCCATCGTGGTCGCCTTGCAGCGGAAAGAAGTGGTCCCAGTTGAAGATCACGTCCACGCCGAGGTCCTCGGCGCGCAGCACCGCGCCCCTCATCCGGGAGTAGTCGGCGGCGTGTTGGGGCTGCAGTTGAACGGCAATCTCGACGGGCATCGGCACTTCCTTCTCTCCAGGGTCACTCTGCGGTCGATCAACAGGTCTGGTCAGCTTTCGAACGGGACTCACTCGATGGTGACGCCGCCGCTGGTGGGCACCAGCTCCACCCAGGTATTTCCGGGGGCGAGCGCAACCGGCTCGCCGTCGAACGTCATCTCGAGCGGGTCGGCGTCCGCGTCTTTGCTCCACTGGCAGGCGAGGCTGCGCCCTCCTGCAGCCACGATCGCGTCCCCGCTGCCGGACAGTTCGGTCTCCGGCACGCTCGCACCCGAAGGATCCACGAAGGAGGTGGTCACGATCTCGACCCGAAGCACCACCACGTTGACGGCGGTGATCCGCCCGGCATCGGTCGTCACCGCGTCCGCGCCGCCCTCGGAGCGCAGCCAGACCTTCGCCTCGGCGTCCCAGCTCCAGCTCGGCGTCGCCGATGGGAAGGAGCAGCGAATGCTCCGGGCCCGGTCCCCTTCGGTGACGGCAGTGGCTTCGCCGGCGGCCTCGGCGAAGGCGAACTGCTCCGGCGGCGAGTCCTTGTGGTCACCGTCCGCGTTCTCCAGGAATACCTGCGGGGCGCCGAGCAGGTTGTGCGGGGCGTACCGCTCGGCAGTGCGGGAGAAACCGGGCGAGCCGAGATCGTGCGAGAACAGCTGCAGCCCCGCGTCTCGGAGCGCGTTCACGAACGGCGCCTGCCCGCCGGAGAAGACCATCAGTCCGCCATAGGGGGCGGCGATCGCCGGATCCATCGGCCGCACCGAGCGCACCGGGCCGAACGTCTCCGGAAGCTGGGAGTGGTACACCGCCCCGAACCGGGTGATGCCCCCTTCGACCATCTCCTCCCAGACCACGTCGGCCTCCTGCAGCCCGGTCTGCGGGCGGGCGGCAGCTGAGTTCTCGATCTTCACCGTCATCGCCGGCCGGTCCACGATGTCGCCGGTCGCCCCGGTCAGCGGCCAGGTCGGCTCCGGGGTGGGGCTGGGCGTCGGACTCGGCGTGGGGCTGGGCGTGGTCCGCGTCTTCGGAACGCCGTCATTGCACCCGGCCAACAGTCCCACCGGTCCGAGGAGTGCCGCCGCGGCGAGGACCTGACGGCGTGAGGCCGGCCGCTGCGAGATGGTCACCGGCCAACACTACGCCGCCTACGCTTGCTGCTATGCCGCAGACACGGGTCGAACCAGAGTTCGAGACGCTGCTGCAGGGACTGGAACGGGCTCTCGGTGGTGGCCCGCCGGTGCTCCTGGCGCAGGTGGACCCCGCACGGCTTGCCGAGCACCCGGAGGTGGCGCTGGTCCTGGCCACGTCCGGCTCGAGCACCGGGCAGGGCCGGCCGGTGGGACTGTCCGCTGCCGCGCTGCGCGCCAGCGCCCGCGGCACCGAGGAACGCTTGGCCGGCCCGGGCCAATGGCTGCTCACCCTCCCGCCGCAGCACGTGGCCGGCATCCAGGTGCTCGCCCGCTCGGTGCTGGCCGGTACCACCCCGGTGCGTACCGCGCCGGGGGCGTTTCGCCCGGAGGCACTCGCCGAGACCATCGCTGAGATGCGCACCGACGTGCCGCGGTACGTCTCCCTCGTGCCCACCCAGCTGGTCCGGGTGGTGCGCAGCGAGACCGCCCTCGCCGCCTTGCGTAGCTGTGCCGCGGTGCTGGTCGGTGGCGCCGCCACGGCGACGGCGGTCCTCACCCGTGCGCGGGAGTCCGGTGTTCGGGTGGTCACCACCTATGGGATGACCGAGACCTGCGGGGGCTGTGTGTACGACGGCGTCCCTCTCCCAGGTGCGCAGGTGCGCCTGGGCGGGTCCGGCCGGGTGCTGCTCGCCGGTCCGATCCTCGCCGAGGGATACCTGGACGGAGGGCCACAGCCGTTCACCGAGATCGATGACACGCGATGGCTCCGCACGGGTGACGCCGGCATCCTCAGCGACGGTGTGCTCACGCTGGCCGGCCGGATCGACGACGTGATCGTCACCGGTGGGGTGAACGTGCACCCGGCGGCAGTGGAGCAGGAGCTGGCGGACCTCGCCGCAGTCGCGGAGGTGTGTGTGGTGGGTGTTCCCGACCCGGAGTGGGGCGAGCTGCTCACCGCCGTGGTGGTGCCCGCGGCCGGACGTGAAGTGTCGCTGGAACTGTTGCGCGCCCGCACTGGGGGCGGTCCGAGCGCACCCCGAGCCGCGGTCACGGTGGCAGAGCTTCCGCTTCGCGGCCCAGGAAAGACCGACCGCCGGGCGGTCGCCGAGCTCGCTGCCAGCCAGCTCGCCCGGGGGCGTGGACAGCGACACTGAGCCCCCTCCTCCCCGGGGTATTGTGCTGCTCGCCCCGACGAACGGAAGTGTGATGCCCTCCCTGCGTGCCTGGCTCGATGGCGCACGTCCTCGTACGCTGCCGGCCGCCGTGGCCCCGGTGCTGGCCGGCACCGGAGCGGCCGCGCTGGAGCAGTCGGCCTCAGCCGGCAGAGCGCTGTTGGCGGCCGGTGTGGCGCTGGCGCTGCAGGTCGCGGTGAACTTTGCCAACGACTACTCCGACGGGGTGCGCGGCACCGATGATGTGCGCGTGGGCCCGACCCGGCTCACCGCCTCCGGCGCCGTGGCACCGGCGGCGGTGAAGCGCGCAGCGATGCTCTCGTTCGCGGTGGCCGCCGTGTTCGGGGTGGCCCTGTGCGCGGTCTCCGGGCAGTGGTGGCTGCTCGCTGTGGGCGCGGTCTGCGTGGCCGCCGCCTGGTTCTACACCGGTGGACGGCGACCGTACGGCTACGCGGGCCTGGGCGAGGTGAGTGTGTTCGTCTTCTTCGGCCTGGTTGCCACCCTGGGCACCACCTACACCCAGGCCGGCCGAATCACCGCGCCGGCGGTGCTGGCGGCATGCGGGATCGGGTTCCTCGCCTGCGCACTGCTGATGGTGAACAACATCCGCGACATCCCTACCGACCGTGAGGCGGGCAAGTTCACCCTGGCGGTCCGGGTCGGCGAGACCTGGGCCCGGCGGGGCTATGCGGCCTTCCTCGCACTCGGTGTACTCGGCCCGGTACTGATCGCGTTCTGGGCACCGTTGGCGCTGCTGCTGATGATCGCCGTGATCCCGGTGGTGGTGCTGTCCGGCCGGGTGCTCGGTGGCGCGACCGGACGAGATCTGATCCTGGTGCTACGGGACACCGGGTTCCTGGAACTAGCCGTCGGCCTTGGGGTGCTCGTCACGCTGCTCGTCTGAGCCGGCTGAGTCGCGGGTGCCCGAGCCGCGCGGTTCGTCTGGCTCGGCCGCTTCCTCGCCGAGCGGGGCGTCCTCGTCGTCGGCATCCGGGGCGAGCCGGTCCTCTTCCTCACCGAGCAGGGCATCCTCATCGTCGGCATCCGAAGCGATCCGATCCTCCCACCCGGTCTTCCCGCGCCCACGGGAGGCCAGCCACTCGGCCGAGGCACGGCGAAACTTGTCCAGCAGCACGTAGGAAAGCCCGGCGCCGACCAGCACCGCGGCAACCACCAGAAGCACTCCGCGCATCCCGGCCAGGTAGAGACCACCGCCCGCCGCGACGATCAACAGGATGCGAAGCAGGCTGTAGACGAGTACGGGCATGCCACACAGCGTAGGCTCAGGTCATGAGGTTTCTCGTCGTCCTGGCAGTGATCGCGATCACGGTCTACTCCGTGATCGATTGCGCACGCGCCGAGGACCGGCAGCGCAGGGGGCTACCCGCGTGGCTGTGGGTAACCGTGATCGTCGTGCTCCCCGGAGTGGGTGGCCTCGTCTGGCTGCTGGTCAGCCGGACGGCACCGGACCCGCGGCCACGTGGATACGCGCGGCCGAGCCGCCCGGTGGCCCCGGACGACGATCCGGACTTTCTGGCTGGACTGGCGCGGCAGACTCCTCGGGAGAGCCCCCAGGCGCCCGCACCGGACGTCCCAGAGACACCGGAGGAGTCCGGTTCAGAGCGAGACCAGAGCAGTTCCGAGCGTGACGACCCCGACGAGGATCGCGAGCAGAGGGGCAAGCCGAACAGTGAGGATGGCGAGCAGCCGACCCGCGAGGACCGCGGCCGGCGCAGCCCGGAGTAGTCGGTCTCCCTCAGCACTGCCGTAGGCGCGAGGGTCGGAGTCGTAGGATTGCAGGTCGACGCAGCCCAGTGATTGCGCGTTGAGCCGACGGTCGCCGCCTCGCATCACTCCGTCGGCGAGTCGGTCACTGCCTCCTGAACCTTCTCGATCAACTCCTGGGTTTGGCGAAGGTCGGCCGCCCCTAGCTCGGTGCCCACCCGATCTGCCCACTGCTTCTGGGCGACTGCGATCTCCGCGATCGCTAGCCGCCCCTCGTCGGTCGGGCAGATCAGCTTGGCGCGCTTGTGCTCGGGGTTGGCCTGGTACTCGGCGAGCCCCTCGGCGACTAGCAGATCCGCGACGCGTTGGACGCTCTGCCGGGCCATGCCGCGACCTCTGGCGATCTGGGCGACGGTGGCCGGTGCGTCCATCGCCATGTCGAGCACCACCCAGCGGGCGAGTGAGAGCCCCGAGACCCCCGCGAGCTCTTCGCCGATAGCGCTCACCCGCCCGCCCAGTTGTGCGATCGCGACGACCAGGCCGGTGAACAGGTCCCCTTCTGACGTCCGGGGCGGACGCTCATTCTTCTTGACAGCGTGCTGTCGTTCTCCTAGGCTTCGTGACATGACAGCATACTGTCACATGATTTCATCACCGTCATGACGACACACGGGAGCGACCCGATGGACCAGCAGATGACCACTCACCACCCCGTCACCGACACCTCCGTGACCGACGACTCTGTCACCGACGTCGTGGCAGCCGACAGCCCCGCAGACACCTCGATCCGCCCGTTTCGGATCGACGTCCCACAGTCCCAACTGGACGACCTCGTCAGCCGGCTGGGGCGAACCCGCTGGCCCGACGAGCTCTCGGGCGCCGGGTGGGACCGCGGGGTCCCCCTCGCCTATCTGCGGGAGCTAGTCGAGTACTGGGCGACGTCCTACGACTGGCGGGCTCAAGAATCACGACTGAACACCCTCTCGCAGTTCAAGACCACCATCGACGGCCAGGACATCCATTTCCTGCATGTCCGTTCACCGGAGCCGGGAGCGCTGCCATTGATCGTGACCCACGGATGGCCCAGCTCGGTCGCCGAGTTCCAGGACATCGTCGGCCCGTTGTCCGACCCGAGAGCCAATGGTGCGGACCCGGCAGATGCCTTCGATCTGGTGATTCCGGCACTACCAGGATTCGGCTTCTCCGGGCCGACCACCGCACCCGGATGGACCTGCGCCCGCACGGCGCGGGCATGGGCAGTACTGATGGGGCGACTGGGTTATGACCGCTACGGCGCCCAAGGCGGCGACTTCGGCGCCCTCATCTCCCCGGAGCTCGGCCGGGTCGATGCTGAACACGTCGTCGGCGTGCACCTGAACGCCGCTTCGGTCGGCTTCATCCCGTGGGGAGGGGTCGACGCGCAGACGACGGCGGAGATGACGGATCGCGAACTCGCAACTCTCGGCCGGCTTGAGCAGTTTCTGGGCGAGGGAAACGCCTACTTCCAGGTCCAGGCCACCCGACCGCAAACCCTCGCATACGCCCTCACGGACTCGCCGGTCGGGCAGTTGGCCTGGATCGTCGACAAGTTCGCGGCCTGGACCCACACCACGACGGGCTGTCCGGAGGATGCGGTCGACCGGGACGCGATGCTGACCGCGGTCATGTTCTACTGGCTCACCGGAACTGCGGGCTCGGCGGCCCGGCTGTACTACGAGAACATGCACTCCACGCCCGAGTGGGGACAGGCGCCTTCGCCAACGCCGATCGGCGTGGCCAACTTCGCTGAAGACGTGGCATTCCGCCGATTCGGTGAACGAGGCAACAACATCGTGCACTGGACCGACTTCGACACCGGCGGCCATTTCGCCGCCCTGGAGACTCCGGATCTGCTGGTGAAGGATGTCCGCACCTTCTTCCGCCCACTCCGCTGACGGCATCGGGCTCCAATCCGGAGCGGGACGTCCAACGGCTCGCCCAGCGCTCGCGCTGCCGGCACCGCGTCGTGGCTAGTCAGGGTGAAGCGGATCGTCGGAGTCCGGCCGGCCGGCCGCCCCGGCGAACACCACTACCAGGTCGACCGCCGGAACCGGCTCGCGATCTGTTCCGCACACTGGTCGGCAGACCAATGCCGGTCAGCGTGACCGGGGCCCTCCACCTCAGCGGAGGTAGGTTCGCGGGATGGAGGCACGTTGCCACTTCCCTCCGATCCCCAAGGTTACCTCCGATGGGGTGGGAGGTGCGGGGTGGGAGGTGCCGCGCGGATCAGAGCCGGAGGGTCAGAGCCCGGAGTAGGAGTGCCGGCCGTCGAAGAAGATGTTCACCACGTAGAAGTTGGCGAGCAGAGCGACGAAGCCGGCCAGGGCGAAGTAGGCGAACCGCTGCGCCGCCCAGCCGGTGGTGACCCGCGCGTGCAGGTAGGCCGCGTAGATCACCCAGATCACAAAGCTCCAGGTCTCCTTCGGATCCCACCCCCACGGCCGGCCCCAGGCATGCTCGGCCCAGACCGCACCAGCCACCACAGTGAACGTCCAGGCCACGAACGCCACCGCGTTCAACCGATAGGCGAACCGCTCCAGGTCCGCTGCCGCCGGGAGCGGATCGAGCACTCGGTCCAGCACCGTCGGACCGCTGCGGGCCCGCGCCGGAGCCACCGCGAGACTACCGCCGCCAGGACCCCGCTCGCCCACGGGAGCACCGTTGCCCCGGCCAGATCCGCCGCCACCAGAAGCTCCGCCGTCGCCATCAGCCGAACCATCCCCGCCTGGAACGATCGCCGGAGTCGGCTCGTCCGCACGCGCCTCCCGGCGTCCCTTGACCAGCTGCACCACCGAGGTGAGCGCACTCAGGCCGAACAGCCCCGTGGCCAAGGTGGCCACCGAGACGTGGATCACCAACCAGTAGCTGTCCAGCGCGGGCTGCACGCCGTCGGCCTCCACAAACAGCACTGCCGTGGCGAGGAACAGCGCCAAGAATGCCAGCAGCGCGACACCGACCCCGAGGTAGCGGATGTCCTTGCGCCGCTGGATCCCGACGAACAGCGCCACCAGGAAGAACGTGAACATCAGGGTGAACTCGTACATGTTCGCCCACGGCACCCGGCCAGCGGCCACTCCGCGAAGCACGATCGCCACGAAGTGCACCAGCACCGCGAGCCAGATCACGGACATGCCGATCCCAGCAGCACGCCGGCGCCGGTCCGGTTTGGCGCCGACGCCCAGGGCGGACACATCCACGGCGAACGCCACCATAGCCACCACGTAGCAGGCCATCGCGCCGTACACCAGCAAGGTGCTCACGGCGCCGAGTTCGGTGTTCACGGTCTCTCCTTCGTCTGCTCCGTGGCAGGTTCATCCTCGCTGAGCGGGGCAAGCACCCGATCGAGCTCACGCCGCAACCCGGGGTCGTCACCGCGGGCCAATGCTGCCGCCGTGACCACTGTAGCCCCGCCCGGGCCGGGGATGATTCGGGCCCAGATCCGCCGCCGCGGCAGGAACAACGAACCGGTGAGCCCGGCGATCGCGATCCCGGCGAACAGCCCCATCCACAGGATCGAGGGGTCGTAGCGCACATCGAGTGCGGCGAACCGCGGAATGTCGTTCAGGGTGATCGTGCCCAGGCCGTCCGGCAGATCGACGCTCTCCCCCGGCCGGAGCGTGATCCGGGCCGCCTCGGCCGGGTCCTCCGGATCGGGGACGGCGGTCAGCCCAGCGGTGTCCAGCGTGTACAGGTTCTGCGGGACGCCGTCGTCCAGGCCAAGGTTCCCGGTGTACAGGTTCAGCATCAGCACCGGGTCCATCAGCTCCGGATAGCTGGAGGTGATCGGGGTGCCGTCCGAGGCGACGGCCGCCGTGGGCAGCAGGCTGCCGCTGAAGCCGAGCTGCTCCAGCCCGTCAGCGGTGTCCGGCACCATGATCGCGCCGTTGGAGGTGTACCCGGCGTCGCCGCTAGGCAGGAAGATCACCGGCCCGGAGAAGGCCACCTCACCGGAGGCGTCGGTCACGGTCACGTCCGGGGCGTAGCCGTTGCCGGAAAGGTAGACCCGGGTGGAGTTCGTCTCCAGCGGATGGTTCAACCGGAGCAGATGATCCCTGCTGTTCCCGTCCGGGCTGAGCAGAGAGATGTCCGCGATGAAGTCCCGGGGCTGTGCGTCCTCGGTGAATACGGAGCTGAAGTCGTTCAGCCGGACCCGGAACGGTTCCATCGCCTCAGCGTCGTACCAGGCACCGGTGTCGAAGGAGTCGTAGTCCACCGGGGAGTTGACGAACGTGCGGCCCTCGATGATCACGATCTGCCCGCGGTAGTGCACCAGCTGCCCCCACGCGGTCACCACCAGCAGACCGACCAGGGCCAGGTGGAAGATCAGGTTGCCGGTCTCCCGCCCGGTGCCACGTTCGGCGGAGACGGTGTGGATCGTGCGCTCCCGGCCGGCCGCGGTGGTCACCGACTCGGTGCCCCATACCCGGCGGTAGCGCCGGCCCATCGTGCCGGCGAGCGCCTCCTGCACCTGGTCCGGTGTCAGCTCGGTGCGCAGCTCGGTGCGGACCGGGAACCGGGCGAACCGGCGCGGCACCCGGGTGGGGTTGGCGCGCAGGCTCTTCAGGTGGGAGACGGTGCGCGGGATGATGCAGCCGATCAGGGAGATGAACAGCAGCAGGTAGACCGCGGAGAACCACGGCGAGGAGAAGACGTCGAACAGGTGCAGATTGTCCAGCACCGGGGCCGTGTCGGGGTGGTCGCGGTAGTACTGCACCACCGCGTTCGGGTCCGAGGAGCGCTGCGGGAAGAATGCACCGGGCAGGGCCACTGCCGCCAGCAGCAGGAGCAGCATCAACGCCACCCGCATGCTGGTCAGCTGCCGCCAGGTCCAGCGCAGCCAGCCCTTGACGCCGAGTGCCGCTCCCCGAGGCGGCCGTCCCGAGCCAGTGGGCTTCTCCTCCACCAGGGTCTCGCCGCTGCCGCTCTTCAGCCCTTCGGGCCGGTAGCTTCCCATCAGCGCACCACCCTCACACCACCGTGGTGAAGCCGTCGATCAGGCCCTGCAGCCAGCCGGCCCACCGGGACCAGAGCCCGGTCACCAGCGCCAGGCCGAGCAGGATGAGCACTCCCCCGCCGGCGCGCATGATCACCAGCCGGTGCCGGCGCAGGAAGGCCACCATCCGGGTCGAGGACTTCAGCCCCATCGCCACCAGGATGAACGGCAGGCCGAGGCCGAGGCAGTAGAGCAGCACCAGTACCAGTGCCCGCACCGGGTCACCACCGCCCACCGCCAGGGACTGCACCGCGGCCAGGGTGGGGCCGATGCAGGGCGCCCAGCCGAGGCCGAACACGATCCCGAGCAGCGGTGCACCCCATACCCCGGCGCGTGGGGAGATGTGCAGCCGGCGTTCGCGTTGCAGGAACGGCATCGCGCCGAGGAACGCCAGGCCGAGCAGGATCACCAGTACGCCGAGTACCCGGGTGATCACGTCCTGCCAGCGGAACAGGGTGATCCCGATCGAGGTGAGCGCCATCGTGGCGAGGGTGAACACCAGGGTGAACCCGGCCACGAAGCCGAGCACACCGAGCACCAGGCGGGCCCGGGACCCACTGCCCTTACCGGCCGGGTCCGCCCCGACCATGCCACCGAGGTAGCCGAGATAGCCCGGTACCAGCGGCAGCACGCACGGTGAGGCGAAGGAGATGAAGCCGGCGAGCAGAGCCACCGGGGCAGCTGCGAGCAGTGATCCGGAGAAGACCACCTCGGCGAGGGAGGAGCCCCAGGCGGCCACGGGGGTCACACCTCCTCCGCCAGGGTGTCGTCGATCAGCGCACGCAGTGTGCCCGGTTGCACCTGACCGATGATCCGGCCCGACACCCGGCCCTCCTGGTCCAGCACTACAGTGGACGGCATGGCGCGCAGCGGCACCACGCCCTGCATCGCGGCGACGCCCTCGGCGTCGGTGTCGTTCAGGCTCGGGTAGGGCACCTCGAAGGAGCGTTCGAAGGCCAGGGCGGTGCCGGCGTCGTCGGTGTGGTTCACCCCGAGCAGGTGCACGTCCTGGTCGGCGTAGTCAGTGGCGACGGCGGCCAGGTCGGGCGCCTCCGCCCGGCAGGGTGGGCAGGCGGCGTACCAGAAGTTCACCACGACCACGTCCCCGCGCCAGTCGGCCAGGTCGATCTGCTCCTCGTCGTAGGTGGTGCCGGCCAGCTCGACCGGTGCACCGCGCTCCTCGGCCGGCCAGGTCTCGATGCTGCCGTCACCGGAGACGTACCCGGCCTCGACACCGTCGGCCGGGTCATCCTCAGCTGCGGCACAGCCGGTGAGCAGAGCGAGAGCGCACAGTGCCGCAGCGACCGTGCGCAGTGCGCCACCACCCGGGCGAACGTGCCGGCCCGTGCGACCGGCGCGCGCTTGAGTGCTCGCACCACTACCCGGGTGAACGCCTCTGGATCCGCCGGCCCGCGCGCGTGCCCTGAGCCGGACCGGACCACCCACCCGGGGAGGCGGGTCGGTCACGGAAGCACCGCCGTCGAGGGGTCTGGGAGGAGATCCCGGCAGGGTTCGGAGTAGTCCAGGGCGACCAGGGTGCCGTCCTCGAAGGTGAGGCTGGTCAGCGAGGCGAGCGTGCACCGGCGGCGGCGCGGGTCGTGGATCATCGACCGTCCCTCGAGGGTGCGCCGCACGACCCAGATCGGCAGCTGGTGGGAGACCAGCACGGCCTCGTGCCCGGCGGCGTGGCGCTTCGCCTCTCGGATCGCAGCGAACATCCGCTCCGCCTGCTCCAGGTACGGCTCACCCCAGGAGGGCCGGCCCGGGTTCACCAGCTTGGGCCAGTACCGCGGGTCGAGCAGCAGGCTGGGGTCCTTGCCCACGGAGGTGCCCTCGAAGTAGTTCACCGCTTCGATCAGCCGGCCGTCGGTGTCGATATCGAGGCCGAATGTCTCGGCAAGCGGGGTGGCGGTCTCCTGGGCGCGCTGCAGCGGTGAAGCGGCCAGGTAGACGAGGTCTGCCTCGCGTGCGTCAAAGGTACTGGCGATCCGCCCGGCCATGGTCCGCCCCCGTTCGGAGAGCCCGAAACCCGGCCGGCGCCCGTAGAGCACCCGTTCGGGGTTGAAGACCTCGCCGTGCCGGAGCAGATGAACAGTGGTACGCACCATGACCCCAGTCTCGCAAACCTTCCTGGGTGCTCCGCGCCACCGGCCCGCGGCTCAGCCGTCGCGCCGCAGCGGGCGCGGGTCAGGAAGTGGGCTCGGGTTCGTGCTCGTCGGCGTCCAGGGCGGCACCGATGGTCTCGAAGATCCCCCCGAGCCGGGTGAAGTCCTCCGGCTCGAGCACGTCCACCAGCCGCGCGCGAACCGACGCCACATGGTGCGGTGCGGCGGCCACCAGCCGCGCGTAGCCGTCATCGGTGAGCAGGCAGTCCACGCCGCGCCGATCGCCGACGCTGGACCGGCGCAGCACCAGGCCGGCCTGCTCCATCCGGCGCACCGTGTGGGTGAGCCTGGACCGGGACGCCACCACCTGCTCGGCGAGCTGAGACATCCGCAGGCTGCGGTCCTCGGCCTCGCTGAGCCGCACCAACACCTCGTACTCGCTCATCGAGAGGCGGGCGGTCTCTTCCAGGTCCCGTTCCAAGGCGTTCAGCAGGGCCCAGCTGCCGATCAGGAACGTGCGCCAGTGCTGTTGCTGCTCGCTGTCGAGCCAAAGTGCGTCCCGGCTCACACCCGATCTCCTTTCCCTACCTCTTGACATCAGCGTAGAGGATCGTCATAGTAATTACTACAACGTTCAACCATTCAATGCGCAACCACACGAGGAGCACACCACTATGAGCACCATCCCCGTCGGCACTTTCGCCATCGACGCCGCCCACAGCGAGGTCGGCTTCATCGTCCGGCACTCCGGTATCGCCAAGGTGCGCGGCCGGTTCACCGACTTCAACGGTTCGTTCACCGTCGCCGAGAACTTCGCCGACTCCAGCGCACAGGTCACCATCCAGGCCGCCTCGGTGCACACCGGCAACGAGCAGCGCGACGGCCACCTGCGCAGCGCCGACTTCTGGAACGCCGAGGCGACCCCGGAGTGGACCTTCGTCAGCACCTCGGTCTCCGGCAGCGGCGAGGAGTTCGTCCTGGGCGGTGACCTGACCATCAACGGCGTGACCAAGCCGGTCGCCCTGGACGTGGAGGTCAACGGCGCGATCGGCGCCGAGGGCGAGGAGCAGGTCGGCCTCAGCATCAGCACCGAGATCTCCCGCAAGGAGTTCGGCCTGACCTGGAACGTGGCCCTCGAGGGCGGCGGCCTGCTGGTCGGCGACAAGGTGAAGATCGTCATCGAGATCGAGGCTGCTCGCGAGACCGCGAACGTCTGACCACCAGCCCTCAGGCGCCAGCCGGTCAGCCCAGGGAGCGACCCCCGGGCGCCAGACGATCGTCTGAGTACTGGATGCACATCTGAGGACCGAAGTTTCGGTCCTCAGATGTCCAGAAGGTACTCAGACACCCGCGCAGCGCAATGAAACCGGCCCACTCGGAGATCATCCGGGTGGGCCGGTTTCGTCGTGCTCGGCGCAGTCAGTCCAGTGCGGCGCGCAGGCGGTCGGGCTCGATCTGGTGGTAGCCGACCTGCTCGCCGTCGACCAGCACCACCGGTACCAGCTCGCCGTAGCGCTGGGCGAGGTCGGGGTCCTCGTCCACGTTCACCTCGGCCCAGGTCTCGCCTCGGTGGTCGCAGACGGCGCGCACCACCCGCCGGGCGTTCTCACAGAGGTGGCAGCCGGGCCGGCCGAGGAGTTGTACACGTGCGCTCATAGGTTCTCCCTCTGCTCAGGTGCTGCCGAGGAGCCCACTCACCGCGCGACGGCGGTGCTCACCTGGGCGCTCAGCCGTCACCGGGGCTGGTCCGAGCCCACCCGGGCGCCGGCGGCAGCCAGCCACGTGCCGGCACAGCCGGGCAACTGGAGGGCGCGGCCGGGCCGGGCGGGTAGCTGTGGCAGCGGGACGCCGCCGGGTGCTACTTCTTGTTACGACGCTGGTGACGGGTCTTGCGAAGCATCTTGCGGTGCTTCTTCTTGGCCATACGCTTGCGGCGCTTCTTGATGACTGAACCCACGGGACCTCGCTACGAATCTACGGATGGCGCGAACGGCTCGCACCACAGTGGAACAAGGGGATATCTTACCGGCTCGGATCCGCCCCTCACGCCTCGCGTGAACGACCCCTGCGCTAGCCGGCCCGCGCGGCGGGCCGCCCGGCACCCGAGTACCGCTCAACGCCCGACGGCGGACTGCCCTTCGCCGAAGTCGAGCCCGTCGGAGAGCATCTTCTCCACAGCCGCCTGTGGCACCCGGTAGGACTTCCCCACCCGGATCGCCGGCAGCTCGCCGGAGTGCACCATCCGATACACGGTCATCCGGGACACCCGAGCCATCTCCGCCACCTCGGCGACAGTCAGGAACCGTGGCGCGGCGGCGGCGTCTGCCATGGCCTTGGTTCCTCTCCGGGCTCGCGGTGGGATGACATGTCGGGAGCCGATGCCGGTCCCCAACCAATCATCCTAGAGGGTTTTCGTGCGGAATTGGAACTCCCCCGACGATCAGTCGGCCGTCATCGGCTCCAGACCGTGGTGCGGAAAGGCCGCCCGCCGGGTGGCCATGATCGCCCGATCGACGGGGTCTGCGGGGTCGTAACCGTCCAGCCACGGGCGGAACGAGACATCCCCGACCTCACCCATCGTGGTCGGCACTTCCGCTCCGGTCAGCTTCCCAGCGAGCTGCTGCCACGAGGCTGGGATCTCCGTGTCGGACGGGAAGTGGCGGCCGAGGCTGATCGCCACCAGATGGGACCACACGCGAGGCACCGTCCAGACCAGGTCGTAGCCGCCCCCTCCGGTCGCCAACCACCGGCCGCCGGCGTGATCTGCGGCCCAGCCGGAGATCAGTTCCGCGGCGGCCCGTTGAGCGTCGACGGAGACCTCCAACGCGGTCAGTGGGTCCCGGGCGTGGGTGTCGCACCCGTGCTGGCTGACCAGCACCTGCGGAGCGAACTCCCGTGCCACCGGCCCGGCGACGGCCTCGATCCCGCGGAGCCAGCCACGGTCGGACGTGCCCGGCGGCAGAGACAGGTTGATCGCGCTGCCGCGCGCGTCCGCTCCGCCGATATCCTGGGCGAACCCGGTGCCCGGGAACAGCGTCTGCCCGCTCTGGTGCACGGAGAGCGTCACCACCCGGGGCTCGTTCCAGAAGATCCGTTCCACGCCGTCGCCGTGGTGGGCGTCCACGTCGATGTAGAGCACCCGCTCGCAGCCGTTGGCCAGCAGCCAGGCGATCGACGCGGCGACGTCGTTGTATACGCAGAAACCGGCGGCCCGGGAGGCCATCGCGTGGTGCATACCGCCGGCCAGGCTGACCGCATGCGCCGGGCGCTCGCCCCAGACAGCACGCGCGCCGGCCACAGTGGCGCCGACGATCCGGGCCGAGGCCTCGTGCATCTGCGGAAAGATGGGATCGTCGTCGGTGCCCAGACCCCTGGCCCGGTCCGGTGTGCCGGCGCTGGCTGCCCGCACCGCTCGCACATAGGCGGCCTCGTGCACGGTGGTGAGCGTGGCATCGTCGGCCACCTCGGCCGGGACCAGGTGCAGGTCCGAGTCCTCCAGCAGCCCGAGCGCTGCCAACAGTTCGAAGGTCAGCTTCAACCGCACCGGGGCCATCGGGTGGCTGGCGCCGAAGTCGTAGCCGAGCAGGCTCTCGCTCCAGGGCAGGGTCACGGACATGCAGGTCACCGTATCGGTGTTGCCCACGGCATGGCGCCGGAGCGCGTGGCACAGTATGCAACGACCATCGATGCGTAGAAGCGGAGAGTCGTGGACACCGAGCGTGTGGAGCATGTGCCGGAGGAGGGCACCTCTGCGTTCGTTCGCATCCGTGAAGGCATCGATGCGATCGCACACCGCTCGCCCGCCCGGCTGACGATCGGTGTCTTCGCCCTGGTGATCGCGGTGATCACCGGCCTGCTCTCGCTGCCGATCGCCACAGCGAGCGGGCAGCGTGCCCCGTTCGCCGATGCCTTGTTCACCGCCACCACCTCGGTGTGCGTGACCGGGCTGGTCACCGTGCCGACGGCCACCTACTGGTCCAGCTTCGGGCATGCCGTGATCGCGGTCGGCATCCAGATCGGTGGCCTGGGCGTGATGACCTTGGCGTCCATCCTCGGCCTGGCGGTGTCCCGCCGGATCGGGCTGACCCAGCGGCTGCTTGCTGCTGCGGAGACCAAGACCACCAGGCTCGGCGAGGTCGGGTCGCTGATCCGTGCGGTGCTGGTCACCACTGCGGTCATCGAGGGGGTGCTGATGCTGGTGCTGCTTCCGAAGTTCCTGATGATCGGCTACCCGATCGGCCGGGCACTGTGGCACAGCCTGTTCCAGTCGATCTCGATCTTCAACAACGCCGGGATCATCATCGAGGAGACGCTGGCGCCGTACACCGGTGACTGGTGGATGTGTCTGCCGATCATCATCGGTGGGTTCATCGGTGCGCTCGGCTTCCCGGCGATCCTGGCGATCACGCAGAACTGGCGGCGCCCGCGGCGCTGGTCGCTGCACGCGAAGCTGACCGTGGTCACCAGCGCCCTGCTGTTCGCCGTCGGTGCGGTAGCGATCGCCGCCCTGGAGTGGGGCAACCCGGACACGCTCGGACCGCTGTCGCTGAACGAGAAGATCCTGAGCAGCCTGCTCGCGGGGATGACGCCCCGCTCCTCCGGGTTCTCCACCGTGGAGGTGGCCTCGATGAGCGAGGGCACCTGGCTCGTGCAGGAGGCGCTGATGTTCGTCGGCGGCGGTAGTGCGTCCACGGCCGGCGGGATCAAGGTGACCACCTTCGCCGTCATGCTGTTGGCGATCGTCGCCGAGGCGCGCGGTGACCGGGACATCGAGGTGTTCGGCCGGCGGCTGGACCCGGGCGTGGTGCGGGTAGCGATCGCCGTGGCGTTCGTGGGCGCCACGATGGTCGGCGCGGCCTCGCTCGCGCTGCTCGTGCTCACCGACCTGCACCTGAACCAGGTGCTGTTCGAGGTGATCTCCGCATTCGCCACCTGTGGCCTGACCACCGGGATCACACCGACGCTGCCGGACTCGGCGAAGTATGTCCTGGTGGCGCTGATGTTCGCCGGCCGGACTGGCACGATGACCCTGGCTGCGGCGCTGGCCCTGCGGGACCGCCGGCGCGTGATCCGTTTCCCCGAGGAGAGGCCGTCCATTGGCTAGGAAATCCGACCGTCAAGCGGCTACCGAGATCGACTACGGGCACGACGCCAGCGTGCTGGTGATCGGGTTGGGCCGGTTCGGCGCCTCGCTGGCTGCCACCCTGGACGGGCTCGGTCGGGACGTGCTCGCCGTGGAGCGCGACCCCGAGCTGATCCGTGCCTGGAGCGGACGAATGCCGCTCGTCGAAGCGGACGCCTCCAACCCGGATGCGCTGGAACAGCTGGGCGCACGAGACTTCCCGATCGCCGTCGTCGGCGTGGGCACCTCGCTGGAAGCGAGCGTGCTGATCACCGGAAACCTGGTGGACATCGGCACCCCGCTGATCTGGGCGAAGGCGATCTCTGCCGAGCACGGCCGCATCCTGCAGCGGATCGGCGCGCACCACGTGGTATATCCCGAGCATGACGCCGGCGCGCGGGTCGCGCACCTGGTCTCCGGGCGGATGCTGGACTTCATCGAGCTGGAGGACGAGTTCACCATCGTGAAGATGCGCCCGCCGAAGGAGACGCACGGGTTCACGGTCGGCGAGGCGGACATCAAACGCAAGTACGGCGTGACGGTGATCGGCGTGAAGGAGCCGGGCAAGCCGTTCGAATATGCCACCGCGGACACCCGCATCGATGCCGGAGACGCGCTGATCCTGTCCGGTGACACCGTCCTGCTGGAGAAGTTCGCCGCCCGGCCCTAGTGGGTTCGCGTTCCCGGAGGGGGCCGCAGGAGCAGGTTCAGCCGCGGGTCGGTGCGCTGCTTCGGCCGGCGGGAGAGCTGCTCAGCTCGATGTCCAGCGACTCCTGTGCGTACCGCATGTTCTCGCTGTACTCGGGCTGCTCCAGGCGCTGCCAGATCGCCTCCTCCGGCACTGTCTCCACCTGTTCGGTAACCCACCAGATGTTGCCCAGTGGGTCTTTGACGCGCCCTCCGCGCTGACCGAACGCATTGTCTCCGAGTTCGGTGACCACGCTCGCACCCTGCGCGACCGCTCGAGCGACGGCCGCCTCGGCATCGGGCACCCATACCCGCAGCAGGCTCGGCATCTGCGGCCATTCCGGGCGCCGGTCGAAGGCGAGCACCACGGTGGTGCCGACCCGAATCTCTCCGTGACCGATCGATCCGTCGGCTGTCTGCACGCGGGCGAGCTCCTCGCCGTCGAAGACGGAGGCGATGAAATCGAGCAGCGCCCCGGTGTCGTCGGTGACGACCCAGGGGGCCACGGTGGTGTAGCCCGCCGGGGTGGCGGAATCGGTCCGGGCCATGATGACTCCCTTGGTTGGTAGTCCTCAGGCTAGAGAGGATTGGTGCCAGTTACTGACCGCAATCCGCGAGGCCCCGACCGACGTGGAGCACTACTCCTCGAGCGACCTGCCGAGCTCGACCGAACGAGCCCGGGCCGCCTCCACCGCGGCGACCACCCCGGCGCGCACCCCGTGCTGGTCCAGGGCACGTACCCCGGCCACAGTGGTGCCCGCCGGTGAGCTGACCTGCTCCCGCAGCACCACCGGGTGCTCGCCGGACGCTGCGGCCATCGCGCCTGCGCCGGCCACCGTCCGCGTCGCCAGCTCCAGAGCGGTCGCCCGGCTCAGCCCACCGAGCACCCCCGCCTCGGCGAGCGCGTCGATCAGGTAGAACACATACGCCGGGCCGGAACCGGAGATCGCGGTCACCGCGTCCTGGTCGGACTCGGGCACCCGCAGCACCGTGCCGGTACCGCTGAGCAGCTGGGCCACCTGGTCGAGGTGGGAGTCGGTGGTATGGGAACCGGGGCTCATCACGCTCACCCCCTGCCCGATGGTGGCAGGCGTGTTCGGCATCACCCGGACCACCGGCACCGGCGCTTCCAGGCGGGATTCGATGAACGCGGTGGGGATGCCGGCGGCGATGCTCACCACCAGTACCTCCGGCCCCAGCACAGGGTCGATCTCGGCGAGCACCGCGGCGACGTCCTTCGGTTTGACGGCCACGATCACCACGTCCGCGCAGGCCACCGCCTCGACGTTCTGCTCCACCCAGCGGACGCCGTGCGCCGCGGCGCGCTCCCGGCCGTGCTCGGGCCGCCCGTCGCTGATCCGCACCTGTGCTGGATCCACGACGGTCAGCAGCGAGGTCAGTACCGCTTCGCCCATCACCCCCACGCCGATCAGGGCTGTGTCGCTGGCCATGGGCACTCCTCGGGCTGCTCGGGATCATCCGGCCGACGCTCGCCTGGCCGTGAAAGCACGCTACCGGTTCATCCGGCCTTACCGCCGATGTCACCGCCGCACGCTAGCGTCTGGGGTATGGCTGCTGCTCGCACTCCCCGCCCGTCCTTCCGCTGCGCCGAGTGCGGCTGGACCACGGCCAAGTGGGTCGGCCGGTGTGGCGAGTGCCAGGCCTGGGGCACAGTCGTCGAGGCCGGCGCACCTACGTCAGGCCCACGCACGACGGCGGTCGCGGCCGTGGCGAGCCCCGCTCGCCAGATCGGTGAGGTGGACGCCCACGAAGCCCGCTACCGGCCCACCGGAGTGGGTGAGTTCGACCGGGTGCTCGGTGGGGGGATGGTGCCGGGCGCCGTCGTGCTGCTCGCCGGCGAGCCGGGCGTGGGCAAGTCGACCCTGGTGCTGGACGTGGCCGCCCGCGCAGCCTCGACGGGGCAGCGGGTGCTGTATGTGACCGGGGAGGAGTCGGCGAGCCAGGTGCGGATGCGCGCGGACCGGATCGGGGCGATCCAGGACGGTCTGCTGCTCGCGGCGGAGACCGATCTGGCCACCGTGCTCGGTCACGTGGAGCAGATCCAGCCGGACCTGCTGATCCTGGACTCGGTGCAGACCATCGGTTCGGCCGACGTCGATGGCACCCCCGGGGGCGTGTCCCAGGTGCGCGAGGTCGCCTCCGCAGTGATCGGCGTCGCGAAACGTACGGCGATGCCGGTGGTCCTGGTCGGGCACGTCACCAAGGACGGGTCGATCGCCGGACCACGGGTGCTGGAGCACCTGGTGGACGTGGTCTGCCAGTTCGAGGGCGACCGGCACGCCCAACTGCGGATGGTTCGAGCGGTGAAGAACCGCTTCGGCAGCACCGACGAGGTCGGCTGCTTCGCCCTGGCGGAGAACGGGATCACTTCCCTGGCCGACCCGAGCGGACTGTTCCTGTCCGGGCAGCGCGACCCGGTGCCCGGCACCTGCGTGACGATCACCCTGGACGGCCGGCGGCCGATGCCGGTGGAGATCCAGGCACTGACCACGCACCAGTTCTCCTCGAACCCGCGGCGGACCACCGCCGGGGTGGACTCGGCGCGGGTGTCGATGACCCTGGCGGTGCTGCACGGTCGCCTCGGGGTGGACACCGCCGCGCGCGACGTCTACGTGGCCACAGTCGGCGGTGCGCGGGTGACCGAACCGGCCTGTGACCTGGCGATCGCGCTGGCGGTGGTCGGGGCGCGCCGCGAACTCACCGTGCACCACGGACTGATCGCCATCGGCGAGGTCGGTCTCACCGGCGAGGTGCGCTCGGCGATCGGGCTGCAGCGCCGGCTCGCGGAGGCCGCCCGGCTCGGGTTCACCCGGGCGATCGTGCCGGCGGCCGGGGATCTGGGCACCGTGCCGGACAGTCTGGAGGTGATCCGGGTGGCGAACCTGCACGAGGCGGTGGCCACCGCGGAGCGCGTGGAGAAAGTGCGCAACTCCGACCCGGTACCGCTGCGCCGGGTCTGAGCACTCGCTTCGTCACCGGCGCAGCCCTGACCTGTCGATGCGGCATGCTCGCGTAGAGTGTGCTCCGACCAGCCCGCCTGGACGGAAGGAACCGTTGGTGCCCGATTCCACCCTCGCACCCATGCTGCGCGAGACACTGCGCGCCGTGGCACCGGGGACGGAGCTTCGTGACGGGCTGGAACGCATCCTGCGGGGCCGGACCGGTGCGCTGATCGTCCTCGGCAACGACGAGACCGTGGCCTCGATCTGCTCCGGCGGCTTCGAGCTGGACGTGCAGTTCTCCTCCACCCGGCTGCGTGAGCTGGCGAAGATGGACGGCGCGATCGTGGTGGACGAAGGTGCCAAGCGGATCCTGCGCGCGGCCGTGCAGATGATCCCGGACGCGACCATCGAGACGACGGAGTCCGGTACTCGCCACCGGACCGCCGAACGCGCCGCCAAGCAGACCGGGTTCCCGGTGATCTCGGTGAGCCAGTCGATGCGCATCGTCGCGCTCTACGTCGGCGGACAGCGGTACGTGCTGGAGGACTCCGAGGCGATCCTCTCCCGCGCGAACCAGGCCCTGGCCACCCTGGAGCGGTACAAGTCACGTCTCGACGAGGTCTCCGGCACGCTCTCCGCGCTGGAGATCGAGGACCTGGTGACCGTGCGCGATGTCACCTCCGTGGTGCAGCGCCTGGAGATGGTGCGCCGGATCTCCGCCGAGATCTCCGACTATGTGGTGGAGCTGGGCACGAACGGCCGGCTGCTCGCCTTGCAGTTCGACGAGCTGATCGGCGGGATCGGGCCCGGTCTGGAACTGGTGGTCCGCGACTACCTGGACGCCCGCGGCCCGCGCACCCTCGATGAGGTGCTCGACGCCCTGGCCGATCTGGATTCGGCCCAGCTCATCGACCTGCCGCACATCGCCCGGATCCTCGGCATCGGCGGCCGGCAGGGCGAGTCGCTGGACTCGGCGATCGCCCCGCGCGGCATCCGCATGCTCACTCGAATCCCCCGCCTGCCGATGTCGGTGGTGAACGCACTCACGGGCCACTTCGGCACCTTGCAGAAGATGCTCGCCGCCACTATCGATGACCTCGAGGTGGTCGAAGGGGTCGGCGCCCAGCGTGCGCGAGCGGTGCGCGAGGGGCTGTCCCGGCAGGCCGAGGCATCGCTGCTGGAACGCTTCTCCTGATCCTGCGGTCAGGCCGATCGGCCCAGCGCACCCCGTCCAGATTCGGCACCCGCCGCCGGAGCCGGGGTCAGTTCAGCGTGAGCGCCCGGCGCTCGGTCACCTCGCCACCGTCGACGGCGAGATTCACCTGCACACGATAGGTCCCCGCGCGTGCTTCGCGCGTGTCGCTCGGGCAGTCCGCCGCACTCCGCCGGCCGCTCCACGTGATGGTGTTCTCCTCCACCGCTCCGGCGGCGAGCAGGATCTGCCGTTCGTCGCCGCTGGCCGGGCACTGCGCGGTGGTCCAGACCGTGTCATCACCAGAGGTGACCCTCAGCTCCAGACTCGCATTGCCCACATCCAGCAGGCAGGGCACCTGTCCGGTATTGGTGATGGTGACCGGCACGTCCACCCGCGACCCGGCGGCGACTTCACCGCTGGCCAGGCCGAGCTCGAGAGAGACCGCATCCGGCTGGCAGCCGACCGGGTTGGCGAGCGCCTCCTCGTCCGGGCCGGTGGAATCCGCCGTCGGCTCGGCGGTGGCGTCGGAGTCGTCGGAGCCGAACCGGTCCAGCAGCACAGGCACACCTCGCACCACCCCGAAGGCGACGGCTGCCACCACCAGCAGCGCGAGGACGCCGACCACCACCCGGCGGCGGCGGAACGTCGCCGCCCGGTCCTGCGCGGCCTGGCGCCGTGCAGCGCTGGAGCTCGTCCCGCTGCCGCGGCCGGCCGCCGTCCCGGGCCGTTGCCGCGTCGCCGTTCCGGAGCTGGGCTGCTTCGTCGTCGAACGCTTGCCCCCAGCGGGTTTCGCCGCCGGGGTACCGGCGCCGCTGGTCTTACCTGTTCCGGCGCCGCTGGTCTTACCTGTTCCGGCGCCCTTGGGCTTGCCAGCTCCGGCGCCTTGGGACACCCGGGTGCCGGTCCGCTTCGCCCTGTCCGCCGTGCCGCGCGTTCCGGAACCACGGGTGTTCCTGGTCGCCCCCTGCCCCGAGCGGGAGCGCCCGGTCGCTGCACCCTGGCCGCGACCGGACGAGCCGGTGCGGCGCTCGGGAGTTCGGGGCTGTTTCGACACGACCTGACGGTAACCCGCCGACCATCGCTGCGCCGCGTATACGCGCCGGGACCGGGCGAGGTGCGCCGCTCAGCGACGAGACTGTCGCGGGCCCTTCTTCGCCTTCTGCTGCCGCACCCGTTCCTCCTCGGCCAGCACCTCCTGGTGCACCTGCCGCTCCTGCTCCAACCAGGCTGGCGGCTCCGCCCGGAGGGCATCGATCTCGGCAGTGGTCAACGCCTCGTCGGCCCCGGCCCGGAGCAGACCGGCAATAGAGACCCCGAGCCGGCCGGCCACCACCGGGCGCGGGTGCGGGCCCTCGCGGCGGAGCGTGTGCAACCACTCCGGCGGGTGCTTCTCCAGGTCGGCCAGCTGCGCGCGTGTCAACCAGGCGGACTGGAACTCCTCCGGTGCCGCAGGAAGGTAGATTCCCAGCTTCTTCGCCGCGGTGATCGGCTTCATCTTCTGGTCGGCGCTCGCGCTCATGGGGGCAGTATGCCCCGCCGATACCCTGTCTGAATGCCAGTTGCCCCGTTCCGGCTCGGATACGTGCCCGGCGTCACTCCCGCCAAGTGGGTCCGCACCTGGACCGAGCGCCACCAGCTCCCGCTGGAGCTGGTCCCGCTGACCGCCCCGACCGCAGCCGCGGCGCTGACCGAGGGGACTGTGGATGCCGCGCTGCTGCGCCCACCGGTCGACTCCGAGACGGTCAGCGCCATCCCGCTGTACACCGAGGTCACCGTGGTGGTGGCGGCCAAGGACCATGCGCTGGCCGCCCTCGAGGCCGAGGAAGAGGCCACGGCCGCAGATCTGGCCGGCGACGTCCTGCTGCACCCTCTCGACGACGTCTACCCCGACACCAGCCACCTACCCGCCACGGTCCTCGATCACCGGCCGGCCACCACCGCCGATGCCATCGAGCTCGCCGCCGCAGGAACCGGCCTGCTGATCGTGCCGATGTCCCTGGCCCGCCTCTACCACCGCCGCGATCTGCTCTACCGCACCCTCGCCGGAGCGCCGGGGGCGCCGGTGCTGCTCGCCTGGCTCACCGAACAGACCACCGACGCCGTCGAGGACTTCATCGGCATCGTCCGCGGCCGCACGGTGAACTCCACCCGCGGGCGCCGCCTCGAGCCCGAGGCCGACCCGTCCGACCAGTCCGGCCGGGACTCCGGTGCCCCTTCTGCGCGAGGCGGCTCCGCTGCCCGGGCGAGACCTGGCCAGGGTGGCGGACCCGCGAAAGGTGCCTACCGCCGTCGGCCATCATCAGCACGCGGTCAGCGGCCCGGATCCAGGCGCCGAGGGCGCCGATGACGGCGCAGGACTCCCCGGACCCGATGGCGCTACGACGCCCGATCCTGCACTGGTACCGCGATCACGCCCGCGACCTCCCCTGGCGCCGCCCCGACACGTCCGCCTGGGGTGTGCTGGTCAGCGAGGTGATGCTGCAGCAGACGCCGGTGGTTCGGGTGGAGCCGCGATGGCGGGAGTGGATGACCCGCTGGCCCACTCCGGCGGATCTGGCCGCTGCCCCGACCGCTGACGTGCTGCGTGCCTGGGACCGGCTCGGGTACCCGCGCCGTGCGCTGCGGCTGAGAGAGGCGGCCCGCGCGATCGCCACCGAGCATGGCGGGATCGTGCCGGCGGACGAGCAGGTGCTGCGTGCCCTGCCTGGGATCGGCGACTACACCGCTGCCGCAGTCGCATCGTTCGCTTACCGGCGCCGCGCGGTGGTCCTGGACACCAATGTGCGGCGGGTGCTTGCTCGGGCCGTCGATGGGCAGGCGCTGCCGCCACCCTCACCGCGCCGCGCGGAGCGCGAGCGTGCCGAGGCGCTCCTCCCCCGCGACGGCGCAGCCTCCGCCCGTTGGAACGTCGCCGTGATGGAGCTGGGCGCCCTGGTCTGCACCGCCCGCTCACCCCGGTGCGCGCACTGCCCGATCGCCCGCCGCTGCGCCTGGGTAGCGGCAGGACGGCCAGCGGACACGCACGCCGATCGACGGCGCAGCCAGGCGTGGCACGGCACGGACCGGCAAGCACGGGGCCGGGTGATGGCGGCACTGCGGGAGCAGGACCAGCTCTCCGCCGCCGAGGTGGCCGACCTCTGGCCCGAGCCGGGGCAGCGGGACCGGATCCTCGCCGCTCTGGTCACCGACGGGCTCGCCGAGGCCGAACGCGACAGCGACGGCGTCCCCCTCGCCTACCGGCTGCCGGCCGGCGGAGCGTCCTAGGCCCCGCGTCCGCGCGGCTTGGCCGTTGCCTGCACCCGTCTCCAGCGTGGGAGCAGAACGGTCGAAGTTTGCTGTGATGCTTCTTGGCCGCTACGTTAACGCATGTTCATGCATAGGCGCTTGGATATCTGGCAAAGGGCGTCTCACCAACATTCGCGGAGGCAACGTGTCTAACGACGGACCGGACAAGATCGCCGATGGCTCACACCCTGGACTCTCCCGACGGCGGATGCTCGCCGCCAGCGTCGCGGCGGGGATAGGGGCCGCGGGCGCAGGTGGACTCCCGGCGGCTGCCGATCCGGGCGATGAGTCGACCAGCGGCGGGCAACTGGCCGATCTGCCAGGCCCGTGGGAGAACGGGAAGCTGATGGTCTCCGAAGACGGACGCTTCCTGCAGCACGAGAACGGAACGCCGTTCTTCTGGCTGGCCGATACCGCGTGGCTGCTGCACAAGCTGTCCCGGGAGGAGATGGGGCAGTACTTCGACAACCGACAGGAGAAGCAGTACAACGTGGTGCTCCTGCAGGTCATCCCGGCCAACCTGGAGTTCGCGGACTACTACGGGAACTCACCGTTCATCCGCAACAACATCCGCCGGCCGAACCCCGAGTACTGGGACCACATCACGCACATGGTGGAGGTAGCGGCACAGGCGGGGATCTACATGGCGATGAACGCCGTCTGGCGCAACATCGTCAAGGACGGTCTGATGTCCGCCACCGATGCGGCGTGGTACGGACGATGGCTGGCCCGCCGCTACCGGGACTACCCGAACATCGTCTGGCTGATCGGCGGCGACGCACCCGGCCACGAGAAGATGGAGGTCTGGCTCAGCCTGGCCGAGGCGATCCGAGGCCAGGACCCGGACCACCTGATGACGTTCCACCCGAACGGCCGGTTCTCCTCCTCGACGTGGTTCCACAACGAGTCCTGGCTCGACTTCAACATGTTCCAGTCCGGGCACCGCAACTACGAGCAGACCTACAGCGGGGTCTCGCCGACCTACAACAGCATCGACGTGCCGACCTATTGGAAGGCCGAGGACAACTGGATGTATGTGCACGAGGACCACGCGCGCTACCCAGCCAAGCCGACCATGGACGGCGAGCCGAGCTACGAGCATGTGCACCAGGGACTGCACGACTTCTCCACGCCGTTCTGGGACGACACCGACACCCGCCGCTACGCGTACTGGTCCGTCTTCGGCGGTTCCTGCGGCCACACCTACGGCAACGGCGGCGTGATGCCGATGCACGTTCCCTCGGACGGGCCGGTGAACGGCTACGACGTCGCCGAGTACTGGTACGAGACGATGGACGATCCGGGCGCCGGGCAGCTGCAGCACATGAAGAACCTGATGCTGTCCAGGCCCTATTTCCAGCGAATCCCCGGCCCGACGATGTTCGACGGGGACCCCGGGTTCCGCCACGACCGCCTGGTGGCGACCTACGGGGAGCACTACGCGTTCGCCTACATCCACACCGGCCGCTCGTTCTCGCTGCAACTGGGGCACGTCACCGGCGACCGGGTGGTGGCGTGGTGGTACGACCCGAGGACGGGAGAAGCGTCCCGCATCGGCGAGTACGACAACATCGGAGTTCGGACGTTCAGCCCGCCCGGAGGCAAGCAGGTAGGCAACGACTGGGTCCTGGTGCTGGACGACGCTTCCCAGCAGTTCGGGAAACCAGGAGAGCCGATGGACCAGTCGTGAAGCCACCCACCCCCTCGCTCGCTCGTCCTCCCGCCCGGCGGACGGTCCGGCGCACCGTCCGGAGCTGAGCAGGGCACCCACTAGGCTCATCGCGAGCTGCCGCGCGAGGATGACCTCGCGCGGACGGCACTGGGAAGGCGAGCGCCGGGAGCGGGAGGAGCAGGACACGAACGTGGACGAGGACGCAGCCCTGGAGGATGTGGCGATCGCGCGTGCGCTGCGCGCGCACACCCGCACCCTGTTGGTGATGTGCGCCGCGTGTGCAGTGCTGGCCCTGGTCGGCGCGGGAGCGCTGAGCATGGCCGGGCAGTACCGCAGCGATGTGCGGGTGGTGGCGGGACTGACCATGCTCGGCGGTGCACAGCTGCTCGCGATCGCCGCCGCCGCGATCGCCGGCCTCGGCTGGATGGGCATCGCCCGCGGTGTCGGTGAGCCGGGGAGCCGGACCAGCCAGGATGCCGTCCGGCGCGAGCTCCCACAGCGTGAGATCGCCCGCACCGCGCGGCGCCTGGCCGTGCTGCTGCGCGTCATCATCGCCCTCGCCGTAGTCGGGGTGACGATCTGGGCGATCGTGGATATCGGTGCCGTGATCGGTGCCGCTGTCGGCGCCGTACTGCTGGTGCAGGTGGCGGTGGTGCTCGCGATCGTGCGGGTGAACGTGCTGCTGCGACCCCGGCTGCCCTGACGACGCTGGAGTTACCGGACGATCAGCCAGACCACGATCAGCACGGCGAGTATCAGCAGGGTGACCGGCCAGTTCGTGCGCCGGCCACCGCCGTCGTGACCGTACTGCCGGCGCCGGCGGTAGGACCGGTATCCGGAACCGGACGACCGTGACCGTGACCGTGACCGGCTGGAGAACGATGAGCCCGATGACCGCCGGCGGGAGGACCCGAACGAGCTCCCACCGCCGGACCTGCTCCGAAACCGCGAGCCGCCGCTTCGCCTGAACCCGCCCATCCGCTTACCCATGGCACACAACCTAGCCAATTCCGCGCGAGGGCGGGCCTCAGTCCAGCTGGCGAAGCATCCGCGTGTTACCCAACGTGTTCGGCTTCACCCGCGCCAGGTCCAGGAACTCGGCGATACCGTCGTCCCGGGAGAGCAGCAGCTCCAGGTAGACCTCCCGGTCCACCACCTCGCCCTCGATCGGTGCGAACCCGTGACCGGTGAAGAAGTCCACCTCGAAAGTCAGGCAGAACACCCGGGTCAGCCGGTACTCCCGGGCCCGGTCGAGCAGCGCCTCGAGCAGCTCGTGCCCCACCCCGGTGCCGCGCCGGTCGGCACGGACCGCCAGCGTGCGCACCTCGCCGAGGTCTTCCCACATCACGTGCAGCGCGCCACAGCCGACGACGTCACCGGTGCTGGGGTCCTCGGCGACCAGGAACTCCGGGACCGACTCGTAGTAGCCAACCAGGTCCTTGGCCAGCAGGATGCGCTCCTCCGCATAGGGGTCCACGATCGTGCGGATGGCGCGTGCGTCAGCGGGCAGTGCGGGGCGAATCACCAGGTGGGGCTGGTCGGCAGCTTTCACCTGCTCAGCCTGCCACGCTCTCGGGACTTAGTCGCTCCAACAGCAGCCGCGCGGTCGTCTCGTCCGTGACCAGATCGGTAGCCACCCGGGCGCGCAGCGCACCGAGCAGCGCAGGGACCTTCGCCGCACCGACCGCCACACAGACCCGGCGGCCCAGAGTGCGCAGCTCATGCGGTGTCGGGCCGGTCGCTCGGGCGTTGATGGCGATATCCCGGTAGGTGCCGTCCTCGCGCAGGAAAACGGTGCACACATCCCCCACCACCCGGTCAGCCGCCAGCTCGTTCATCTCCGTATCGTCCAGATACCCCGCGTTGTACACGTGCGAGGGCACGTCGGCGGCGAGCGCGCCGACTCCGAACAGGGCGAGGTCCACCCGCCGCTGCACGGCCAGCACCCGACGGATGCTGCGCTCGCGCCACATCGCCTCTTTGGTCTCGGCGAAGTCGAAGAACGCCGGCACCGGGAACAGGTACGGCGTGGAGTCGAACTCGGTGGCGATCGTCGAGACCAGATCGCCGGCGTAGGTGACGCCGCCCGCGTAGGTGTTCGCCGCTCCGTTCAGCTGCACCACGATGCTGCCGCGGGCCGGGCTGGGGTTCAGGTGCCGGGTGATCGCGGTCACCGTGGTGCCCCAGGCCACGCCGACCACCATGTCCGGACGGACCCACTCGGTGACCAGACCGGCGGCCACCATCGCCACCTGTTCCAGCCGTTGCACCTCGCTGGCACGTTCGCGCACGGGCACCACGTGCGCCACGATGCCGAAGGTCGCCGCCAGCCGATGTCCGAGATCGGCACCAGTGCCGCTAGGGCGGCGCAACGAGATGCGCACGATGCCCTCGTCCCGGGCAGCCTTGATCAGGCGGGACACGGTGGACCGGGAGACGCCGAGCGTCCCGGCGATGACCTCCATGGTCTGGTCCTGGAGGTAGTACATCGTCGCGGCACGGTACGCATCGTCCTCACGCACTCGTTCATCCTTTCCGCGAACAGCCTGCACGTTCGTGCACGATGGTTGCGCACTCGTGCGCTCGAGGCAACTATGGCGGTCAGGACACCGTGCAACCACACCGACGTGCCGGGCGGGTGCCGCAACCAGTGCGTGGTGAGGAAGCGTCGAGAAATTCCGCCTCGGCGGAGCCCTCCAACACCGAAGGAACGACATGCCTGACTATGTACTCGCCATCGATCAGGGCACCACGAGCTCCCGGGCGATCATCTTCAACCACTCCGGTCAGATCGTGGAGAGCGGCCAGATCGAGCATGAGCAGATCTTTCCGAAAGCCGGCTGGGTGGAACATGACCCGCAGGAGATCTGGCGGAACACCCGTGAGGTCGTCGGGCTGGCGCTCGCCCGCGCGAGCCTGAGCAAGAGCGATATCGCTGCCGTGGGCATCACCAACCAGCGCGAGACCACCGTGGTCTGGGACAAGAACACCGGTGAGCCGGTCTACAACGCCATCGTGTGGCAGGACACCAGGACCCAGAAGATCGTCGACGAGTTGGGCGGCCAGGAGGGCGCGGACAAGTACAAGGCCACGGTCGGCCTTCCGCTGGCCACCTACTTCTCCGGGCCGAAGATCCGCTGGATCCTGGAGAACGTCGAAGGCGTACGCGCCAAGGCCGAGGCCGGGGACCTGCTGTTCGGCAACACTGACGCCTGGATCCTGTGGAACATGACCGGCGGCGTCAACGGTGGCGTGCACGTGACCGACGTGACCAACGCCTCGCGCACCATGCTGATGGACCTGAAGACGCTGCAGTGGGACTCCGAGATCGCGGCGGACATGGGCATTCCGATGTCGATGTTGCCGGAGATCCGCTCCTCCTCCGAGGTCTACGGCAAGGGTCGCGAGGGTGGCATGGTGCCCGGGGTACCGATCGCCGGGATCCTCGGCGACCAGCAGGCGGCTACCTTCGGCCAGGCGTGCTTCGAGGTCGGGATGGCCAAGAACACCTACGGCACCGGCAACTTCATGCTGATCAACACCGGCGAGGAGGCCATCCCCTCCGAGAACGGTCTGCTGACTACCGTGGCCTACAAGATCGGCGACCAGAAGCCGATCTACGCCTTGGAGGGCTCGATCGCGGTGACCGGCTCCCTGGTGCAGTGGCTCCGGGACAACCTGGGCCTGATCAGCGAGGCACCGCAGGTCGAGGCCTTGGCCAAGACGGTCGACGACAACGGCGGCGCCTACTTCGTGCCGGCATTCTCCGGATTGTTCGCCCCGTACTGGCGCTCGGACGCCCGCGGCGCCCTGGTGGGCATGACCCGGTTCGTGAACAAGGGCCACATCGCCCGCGCCGCGCTGGAGGCCACCGCCTACCAGACCCGCGAGGTGGTCGATGCGATGAACGCCGACTCCGGGGTGAACCTCAGCGAGCTGAAGGTCGACGGCGGAATGGTCGCCAACGAGCTGCTGATGCAGTTCCAGGCCGACATCCTCGGTGTGGACGTGATCCGCCCCGAGGTCGCCGAGACCACCGCCCTGGGTGCGGCCTACGCCGCGGGCATCGCCGTCGGCTTCTGGTCCGGAGAGCAGGACGTGATCGACAACTGGGCCGAGGGCAAGCGCTGGACGCCACAGCTGGACGCCGACGAGCGCGAGCGCCTGCACCGGAACTGGAAGAAGGCGGTGACCAAGACCTTCGACTGGGTGGACGAGGACACCCCGGCCTGACCGGCAACCGGACCTGGCACGCCACCGGGCCACCGGACCTGGCACGCCACCGGGCAACCGGGCCACCGGGCAACGGAGGTAACTTCGGGGATCGGAGGTGAGGTACATCCTCTCTCCGATCCCCGAAGTTGCCTCCGTTGTTGCGGCACCGCCGGGGACCGCGAGTTGCCTCGGCCGGTGACGGCGGTCCAGGCTGCGGGTATGGACGCGAATTCCGCCAGGATCGGCGTGATCGGGCTGGGCACGATGGGGGCCGAGATGGCCCAGCATATTGCCGCCGAGCATGCGGGCACCGGTGTGCTGGTGCACTCCCGACGGCGAGAGAGTGCCGCGGATGCCGAGGCGGCCGGAGCGCACTGGGCCGCCACGCCCGCAGAGATCGGCGCCAGCTGCGCAGTGGTGGTCACGGTGCTACCGGACCTGCCGGAACTGGAGCAGGTGCTCGCCGGTTCGGACGGTCTGCTCGCCGGGCTGACCCGACCGACCGGTCCGGCCGGGCAGGACCGCCGGGCCACACCCACAGTGCTGGTGATCTGCTCCACCTCCTCCCCCGGCGGAGTGCGCCGAATGGCCGCCGATCTGGAGGCGCGCACCGGCGGACTGCTGCACTGCGTGGACGCCCCGCTCAGCGGCGGCCGGGAGGGTGCCACGGCCGCGACGCTGTCCATCTTCGCAGGCGGCAGTGCCGCAGATGTGGCTACGGCAACACCGGCACTCGCTCCCTGTGGCCGGGTGGTGCACCTGGGCCCGCTGGGCGCCGGTCAGGTGGCGAAGGCCTGCAACCAGCTAATCGTGGCTGCCACCACGGTCGCACTGGCCGAGAGCGCAGTGCTCGCCGAACGGTCCG
Organism: Ruania zhangjianzhongii; assembly: GCF_008000995.1. Classification (NCBI taxonomy): domain Bacteria; kingdom Bacillati; phylum Actinomycetota; class Actinomycetes; order Micrococcales; family Ruaniaceae; genus Ruania; species Ruania zhangjianzhongii. The sequence continues at coordinate 4,363,681 of NZ_CP042828.1, forward strand.
GGCTGGACCTGGCCGCCCTGTTCGACATCCTCGGCGGTGGCTACGCCGGCAGCCGGCTGCTCGAGGTCAAGGCCGATAAGCTCACCCACCGCGACCACAGCCCGGACAGCCCCGCCAGGCTGATGATCAAGGACCTCCAGTTCGTTCTGGACGAGGCCGAGACGACCGGCACCCCCGACGAGCACGTCCGCCTCCTGCAAGACCTCTACCGCCAGGTGGTCGGTGCTGGGCTGGGCGATCTGGACTCCACTGTGGTGCAGCGCTACCTAGCCGAACGCTGAGCCAACCCGCCAACCCGCCAACCCGCCAACCCCGCCAACCCCGCCACCAACCTCACCCGGCCACCCCGCCCGCAGCTCCACCCAGCCCGCAGTCCCATCCCGGGCGATTCGGCAGCCAGCCCGCCCGCAGTCCCACCCAGCCCGCAGGCCCACCCGAGGCGATTCGGCAGCCAGCCCGCAGAGGCGATACCGCGGAGCACTACTCACCGTGCCAAGTAACGACTGAATGGATTCAGCAGGCGAGAGCAGGCGAGAGCAGGCGAGAGCGGGCACTGGGCTGCGGATAGGTACGGGCGGGGCCGGACAGGCGCTGGCGCACGGCCGCGAGAATCTCAAGGAGTGGGAAACGGTTTCTAGTCGACCGGCCGCTTAGCGGCGCGGCTCAGTTGACATGACAAGTCTTCGTTGACTAGTTTATCAGAAATCGGTTTCTCGCCGCTGACCGCTACCTTGTCGACAGGATGCCCATGTCTGACCGTTCTGCCCGCCGCTACGCCGTCATCGGGACAGGCGGGCGGTCGCGGATGTACATCGACGCCCTCACCTCGAGCCACGCCGACCTGGGCGATATCGTCGCGTTCCTCGACCCGAACGAGGCGAGGATGGCCCACTACGACCGTTACCTCGCCGAGCGCGGCCGGAGCGCACCACCGCACTTCACCCCAGAGTCGTTCGAGCAGATGCTCAGCACCGCTCGCCCGGACGTGCTGATCGTCACGAGCAAGGACTCCACCCACGCCGACCACATCGTGGCCGGCCTGGATCACGGACTGGACGTCATCACCGAGAAGCCGATGACCATCGACGTCCCCAGCCTGGAACGGATCGTCCGGGCCGCGCAGGGGTCCACCGGCAACCTGACCGTCACCTTCAACTACCGGTACTCCCCGCGCAACTCCACCGTGCGCCGGCTGATCGCCGAGGGCGCGATCGGCACGGTGACGTCGGTGCACTTCGAATGGTGCCTGGACACCGTCCACGGCGCCGACTACTTCCGCCGCTGGCACCGGGACAAGGACAGCTCGGGCGGCCTCGCCGTGCACAAGTCGACACACCACTTCGACCTGGTGAACTGGTGGCTGGACGACGTCCCCGCGACTGTGTTCGCACTCGGCGGCCTACGCTTCTACGGCGCCGAGAACGCCGCATCCCGGGGCCTGGCCCCTCGCCCCACGCTGGGCCGGGACCTCGTCACCTCCGGCGACCCGTTCGCACTCGACCTGGCCGCCGATCCTCAGCTCAAGGGCCTGTTCCTGGACGCCGAGCACCTGGACGGCTACCACCGCGACCAGGATGTCTTCGGACCGGGCATCACCATCGAGGACAACCTCTCGGTGACCGTGGGCTACCAGGGCGGTGCTGCGATGTCCTACTCGCTGAACGCCCACTCCCCCTGGGAGGGCTACCGGGTAGCGTTCAACGGCACCGAGGGCCGGCTGGAGCTGGACGTCGTCGAACGCGGGGCGGTCAGCAGCGACCGCTCCACCAGCGGTTTGGGGGCCGGAGGCAAGGAGCGCCCGGTCCTCGACCCGAGTGCCACCGAGGCCGAGCGCACCGGACAACGTCTGCGACCGCACGGCTCACGCTTGATGCTGCAGCGGCAGTGGTCCCAGCCGGAGGAGGTCCAGATTCCCGAAGGCGCCGGCGCGCACGGCGGCGGGGACACGATGCTGCTGGACGACGTCTTCCGCGGTGGGGCGCAGGACCCGCTAGGCCGCCAGGCCGGCTATCACGACGGCGTCCGGTCGGTGATCATCGGCGCCGCCGTCAATGACTCGCTCGCCTCGGCCCGCGCGATCCAGCTCGCCGACTACGGCGAACTGCTGCACTCCGCAGTCCTCAACCGTTAGCCCACCGGCTCTCCGGCCCACCGGCCGGCGGCCACCACACGCGAAAGTCCCGGCGATGGCGCTTCCTCTCCACCCCGATACCCCGGCCCACCCGGGTGAGTACCGCAACCCGGTCCTGGACGAAGACTGGCCGGACCCGGACGTGATCCGCTGGGGCGACGGCTACCTGATGGTCGCCTCCAGCTTCAATCGTGCCCCGGGGCTGCCGTTGCTGCGCTCGTCGGACCTGGTCACCTGGGAGATCGTCGGCCACGCCCTGCCGGGTCTGCCGCCGGCCGAGCACTTCGCCCTCCCCCGGCACGGCGGCGGCGTCTGGGCGCCCTCGATCCGCGCCCACCGCGGCACGCTGTATCTCGTCTGGCCCGATCCGGACCATGGCCTGTACGTCTCCACGGCGACCGACCCGGCCGGGCCGTGGTCCATCCCGCACCTCGTGCTCGCCGGACAGGGGTTGATCGACCCCTGTCCACTCTGGGACACCGACGGCCGCGCCTACCTGGTGCACGGCTGGGCGGGCAGCCGGTCCGGGGTGAAGAACCTGCTCACGGTGAGAGAGGTCAGTCCGGACCTGAGGTCGGTCCTCGCGCCGGGGCGCACGATCATCGACGGCGCAGCGTTGCCGGGCTACCGCACGCTCGAGGGGCCCAAGTTCTACTTGCGGGACGGCTGGTACTGGATCTTCGCCCCGGCCGGCGGTGTGGCGACCGGATGGCAGGCGGCCTTCCGGGCCCGGTCGGTGTACGGACCGTACGAGGGACGCACCGTGCTGGCCCAGGGCGCTGGACCGGTGAACGGCCCGCACCAGGGGGCCTGGGTCACCGATCCCGGTGGTGCCGACTGGTTCGTGCACTTCCAGGACCGCGGTGCCTATGGGCGGGTCACCCATCTGCAGCCGATGCGCTGGGACTCCGGCGGCTGGCCGGTCCTCGGCAACGACGGCGAACCGGTGCTGAGCCACGCTGCCCCGGTGAACTCCACCCGCCAGGGGATGCGCGCCGTCGACGGTAGTGATGACTTCACCGGCACGCTGAACCGGAAGTGGCACTGGCAGGCCAACCCCGATCCAGCCTGGTCCATCCTCAGCGACGGGCACCTGGACCTGCAGCCGATACCGAACGACCTCGGCGACCTGCGCCAGCTACCCCAGGTGCTCAGCCAGCAGCTGCCCGCCGTGGCGTGCACCTTCCAGACCAGCCTTACCCTGAGCCGCACCACCGAGCCTGTCCGCACCGGGCTGGTGCTGCTCGGTCAGGAGTACGCGTGGATCGGAATAGAGGTCCGCGAGGGCGGCGCCCACCTGGTCTGCCGCCGCTCCGGAACGGACCAGAGCGCCGACCGCCGCCGGGTGGAGGAGCCGGTCATCGACCAGGCGCTGCCCGCTGCTGCCACGGTGCGGCTCAGGCTCAGCAGCGACGGCGCCGGCGCCGTGCAGCTGGCCTGGTCGACCGGCGACACCGACTGGGCCTGGGTACCGCAGACCTTCACCCCGGTCGAAGGCCGATGGATCGGCGCAGAGGTCGGGTTGTTCGCCACCGCACCACCAGGGGCCGGATCGCCGCCATTGGCGCGGTACGGTGCCTTCCAGATGAGAAGTACTCAGTCGACCCCCGGGGAGGCGTGATGAGCACCACCGGCGCGGCGACGATCGCCGAAGTAGCGCGGACGGCCGGGGTCTCCCGCGCCACCGTGTCCCGGGTGATGAACGGTCGCGCCACGGTGGACCCGGCGATGGCCGCCCGGGTGCGCAAGGCCGCCCGGGAGCTGAACTACTCCCCCAGCACCGTGGCCCGCAGCCTGTCCCTGGGCCGCACCCAAACGGTGGCGCTGCTGGTGCCGGATCTGGGCAACCCGATGTTCCAACAGGTGCTGCGCGGGGCGAATCAGGCCGCCACCAAAGCCGGCTACCGGATCCTGGTCGCGGACAGCATCGAGGAACCGGAGCGGGAGGCCGAGCTCGCGATCGAGGCCCGCCGGCGCTGCGATGCACTGATTCTGTGCTCACCGCGGATGCCGGAAGACCAGCTGAACGAGGTGCTCACCGCGACCGCCCCCGTGGTGCTGGTCAATCGCGAACCGCACGGTAGCGACGTCCCGGCGCTCGCCGTGGACTACGCCACCGGCATCCGCACTCTCGCCGAGCACCTGATCGGACTCGGTCACCGCCGGTTCATCTACCTGGCCGGTCCCGTGACCTCGGCCTCTAACACCGCCCGGCTGGAGGGACTGGCGCTGCTGCAGGCGGCCCACCCGGAGATCAGCATCCAGCACAGCCCCTGCGGGTCGATGATCGAGGACGGCTATGCCGCCCTCGAGGCGGTGCTCAACTCCCAGGCGACGGCGGTACTCGCCTTCAACGACCTCGTCGCCTTCGGTCTGCTCGGCAAGCTGAACGAGACCGGGGTGGGCGTACCGCGCGGCATCTCGGTGGCCGGGTTCGACGACATCGCCTTCGCCAAGTACGCCACCCCCGCGCTGACCACGATGTCCGTACCCCAGATGGACCTCGGCCGGCACGCCTGGGACCAGCTGCACCAGCTGCTGGTGGGTGAGGCGGAGAGTACCTCCCTGTTCTTCCGACCCCGGCTGATCGAGCGGGTCAGCACCGGACCCGCCCCGGTCCAGCCGACCACCGCACCGGCCGCGCCGGAGGCCGGCAGCCTGCCGCTGTGGTCCCGGGACGACGACGCCGGTGTGCTGCGTGCGGCCGGGTCCTCCCTGGCCCGGTACGAGCGCCACCCGGCGATGCCGGACGTGCACGCACCGCGGCCGTACCTGCACCCGGTGCACACCTGGAACGGCACCCCGCTGACCGAGATCTCCCCGCTGGACCACCGGCACCAGTACGGCGTCTCCCTGGCGGTCGCCCAGGTGAACGGCTCCTCGTTCTGGGGCGGGCGCACCTACGTGCGCGATGCCGGGCCCACGCTGCTGCAGATCCACGGCACCCAGGTCAGCCACGACATGACCCTGGTCGGACCGGCGCTGACCGAGCAGCTCACCTGGTTCGGCCATGACGGTGCGGAGCTGCTCACCGAACGTCGGCGGCTGACCGCACGGACGTTGCCGGCCCAGCACGGCTGGGAGCTGACCTGGCAGTCCCTGCTGCACGCGAGCGCCGGTCCGGTGACCATCGACTCCCCGGCCACCCAGGGCCGTACCGGAGCCGGCTACGGCGGGATCTTCTGGCGCTTCCCGGACGACGGCGAAGCCTCGATCACCTGCGCCGATGGCACCGGCGAAGAGGTCGCCCACGGGTCCACCTCACCGTGGCTGCTGCTCTCCCGGGCGGGCGACCGGCCCTGGACGGCACTGCTGCTCCAGCAGGGTGAGGTGCGCCCGTGGTTCGTGCGCTCCACCGATTTTCTCGGTGCCGGACCGGCGCTGGCCTGGTCCGAGTCGTTGCACATCCCCGCCGGGGACAACCTGGAGGTGGGGCTGCGGGCAGTGCTGTTCGACGGCGTGGTCGGCGCCGACGAGGTCACGGAGCTGATCGAGTCGGTCACCGAGTAGGCTGATGGCCCGATGACGGCTGTGCTGACTGCGCTGGGCACGATGACGCTCATCGCGTTGGCCGGCTGGCTGCTCGCGACCACGAGGGTGCTCGGCCCGGAGGCGCCCAAGGTGCTCGCCCGGGTGGTGTTCACCCTGTCCACCCCGAGCCTGCTGATCACCACGATCGGCTCCGCGAACCTGGAGCTGCTGCTCACTCCTGCGGCCCTGAGCACCTGGGTGAGCACACTGATCGTGGCCGCGATCGCCGTCGTGATCTTTGCGTTCCTGCTGCGCACGGACCGGTCGGTGACCACGATCGGGGCCCTCTCGGCGAGCTATCTCAATGCCGGCAACCTGGGTATCCCGGTGGCCGTGTACGTGCTCGGCGACGCGCTCGCCGTGGTGCCCACGATGCTGCTGCAGCTGCTCGTGCTCGCCCCGGTGGCTTTCGCCGTCGGGGACGCCCGCCCCGGGCGGCGACGCCGGGATGCCGTGCTCCGTGCGCTGCGCAGCCCGCTGACCGTCGCCGCGCTGCTCGGTCTGGCGCTGGCACTGGTTCCGTGGCAGTTGCCGACGGTGCTGTGGGAGCCGCTGCACGCACTTGCCGCCACTGCCGCTCCGCTCGCGCTGCTCACCCTGGGCATGTCCATGGTGCGCTCAGCACCGCCTCCGGGTGCCCCGAAGCCGGCTCTGGACCGGCGGCACTGGGCGGGGGTGCTGGTCGCCACCGCGATGCGCACGCTGGTGCACCCGGCGCTGACCTACCTGGTGGCGGACCTGGTGGGCGTACCGCCCGAGGCGAGGTTCGCCGTCGTGCTGATGGCCGCGCTACCGACCGCACAGAACGTGCTGGTCTACGCGATGCAGTTCGACGCCGGGCAACGCCTGGCCCGGGACGCTCAGGTGATCACCACGTTCGCCTCGCTGCCACTGATGGTGGCGGTGGTGGCGCTGCTGCACTGAGTCAGCCCTTCACCGAGCCGATCAGCGCGCCCTTGACGAAGTAGCGCTGGATGAACGGGTAGACGATCAGCATCGGCAACGTGGCCACGGCGATCACCGCCATCTTCACCGATTGCGCGGGCGGGACCACGTCCACCACCGAGGCGTCGGCATTCAGCCCGCTGGCCACGATCACGATCTGGCGCAGCAGCACCTGGATCGGCCAGAGCGTGGAGTCGTTGATGAACAGGATCGCCCACATGTAGGTGTTCCAGTACGCCACGGCGTAGAAGAGCCCGATGGTAGCGATCGAGGCGACCGAGAGGGGCAGCACGATCCGGACGAACACCCCGAACTCGGAGCAACCGTCGATCCGCGCCGCCTCTTCCAGGCTGTCCGGGATGCTCTGGAAGAAGCTGCGCATGATCACGAAGTTGAAGGCATTCACCGTGAACGGCAGGATCAGCGACCACACCGAGTCCAGCAGACCCAGCCCGTTGACCACGATGAACAGCGGGATCATGCCGCCGCTGAACAGCATCGTGAAGACCACCAGGAAGTTGATCACCCGGCGGCCGCGCAGGTATCGCTTGCCCAACGCGTAGGCCATCAGCGAGGTGACCAGCAGGCTGAGGAACGTGCCCACCACGGTGACGAACATCGACACCCCCATGGCCCGGAAGATCGTCGGAGTGGACAGGACGTAGCGATAGGCGTCCAAGGTGAACTCGCGCGGGATGATCACGAACGCGCGGGTAGCCAGTTCACCGGGGTTGGCCAGCGAGCTACCGATCACGTGCAGGAACGGCAGCAGACAGACCAGCGCGAACGCGATCAGCACGGCACTGTTCACCACGGAGAAGACCCGTCGCCCGGAGGTCGGCTTGCGGAGCCGGTCCGGGCGGTAGGTGATGGTGGTCTCGGACCTGGCGGCCATCAGGAGCTCCCGTCCCGGACTGGGCGCGCAGCGAACAGGCCGGCGCCGAGGAAGAAGAAGAACGCGATCGGGTAGGCGATCAGCTGGCTGCCCAGCAGGCACACTGCACCGGCGGCGAGCAGCCACCAGCCCGGCGCCCTCCGCCAGGGCCGGCTGCGGGTGAGCAGCACGGCCACAGCAGCCAGGGCGAGCACGAGCAGCAGGGTGAAGCCGAACCAGGCGCCGAGCGTGCGACCCGCCTCGAACGCCTCGGCCGACGAGAGGTCCTCCGCCCCACCCAGCAGCACCGGACGGACCACGTCGGCGAACGCAGCCTCGTCGAGCCGGTTCACCACCAGGGCGAAGCCGCCGAGGAACAGCGTGGCCAGCACCGCCCCGATACCCGTCAGCCACAGTTCGGCGGTTCGGCGGATCGAGGGCGCGGGTGGGGGTACAGCCTCGTCCTGCGGCCGGCGCCGCTGCTCAGCCCTGGCGCTCATCGTCACCCTGCACATCCAGGCGGATCCGGTCGCAGGTGCTGATCACCACGTTCCGGGGGCCGCCGCCGGCCGCGGCTGCCTCGTCGATCGCTTGCTGCAGTCCGGCGGTGGCCGGTGCGAGGGAGGAGACGTTCTCGAGTGTGGGCACGAATGGAAGCCTTCCTGATCCTGCCGCGAGCGCCGGCCGGAGGGTGACCGGCGCCCGCGGCGGGATCAACCGTTGACGCTGTTGTAGGACTCAGTGAACTCGGTGATGATGTCGTCCAGGCCCTGGCTGCGGACCGACTCGATCGCTTCCTCGTAGCCGGCCATGTCCAGCTCGCCGACCATGTACCGGTTGAACGCGTCCATCACGGTCTGGTCGATCGTGGACCACTGTCGGTCGTAGGTCTCCGAGGACAGTGACTGGGCCGGGTTGGTGACGGCGTACTCGGCGCTCTCCGCCATCAGCTCGTCCGCCCGGTTCACGTACTCGTTGTCCGAGGTGAAGATGATGACGTTGTCGGCGGGCCGCGAGCTCGCGTATGGCTGCACCTCCTGCTCCCACTCGGTCTGGTTGATCCGGGAGTAGACACCCTCGCCGTCGACCTCGTAGTGCTCGCCCTCGATGCCCTGCGTCATCAGGGTGAACGGTTCCTCATCGAGCAGGCTGTCGATGAAGCCGAGCACCTCGCGCAACTCTTCCTCGGTCTCCACCGTCTGGGTGTTGATGGCAAGCCAGCCGCCCATGCCGCCGTTGGTGTCGGAGACGATCCGCCGCTCCACGTCCCCGGCGGTCATGTCGTTGATCTGCGCCCAGTCCATCGGCGTCTCCGGATCGATGCTCTCCGCCAGTTCGAGGTAGCCACGGGCCTCGAACAGTCCGGTGATCACGATGCCGCCCTCGCCACGGGCGATGGCATCGCGCTGGTTGTCCTTCTGCATCGTGACGAACTCCTGGTTCATCCCGCCGCTCTCATACACGCTGCGGTACCAGGCCATCGCCTCCTTCCAGGCGTCGGTGGTGTATGCAGGCACCACGTTCCCCGCGTCGTCGAGCTCGAACCGGTCCCCGGCACCGAAGTAGCCGGCGATGATCCGGAAGGACAGCGAGAAGCTCTCCGACCGCTCGATGAAGCCGGTGGTGTCATCCTCGCCGTTGCCGTCCGGGTCGTCCTCGGCGAACGCTTGAGCGACCTCGGCAAGCTCGGCGAGGGTGTGTGGGGTCTCCAGGCCGAGGTTGTCCAGCCAGTCCTGGCGCACCAGGACGCCATATCGGGCGATCGGCTTCTGGAACGGGATCCCGTACAAGTGGCCGTCCAGGCGGGCCACGTCGATCGTGGCCTGCGGGATCTGGGAGAGATTGTCGAACTCGGACAGATAAGGCTCCACGTCCCAGAACATTCCCGACGTCAGCGCGTTGCGCACCGTGGTGGAGTCGATCTGGGTCAGGGAGGTGATGTGTCCGCAAGCGTGCCGGAGGCGAGCGCCGCGTTGATCTTCTCCTCCTTGGATGCGTCCGGCACCCACTGCATCTCGAAGTCGGTGCCGGTGTAGTCCACCAGTGCCTCGTGGATCGGACCATTCGGGTCGGGGGTGGTGGGCGTGTGCAACATCGACATCCCAGGTAATTGGGCCGTCATCACCGCCGTCTCCTCCCTCGGTGCCGCCGTCGCTTCCGCAGGCGGTCAGGGCAAGGGCGGTGGCAAGTACGGCTGCAGTGCCGCCCGCCAGTCTCTTCCGGGTATTCATACTGCGCTTCCTTTCTGAAGGTGCCGCTCGGCGATACCCGGTCGATCCGGGTGTGCGAGGTCAGCGTGTGCGTCGTTGCGCTCGGCTCGGGCAGAAATCTCGGTGCGGGCAGGGTTTGCGGTGCCAACAGGGCCCGCGGTGCCGCCGCCGGTGGAGCCGTTCGCCGCGCTGGCTTCTTCGGCGTCCACCTCGGCAAGCTGGCGGAAGACGCCGCGCACGATCAAGCCGACGACGGTCATCGGCAGGGCGATCCCGACCACTGGGAGCAGCGGCAGCGCGAAGCGGTACATCACCCAGTACAGGGCGGCTACTGCCGTGGTGCCGATGATCGTCCAGTGCAACGACCCCACCCCGAGGAGCAGTGCGGCACTGAGCGTGGAGCGGATCGTGGTGACGTCCAGGGCCGCAAGCACGAAGTACACGTACGCGGCGATCACGGCCAGCACCACCAGAGCCAGCAGGTTCGCCACCCGCAGGTACCAGTTCGCTGCGCTGAGCAGATTCACACCGATCACCACCGCGACCGCGAGCAGCACCCAGCTGACCAGCACCGGGCGCCAACGCAGCTCGGTGGCGTAACGCCGGAACGTGGCTGCTGCCGGTGGGAGTTCGCCGAGACGGAACCAGCGGTCGACGTACTTGGCGAATGCGTAGGTCGCGGGCCCGACGCCGAAGATGCCGAGGCCGACCACCGTGGTGGCGACCCAGAGCAGGTTGAGCCAGAGCAGCCGGTAGAAGCCGGACAGCAGATGGTTGAGTCGGACCAGACCTTCGTAGGACAGCATGGGAACACCTCCTCCGCCTCGGCGGGCTAGTAGACGCCTTCTTCGCCGAACTTCTTCGCCATCCGGTTCGCGATGACCACGAGGAGCAGACCGACCAGCCCCTTGAACAGGCCGACGGCGGTGGCGTAGCTGAGCTGACCGTTCTGGATTCCCGCCGTGTACACGTAGGTGTCGAAGATCTCGGCCACCTCGCGGTTGAGGGAGTTCAGCAGCAGGAACATGTGCTCGAAGCCGAGCTCGAGGAAGTCACCGATGGCGAGGATGAACATCACCACGATGGTGGGCCGGATGGCCGGCAGGGTGATGTGCCAGGTCTGCCGCCAGCGGCCGGCGCCGTCCAGTTCGGCTGCCTCGTACAGGCTCACATCCACCGCGGTGAGGGCGGCCAGGTAGATGATCGTGCCCCAGCCGGCAGACTTCCAGACGTTCTGGAACACATACATCGGGCGCAGCCAGTCGGGGTCGGTGAGGAAGCCGATCTCCTCCCCGCCGGCACCTGCGATGAGGTTGTTGATCGCACCGCCATCGGTGGTGAGCAGGACGTAAAACAGGGAGACCACGATCACCCAGGACATGAAGTGCGGCAGGTACACGATCGACTGCAGGGAGCGCTTGAACACCCGGGACCGGATCTCGTTCAGCATCAGCGCGAGGATGATCGGTACCGGGAACGAGAACACCAGCAGCAGCAGGGACACGATCAGGGTGTTCCCCAGCAGCATGAAGAACGTGTCCTCGGTGAACAGCCGCACGAAGTGGTCGAAGCCCACCCACGGGCTCTCCGCCACACCCAGGAACGGCATGTAGTCCTGGAAGGCGATGACCAGGCCGCCCATCGGCATGTACTTGAACAACAGGAAGTACACGATCCCCGGCAGCGCCATCAGGTACAGCGTCTTGTGCCGCCAGATGGAGGCGGCACGGTGCCTGGCCGGCCGCACCGGCGCATCGCTCGGTGGCGGGGCCGCCCCCTGGCGCCGAATGAGCGGAGGTGCGCTCATCGCGTCGTCACCTTCGATGTTGTCGTCGCCCGCATTGGCGTTAGTCCCTCGCTCCGCATCGAGCCGATTGGTCAGGGAATCCGGCAGGAACCGGTTTCTCAGTGGAGTGAGAGTACAACAGAGTCACGACACTTAGCAACGGGGTGAGTCTTTCCAGCGAATCACCATCAATTCACCCGATGTCATCGGAGCTCTCGGCATCACCATTCCCCTGCGAATGGATCCATTTTTCGGGAGACCGGTTACTCACCGGCCCGTCCGGAAGCGAGTGCCGCCAAGGGATCCCGGGGTAGCCCACTCACGCCCCACTGCGCCCATCGGAGACAACCTTCGGTGTCGGAGCAGAGCTGTACCTTGACTCCGATCCCGCACGCTACCTCCGATCGCGAAGCGGTAGTGGCCAGTGCGGGCTCGCCGGTCAGCGGGTCGCCGGTCAGCGGGTCGCGCAGGTCGCGGTCGAGCGCGGAGGCTACCGCCGGGACATGGTCATCGTCCGGGCACTCGCGTACCGCTCGGCGAGGTCGGCGCTCGGCGACGTGGGAGCGAACGTCTTCTCCCCGGCCAGCTGCCACTGCGGCGGCTCGTCCTCGCCGCTGAGCGCCCAGGCGGCCTGGCGACCTGCGCCGTCGGCCACGTACTCCCCCGGCGCCGGTACCAGCACCTCGGAACCGAGCACATCCGGGGCGATCTGCTGCACGGCACTGGAGCGGGCGGCCCCACCGATGAGCAGCAGTCGGCGGGCGCGCACGCCCTGCTCCCGCAGTGCGGCGAGCGCATCGGCGAGTCCGGAGATCACCCCTTCGACGGCGGCCCGCGCCAGGTGCGCGGGCGTCAGGTTGGCGCGGCGTACACCGTGGATCGCGCCCGTGGCATCGGGCAGGTTCGGGGTGCGCTCACCTTCGAAGTAGGGCACCACGGTCAGCCCGTCTGAGCCTGAGGGTGCCGACAGCGCCAGCTCGGCGAACGCCTTGTGGTCGACCCCGAGCAGGGCGCCGACCGCGTCGAAGACCTGGCTGCCGTTCAGCGTGGCCAGCAGCGGCAGGAAGTGCCCGCTCGCGTCCGCGAACGAGGCCACGGTGCCGCTGGCATCGGCCGTCGGGGTGTCCGAGACTGCCGAGACCACCCCGGAGGTGCCGATGGAGATGGCCACGTCTCCTACGCCCATTCCGAGGCCGAACGCGGCGGCTGCGTTGTCCCCGGCACCGGCGCCGAGCACCAGCGTGCCGCCGTCGGGCCGGTTCACCGTGCGTGCGACGCCGCCCGGCGCCACCACGGTCGGCACGGCCACCGTCCGGCCGAAGCCGCGTTCGAGGAGATCGGGCTGATAGCTGCCGCTGACGGCATCGAAATAGCCGGTACCGGACGCATCCGAGGCGTCCGTGGTCAGCCGGGCAAGCCCGTCGGTTCCAGGGCCATCACCGGCCAGCCGCCAGGTGAGCCAGTCGTGCGGTAGCGCGACCGCGGCCACTCGGGCCGCATTTTCTGGTTCGTGCTCCGCCAGCCAGCGCAACTTGGTGATGGTGAAGGAGGCCACCGGCACCAGGCCGACGCGCTGGGCCCACACCCGCCGGCCGGCGTCCGGATCACCGTCGCCGAGCTCGACGATCAGGTCCCCGGCGGCACCGGCACTGCGGGTGTCGTTCCAGAGCAGCGCCGGGCGGACCACCTCCCCGTTCTCGTCCAGGGCGACCATGCCGTGCTGCTGCCCGCCGACGCTGACGGCAGCGACGTCGTCCAGCCCGCCGGCAATGGTGATCGCTTGCTGCAGCGCCTGCCACCAGGCCTCGGGGTCCACTTCGGTGCCCGGCGGGTGGGGTGCGGAGCCGAACCGGCGCAGGGCGCCAGTGGCCGCATCCCGGATCACCACGGTCGCGGACTGGGTGGAGGAGTCGATCCCTGCTACCAGGGCACCGTCGGATGAACTCATAGGTCCTGCCTAGCCGATCAGGTGCTGGATCGCCAACTGGTTCAGGCGGACGAATCCGTAATTGCGCTCACCGGCGGCGTCAGCGTCGAAGTCCTCGAACGCGCTGGTATCGGCGAGCAAGTCGGTCACCGACTCCCCCGCAGCCAGGGTGGGCTCGGACAGCTCGAGCACCCCCGAGTCGGCGAATGCCTGCTGGACGGCGGGGTCCGCGCGGTAGGCCTTGGCCTTGGCGGCGAGCAGCAGGTAGGTCTCCATGTTCGCCTTGGCGGAGTCCCAGACACCCTCATAGCCCTCGGTACGGGACGGCTTGTAGTCGTAGTGCCGCGGTCCGTCATAGCGGGGGCCGCCGCCGGGGAAGCCGTTCTCCAGCAGGTCCACGGTGAAGAAGGCGGAGAGAAGATCGCCGTGCCCGAACACCAGGTCCTGGTCGTACTTGATCGAGCGCTGACCGTTCAGGTCGATGTGGAACAGCTTGCCGGACCACAGGGCCTGCGCGATCCCGTGGGTGTAGTTCAGACCGGCCATCTGCTCGTGCCCGGTCTCCGGGTTCAGTCCGACGATGTCGCCGTGCTCCAGCTCGGCGATGAAGCCGAGGGCGTGACCCACTGTGGGCAGCAGGATGTCCCCGCGCGGCTCGTTCGGCTTCGGCTCCAGGGCGATCTTCAGGTGGTAGCCACGCTCCTTGATGTAGGCGGCCACGGTGTCGACGCCCTCGCGGTAGCGGTCCAGGGCGGCGTTGATGTCCTTCGCGCCGTCGTACTCGCTGCCCTCTCGCCCACCCCACATCACGAACGTCGTGGCGCCGAGCGAGGCGGCCAGGTCCACGTTGCGCAGCACCTTGCGCAGGGCGAACCGGCGCACCGACCGGTCGTTGGAGGTGAACCCGCCGTCCTTGAACACCGGGTGGCCGAACAGGTTCGTGGTGACCATCTCGATCACCAGACCGGCGTCGTCGGTGGCCTTCTTGAAGTCGGTGAGGATCTTCTCCCGGGTGGCGTCATCGCTGCCGAACGGGACGACGTCGTCGTCATGGAAGGTCACGCCCCAGGCACCGAGCTCGGCGAGCTTGGTGGCGTACTCGCCCGGGTCCAGAGCGGGGCGGGTCGCCGCACCGAACTGATCCTGCGCGGTCCAGCCCACGGTCCACAGACCGAAGGAGAACTTGTCGTCGGGAGTGGGGGTCACCATGGCGGGCTCCTCGTCGCTGAGTCGTGCGGGCGGGCCGATGCCTGGAGATCCTGGCGGAGCGGACGGGGCCGCTCGCTGCCGCGGACCGGAACGGCCACCGCTGCGACATGCTGTTTGTTGTTCCGCACAACTTATCTCGTGGCTGGACTAAGGTCAAGAGTCATGGACCAGCCCAGTAGCCGCGCCGCCCGGCAGGAGAGCCTGCGTGAGCACAACCTCGCCCTGGTCGCGCGCGAGGTGCTCTCCGCCGCGCAGCCCCTCTCCCGCGCCGAGGTCGCCACCCGCACCGGGTTGAACCGGGCGACGGTCTCCCGGCTGGTCGCCGAGCTGGTGGCCGGACGGCTGGTGGTCGAGGACACCCCGGTGATCACCGGCGCCGGACGGCCCGCCACGCCGCTGCGTCCCGCCACTCGCACCGTGGGCGGGCTGGGGCTGGAGGTCAGCATCGACTTTCTCGGTGCCCGGGTGCTGGACCTGGCCGGGCAGCCGGTCGCCGAGGAGATCGTGGCCGGGGACCACCGCGGCTCCGAGGCGAGCGTCC
Source organism: Ruania zhangjianzhongii (assembly GCF_008000995.1). Lineage (NCBI taxonomy): Bacteria > Bacillati > Actinomycetota > Actinomycetes > Micrococcales > Ruaniaceae > Ruania > Ruania zhangjianzhongii. The sequence continues at coordinate 4,378,835 of NZ_CP042828.1, forward strand.
TGCTCGGCCGGCTCCGCGAGCTGGCCGAGACAGTGGTGACCCGGGCCGAGGCCGCCGGCACCCGGATCGCCGGCACCACGCTGGCGCTGCCCGGCCTGGTGGCCCACTCCCGGCTTCTGGTGGCCCCCAACCTGGGCTGGCGGGAGGTCGACCCGGCCGAGCACCTCGATACGTTGCCCGGCGCCCGGCTCCGGCTAGATAACGAAGCCCGGCTGGCGGCACTGGCCGAGCTCGCCCAGGGAGGTAGTCGCTCATTCCTGTACGTCTCCGGCGGGGTGGGCATCGGTGCCGCTGTGGTCCAGGACGGCACGTTCGCCACCGGGGTGCACGGTTTCGCCGGCGAGCTGGGGCACGTCTGCGTAGATCCCGCCGGCCCGCGGTGCCGATGCGGAGCCACCGGATGCCTGGAGACCTTCGCCGGTACGGCCGCGATCCTGCGCGCTGCCGCACTCCCCGAGGCGAGCAGCCTGCGCGAGGTGAGCTCCGCCGTCGCCGACGGGAACGAGACCGCCCGCGAGGCGGTGGAGCGCGCCGGGCAGGCCCTGGGTACCGCTCTGGCTGCGCTGGTGAACCTCGTGGACGTGAACGAGGTGGTGCTCGGCAACACGCTGGCCGAGCTGGCCGAACAGATGCGCCCGGCGATGACGGCGGTGCTGGACGAGCGGGTGCTGGCGGCACAGTGGGCACCGGTGACCGTGCGGGTCGCCGATGCTTCCGCGCATCCGGCGCTCACCGGCGCAGCCCGGGCCGCCCTGGCACCGGTGGTCACCGATCCGGCCGGCTGGCTCGCAGCGACCGGCTGAGCGTTACGTCTGCGGCGACCTGCGAGACTGCGCTCATGGAGAGCGCGCGACCTTCGGCAGCGGACCGGGCCTGGTGCGATGAGGCGATCCGGCGTGTGCAGGCCGATGCGCACCGGTCCGCCGATACCCACCTGCACCAGCTGCCGCTGCCGGACCGGTGGGGCATCGACGTCTATCTCAAGGACGAGTCGGTGCACCCGACCGGGAGCCTGAAGCACCGGCTGGCACGCTCCCTGTTCCTCTACGCGCTGGCGAACGGCTGGTTGCGGGAGGGGTCCACCGTGGTGGAGGCGACCAGTGGAAACACTGCGGTGGCCGAGGCCTACTTCGCCCGGATGCTCGACCTGCCGTATGTGGCGGTGATGCCGCGCAGCACCTCCCCGGAGAAGGTGGCCAGGATCGAGGCGTATGGGGGACGTTGCCATTTCGTGGCCGCTCCGCCGGACATCTACCCCGAGGCGGAACGGATCGCCGCCGAGACCGGTGGGCACTACCTGGACCAGTTCACCTATGCCGAGCGAGCCACCGACTGGCGGGGGAACAACAACATCGCGGAGTCGATCTTCGCCCAGCTCGAGGCGGAGCGGCACCCGGTGCCGCGGTGGATCGTGGCCGCGGCCGGGACCGGCGGTACGTCCTGCACCATCGGGCGGTACATCCGCTATCGCCGGCACGAGACCCAGCTGCTGGTGGTGGACCCGGAGAACTCCGCCTACTACCCGGGGTGGAGCCTCGGCGTGAGCGACTACACCACCGGGATGCCATCGCGGATCGAGGGCATCGGCCGGCCCCGGATGGAGGCCAGCTTCGTGGCCAGCGTGATCGACGACATGCTGCCCGTGCCGGACGCGGCCAGCATCGCGGCGATGCACCACCTGGCGGAGGTGTTCGGCCGGCGGGCCGGCGGTTCTACCGGAACCTGCCTGTGGGGAGTGTGGAGTCTGGTGGCCGGGATGCGTGAGCGCGGGGAGACCGGCTCGGTGGTCACGCTGCTGTGCGACCCGGGCGAGCTGTACGCATCCACCTACTACGACCAGGCCTGGCTGGCGAAGAAAGGGATCGACCCAGCGCCGTACCGCGAGCGCCTGGAAGGCTTCTTCGCCGGGGGCACCCTGGGCTAAACGGAACGGTTCCGACACACCTCGGGCGAGCCAGAGGTGGGCGCGGCAACGGCGGCCCACGTTCCCCGTCGCCGCGCCTAGGCAGTCTCCGCGAGGGCAACTGCGCGACGAGAGACCGCGCGCTGCGGTGGGCTGGGCCGCAAGATCCACACCTCTGTGAACGGTAGCGGGACGAGCCGAACTGTTCGGCCACTGGGCCCGCTCACCCATCAGCGGATAGGCCGCATCACGCTCTCTCGCGCCACGATCCGCGGGGACGGATCGGCCACCACGCCGAGCCTAGTGGCGGTGCCAGAGAGCAGGGCTGAGACTTGCTCGACCGCCCGGATCCCCAGTTCCCGCATCGGCAGGAGAACCGTGGTCAGCCTCGGCCGTACCAACTCAGCGATCTCAGCGTCATGAATTCCCACCACTGACAGGTCCCGAGGCACATGCACGCCAGCGTCAGCGGCCGCCCCGAGCAGGCCGACGGCCGACATCACGTTGTTCACCACAACGGCGGTGGGCATCGATTCACCAGCTTGGAGCATCGCTAGTCCGGTAGCGCCAGCCTCTGCTCCATAGCCGCTAAATAGCGGGGGGCGAGGCTTCAGCCGCGCGCGCTTCATAGCGCCCACGTATCCCTCATGCCGCGGATTCAGGGGCTGGATGTCCTTGCCCCCAACGAACGCGATATCCGTGTGCCCGGCCTCAATGAGATGCCCTGCGGCCATCCGCCCCGCCGCGACCTCGTCCCCGGAGACCCACGGGTCATGGTCGTCCGACTGATACTCCACCAGCACAACCGGAGTGGGCCGGGACCGAAGTACGCCCAGCACCTCCTCATCGATCAGGCCACCACTCCGAAGCACAATCGCATCCACGGAGCCCTGACCCAGCAGCCGCGCGAGAAAGTGGCTGCCAGACCTCATCCACATCGTGTCGCCGAGCACGATGGCCCATCCTCGTTCCTCGGCGGCGTCATAGATGCCGTGGAACAGTTCCTTATACACCGGGTTCTCGAGGTTCTCCACAACAACGGCGATGGTGCCGGCCTGCCGACGGCGGAGCGCGCGGGCCGCACCATTGGGCACGTACCCTACTTCAGCAATCGCCGCTTCGACGCGGGCCCGAGTCGCCTCGCTCATGCGAGTGTGGGTCGTGCCGTTGAGCACGGCAGAGACTGCCGACGCCGAAACCCCCGCGATTCGTGCGATGTCCTTTTGTGTCGCCATCTGCCTCATCGTAACGATCGTTGGGTCATCGGGTGACTTCCGGTCACGACTCCGACTGTCTTGATACTACTTCAGACCAGTAGTGGCGATGCCCCGGACCAGATACCGCTGGCCCAGCAGGAACACCAGAAACAAGGGGATGAGGGAGACGATCGACATAGCGAACATGGCGCCCCACGACGACTGACCGGTGGAATCGAGGAAGGTCTGCAAGGCGATCGGCACCGTGTACAGTTCTGGGTCGGTCAGGAAGATTAGCTGCGAGAAGAAGTCGTTCCAGGTCCAGATAAAAGTGAAGATCGCTGTCGCGGCCAGAGCTGGTACCGCCAGGGGCAGCATAATTCGTAGGAAAATTCGACCGTGACCTGCACCATCGATACGTGCGGCTTCACTGAGCTCCTTGGGGACTCCACGGAAAAACTGGACCATGAGGAAAACGAAGAAGGCATCGGTAGCCAGAAACTTAGGAACGATGAGCGGAAGGAAGGTGTTGAGCCACCCTAATTCGGAGAAGAGAACATACTGCGGAACAATAATCACGTGGATCGGCAGCATGATCGACATCAGCATTACCGCGAACCACAGGCGTCGGAATCGAAAGTTCAACCTCGCGAAAGCGTAGGCCGCCAGTGAGCAGGACACCAGGTTCCCTAGCACCGCACCAGCGACCACGATGAAAGAGTTCATCAGATAGTGACTGAAAGGATCAGTCAGCACATTCCAGCCTCGAGAGTAGTTCTCGGCCGTAAACTCCGACGCAATCAGGCCGGGCTCACTGAAGATCAGAGCATCAGGCTTGAACGATGAGGCCAACATCCACAAGAGTGGATAGATCATCATGATCCCGACCACGATCAGGACGATACTCTTGACCACCCTGCGCGCACGCACTCGCCAGGATAGTGTCAACTCACGGTGCCGTGTCGGACGCTCGACCACCTCGGTCTTCGCCGCTTCTTCGGGGGTTAGTAGCTCAGTCATCGTAGAAGACCCAATACTTCGAGGCAAAGAAGTTGATAGCAGTCATCGCCCCAATGATGATCAAGAGTAGCCATGCCATGGCTGACGCATACCCCATGTTGAAATTTCCAAAGCCTTCTTGGTAAAGATATAGCGTGTAGAACAAGGTCGAGTCACTGGGTCCACCTGTGCCGCCGGAGACGATGAATGCCTGAGTGAACGTTTGGAACGCATTGATTATCTGAAGGACCAGGTTGAAGAATATTATCGGGGTCAGCATTGGGAACGTTATGCTTCTGAACTTCCGAAACTTCGAGGCACCGTCCAAGCTCGCAGCCTCGTAGTACATCTCCGGGACCTGCCGGAGTCCGGCGAGGAAGATCACCATGGGCGATCCGAACGTCCACACATTAAGGATGATCAGCGTCCCCAATGCATAGTCAGGATGCGAAACCCAGCCCTGGGTGCCGATCTGAATCAATGGTTGGATGCCGTTGAACCACTCGATCATCTGGTTGATCAGCCCGTTGGTACCGAACAGTTGCCGCCACAGAATCGCGATCGCGACCGAGGCACCCAGCAAGGACGGCAAGTAAAAGACCGAACGGTAGAGGGCTAGTCCGCGCACACCCTTGTCCAGCACCATCGCCAGTCCCAGCGCAGCTGCAAGTTGCAGCGGTACGGAGACGAAGACGTAGGTGAAGGTCACTGCGAGAGACTGAATCAGTCGAGAATCCTGGAACAGGCGCTGGTAGTTCTCCAACCCCGCAAACACAGGATCCGAGAACAGGTCGTAGTTCGTGAAGGACAGGTACAGCGACGCGAGCAAGGGCCCTACGACGATAAGGCCCAGGCCCACGAACCAAGGAAGCAGGAAGACCGCGGCCGCCTTCCCATCGGCCCGCTCGGAGGGAGACTTGGTCGCCGACCTTCCTGTCTTGCTGAGCTTCGAGAGCTCACTCGTCACAGCCACGGCGCCTCCCCTTGAGTGTCGGGTTCATCATGGTCATTCCAATGCTGTCCTGGACCGCCCGGCGTGCGTAGGTAGGCCGGGCGGTCCGTGCGAACTAGTTGGCTGCGGAGATGCTCTGGTCGAGTTCGTTCGCGAACTGCTCGGCAGCCTCCTCGGGCGAGAACTGGCCGAACAGCATCTCTTCGGCATAGCGCCGCAGCACCTCCTCGGCTGTGTCCGCGCCGGGTGGGGGCGGCATCGGCGCAACCTCAGGGGCATCGGCTTCAACGGTGGCGACAAAGTCCGCCATCATCTGCTGCTCAGGCGAAAGATCCTCCCTGATGTGCTCCACGACGTCTCCATTCGCCGGGATGCCGCGCTCGGCCTGCAGGATCTCGGCCGCCTCGAGGTTGCCCTGGAGGCAGTCCAGCAACTGTGCTGCCTCGACCGGGTGGGCGGTCTCTGAGGTAATCGACCAGCTCATCGACCGGAAGGTCTGACCCGTCTGGCCCGCTTCGTGAGTCGGCAGCTGCAGCAGTTCGAACTCTGAACCGGTGCCCGCGTGCAGGGCAGTGATCTCGTTGATCGGCCGTACCGCCAGCAGCGCGCGACTGGTACCGATCATCGTCTGCTCGATTCCTCCGCCCTGGTGCTCGACCGAGATGGACGCTGGGGCAGATCCGCCCGACTCCTGCAGGTCAAGTCCGTACTGCAGGAACGAGGCCACGACCCCAGTATCTAGGCCTACTCCGGTCTCTGTGTAGAGACCGTCGAGGTGCCCGAGTTGCCTCGCCCAAATATTCAGGAGACGGATGTCCTCGCTGGGCTGCTGCAGCCCCCACACCTCACCGTCAGAAGCCTCGGACACGCTGCTCGCATAATCGAACAGATCGTCCCAGTTCCAGTTCTCATCGTCTGGCCGCTCAAGCCCATATTCCTCCATCATGGTCACGTTAAGGACGAGTCCGGAAGCGTTCGTAGTGATCGGAATCGAGTAGAGCGTCCCGTCAACCGCATCCGCGTTCAGCACACCAGGCGAGATGGCGGATGTGTCGATGTACTCTTCGACGGTGGCGATATCCAGCAGGCCGCCGCGCTGACCGTACGAGCTAATGGCGCCACTGACGACCTGAATGATGTCGGGCGGGTTGCCGGCAGCGAACTGGGTCGCCAGCCTGTCGTCATAGCCCTGGCTAGCAAACTCGGCTGAGGTGGTGATATTGCCGATAGCAGCTTCACATACTGCCAAGGCTTCCTGTGTCTGCTCGTGGCGACCCTCGCTGCCCCACCAGGCTACGCGGATCTCAACGGCATCCCCGCCGTCGGTCGCTTCGTCATTGCCCTGGGACAGGTTGTCCGCCTGGCCACACGCGCCCAGAAGCAGCAGTGCTACTGAGCCCATCGCTAGGACTGCGGCGGTGCGGCGCGGCCGCCTCACTCGCAGTGGCAAACTGGCATTCCTCATCGTGTACCTCCAATTGGTCGCAGGCGAGTGCCGGCTCATAAGGCGCGACAGATTCGCCGTACAGGATTGTGCTGGCCATCTGCCGAAGTCGACTGCGAGCAACGGCATTCACTCTTGCGGACGTGTCACTCCACCGCTGTGGGTCATCAATGATGCTGGTAACCGTCTCCGCCGCCGCCCTCTTAGCGCCCAGAGAGATTTCAATGAGCATGTCCGATCCACCCAGATCGTGGTACATGCGCCCCTTAACCGTCTCGGTAGGTTGGCGCAGGTACACAGTAGGAACCGCGTGGGCTGAAGCAATAATCGGCGAATGGCATTCCATGCTGATCACCGCGCGACTCACGGAGTAGACGGCGCTGGCCTCTGCGAGCGACCAGAATCGATCCAGCACTCGGACCTGCGGTGCTACGTCCGGAGGTAGTAGCGGGAGGAGGTGCTCCCGCGCGTAGGCGGGTGCGTAGGACATCTCCGGGACAACGGCAGCCGGGGACTGGGTCTGGCGAACCCAGGTCACGATGGCGGCAACCAAAGGCCCCAGGTCGGCCTGGGAGGTCGCCGCATTGATCGCGTCCCTACGGAGGCTCTCCGAGGTGGGTTCCTCGCCGCGCATCTGGGCGTAGGGGGCATAGCGCAACCTCGGCACGAAACACGCGAAGCTGTCACTGCTCAGGTCCATCTCCTTAAGGAAGGGGTCGATGGTGGCAAGGTCGGCATCGCCATAGGAGAAGGTACCGTCAGGGCCGAACTCCAAAGACGCGGCCTTGATCTGCTGGCGGCGCAGGTAGTTCAGCGATATGGAGTCTCTGCAGAAAATGAACTCCGCAGAATTGAGAGGCTCCCGGGCTTCCTCGCTATGAAACGATGACGGGAGGAACTCCGCCATGGCTTGTAACTCGGCCAGCGTTCCCCAAGTCGGTGGGCAAACTGGATCGACCGTCACGCCAGCGTATCCATGAGGCTTTCCCGTGGTGCGGGACCAATGCTGGAATTCGGCGTGGCGATTCTCGACGTCAGCTGCGGAACCATGGACCATCACCTCCGCTGACCGCCATGCCTCTTCGAGTTCAGGCGTCGTGAAATGGCCGCTGCTAGTCAGCTTGCCCCGTACTATCGACACCTGCGGAAGGAGCTGGCGCATCAATGCCTCCTCGCGCTCACCGAGAGTTACCGGCCAGAGCGTGAGTTCTGCATCCCGATCCGCTTCCAACAATGCCGAGAGTAGTCCAGGCGAGTGCGCCGTATCGCCAATATTGACGTCTTGCCAAGACGAGCGAAGTAGCACTCTCCGCGACTTTGGGGAACTCATACACACCTTTCCAACGCGGCATCAACGCCGTAGAAATCCTGACGAGCCGCCTTGTTGACGTGTCGTTGCGTCAAAAGTTAGCACCACGGTTTAGAGGTGTCAAACATGTGGCATCTGCAGCGCAGTTCGCCACAGCGCCTGCGGTGGCGAAGGTGAGGACTCGGTACGCCCATTTCGGTTGATGGTGCCTGGCAGATCACAGACGCCCCGGGAACGACTGTCATCCGGCGCACGACGCGTCCGCATGGCCGGTCGGTGCGCGCTTCGACTCGCCAGCCGAACATGACCAGTCCCGCCGAACACCCCTCACGCGCTTGACTCGAAGGGGTCAGTTTCTCTAAGGTGACGCAACGACACGTCATTCCCTTCGAAGTACGGCCGGAGCAGCACTGAAGCGCTCGACGTCCACTCGTTTCCCGCAGCCGAGCACCGCATGCGCCAGCTCACGCTCGAAGTCGCGACGTAGCGTCCGCTGGCGGGCGGGCGATCGCTGGCGAGGATCACGAACCCGTCCCATTCAGGGCAGAACACCCAAAGGAGGCACTGAGGTGCAACGGAGCATTCACCAGGCGACAGCCCGATCACGTATGCGCGCGGGAATTGCCGCCGGAGCCGCACTGGCTGTCGTGGCGACCGGTCTGATCTCGACCCCGGCGGCAGCCGACGACGTCTCGGATCTCACCGCGCTCTTGGATCTCTCCCGTCCCGAGCTGGCTCAGGTGGCAGCGGAGGTCGCGGCCGGCGACGCACCGGGCGCTGCCGAGGAACTGCAGGAGTTCTATGCCGGCCGGACGAACGTGGAAATTCCCGAACCCGGTCGAGCCGGAGTCGGTGAGGCGAGCGCGGACGAGTTGGCGAACGGGACCTTCCGCTTCGACGGCGTGACGCGCGACTTCTACGACGAGGGTTCGCAGCGGATCGATGTCGACTGGCAGGACACTTGGGACGGTACGGAGGAGGCGCCGGGCGGGGGCCAGGTGTGGATGTCTGACTTCGCCTTTATGCCGACGCTGACCTGGGCGTATATGAGCGAGCCGAACCCGCAAGTCCGCGCCGACTATGCGCAGGCGTGGATGGAGATCACGCTGGACTTCTTCGCCGACAACCCGGACTGGCCACGGAACCGGAACCTCTCGGGAGCGAAGCGTCTCAACCAGTTGGTGGACTCCTTTTCCGTGTTCCGCAGCGAGCCCTCCGTCAACGCCGGTCAGCTGGTGGATTATCTGATCGGGGTCGACGCCACGACGAGCCATCTCGCCGATGCGCTGGAGGCGCACCGCGGCAACAACTGGTTCTTGTCGATGGCCCGTTCCATCTACATCACCTCGGTGTACCTCCCGGAACGCGCCGCATCGTATGAACAGGAGTACTTCGCGGTGCGGTCGTTCGAGTCGTTCCTGACTCAGCACGGCGCTCTGTTCAAGGGTGACGGCGTGTACCGCGAGCCGACGGTCAACTATCAGGCGTACGCGGCGGACCTGGTCAATTCAGTCGTTGAGGTCGGTGAGCTCAACGACCGCACGCTGCCCGCCTCCATCATCCGGACGACGGACTGGATCGCCGACTCGCTCTTCGCTACCCGCATGCCCAACCTCGAGGCCCCCCTGTTCGGAGATGCCGGTAACGTCAACGCGGGCCGAGCGGCCATCGCGACGAGCGGTGAACGCCACGGGTGGTCGGACTTTACCTGGGTCGCGTCCGGTCGCGCCGAGGGCACCGCTCCGGGGCTGGGCTCGACGATCTACCCCAGCAGTTTCGGCGTCCAGCGCTCCGGCTGGGACGCCGACGCCCGTTACATGCACATCAACAACCAGAACACCTCCTACACCCGCTCTCACCGGCACCCGGATGACCTCAGCCTCATCATGGCTGCGTACGGTCGTCCGCTGATCGTCGATCCGGGCACCGCTGGTTACAGCTCGACCCCGCTCAATGACTGGCTGCGCCGCACCACCGAGGCGCACAACACCATCGAGGTCGACGGGAATCCACAGGAGGCCGGGGTCACGCGCGCCTCCTACCTGTGGCGATCGAACGAGGGGCTCGACGTCTACCGGGGTGAGGCTCACGGCTACCGTCCGGTCATCCACGACCGCGTCGTCTACTTCGTCAAGCCAGGGTTCTGGATCGTCTCCGACGCCCTGAGCGGCGACACCGCAACGCACGACTACCGGCAGTTCTGGCACTTCCCGGGCGATCCGGTCACCGTCGACGCCGAGACCAACGTCGCCACGATCGGCTTCGACACAGCTGCGGGTGCTGACCCGGTCTCCGGCGCGCAGCTAGTGCCTGTCAGCGCCGAAGGCTCTGACGCGGTCGCGACAGTCCACGAGGGCGGCGCAGCTCGGGTCGGAGATGAGATGCTCACGGACATCGAGTACTTGTCCTACGACTGGACTAGCGACGGGCCGACCGGTCTGGACACGGTGATCGTTCCCGGTGAAGCCGGCCCGGCTCCCTCGGTGACTGCCTCCCGGATCGAGATGCCCGAGGTGGATCATTCCGTGGCGAGCGCTCTGGAGATCGACCTCGCAGCGGCCACCGGTCGTTTCTACCTCTCCCGCGAGGAGACTCCCTCATCACGGTCGTTCGGCGACGCCACGACCGATGGCGAGACGGCCTATCTTGAGCGCAGCGACGACGGCGATCTCACCAGGTACGCGCTGACCTCGGGGACATCCCTCATCGACGACGGCGAGACAATCGTCGTCGCCTCCGACCTCGTTTCCGACGTCAGTGTGAAACTCGCGGGCGACACCGCCGAGATCTCTCTCTCCGACCCCTTCACCGGAACGCTGCAGCTCAGCGCCGGCTCCGCAGACGAGGTACTGGTCAACGGTGAGGCGACGGACTTCACCCGCACCGGGGACGTGGTCACCATCTCCCTTGAGGAATCGTTCGAACCTGCCCTCGTCTTCGATGAATCGTTTGACGAGAGCAGCCTGGAGAGCACCACCTATGCATTCGAGAACGGTTCACTCCAAGGCTGGCGACCGCGGCACGGCGATGACAGCTGGGAGCTTGGCGGGCAAGACGGGACCCAGTTGGCACAGACTTCCAGTGCCAACCGCCAGTCGTTCGCGATACAGCAGGATGTGCCTGCGGACGTCCGGATCTCGGCAGAGATCGTGCCCGGGGAGCGCAACTACGCCACGGCGCGGACGGGCTTGACGTTCCGCTACCACGACTCCCACAACTACTACCGGGCCAATATCCTCAAGTCACGCGAGGGGGTACAGCTCCAGCTCGTGAAGGTTTACGCTGGCGAACTGACAGTCCTAGCCGAGACCGACCTGCCGATCGATGCGGACTCTGCGCACACCCTGTCCATCTCAGCGGTCGGGAGCCACCTGGTCGCCACAGTGGGCGACACATCGATCGCCGTCGACGACACTCGCCTATCGACTGGTGGCGTGGGTGCCTTCACGCATCGACAGGAGGCGCTCTTCGACAACATCACGATCACCGAGGCGGTCGACGGGGACCACTGGCAGGCCATCGGGGGTGACATCTCAATCGACTCCGATCAGTTGCGGATCACTCCCAGCAATGACAGGGCACATGTCCTCATGACCTCGGCCTTGCCGTCACGGTTCTCCGACGTCTGCGACTACGCCGTCAGTACCACCGTCACGCTCGGCGACACCGGCGCTGCAGGAATCTCGCTGCGCGACACCGGGGACGCGTACGGGTACCGCATCCACATCGGTAAGACAACCCGCAATTCCCAATACGCGAGCATCGTCCGAGAGGCGCACCGGTCCGGACCTGCGCAGATCGCGAGGACGTCCGTCAGCAACAACCTCGACGGGCCGGTCGAGCTGGGTGCCACCGTTCATGGCGACCGGATCACGGTGACGCTGAACGGCACACAGATACTCGAGGCCCGCGACACCCTGGTCCGCAGCGGTGGCGTCGGGCTGTACGCAATGGGGTCGGAGAGCGCGTTCGAGGACCTGACCGTTGCGGGTGGCTGCGAACGAGCCGAGTCCGATACCGGCGTCGAGATCCCTGCCTGGGATGCGGCCGGCACGTACACCGAGGGCGACCGTGTGACCTATGAAGGTGCGGTTTGGTCAGCGGCCTGGTGGACGCGGGACCAGGCACCCGGCGACCCATACGGTCCATGGCAGGAGGTGTCCAGCACCGAGGACGGCATCGCTGTGTGGACTGCTTCCAGGATCTTCACCGAGGGTGATGTCGTGGTGCACGAGAGTGAGCGGTACCAGGCGCAATGGTGGACGAGGAACGATCCTCCTGGTGATCCGCACGGGCCGTGGGAGCCGATCGAGCGATAGCTCCCACACCCAGGCAACAATCGCGCCATGGTTCCTGAGACGAGGCGATCGTCCGAACGAGTCATGCGAGGCGCCCACCCCGTTCGTCGAGGCGGGCGCCTCGGATGCGTCGGCCAGGCCACACGGATATCCTCCACGGTCAGGCAGAGAGCGCTTACCATGTGGCCTATGCCTTCGGTGACCCTCAGTGATGTGGCCCGGGAGGCCGGGGTGTCCCTGGCTACCGCGTCCCGTGCGATCAACGGCAGCGCGAACCGCACCGTGCGCCCAGAACTCCGGGAGCGGGTACTGGCGGCCGCCGGCCGACTGGGCTACTCCCCGGACGCGAACGCCCAGGCGATGGCGCGCGGGCGGACCACCACGCTCGGGCTGATCGTGCACGACATCGCCGACCCGTACTTCTCCTCGATCGCCGCCGGGGTCTCCGCTGCGGCCGAGGACGAAGGGCTGATGGTCACCCTCGCCAGCACGGCCCACCGTCCGGAGCGAGAGACGGTGCTGCTGGAGATGCTGCAATCCCAGCGTGCCCGGGCGATCGTGATCGCCGGTGGCCGCCAGGACGATCCGGAGGGCACCGAGGCGCTCCGGATAGCGGTGGCGGCATACGCCGAGCGGGGCGGCACGGTAGCGATGATCGCCCAGCCGATCCTGGACGTGAACACTGTGGCGATCGACAACACCGGCGGGGCGGCGGCGCTCGCCCAAGCACTGGTGGGCATCGGTTACCGGGAGTTCGCCATCCTCACCGGCCCGGGGCGCCACCTGACCGGTGCGGAGCGGACCACCGGGTTCGCCGCTGCGCTCACCGAGGCGGGCCTGCCGGAGCCCCATCTGGTGGAGTGCGAGTTCACCCGGGACGGCGGCTACGCCGGAATGGCCGAGCTATTGCGCAGCGGGCCGAAGGTGCAGGCCGTTTTCGCCGTCAACGATGTGATGGCGATGGGCGCGATGGCAGCCGCGCGGGACGCGGGGTTGACGGTGGGCGCAGATATCGGAGTTGCCGGGTTCGACGACATCCACACGCTGCGGGACGTCACGCCGGGGCTGTCCACAGTGGCGGTGCCGCTGCCGGAGGTGGGCCGGCTGGCCACTCACCTGGCGCTGCAGCCATCCTCGGAGAAGCCGCTGGTCGAGCAGGTGCAGGTGGAGGTAGTGCTGCGGGACTCGACACCACCGCTGACCTGACTCTGGTCGGGCGCGGGCGTGGTCGCTGGCCCGACACACCGCGGATGCGCTGGCGTCCGTGGCACACGATTGCCAGCGAGGGTCGAGGTCACCCGCGAATCTGCCAGGGTGGAGCCATGTCAGACGACGTGGTGGACCTGAACGCCAAGTTCGAGCAGTTCTCCGAACACTGGTCACCCAAGCTGGTGGCGCGCCTGAACAACTATGAGGTGAAGCTCGTCCGGATCGAGGGCGAGTTCGTCTGGCACAGCCACCAGGACACCGATGAGCTGTTCCTGGTGCTGGAGGGTGAACTGACCATCCAGCTCCGGGATCGCGACGTCACTCTCGGCCCGGGCCAGCTCTACGTCGTGCCACGAGGCGTCGAGCACTGCCCGCGCGCGGATGGCGAGGTCAGGGCGCTACTCCTCGAGCCCGCGGGAGTGGTCAACACGGGCGATGCCGGTGGCGACCTGACGGCGGTCGTCACCGAGATCTGACCGGCGGCCGGTCTGGGCGCGGCGGTCGCGGGTCGCCGGTCTGGGCGCGGCGGTCGCGGGTCGCCGGTCTGGGCGCGGCGGTCGCGGGTCGCGGGTCTGGGCGCGGCGGTCGCGGGTGGCGTGGTGCCGGACGCTCCTTGACGCGGTCCCACCTCGCCGTCTAGCCTTGGGAAAGCGCATTCCAAGCCACGACGGTTGGCCACGCCCACCAGCACCCCGGCAGTCGCCGTTCCCCACACCACCAGGAGACTCCATGACCACCCGCACTCTGCGAATCGCGATGAACGGCATCACCGGCCGCATGGGCTACCGCCAGCACCTGCTCCGGTCGATCCTGCCGATCCGCGATGCCGGCGGGGTCGAACTCGCCGACGGCACCAAGGTCCAGGTGGAGCCGATCCTGGTCGGCCGCCGGGAGAACGCCCTGGCCGAGATCGCCGCAGAGCACGGGGTCGCAGAGTGGACCACCGACCTGGACGCCGTCATCACCGACGAGCGCACCGACATCGTCTTCGACGCTTCGATGACCAGCCTGCGCGCCGACACCCTGACCAAGGCGATGAAGGCCGGCAAGCACATCTTCACCGAGAAGCCCACAGCGGAAACCCTCACCGAGGCGATCGAGCTCGCGCGGCTGCGCGCCGAGACCGGGGTCACCGCCGGAGTAGTCCACGACAAGCTGTACCTTCCGGGCCTGGTCAAGCTCCGCCGTCTGGTGGACGAGGGCTTCTTCGGCCGGATCCTCTCCCTGCGCGGGGAGTTCGGCTACTGGGTGTTCGAGGGCGACCACCAAGCCGCGCAGCGCCCCAGCTGGAACTACCGCACCGAGGACGGCGGCGGTATGACCACTGACATGTTCTGCCACTGGAACTACGTGCTCGAGGGCATCCTCGGCTCGGTCAAGTCCGTGACCGCGAAGACGATCACGCACATCCCCACCCGCTGGGACGAGCAGGGGCAGGAGTACGCCGCCACCGCCGACGACGCCGCTTACGGGATCTTCGAGGTCGCCGGCCCGAGCGGAGAAGACATCGTCGCCCAGATCAACTCCTCGTGGGCGGTGCGGGTCTACCGGGACGAGCTGGTGGAGTTCCAGGTGGACGGCACGCACGGCTCGGCGGTGGCCGGGCTGCGCAACTGCGTCGCCCAGCAGCGCGGGCACACCCCGAAGCCGGTGTGGAACCCGGACCTGCCGGCCACCGAGCCGTTCCGGGACCAGTGGCTGGAGGTCCCCGCGAACGACGATCTGGACAACGGCTTCAAGGCGCAGTGGGAGGAGTTCCTCCGGGACGTCGTCGCCGGCCGTGAGCACCGCTACGACCTGCTCTCGGCCGCCCGCGGTGTGCAGCTGGCCGAGGCCGGTCTGACCTCTTCCGCGCAGGGCCGGCGGATCGCGCTCGAGCCGATCACCCTCTGAGGCGGCCGGAGATGACCGACTTCCCCACCGGCGACCTGAGCCGGTTGTCCCTGAACACTGCTACCACCAAGGCGCTCACCCTGGCCGAGGCGGTGGACGTGGCCACCCGTGCCGGACTCGGCGCCGTCGGCCTGTGGCGCGACCGGGTGGCCGAGGCTGGCCTGACCCAGGCCGCCGAGATCGTCAAGGCCTCCGGTCTGCGCGTCTCCTCGCTGTGCCGGGGTGGCTTCCTCACCGCTGCCGACCCCGCCGGGCAGGCGGACGCCCTCGCGGACAACAAGGCCGCGATCGTCGAGGCGGCCACGCTGGGCACGTCCGAGCTGGTGATGGTGGTGGGCGGCCTGCCCGCAGCACCGGGGCCGGAACAGCCGCCGGCCCCCGGTGGCGACCGGGACCTGGTGGCGGCCCGGCAGCGGGTGGCCGACCGGGTGGCCGAGCTGGCACCGTTCGCCGGTGAGCACGGGGTGCGGCTGGTGCTCGAGCCGCTGCACCCGATCTTCGCTGCCGACCGTGCCGTGCTGTCCACCCTGGAGCAGTGCCTGGACCTGGCTGCGAACTTCCCGGCCGAGCAGGTGGGGGTGGTGGTGGACACCTATCACGTGTGGTGGGATCCGAAGCTGCGCGAGCTGATTCACCGCGCTGCCACCGAGGGACGCCTGGCCGGCTATCAGGTGTGCGACTGGAACCTGCCGTTGGCCAAGGACGCCCTGCTCTCCCGCGGGTTCATGGGCGACGGCTACGTCGACTTCGCCTCGATCACGTCCTGGGTGGCCGAGACCGGCTACACCGGGGACGTGGAGGTGGAGATCTTCAACCAGGAGATCTGGGACGCCCCGGGCGATGAGACGGTCCGCACGATGGCGGAGCGCTACCTGGAGCTGGTTCAGCCCTACCTGTAGAACCCGTCCACGCATGGTCTGGACGGCTACGGCATCATGGCTCCATGTCGAAGGGGCCGGTGGAGGAGTTCGCGCTCGACGGCGCAGGCTCACCGGAGGGTGAGAGTTCCGCTGGCCCTGACTCCAGCGGCCAGGGCCCTGCCGGGCCGGATCGCCGACGGCGGGTCTCACCGGGCTGGCGGCACCGTCCTGGGTTATGGGTCGCCCTGGCGGTAGTGCTGGTCGTGGTCGGGGCCGCGGTCTCACCCCAGGGTGAGCCCTTGGAGCCACGACCACCGGACACCGCCTGGACCGCATCCACCGAACCCGGCCGCGCACCCGGCATCTGGGTGCTCGGCGATCGGCCGGTGATCGCCGCCGCCGACGGGCTGACCGCCTTCGACCCGGCCACCGGAGAGCCTGCCTGGACCGTCGATCTGGATGACCCCGCCTGCACCGCCACCACCGACGCACTCACCTGCACGCACGGCGAAGGCGAGGACGCCAGCATCGCCACGATCGACCCAGCCGGCGAAGCTACCGAACAACCCTTCCCGGGAGCCGACGTGGCCGCCACTGCCGGCGAGGACCTCATCGTCGGCGGCGGCGCAACGGACGGTGAACCATGGATCGGCCGGTACACGGTGACCGGCTCCGGGTCACCGGCCCAGGTGTGGCGCTACGAGCCCGAGGTCCCCAGCGAGCCGGCGGTCCGCTTCTCTGCTGCGACCGTCAGCCAAGGGGTGGCCACCGTATTCACTGAGCCGGACCGCCAGGCGGAGTCAGGGCCACTGGGCAACTTCGTCATCCCTATCGCCGCGGCGGTCGGAACGGGCGAGGCGATGCCGGCGATAGTGCAAACCTTCGGTAGGGTCTCCATCTCCTTCCCCGGGACCGAGGGTGTGGAAATGGGTCGGCAGGTATCACCTCTCTCCGGGCCGGAGCCCGCCATCCCCGGGTATCCCGACGCAGTGTTCACCTCGGTCGGAGTACTCGACACCGTTGGCGGCGAGCCGATCCTTGAATACGTGGGGGACCCACTGATGGCGATCGGCAACGACATCATCTATGTCGGCCCGGATCCCGACGCTGCGCCGTTCTCGGAAGAGAGCGTGGAGGTGGCGATACGAGTCGAACGCGTGGACATCGGCACCGGAGAGTCGCAGTGGCAGTTGGACCGCGACCAGGTGCTGGGCTGTCCGTGCCCCGCCTCCACCGACACCTTGGTCCTGGCGGCCTCCGAATTCACCAACAACGAGTTTCCTGAGATCAACCCGGTGGGGCTGCTGGGCATCGACCCGGAGACCGGCCGGCACCACTGGACCCTGCCGATCAGCACCACCCCGGACGCGATCGCCGCCGGCCCGAATCACGTGTACCTGCTGACCGATGGCATCCTCACCGCCTACGAGAACCGATGAGCAGCAGCTGATGAGGTCGCGGCACACAGAGGAGTTCGCGCTCGACGACGCAGGCGCCCCGGATGACGAAAGTTCCGCTGGCCCTGACTCCAGCGGGCAGGGCCCTGCCGGGCCGGATCGCCGACGGCGGCTCTCACCGGGCTGGCGGCACCGTCCTGGGTTATGGGTCGCCCTGGCGGTAGTGCTGGTCGTGGTCGGGGCCGCGGTCTCACCTCAGGGTGAGCCCCTGGAGCCACGACCACCGGACACCGCCTGGACCGCCTCGGCAGACCCCGGCCGGGCACCCGGCGTCTGGGTGCTCGGCGTTCGGCCGGTGATCGCCGCCGCCGACGGCCTGACCGCCTTCGACCCAGACACCGGAGAGCCTGCCTGGAGCGTCGATCTGGACGACCCCGCCTGCACCGCCACCACCGACGCACTCACCTGCGTCCACGGCGAAGGTGAGGACGCCAGCATCGCCACGATCGACCCAGGCGGCGAAGCTACCGAACAACCCTTCCCGGGCGCCGACATCGCCGTCAGCGTCGGCGGGGACCTCATCGTCGGCGGCGGTCTGGGTGGCAACCCCTGGCTCGGCCGGTACACCACCGGAGAGGATCCACCCGCCGAAGTGTGGCGGTACCAGCCGGAGTACCCGATCGACCGCTCGGAACGGTGGACTGGTGCCACCGTCAGCCAGGGAGTCGCCACCGTGTTCAGCAATGACGCCACCAGTTCCGGCGGCCCGGCGCTCGACCTTGCTGCCGAGGTCGAGACCGGCGAGAGCCGGCCCGCCGTGGTGCAGCGGCTCGGTGGCTTCGCGGTGAGCAACGTGGGCCGGACCTCGGCGGAGTGGCAGCAGCAGGCGCCGCCCTTGGCCGGGCCAGGCCCCGAGGTGCCCGGTCACCCTGATCTGGTCTTCACCGTGGACGGTGCGCGGGACCGGCCCAGCGGTGAGCTCATCCTCTCCTATACCGGGTTGCCGCTCCTGGCTCTCGGCGACGATCTGATCTATGCCGGTACGCCACCCGGCATGCGGGCAGAGCTGACCGGTCCGGACGAGATCGCCGTCCAGCTCGAACGGGTGGACGTGCGCAGCGGAGAGTCACTGTGGCGCCTGGAACGCCACAGCTACCTGACCTGCCCCTGTGCCACCAGCGGCGACACCCTCGCACTCGTTGCGGCCGCCTTCGAGCCGGGCGAGTCCTTCACCGCCATCCCGCAGGCACTGCTCGGCATCGACTCCGACACTGGCCAGCACCGCTGGTCACTGCCGCTGCACACAGTCCCGGACGGGGTCGCCGCCGGCTCCCGCCAGGTCTACGTCCTGACCGATGGCACGTTGACCGCCTACGCCGGTCACTGAGCGGCCGCCCGCGGACCGGCTCGCTCGAACCCTGGTGAATCCGACTGTCCGCCCCGCAGTTCTACGGCAGGATAGTGGAGTGACGAAGGGGCCAGTCGAGGAGTTCACCGTCGGTGGTGGCGAGATGGACTGGAGCCCCAGCGCCGAAGACGGCAACCTCGAACCTGCGCGGCGACCATGGCGAGGTCCGGTGGCCTGGGTGAGTTGCGCCGTCGTGCTGGTCCTGATCGGCATGGTGCTCGCCCGGCCGCTGCAGATCGGCACTGAACCCTGGGGAGCCGTTGCGGACATCACCTCGACTCCGCGGGAGGCCTGGTCGCTGCCGCTGGAGGAGGAGATCCGCTCGGTGCTGCTCGCCGATGGTGTGCTGGTCGCCGCCGGAGCCCAGAGGGTCCAGGGTCTCGAGCCTGGCAGCGGCGACCAGCTCTGGGAGCTGGCGATGGTCGGCGCCCGCTGCACCACCGACACCGAGAACCTGGTCTGCACCGATACCGCCTCACAGGTGCAGCAGATCGACCCGCACTCCGGGGAGACCACTGCGCTGGACGTGCCGCAGGCGATCGTGGCCACAGTCTCCGGCGGCGACGTCTTCGCCGTCACCCGCGCCGGGCAGGGACAGGTGCAGCGACTGTCCGACGGCGAGGTGCTGTGGTCGACCCCGGTGACCGCCATCGATGACAACGGCCTGTCCAGGTCGGGGCTGACCGTGATCGCGGGACAGGTGCTCACCCCGCTGGTGATGGACCAGGCCGACTTCGGTGCCTCAGGCGCGGTGTTGGATGCGGAGACCGGCGAGCGGTGGGAGGAACACGAGCTGTTCGTCACGCAGCTGAGTGCGGGAGTGTGGCTCGCCAGCCATCGCGACGGCGGCACGATCTTCGTCCACGGAATGGACCAGCCGAGTGAGACTGTCGGAGCGGGCGGCTTCCTGCAGTACGACGACCAGTGGCAGAGCTCGGCGCAGATCGGGACGACCGCGGACAACGAGCTCGGCATCGTGGACCGGGAGAGCGGGGACTGGCTCTGGCACACCGACTACCCCGCCTACCCGATGGCCCGCGCCGGCGGTGTCCTGGTCGCGCTGATCGCGGATGGCCAGACGAGCGCTATCCAGGGGTTGCGGGTCACCACCGGTGAACCACTCTGGCAGCACCCGAACACCTGGCTGATGTGCCCGTGCCTGAGCGACGGCTCGACCTTGGCCGGGCAGTCCTACGAGATCGGCGCCGACGGGTCGACCAGCACAGAGCAGGCCATAATCGTGGGCCTGGACGTCAGCTCCGGCGAACAGGTCTGGAGCCTTCCCCGACCGCAACGGATGCTCGGGATGCTTACCGACGGCCGGCACCTGGTCCTGGCCTCGCCCTGGGAGCTGTCCGGGTGGCGGCTCGGTTGAGCGACGCACCTCCGGTCCGATCCGGGCCGTCGGTGCCAGCCGATCACCTGAGCGTCGCCGAGGAGAGCCGCACAATGGAGGCATGCCACGCCCGCCGTTGATCGAGTTCGCTCTCGACGACGGCGCTCACGGTGCCGGGGACGACTCACCCGGGCCGGGTGCCGGCCGAGAACGGCGGGCACCCGCACCTCCCGGACCAGAGCGCCGGCGAGCGGTCCTGCCCTGGGTGGGCTGCGCCGTCGTACTCATCCTCGTGGGTGTGCTGACCGCCCCACCCCGGCCCTCGGAGGTGGGCCCGTGGGGTCGGGTGGACGACCTCACCACCGACCCGCAGGCTGCCTGGTCCATGGGTGCGGCCGGTGGCGAGATCCGCTCCGCGCTGATCGCGGACGGCATGCTGATCACCGTGCGGGAGTCCGACATCCAGGGCCGCGACCCGAGCACCGGTGAGGTGCAGTGGGCCGAGGAAGCAGACGCGGCCCGGTGCAACACCGACGGCACTGCCCTGGTCTGTGTGGACGCCGACTCCCGGGTGCTGGAGCTGGACGCCGACACCGGCACGGCCACCACCCGGGAGATCCCCGATGCCCTGCTCGCCACCCGGGCCGAGGGCGGCCTGTTCGTCCTCACCACCGGCGAGCGACCCGCGCTGCAGCGCTTCGCCGACGGGCACTCGCTCTGGAGCACCCCCGTGCACATCGACCGCGGCCCGGTGCCGTTCGGGGAGGAGCTGACAGTGCTCGCCGGCCACGTGCTCACCACCTCGGCCACACCGGCCGGCGAGCGGGCGGAGAGCCACGGTTCCGCCTACGACGCCCGCACCGGCGAGTGGCTCGGCGAGGGTGGGCCCCATCACCTGGCCCAGGCCGGCCCCGGCGCATGGCAGCTCACCGGGTCCGACGGAGGGCGACTGTTCGTCCGCGGGGCCGACCAGCCGCAGCAGCTCGCGCATGTGCGACTGGGCTACGACGACGCCTGGGATGGACCTGACCAGGTAGCGATCAGCGGTGCGGGGGCCGCCAGCGCGCAGGAGGACGAGGGCCGCGGTGGCGGGGTGCTGGACACCGAGAACGGCCGGTGGCGCTGGTCCACGGAGGAACCGATGGTCCCGGTCGCACGGGTGGATGGTGTGGTGGTGGCGGACACCAGTGCGGCCGGTCTCTCGGCAGTCCAGGGCCGGGACGCCGCCACCGGTGAGGTGCTCTGGCAGCGGGCGGAGACCTGGCTGCGCTGCCCCTGCCTGGCTGACGAGAGCACTCTGGTCGCCGTCGAGGTCGGGTTCGCGCCCGCCACGCTGACCAGGTCCGCGGAGTACGAGGACCTGATCGCCGTGGACGCAGGCACCGGGGAACAGCGCTGGCAGGTCGACCTGTCCGGAGAGACGTTCGCCATCCTCACCGACGGCGAGCACCTGATCACGGTGGCGCCGACGGTCCTCCAGGGCTGGAACCTCGGCTGATGGGCGATTAAGGTCGCGCAACATCGGTCACCGGTGACCGCTTCTACGCGACCTTGACGTCGCTGGCCCGCAGTCAATCCTCCAAGTCGAACGCTTCGTGGAAGGCTCGTGTCAGGTCGCGTTCCTGCTCACCCAGCAACACGCCGAGGGGGCGCAGCAGAGAGTCCCGGGAGATGGTCGCGATGGAGTCCAGGTTGACGACGCAGTCGTGTCCGAGCCCGTTGCGCTGCCCGACGAGCACCTCGCTGCGCAGGCCGCGCACGAAGGTCGCGCGGAAGCGGTCACCGGTGACCGGTGCTGCGCGACCTCAACCGCCGGTCAGTAGACGTTGCCGTGCTCGCGATACTCCCGCCAGACATTCTCGAAGAAGTCGTCATCCTCGGGGATCGGCCGCACCGGGCGCCAACGGAACACCGGCAGACCAGCCGGATCTGCGCCGTCGCGCGCGTGGACCGGAGCGAAGGCCGGCTCGGCGGCCGGCAGCTCGCTCGGCGCCAGCGCACCCACCGCGGCGCCGGCCGCAGCGCCCGGCGCACCCGCGGGCGCTACCCAGCCGGTCTCCTGCACCTGCTCGGCGAGCGCCCCGCCGTCCAGCGTGAACCGGAAGAGCTCGGGCAGATCGAGCTCCTCGGCGGCGTTCTCGCCGTAGCCGACCAGGGGCAGGTCCCCGGCCGGGTCGGTGTACAGCACCGACCCGCGCGAGCGCCCGCCGTGGGCCACGAAGTCGGCCATCGCACTGAGGTAGAGGTAGGCGGTGGTGAGGATGTCCCGGACCAGAAATGTGCGGTTCATCGACCGGCGGGAGGCGGCGTCCGCACTGATCAGATCGGTGTAGCCGGTCAGCCAGGTGTGCACCTGCTCGAGGGCCTCGGCGATGGACTCCGCCGATCGCACCGGCCCGGCCTTGGCGCTCATCAGCTCTTGCACCGCGGTGAGCAGTTCACCGGTGTTGTCCGGGGCACCGGCCGCGGACCGCTCGGCGGCGATCTCGGCGAGCGAGCGGGCTCCGGCCAGCACCGGCGCGGCCGCAGCCGCGAACTCCGCCGCGCCGACCGGGTCCTGGGTCCGCCGGGCGGAGATGAACTGCGCGGCCCGGGTAGCGCCGACCTGCCCGGAGTTCAGCGCCGCGCCGCCGGGTCGGTACACCCCGTGCGCGCCGCCGGCCTCCCCCACCGGGAAGAAACCGGCCACGTTCGACTGCCACCACCCGTCCACGAGCAGCCCGCCGTTGTTGTGCTGGGCGCAGACGTCCACTTCGAGCATCTCGGTTTCCAGGTCCACCTGCGGGTTCTTCTCCAGGTAGAACTGGTAGGCGGGCTCGTTCATCGCCCGGAGCCGCTCGATCGGGGTGCCGAACAGGACGCCCGCCTTCTCCAGGTACTCGTGTGCCTCCGGCGCCAGGGCGCCCGGGTCGAACTCGGGGCGCACCGGGTTGGACCGGAAGTCCAGGAACACCCGCCGCCCGCGCAGCACGGTCTCCCGGTAGACGAGCAGGTCGATCAGGCTGGAGCCGTCCCGGGCCTTGCGCACGTCGAACGGCCACTGGTAGCCCTTGAGGAACACCAGGGACATCAGCCGGCCGTAGTCGGGAATCGCCTCGGTGAGGAACTCCCGCTCGTCGCCACCCTCGGCATCGGTGGAGACGAACCGCGGGACCACCTGCATGTAGGTGCCGGACACGTTCCAGCGCGGTTTGATCGAGGCCAGCCCGAACTGCCAC
The DNA here is from genome assembly GCF_008000995.1 of Ruania zhangjianzhongii. Taxonomy (NCBI): domain Bacteria; kingdom Bacillati; phylum Actinomycetota; class Actinomycetes; order Micrococcales; family Ruaniaceae; genus Ruania; species Ruania zhangjianzhongii. The sequence goes on from NZ_CP042828.1 coordinate 4,402,257, forward strand.
TCGGTGACGTTCTTGCCGTGCACCCCTGCCCGGTAGGCCGCCCCGGAGGCACCCCACTGCCCGTTCGGGAACACCCGGGTGGCGTAGATGCCGGCCGGCCCGCCGGTGGCGTAGACGATGTTCGCGCAGCGCAGCAGCAGGTACGGCGAGCGCTCGCCGTCGTGCGGGACATCGGTGCGCAGCACCAGCAGGCCGACGATCTCGGCCTCGGCGCCCTCGCCGTGCACGATCAGGTCCACCACCCGGCAGTTGTCGTAGATCGGGGTGCCGTTGCGGGCCACCTTCTTCTCCAGCTGCTGCACCATCGAGCGGGAGGTGTACGGGCCCACCGACGTGGCCCGGCGGCGCGGGTCGTGGTCGGTCTTGTACCCGATGAACTCCCCGTACCGGTTCTGCGGGAACGGCACCCCCAGGTCGCACAGCCGCAGGAACGCGCGGGCGGACAGCGCCGCCTCGGCGAGCGCGTTGTCGCCGTCCATCGCCCCGCCGGAGAACAGCGTCTTGGCCATCTCGTGCACCGAGTCGCCGTCCGGGCCGGAGAGGGTGAGCTTGTAGTACGTCTGCTTGTCCGATCCGGCGTTCCGGCTGGCTCCGGCGCCGACCTTGTCGGTCACCATCACCACGTCGGGCTGGCCGAGCTCCCAGAGCCGGTCGGCCGCGCAGAACCCGGCGGAGCCGGTGCCGACCACCACAGTGTTCGCGGTCACCACCGGCACGTCGTGGCCGTCGATCGTCAGCGTCTCGGCTCGGGGAAGGTCCTGGGCGGTGGTCATCGAAGATCTCCTCTGCTGGCTTTCGAGGTCGTCATGTGGGGAGTGCGCTATAGCGCACCCTGGGCATGACGACTCGGGACGGGGCGGGCATCAGAGCCGCGGGATGTGCATACCGCCGTCGACGTTGATGATCTCGCCGGTGGAGTAGGGCATCCGGCCGGCGGAGAGCTGCACGACGGCGCCCGCCACGTCCGCAGGAGTCCCCCATCGGGGCATCGGGGCGAGGCCGCCGGCGAACTGCTCGTCGTACTTGTCCTTGACGCCAGCGGTCATATCGGTGGCGATCACGCCCGGGCGCACCTCGTAGACGAGGATGCCCTCGGGGGCCAGGCGGGCGGCCCAGAGCTGGGTCGCCATCGCCACGCCGGCCTTGGAGATGCAGTACTCCCCCCGGTTGGTGGACACGGTCACTGCCGAGGTGGAGGACACGTTCACGATCGTTCCCCGGATCGACGGCGCAGTCTCGCCCGGCGTAGCCACCTCGCCGGCCTCAGGGGTGGCCGTGGCGGGTGCCTCCTGGGCGATCATCACGTTCGCCACCCGCTGGGTGAGGAAGTACGGACCGCGCAGGTTGATCCCGAGTACCCGGTCGAAGCTCTCCGGCTCCGCCTCCAGGATGTCGGCGCGCACCGAGGGCGCCACGCCAGCGTTGTTCACCAGCAGGTCGATGCGCCCCCAGCGCTCGCGTGCGGCGTCGACGTACCGGGCGTGGTCTTCGAGGTTGTCTACCGAGCCCTGCACGTAGATCACCTCGCCGGCCTGGTTGAGCTCGGCGATCAGCTCGGCCGGCTCGGGCCGGGTGGCCAGGATCGCCACGGCATATCCCTCGGCGAGCAGTCCCTGGGTGATCCCCAGGCCGATCCCGCGGTTTCCACCGGTGACGAGTGCGACCTTGGGCACGTAGAGCTCCTTCGAGTAGAGACGATGGCACCACCGGAGTCATCGCCGCCGGCGGGTTGCCGCGGACGAGTCACGTCCGCTGACGACCCCATCATGCCTGATTCGACCACCTTCGGGCAAGCGCTTTCCGTTACGCTGGGTCTCTCCTCCCGGCGTTCACCGCTTCCACGTGATGATCGACACGAGGTCGCCACCACCGGCCACCGTCCGGACACCGGGTGCGTCGCATCGCCTCCCTGCCCGCTACGCCGGCGAGGACGCAGACAATGGGGGCTGGTCGCCGTCATAGACCACCATCGCCTGCCCGGTGGCGGTCTCCTCCGCTGCCACCAATCGAGCCTCCGGTGTGAGGGGATGGTCCTGGAGCCGCCCGTCGTGCATGAGATGGCGCACCTCGGCCCGCTCCACGAGCACCACGTAGTCCGACAGCAGGCGCCGGTGGCAGCGCCACCACAACGACTCCGAACACATCACCGCACTCTGCCCGGCTGCCGGCTCGGCGAGAGTGGACAGCCCCGCACGGAACTCTTCGGTCTCCATCCAGTCGGCGTAGGCGCGGAAGGACGGGTGCCGCAGCCCCAGGTGCGCCGTCCGCTCGCCGACACCGCGCCGCCGACCGCCGAGGCGCTGCTCCCAGACGTAGTCGACCCCGGCCTGCTCAAGCCACTCGGCCATCGTTTCGCGGCCGAACTGCGGGTTCCGCCGCGAGCCGGGGAATGAGCGCACATCCACGATCCGGGTGATCTCGGCACTGCGGATGAGTGCGAGGAAGTCCTCAGCGGCGAGTGTGCCGTGGCCGAGGGTGAGGAGTCGGCGAGAGGACATGCCACCACACTAGGCCGCGCCATGGCCGGCCGCTCACGCACTCCCCGCACCTATGCTGGAGGCCATGAGTGCGACCGGCGGGCCCGACCCGGCATCCCCGCCAGCTCCGGCGCCGCAGTCCGGCGCGCCCAGGGTCGGCTGGAGCACCGGCCGGGTGATCGCAGCCGTGGCCGCCGGAATCATCGCCCTGCCCCTGTTGGCCGGCCTGTGGCTGGTGGTCTCCTCCACCTTCGGCAGTGGTGACCCGCACGGCTATGCACTGCTCGGCGGCGCCTTCCTCGCGGTCGTCGCCGGCATCCTGCTGGTCTGCCTGGTGCCGTGGATCTTCCCGGCCGCGCTGCGGCTACGCGCCTTCGGGCTGGCGCTCCTCGGCTACCTGGTGCTCGTGGTCGCGGTGGGCTGGGTGCTGGCGAACGGCTAACGCCTGTGGCGGCGCGGCTGAGCTACCTCAGCCGGGGACTCGCGCAGCGCTGAGACTCCCGTGCTAGCTGGCAGGAAGAAGGTCGGCCAGCACCGGTTCCAGCCGGTCGGCCATCCGGGTGAAGCCGAGGTCAGTGGGATGCGAGCTGTCCACTGTGCCCTCGTCGTCATCGCCGAGCAGGTGCTCGTGGCCGAGGTAGAGCAGGTTCGTCCCGCCCTCGGCCCTCAGCTGCTCGAAGGCCGCGGTGAGCTCGGCGCGGGCGGCCGCGTGCGCCGTCTGCCGGTCCGGCCTGATCCAGGAGTTGGTGAGGGTGCGGTCCTCGACCAGCAGTACGGGAGTGTCCGGGCGGCGGGTGCGCAGCGCGCGCAGGAACGGAAGCGCTCGTTCGCGGACCAGGGCGGCGTCCATGTTCGGCACGCAGTCCACCACGTAGACGGCAGCGTCGATCTCGGCGATCAGTTCGGCCAGCGCCGTCTCCATCTTGCCGTTGCCGGAGAATCCAAGCCCGACCACCTCGTGGCCGAGCCGGCGGCCGAGGATCGCCGGCAGGCTCATCCCGGCCCGGGAGGCGGAGGCACCGTGGATGATCGAGGTGCCGTAGTACACGATCGGCGGGAGCGGTTCGGGCTCGACCAGGGTGAGCGTGGCACCGGCGGGCACGCCGAGCTGCACCTCGGCGAGCTCGTTGAACAACGGAAGGTAGAGCCGGTAGCGCCGCCTTCCCGGAGCCAGATTCTCGGCGAGCGCCGCCTCGGACTCCAGCCCGGTCGGAACCCCCACCCCCACCCAGCGCAGCTGGTCAGCGCCGTCGACGCCGTACAGGTCCAGACCGCTGACCGCTGTGGCCGGCATGTGGCCCATGCTGAGCGCATCCTGACGCACCTGCCAGCGCGCGTGGATCTGCGTAGCGTCGGTCTCGACCTCGTGGAACAGGCTCGAGGAGTGCCGGCTCAGCCCCCAGACCACCTCGGGCACTACCGCGCGGGCATGCGCCGGGAGCCGGTCGTAGCGGCGCTCCATCGCCTCCCTCGACCAGCCGCGTGCGTGCGGCTCGCCGAGCGGGTACCAGGTCAGTTCAGCGGTCATTGCTGTGTCCTCCATCGACGGCGATCGTAGAGGAAGCAGGTCACGTCGCCCTGTCTGGATCATCAGTTGGGATGGGAAGGCGCACGATCCTGCCCCGTGCGATCCAGGTGCAGGAACCTGCACTTCTCACTATGGTGCAGATGCGATCGCCGACCCTAGGCAGACGTCGTTGGCAGCCCGGCGGCATCGAGCTGGTCCTCCAGGCTGAAGATCTCCGGCAGCACCTCGAAGCCCTCGTCCGGGTTGCCGGGGTCGACGAAAAACTTCTCCATGCTCGCCTGCCACCGGGTGTTCACCGCGGTGCGGGCCATCGCGGCCTGCGCCGCGTCGTAGTCGTCGGCCTCGAAGTGGCCCACCAGCAGACCGTCCGGGCTGAGGTAGAGGCGGTAGTGCCGCCAGCCGGAATCCCGGAGTGCCTCGAGCATCTCCGGCCAGACGGCGGCGTGTGCGGCCGTGTACTCCGCGAGCGCATCCGGGCGGACCCTGTTGATGAAACAGTAACGGGGCATCAGCGTGCCTCCTTGCGTGGTGTGGTCACGTGCGTCGTCTCCAGCGGGTGGCGAGTCGGGTGGGGGTGTCAGCGTGCGATCACCACGCACACTACGACGACGGCGGCGGCCAGCAGGGCGGACCCGGCCGGATCGCGGACGGAATTCTCGGCGGCGCGGCGCAGATGCCGCGCGAGACGCCGGCGAGCGCGACCGGTGTGATGGGATGACGGCATTCACCCTTCGCCTGACAGGAGCCGACCGATGCCCCATCCAGACTCGCTGCCGACCTGGGCCCAGGATGCGAGCCTCGGAATCTTCGTGCACTGGGGCGCCTACTCCGTGCCGGCATGGGCCGAGACCACCGGGGCTCTTGGCACCGTGCCGGAGGAGACCTGGTTCACCCACAACGCCTACGCCGAGTGGTACGCGAACACGATCCGGATCCCCGGATCACCGGCTGCGGCCCACCACGACACCGTCCACGGCGGCCGCCCCTACCACGCGTTCCTGGACCAGTGGCAGGCGGAGAACTACGACCCGTCCGACTGGGCCCGGCTCTTCCGGGGCGCGGGTGCCGACTACGTCATCCCCGTGACCAAGCACCACGACGGCATCTGCCTCTGGGACGCGCCGGGCAGCCAGACGCCCACCACCGTCGCCGCCGGACCGCGCCGGGACCTGCTCGACCCGCTCGCCCGGGCCACGCGGCAGGCCGGTATGCGGTTCGGCGTCTACTACTCCGGCGGGTTGGACTGGGCGTTCGCCGAGCACCCGCCGATCACCAGGGACGAGGACCTGGACACCCACCGCCCGATCGGCGCCGACTACGCCGCCTACGCGAGTGCTCACGTCGCCGACTTGATCGACCGGTACCGGCCGTCAGTGCTCTGGAACGACATCAACTGGCCGGACGCGGGTAAGGAGGACGGCTCGCTGGAGCGGCTTCTTGTCCACTACCGCGAGGTGGTGCCGGACGGGATCGTGAACGACCGGTGGGGAGCCCCGGTGTGGGACTACCGCACCAGCGAGTACGCCCATGACGTGGCCAACGAGGCGGGGAGCAACTGGGAGCACACCCGCGGTCTCGGCTTCTCCTTCGGGTTCAACCAGGTCGAGGACGCCTCGCTCACCCTCTCCCCGCGTGAGCTCGCCCGGCTGTACGCCGATATCGTCTCCCGCGGTGGCCGACTACTGCTGAACGTCGGGCCGGACGCCTCCGGCCGAATCCCCGAGGTACAGCGCCGCACACTCGAGGGTGTGGGTGAGTTCATGGCTGGAGCCAAGCCGCTCACCACCAGGCGGCGGCCGCTGACCGGTGACGCCGTGACCGTCCGCGGCGCCGACTGGTGGCGGACCTGGAGCCACGGCGACCAGATCGTGGTCGTCGCCGACCGGGAGGACGTGCACGCCCAGTCGGCCGACGGCCGGACGGTGACCGTGCTCGCGCTGCCGCAGGAGTGAGCCAGCGGGTGGCCGGGGCACCGCGCACCGGGAGCGCGGCACGCCCTGACCCAGGACGCCCGCGCCACGCCGGTCGTGCACAGTTTGACGCCGCGAAGAGCAGACTGGACCGGTGAGCGCTCCGCTGGACCCGACCCCGTTCAGGGGGTACCGGTCCGGCGACGCTGAGTATCTGCGGATCACGCTCGCCCTGTTCTTCGCCGGGGTCGCGACCTTCGCGACCCTGTACAGCACGCAGGCGATGCTGCCGGAAATTGCGACCGCGTTCGACATCGCACCCGGCGAGGCGACCCTGTCGCTGTCGGTGGCAACGATCGGACTCGGGCTTGCCCTCCTCATCGCCGGACCCCTCTCCGAGGCCTACGGGCGCACCCGTCTGATCCACCTCTCCCTGACGGCGGCGCCGCTGGTGGGGATCGGCTGCGCGCTCGCCCCGACGTGGGAGGGGCTACTCGGTCTGCGTCTGCTGCAGGGGATCGCACTGGCCGGCCTCCCGGCCGTCGCCACCGCGTATCTGCGAGAGGAGCTACACGCTACGGTGACGGCGCGGGCCGCCGGGCTCTACATCGGCGGCACCGCGCTCGGTGGGATGACCGGGCGCCTGGTCACCGCCGGGATCGGCGAAGCAGCTGGCTGGCAGTGGGCGCTCGGGGCCATCGCCCTGGTCGGGCTCGGCTGTGCGCTCGTGGTCCGGCTGCTGCTGCCCGCCTCCCGGAACTTCACCCCGGTTCAGCCGCGGCTCGGACGACTCGCCGGCCTGATGTGGGGTGCGCTGAAGGATCCGGCGCTGGTGGCGCTGTACGCGATCGGTGGTGGTGGCATGGGGGCGTTCGTGGCCGCCTACAACGCCCTCAGCTTCCGACTCGTGGCCGAGCCGTTCGGGCTTGGTCTGGGAGCAGTCGGACTCGTCTTTCTGGTCTACCCGGTCGGGACGATCGGCTCGATCGCCGCCGGACGGCTCGCAGGCGTGTTCTCGCGCCGGACGGTGATGCCGATCGCGAGCCTCGTCCTGGCCGCCGGACTGCTCCTGACCGTGCCCGACAACCTGGTCGCGATTATTCTCGGCCTCGCAGTCATGACCGGTGGCTTCTTCGCGGTCCATGGTGTCGCGAGTGGCTGGGTCCCGGTCCGGGCGCACGCGGCGGGGATCGCACCCGGCCCGGCGGCCTCGGTGTACCTCTTCGCCTATTACCTCGGGTCGTCGGTGTTCGGCAGCGTCGCCGGTCTCGTCTGGTCCGGGGGACACTGGACCGGCGTCCTCACGCTCACCCTGACGCTGACCGGGATCGTCATCGTGCTGTCACTGCTGCTGCGCAGGACCCGGCCACGAGGGGAGGGAGCACGCTGATGGACCTCGCGATCCCGCTGGTGATCGCAGCCGTCCTGTTCGGCGTGACGCTCCAGCGCACCAGTGGCATGGGCACCGGTCTCGCGCTCTCGCCGGCCCTGACGCTCACGGTCGGCCCGGTCTCGGGCATTCTGCTGACCAACATGACGACGGTGGTCTCCGCCCTCTTCCTCATCGTCGCGGTCCGGGCTGACATCGACTGGCACCGCTATCTGCGCATCGCCCCGGCGGCTCTGGTGGGGTCCGTGCCGGCGGCGCTGCTGGTCCACTCCGCCGGTTCCGGGTGGCTCGAGGTCATCATCGGTGCGACCCTGATCCTCTCCCTCGCGGTGATCTCGCTGCTGCCGCGCCTGCCGGAGGTACCGCCGGTGCGGGCAGGCCTCGCGGCCGGGGTGCTGGGCGGCTTCCTCAATACCAGCGTCGGTGTCGCCGCTGCTGTGCTGCTCGCCTACGCGCACGTGACCCGGTGGGAGCAGCGGTCGTTCGCCGCGACGCTACAGCCGATCTTCCTCACCATGGGGCTGGTGTCGCTGCTGACGAAGACGCTGGTGGGCGCCGCTGGAGACGGAGCGGCGCCACCGTGGTATCTCATCGTCGCCGCCATCGGGTCTGTGCCTCTCGGTGTCGTCATCGGGGGGCGGGTCGCCGCCAGGGTCACTGCCGCGGCGGCGCGGCGTGTCGCCGTCGTCGTGGTCATCCTCGGGGCCACGGTCACCCTCGTCCGGGGACTAGCGAACGTGGTCGCTGGCTGAGGCGGCTGCCTGGCCGCGCCATCGCGTCGCGTCATTGACCCGCCCATAGGGTCCTGATAGTTTCCCCAAATCCGAATAATGATGCCCGGATGCTCGAGTAATGATGCCGGGGATGCAAAAGCAGCGGGGGCTTGCATCACAATTCGCATTGGGGGAACGATCTGCATGACCAAGAGCGACCATTTCCGTCCCAGCCGCCGCCACTTTCTCACCGGAACCGGAGCACTCGCCGCCGCGGCGGTCGCGCCGTCGGTCACGGCTGGCTCCGCCTCCGCCGCCCCAGCACCAGCGGCTCCAGCAACGGAAGGCACCCCCGACCGCGTCTACCGTGTGGACGGTTTGAGCGGATCCGCCGAGATCCGGGTAGACGGCGCGGGAGTGCCGCACATCGCGGCAGAGGAGCACTACGACGCGTTCTTCGCGCAGGGATTCAATGCGGCTCGGGACCGGCTGTTCCAGATCGACCTCTGGCGAAAGCGCGGCCTCGGGCGACTTGCAGCGAGCTTCGGCCCGGCCTTCGTCGACCAGGACGCAGCAAACCGGCGATTCATGTACCGCGGCTCGATGAGTGAGGAGTGGTTGGCCTACGGCAGTGACGCCCGCCGCATCGCACAGTCCTACGCGGCCGGTATCAACGCCTACATCGCCGCGGCCGAGCAGGATACGAGCCTGCTGCCGTGGGAGTTCGAGTTCCTGGACTACCGACCGGAGAACTGGGAGCCCGAGGACGTCGTGCGGGTACGCAGTCACGCGATTGCCGGCAACCTGACCAGCGAGGTCGAGCGCGCATACTTCGTGCGGGACTTCGGGTTCCAGTACGAGGACATCCGCTCCCCCCTTGCCGCCGGGTGGCAGACGGCGCTACCGGAGGGGTTGAACCTCGACCTCCTCCCCGATGATCCCGAGGACCTGCTCTTGGTCTACCGCCTCGCCACGGCCGGCGTGGAGCTGCGGGAGGAGGACCTGGAGGCGGTGGAGTTCGGTTCGCCCACCCTCCGTGGGCACACCGTGCAGCGCGGGGAGGCCGCGAGCAACGCGCACTCCGCCCCAGGCCAGGGGACGGGCGACGGCGCCGGCACCCAGTCCCCCTTCCGCCGCCCGGCGGAGGGGTCGAACACCTGGGCGGTGGCCCCGCAGCACACGGCGACCGACGGACCGCTGATCGCGAGCGACCCGCACCGAGGACAGGGAGTGCCGTCGCTGCGGTACATCGCGCACCTCAGTGCCCCGGGAATGAACGTCATCGGCGCGGGTGAGCCGGGGCTCCCTGGCGTTTCCCTGGGGCACAACGAGAACATCGCCTTCGGCCTCACGATCTTCGACATCGATCAGGAAGATCTCTACGTCTACGAGACCAATCCGGAGAACCCCACCGAGTACCGCTATCAGGACCGGTGGGAGCCGATGGAGACGGAGGAGGTCGAGATCGAGGTCCGGGGCGGCGACCCGGTCGTCGTGGCGCTGAAGTTCACCCGGCACGGCCCGGTGATCTACGAGGACGAGGAGCGCAACGTCGCCTTCGCGGTGCGTACGGCGTGGAGCGCACCCGGCACCGGAGCGTACTTCGGCAGCGTCGAGTACATGCGGGCCCAGAACTGGGACGAGTTTCTGGCGGCGATGAATCGCTGGGGCGCACCCGGTGAGAACCAGCAGTACGCCGATGTCGAGGGCAATATCGGCTGGAAGCCCGGCGGCAAGACTCCCGTGCGGGAGAACTGGGACGGCCTCCTGCCGGTGCCGGGCGACGGCCGGTATGAGTGGGACGGCTTCTACTCCATGGACAAGCTGCCGGTGAACGTCAACCCGGATCGGGGCTGGCTGCAGACCAACAACGAGATGCGTCTGTTCGACGACTTCGAGAACGGCCCGCAGGACGAGTACGTGCAGCGCAAGATCGGGTTCGAAGCACTGCAGACCGCGCGGGCCACCCGCACCCGAGAGCTCCTTGCTGAGGTGCAGGACGCCACCGTGCAGAGCATGAACGAGCTGTGGCGCGACCGGCTCTCGGTCCCGGCGCGCAGCATCATCGCCGAGCTCGGCAGCATCGCGACCGACGATCAGGAGGTGCAGCAGGCGATCGCCCTGCTCCGGGACTGGGACTACCAGATGAGCAACGACTCGGCCGCGGCGGCCCTGTTCGATGTGTGGACCGCACTGCACGGCGCGCCCGGCGTCGGGGAAGGATTCCTCGGCCAGGCGCTGGTCAGCGCGGCCGTGGACGATCCACAGGCGGCGGAGCGGATCGGTGTCCCGCACGAGACTCTGGTGCCCGAGATGGTCGCGAACCCCGAGGACTGGTTCACCGGAGACGTCGTAGCCAAGCGCGACCAGGCGGTCGTGACCAGCCTGCGCCACGCCGTCGACAAGCTGACCGAGGATCAGGGGGACGATCCCAGCCAGTGGCGGTACGGCGCCTACAACCAACAAGAGCTTCGGCACGCGCTCTCGGACCTGGTGGACTTCCGCACCCGCCGGCAGATCGACATCGGGCCGGAGGAACGCTTCGTCGTCAACAACACCATCGCCGACGAAGGCGCCTCGTGGCGGTACATCGCTGAACCGGGAAACTGGGATCAGGCCATTGCCATGAACAACCCGGGTCAGTCGGGGGACCCCGAGAGCCCCTACTACGGCAACCTGTTCACCCCCTGGGCCGCAGGAGAGACGTTCCCGCTGCACTTCAGCGAAGATGCCGTCCGCGAGAACACCGAGCTGCTGATCTGGCTCCGGCCGTCGTGAGATCAGCCCCGGCGTGGCAGCTGGGGGCCGGGCACCCGCTGCGGCCTGCTGAAACGCCGGGGGTCACAGGCCCGACCGATCCGTGAAACTGGCCGATAACGTGCTGTAGGGCGCAAAGGAGACCCATCCATGTCGAGCAACGAGTCGACCGAGACAACGACCCGAGACGAGGGACAGAACCAGGCGGGTCCGGAGGAGAGCACGTCGCTGCGGCGCAACCGGATCGGGCTCGTCCTCGGCCCGGTTCTGGCGGTCCTCGTGTTCTTGGCCCTGCCCGACTCCCTCTCCACCGCGGGGGCGGCTACGGCCGCCATCGCCATCCTGATGGCCATCTGGTGGATGACCGAGGCGATCCCGATCCCGGCCACGGCGCTGCTCCCGCTGGTGCTGTTCCCGTTGTTCGGTGTCGCACCCATCGAAGACGTGGCCGCGCCGTACGCGAACGACATCATCTTCCTGTTCATGGGCGGCTTCGTGCTGGCCCTGGCGATGCAGCGCTGGGAGCTGCACCGCCGAATCGCGCTGCGGATCGTCTCCGCGGTCGGGACCAGTCCGACCCGGCTGGTCGGCGGATTCATGCTGGCCACTGCGTTCGTGACGATGTGGGTGTCCAACACCGCCACCGCCGTGATGATGCTCCCCATCGGACTGTCGGTGCTGGTGCTCGTGCAGGAGCAGGGCAAAGGCAAGGGGGACACCAACTTCGCCACCGCCCTGATGCTCGGGATCGCCTACGCCTCCTCGATCGGCTCCGTCGCCACCCTGATCGGCACCCCGCCGAACGCACTGATGGCCGGCTACCTCTCCGCGGACCACGGCATCGAGATCGGATTCGGACAGTGGATGCTGGTCGGCGCGCCGCTCGCCGCGGTCTTCCTCGTCCTGGCGTGGATCGTCCTCACCAAGGTCATCTTCCGCCCGAGGATCAAGGAGATCGCCGGCGGGCGGGAGCTGATCCGCGCTGAACTGCACAAGCTCGGCTCCATGTCGCGGGGCGAGAAGATCGTCGCCGTCGTCTTCGTCGTCGCCGCCCTGTCCTGGGTATTCATCCCGTTCCTCGCGGACACGGAGAGCATCGGCGGCGCGCTCCCGTGGCTGGCGAACATTTCGGACGCCGGCATCGCGATGGCGGTCGCTGTGGTGCTGTTCCTCATCCCGGTCGAACCGAAACGCGGCATCGCCGTGATCGACTGGGACAGCGCGGCCAAGCTCCCGTGGGGAATCCTGCTGCTGTTCGGCGGCGGGCTGAGTCTGTCCGCGATGTTTACCGCCACCGGCCTCAGCGAGTGGATCGGCGACCAGGTCGGCTTCCTCGATGGTGTTCCCACCTGGGTGCTGGTCGCCGCTGTGGCCGCCGTCGTCCTGCTGCTGACCGAGCTCACCAGCAACACGGCAACGGCCGCTACCTTCCTGCCCATCATGGGCGGGGTCGCCGTCGGCCTCGACCTGAGCGTCCTGACGCTGGTGATCCCGACCGCCCTGGCAGCGACCTTCGCGTTCATGTTGCCCGTAGCGACGCCGCCGAACGCGATCGCGTTCGGCTCCGGCTACGTGAAGATCGGCCAGATGGTCCGCGGCGGTGGGTTGCTCAACGTGATCGGCCTGGTCCTGACCATGATCGCGATGTACACGCTGGCCCCACTGGTGTTCAACGTGACGCTCTGATCCCGGCTTGCCGCTGGGCATCAGGGCCGCGTGGGCGTCAGGACACGCTGGGACCGGTGGCAGCCCGCCACGCGCGGTGCTCAGCAGGATCGGGCTGGTAGCGGCGCACCTGGGCGCTGCGGGCGGCCACGGCGCGCAGCGCGGTGCGGTCACCGCTGAGCACACCGGCGGCGCGGGCCTGCACCAGGGCGTTGCCCAGGGCGGTGCCCTCCGCCGGTCCGGCGAGCACCGGCAGCCCGGTGGCATCGGCGGTCGCCTGGCAGAGCAGCGCGTTGTGCGAGCCGCCGCCGACCACGTGCACCACCGATACCTGCTTGCCGGAGAGCCGTACCGCGTCGCTGATCGCCCGACGGTAGGCGAGTGCGAGGGAGTCGATCACGCACCGGGCAAATTCCGCCGGCGTGCTCGGCACGGCCTGACCGGTGGACCGGGCGTGCTCGGCCAACCGGGCCGGCATGTCCCCCGGGGGCATGAAGTCCGGGTGATCCACATCCACCACAGTGCGCCGCGCGGGCAGGGCAGCAGCCTCGCTGAGCAGCGCGGGCAGGTCCACCTCGTGCCCGGCTTCGGCCCAGGTGCGCTGGCACTCGGAGAGCACCCAGAGCCCCATCACGTTGCGCAGGTAGCGCACGCGGGCGTCGACGCCGAGCTCGTTGGTGAAGTTCGCCGTCCGGGAGGCTTCGGTGAGCACCGGGTGCTCCAGCTCCACTCCGACCAGCGACCAGGTGCCGGAGGAGATGTAGGCGAAGTCCTCCCGCTCGGCGGGTACGGCGAGCACGGCCGAGGCGGTGTCGTGCGAGCCCACGGCGTACACGTTCACCGGTCCCAGTCCGGTGCGTTCCTGGATGTCTTCGGTCAGCGTGCCGATCAGGCTGCCGGGGGGCACCACCGGCGGGAGCAGGTCCGCAGGCACGTCGACGGCGGAGAGCAGCTCCGTAGCCCAGGTCCGGGTGCGCTGGTCGAGCAAGGCGGTGGTGGAGGCGTTGGTCAGCTCGGCGACCTGGGCCCCAGTGAGCCAGTAGCCGAGCAGGTCGGGCAGCAGCAGTGTCCGAGCCGCGCGGTCCCAGAACGGCCCACGCCGTTCGGCAGCGAGCTGGTAGATGGTGTTGAACGGCAGGTACTGCATGCCGCTGGTGGCGTACAGCCGCTCGGGACTGATCTGGGCGTGCACCTCCTCGATCACCGCTGTGGTGCGTTCGTCCCGGTAGGCGATCGGTTCGGCGAGCAGCTGCCCGGCAGCGTCGAGCAGACCGTAGTCCACGGCCCAGGAGTCGATGCCGATGCCGTCGAGGTCGCCATCGGCGCCGGCCACCCGCAGCCCGGTGAGTACCTCAGCGAAAAGTGCGGACACGTTCCACCGCAACGCTCCGCCGTCGTGGGTGGCCTCGTTGGCGAACCGGTGCACCTCGGCCAGCTGCACGCCGTCGGGGCTCACCTCCGCGCGGATCACCCGCCCGGAGGTGGCGCCCAGATCGACGGCGGCGAAGACGCCGGAGCGCGCCATCAGCGCAGGAAGGCGGCCGCTACCCCGGAGTCGACCGGGATGTGCAGGCCGGTGGTCTGGCTCAGCTCTCCGCCGGCGATCGCGAACACCGCGGCGGCCACGTGCTCGGGCAGCACCTCGCGACCGAGCAGCGTGCGCTTGGCGTAGTAGGCGCCCAGCTCGGACTCGGCCACCCCGTAGACGGCGGCACGCTGGGCGCCCCAGCCGCCGGCGAAGATACCGGAACCACGCACCACACCGTCGGGGTTGATGCCGTTCACCCGGATGCCGTGCGGGCCCAGCTCGGCGGCGAGCAGCCGCACCTGGTGCGCCTGGTCGGCCTTGGTGGCGGAGTAGGCGATGTTGTTCGGGCCGGCGAACAGGGAGTTCTTCGAGGCGATGTAGACGATGTCCCCGCCCAGCTTCTGGCTGATCATCGCCCGCGCGGCCTCCCGGGAGACCAGGAAGGAGCCGCGGGCCATCACGTCGTGCTGGGTGTCCCAGTCCTTGGTGGAGGTCTCCAGCAGCGGCTTGGAGATGGACAGGCCGGCGTTGTTCACCACCAGGTCCACACCACCGAACGCGAGCACGGCGGCGTCGACCATCGCCTTCACGTCCTCCTCGCTGGTGACATCGGCTCGTACGGCGATCGCCTTGTCCGGGCCACCCAGCTCGGCGGCCACCGCCTGGGCGTTCTCCTCGTCCAGGTCCGCGATCACCACGCAGGCCCCTTCGGCGACGAGCCGCTCGGCGGTCGCCTTGCCGATCCCGGAGCCGGCCCCGGTGACCAGCGCCACCCGAGTGGCCAGCGGCTTCGGCGCGGGCATCCGCTGCAGCTTGGCCTCCTCGAGTGCCCAGTACTCGATCCGGAACTTCTCGCTGTCCGAGATCGGCGCATAGCTGCTCAGCCCTTCGGCGCCGCGCATCACGTTGATGGCGTTGACGTAGAACTCACCGGCCACCCGCGCGGTCTGGGCGTCCTTGCCGTAGGTGAACATGCCGATACCGGGCACGAGGATGACCAGCGGGTCGGCGCCGCGCATCGCCGGGCTGTCCTTCTTCGCGTACCGCTTGTAGTAGGCGGCGTAGTCGGCGCGGTAGGCCTCGTGCAGTTCCTCCACCCGCTTGGTGACCTTCTCCCACGGCGCGTCCGGGGCAAGGTCGAGCACCATCGGCTTGACCTTGGTGCGCAGGAAGTGGTCGGGGCAGCTCGTGCCCAGCGCGGCCAGCTGTGGATGGTTGCGGGAGGCGAGGAAGTCGAGCACCACCTTGTCGTCGGTGAAGCTGCCGACCATCGCCTTGTCCTGGGAGGCGACGCCGCGCAGCAGCGGGGCGAGTTCGGCGGCCCGGTTGCGTCGCTTGGCCTTGGTCAGCGGCTCGTACTTCTTCAGCCGGGTGCCGAACGGGTTCTTCTTGCTGTTCGCCTTGATGTACTTCTCCGCGGTGCGGATGATCCAGAGCGAGTTCTTCTGCGACTCGGCCGAGGTCTGGCCCCACGCGGTGATGCCGTGTCCGCCGAGGATGCAGCCGACCGCCTGCGGGTTGGCCTCCTTGATCGCGGCGATGTCCAGGCCGAGCTGGAAGCCGGGCCGGCGCCACGGCACCCAGACCACTTTGTCGCCGAAGATCTTCGCGGTGAGCTCCTCACCGTCTGCGGCGGTCGCGATCGCGATGCCGGAGTCGGGGTGCAGGTGGTCCACGTGGGGTGCGTCGACCAGTCCGTGCATCGCCGTATCGATCGACGGCGCAGCACCGCCCTTGCCGTGCAGGCAGTAGTCGAACGCGGCGACCATCTCGTCCTCGCGGCGCACCCCCGGGTACACGGAGGTGAGCGCGCGCATCCGGTCCAGGCGGAGCACGGCCAGCCCGGACTCCTTCAGCGTGCCGAGGTCACCGCCGGACCCCTTCACCCAGAGCAGCTCGACCGGCTCGCCGGTGACCGGGTCGGTCACGGCGGCCTTGGCGGAGGTGTTGCCGCCCGCGTAGTTGGTGTTGCGCGGGTCGGCGCCGAGCTTGTTCGATCGGGCGATCAGGTCAGAGACAGCGGAGTTGGTCATCAGTTCGACTTTCGGGTCAGAGGTTCGGTCGTGGCTCTGTGCCGGGTTGCTCGTCGAGCTGGTGACGGGGCGTGACCAGCCGGACGGGCCCTCTCGGCTGATGCCGGTCAGGCGCCCCAGCCGGCCTGGGCGCCGCCGATTCGCTCGGCGGCGATCTTCTCGCCGTAGCCGGAGGCGCGATAGGCGCGGACCGGGTCGGGTGCGAGGCCCTTCTCCTCGCGGATCTCTGCCAGCAGCGGGCGGACGTCGGTGTTGTAGGCGTCCATGAAGATCTCGTTCGCGCCGAGCACGTCACCGCCGAGCTGCGCCTCGCGCAGCGCAGCGTGATCGACCAGGAGCGCCTTGGCGGTGGCCTCCTGGACGTTCATCACCGAGCGGATCTGGGCGGTGATGTTGTCCTCGATGTTGTGGCACTGATCGAGCATGAAGGTGACGCCCGAGTCCGCCCGCAGCGCATCGCCGTCGACGATCTCGTGCATGATCCGGAACAGCTGGAACGGGTCCGCGGCACCGACCATGAGGTCGTCATCGGCGTAGAAACGGGAGTTGAAGTCGAAGGCACCGAGCTTCCCCAGGCGGAGCAGCTGGGCGACGATGAACTCGATGTTCGTTCCCGGCGCGTGGTGTCCGGTGTCCAGGACCACCATGGCCTGGTCCCCCAGTGCCAGGCAGTGAGTCAGGGACGTGCCCCAGTCCGGGATGTCCATCGTGTAGAAGTACGGTTCGAAGAACTTGTACTCGATCACCATCCGGTGGTGCGGGGCGAGGCCCGCGTAGATCTGCTGCAGCGAGTCGGCCAGGCGCTCCTGCCGACCGCGGATCGAGTCCTGGCCCGGGTAGTTGGTGCCATCGGGGAGCCAGAGCTTGAGGTCGGTCGAACCGGTGGCCTTCATCACCTCGATGCAGTGCAGGTGGTGGTCGATCGCCTTCTTCCGGATCGCCGGGTCGGCGTTGGTGAGGGAGCCGAGCTTGTAGTCCTCATCCTGGAAGACGTTGGAGTTGATCATCCCGATCTGCACGCCGAGGCCGTCGGCGTAGGCGGCCAGGTCCTCGAAGTCGTCCACCAGATCCCACGGGATGTGCAGGGACACTCGCGGGGCGGCGCCGGTGTAGGCGTGCACCTGCGCAGCGTCGGCCAGCTTCTCCTTGGGGTCGCGCGGGACACCGGGCTGGGAGAACACCTTGAACCGCGTCCCCGAGTTGCCGAAGGCCCAGGAGGGCAGCTCGATGGTCTGGGCGGCGAGCGCGTCGCGCACGTCCTGGGCGACGGGAACCGTGCTGGTCATAGGGGCGAATACTCCAAACGGGGCAGGTGGACGAATGATCGCGACTCAACTCTGAAACGATTCATCACATACTAGAACCTTACGAGGGCGCGCGCCGTGGCGTCAAGGTGGGCGCGGGGAGGGCGAAGGGGCGAGTGAGGGTGCGGCCAGGCCCCTCGCACCCCCATCGGTCACGGAGGCAACTTCCGGGATCGGAGCCAGGTTCTACCTTGGCTCCGATCCCGGAAGTTGCCTCCGATGGCGCAGGTGGGACGCCGCCGCCGTGCCAGACTGAGCGAGGGCCTGAGGACCTGGAGGGTGCGCGTGCTGGTGACCGACCGCCGTCGGCGAGTGTTGGACGAAGTACGCCGCTACGGATCGGTCAGCGTGCGGGACCTGGCCGAGCGTCTCGAGGTGTCCGCGATGACGATCCGGCGCGACCTGGAGCGGCTCGAAGCCGGCGGCACACTGCGCCGGGTGCGCGGCGGGGCAACCATGCCGCGCGCCAGCGACACCGAGGAGCTCGCGTTCGCCGAGACCTCGAACCGGCGGATCACGCAGAAGGAGGCGATCGCCCGCAGCGCCGCCGAGCTCGTGCACCCGGGGATGTGCGTGGGCCTGTCCGGCGGATCCACCACCTGGACCCTGGCCCGCGAGCTCCGGCACGTGCCCGATCTGACCATCGTGACGAACTCGCTGCGCATCGGCGATGAGTTCACCGTGGGCGATGCACGCCGCACGGTGATCCTCACCGGCGGGATCCGCACCCCCTCGGACGCCCTGGTCGGACCGGTGGCCGTGCGCGCGCTGGAGCAGCTGCACTGTGACCTCGTGTTCATGGGGGTGCACGGGATGGACCTCGGCGCCGGGTTCACCACACCGAACCTGATGGAAGCGGAGACCAACCGCGCGCTGGTGCGCTCGACCCGGCGGCTCGTGGTGGTGGCCGACCACTCCAAATGGGGCAAGATCGGCCTGAGCACGATCGCCGAGCTGGCCGCCGCGCACGTGCTGGTCACCGACGACCACCTCCCGACCGGAGCGCGCGACGACCTGGCCTCTCGGATCGGCCAGGTCCTGGTGGCACCGACCGAGGGAACACGAGGCCCGGGCCCGACCCACCAGCCGGACTGAATCGATACACTCACCCCGGGGCAGCGGAGCCGCCCGATCCTCGATCGGAATCGGCCGCCCCACCGATCGACTTCTTGGGAGCACGATGCCGAACCAGACCCAGGCCACCCGACGGCCCAGCGTCACCGACGTCGCCAAGCACGCCGGCGTATCGGTCGGCACCGTGTCCAACGTGCTGAACCGGCCGGACAGCGTCTCCGAGCGCACCCGGGCGAAGGTCGAGCAGGCGATCAATCAGCTGAACTTCGTCCGCAACGCCTCCGCGCGCCAGCTGCGCAGCGGCGAGGTGTCCACCGTCGGCGCCGTGGTGCTGGACATCGCCAACCCGTTCTTCACCGAGATGGCCCGGGGTATCGAGGACCGGTTGGCGCAGGACGACCACACGCTGATGCTGTGCAGCTCGGACGAGAACCCGGAACGAGAGGCCCGGTTCCTGCGCCTGTTCGAGGAGCGCGGCGTTCGCGGCGTGATCGCCACCCCGAGCCACGGCAGCCTGGACTCGTTGCTGCGGCTGCGCGACCACGGGATCGATGTGGTGCTGCTGGACCACACCTCACCGGTGCCGGACCTCGCCTCGGTCGCGGTCGACGACGTCCGGGGCGCCTCGCTCGCGATGGAGCACCTGATCACCCAGGGGCACCGCCGGTTCGCGTTCCTGAACGGTCCGCTCAACCTGCCGCAGTGCGTGGACCGGCGCGACGGCGTCTTCCGCACGTTGCACGCTCACGGCCTGGACCCGGCCGAGGTGCTTGAGGAGGTCGCGCTGGAGACGCTGAATGCCGATGCCGGTGACGCCGGAGTGCACGAGCTCTGGGGTCGCTCAGGGCCGCGGCCCACCGCGATGTTCTGTGCGAACGACTTCGCCGCACTCGGTGCGCTGCGCGCCTTGCGCGAGCTGGAGGTCGACATCCCGGGCGAGATGGCGGTGGTGGGCTACGACGACGTCCTGTTCGCCTCGATGCTCACCACGGCACTGACCTCGGTGCGCCAGCCCATGCACACGCTCGGCTGGACCGCGGCAGACATGCTGCTGTCGCGCCGCTCCTCGGGGCCGGAGGCGGAGCAGGTGGAGTTCGAACCGGAGCTGGTGGTGCGGGCATCGTCGGCCTGACCCCATCTGGAAGTCCCGGCCGCACGGCCGTAGTACTCACGACTCTCCTGCTGCTCACCCTGACGCTTCGGGTGCCGACCACAGCAGTTGGACCGGTGCTGCCCGCTATCGCCGCGGACACTCAGCTCACCCCGACGATGCTCTCCCTGCTCACCACCGGACCGCTGCTCTGCTTCGTGCTGGTTGCGCCGATGGTTCCCTCACTGCAGCGAAGGCTCGGGCTGAACCGGCTCATCGCGCTCGCCCTGCTGGGGTCGGCCGTCGGCGCGGTCCTCAGGTCACTGCCGGGCACGGTGATGCTCGCCGGCGGCACGCTGGTGCTCGGGATGTTCGTCGCGATCGCGAGCGTGCTGGCGCCGGCGGTGGTGCGCGAGGTGGGGGCTCGCAAACCGGCATTCGTCACGGCGTTGTATACCGCAGGCCTCAGTCTCGGACCCGCGCTGGCGGCCGGCCTGACCGTGCCGATCGGTGCAGCGCTGGGTTCGCCATGGCGGGGACCGCTGGCCGTGTGGGCTCTGGTGCCCCTGCTCGGGCTGGTCTGCTGGCTGGTGGCGCACCGCCGCGAGTCGGGCTCGGCCGGACAGGGCTCCGCCGGACAGGGCTCGGCCGCCGGGGACGCGCCCGCTGGCGGGCCGGCGCCGGTCCCGGACTCGGCGACCGGTCTGGGCACTGTCCTGCGGGAGAGCCAGGCGTGGCTGATCACCACCTACCTCGCCCTCACCTCGCTGGCGTTCTACACCACCACCACGTGGCTGCCGAGCGTGCTGGCCGCGGGTGGGACCAGCAGCACGGTCGCCGGCGCGGTCACCGCGATCACCAGCATCGTGGCGATCCCGGCCTCGTTCGTGGTGCCGGTGCTCTCCCAGCGGCCGACCGGTGCCCGGGTGCTCCGGATCGCGTCGCCGGTTCCGGTGGCACTCGGCCTCGGCCTGCTGGCCGTGGCGCCGGAGCTGGACCTTCTCGCCGCGATACTGCTCGGCCTGGGTCAGGGGGCAAGTGTGGGAGTGGCCTACACGCTGATCGTGTCCTTCGCCCGCTCCACCGCGCACGCAGCAGCGGTGTCCTCGATGAGTCAGACCGTCGGTGTCACCTTGGCCGGGATCGGGCCGGTGAGTTTCGGGCTGCTCCAGGAGACCAGCGGCGGCTGGCAGGTGCCGCTCGCCGTGTTCACCGTGATCGCGCTCGGGCAGTGCCTCGTGGGACTGGCGCTGCAGCTGCGCGGCCGGGACGCGGTCAGACCCTCGTCACGTCCCCGGCGACCGGGCTCAGGCGCTGCAGCTGGGTGACGTGCTCGGGGGTGAGGTCGGCCAGCGTCGGGGCGCCGAGCAGCTTCATCGTGCGCTCGATCTCCCCGCGCAGGATCTCGATCGTCCGGTCCACCCCCTGCCGGCCACCGGCCATCAGCCCGTACAGGTAGGCCCGCCCGATCATCGTGAAGTCGGCGCCGAGCGCGATGGCCGCCACGATGTCCGCACCGTTCATGATCCCGGTGTCCAGGATGATCTCGTAGGCGTCGCCGAACTCGCGCGCCACCTGGGGCAGCAGACGGAACGGGATCGGGGCGCGGTCCAGCTGACGGCCGCCGTGGTTGGACAGCACGATGCCATCCACGCCGATCTCCGCGACCCGGCGCGCGTCCTCCATGCTCTGGATGCCCTTGACCACCACCTTGCCGGGCCACTGCTGGGCGACCCAGCGCAGGTCGTCGAAGTCCACGGTCGGGTCGAACATGGTGTCCAGCAACTGGGCTACCGTCCCGGACCAGCGGTCCAGCGAGGCGAACGCCAGCGGCTCGGTGGTGAGGAAGTCGAACCACCACTGCGCCCGCGGAGCGGCGTTCAGCACCGTCTTCAGCGTCAGGCTCGGCGGGATGGTCATGCCGTTGCGCGAGTCCCGCAGCCGCGCCCCACCCACCGGGGTGTCCACGGTCACCAGCAGTGTGTCGAAGCCGGCCTGGGCGGCCCGCTCGACCAGCGCCATCGACCGTTCCCGCTCCTTCCACATGTAGAGCTGGAACCAGTTCCGGCCGCCGGTGTTGGCCGCGGCCACATCCTCGATCGAGCTGGTGCCCATCGTGGACAGCGCGTAGGGGATCCCGGCGGCCCCGGCGGCCCCGGCTCCGGCGAGCTCCCCTTCGGACTGCATCATCCGGGTGAACCCGGTGGGGGCGATACCGAACGGCAGCGCCGAGTGGCCACCGAGGACGGTGGTGGAGGTGTCCACGGCGGAGACGTCGCGCAGGATCGCCGGGTGGAACTCGATGTCCTGGAACGCCTGCCGCGCCCGAGCCAAGGAGAGCTCGCCTTCGGCAGCGCCGTCGGTGTAGTCGAAGGGCGCCTTCGGGGTGCGGCGCTTGGCGATCGTGCGCAGGTCGTCAATGGTGTACGCGGCGGCCAGGCGGCGCTTGCGCCCATCCAGCTCCGGCTTCTTGAACTGCAGCAGGGGTGCCAGATCGCGCACCTTCGGGATTCGACGCTGGACCATCCGTACCTCTCCTACGCGTCGGCCCGGCCAGACCGGACCCTGATCATGAAACGATTCACGCCAGCCTATCGCGGCTGAGCAGCACCATCCTAGAGGCACCAGCGCACCGCCCGGCAGCGCCACCCACCCACGCACGGCAGCGCCACCCACCCACGCCCGGTAGCGCCACCCACCCACGCCCGGCAGCGCCACCGTTCACGGAGGCTCTTCTGTCACATGGAGGTGCAAGAAGAACACCTCAGTGCAACAAGAGACCCTCCGCGCACCAGCGCCGCGTACCCCTCCGTGCACCAGCGCCGCGCGCCCCTCCGTGCACCAGCGCCGCGCCGCGTCAGACCCCCGCGGTCATCCGGTAGTAGACCTGGTTCCACCGCAGCTCGCGCTGGAAGGCGCGGACCGTCGTCGTCTCGTCGATCACGGCCAGCTCGGTACGAGCGATCTCGGCGAAGTCTTCAAAGACCTCGATCCCCAGGGCCGTGGTCATCACCGTGTGGTGCGCCCCGCCGGCGGTGAGCCAGGCCCGGGCAGAGGTGCGGAAGTCCGGGCGCGGCACCCACACCGCGCGAGCGACCGGCAGCTTCGGCAGCTCGGCATCCGGCCCGACGACGTCCACCTCGTTCGCGACCAGGCGGAACCTCTCCCGCATATCGCTGAGCGCCACCACGAGCCCTTCGCCAGTATCGGCATCGAAGACCATCCGCACCGGGTCCTCCCGGTCCCCGATCCCGAGCGGGTGGATCTCCACGCGCGGGCGCGCCGTGGTCAGCGACGGGCAGATCTCCAGCATGTGCGCGCCGAGGATCTTCTCCTTCCCCGGGGTGAGCTCGTAGGTGTAGTCCTCCATCAGCGAGGCCCCACCGGGCAGGCCGTAGCCCATCACCTTGGCCAGCCGCACCAGGATCGCGGTCTTCCAGTCGCCCTCGGCGCCAAAACCGTACCCGTCAGCCATCAACCGCTGCACCGCCAGTCCCGGAAGCTGGCGCAGCCCGCCAAGATCCTCGAAGTTGGTGGTGAACGCCTCGAAGCTACCCGCCGCCAGGAACGAACGCAGCCCCGCCTCCTGCCGGGCGGCGTAGCGCAACGAGGAGTGCCGGTCCCCGCCGGGCAGCAGCTCGGGCGCCACGTCATAGGCGCCTGAGTACTCGGCCACGAGGGCATCGATCGCCGCGTCCTCCACTGCGTCGACCGCGGCCACCAGGTCGTTCACCCCCCAGGTGTTCACCGAGACCCCGAACCGCAGCTCCGCCTCGGTCTTGTCCCCCTCGGTGACCGCGACGCCGCGCATGTTGTCCCCGAACCGGGCCAGCTTCATCCCGGTCAGCGCCGCCCAACCGGTGGCCGCGCGGGCCCAGGTGGCCACCTCGGTCTGCACCCGGGCGTCCGAGGCATGCCCGACCACGATCTTGCGCGCCACCCCGAGCCGCGCCGCCACGTAGCCGAACTCCCGGTCGCCGTGGGCGGCCTGGTTCAGGTTCATGAAGTCCATGTCGATCTCGGCCCAGGGCAGCTCCATACCCGCCTGGGTGTGCAGGTGCAGCAGCGGGGTGCGCAGCACGTCCAGTCCGGAGATCCACATCTTCGCCGGGGAGAAGGTGTGCATCCAGGTGATCACACCGATGCAGGCGTCGTCCGCGTTGGCGTCCAGGGCGGCCCGGCGGATCGAGGCGGCGTCCTTGAGCACCGGCTTCCACACGATCCGCACCGGGACCTCGCCGGAGTCGTCCAGCAGCCGGGCGACCTCCTGGGACTGGGCGGCCACCTGCTCCAGAGTGTCCTCGCCGTAGAGGTCCTGGCTCCCGGTGAGGAACCAGATCTCGCGGCCGGCAAAGGGGTTGTTCACTGCTGCTCCTCGGGGCTGTCGGCGCGTTGGCCGTAGACGTTCTGGTACCGGTCGTACAGGGCGTCGATGTCGGTCTGAGCGATCGGCTCCGGCTCGCCGAGCTGGCGCGCAATGTGCACGGTGCGCGCCACGTCCTCGCACATCACCGCGGCCTTGACCGCATCGCGGCCGTCCCTGCCGATCGTGAACGGGCCATGCCCGGCCATGAGCACGGCGCGGGAGCGGCTGGTCCGCAGGGTCTCCACGATGCCGCGCCCGATCGAGTCGTCCCCAATCAGCGCGAACGGGCCCACCGGCACCTCACCGCCGAACTCGTCGGCCATCATCGTGATCACGCACGGGATCGGTTCACCCCGGGCGGCCCAGGCGGTGGCGTAGGTGGAGTGGGTATGCACCACACCGCCGACCTCTGGCATGTGCTGGTACACGTAGGCGTGCGCGGCAGTGTCCGAGGAGGGGGTGAGGGTCTCGGGTGTCCCGTCCACGATCTTCGACCCGTCCAGCGTGCACACCACCATCGACTCCGCAGTCAGCTCGTCGTAGGACACTCCGGAGGGCTTGATCACGAACAGCTCCACGTCGCTGCCGGGGGCGACCACCCGCTCGGACACGTTCCCCGCGGTCCAGACCACCAGCTGGTAGCGGGTGAGCTCGGCGTGCAGGCGCGCCACCCGGTCCCGGCATGCGGCCACGGCCTGCTGTACCGCTTCGGGCAGGTCGGTGAGCACCAGGCGTTCGCCGCTCGCCGCGCCCGGTCTGGTCATCCTGCCGGCGACGGCGGAGCTCGCCTCGGTCTGATCAGTCACGGTGTTCTCTCCTCGTCGGTCCGGGTGCTGCCACCGGGCAGGTCTGGCCGCGCGCGGGCCACGTCCACCCAGGTGAGCTCATGCCAGCTCGTCCGGCGCCTCGAGAACTGGAGCTGCGCCGTCGCCCTCGGTCCCGGTGAGCGCTTCGCGACGGATCTTCTTCAGCCGGCGCATCACGTCGTTGCCACCCCGGCCGAAGTAGTCGTGCAGCTGGGTGTACTCCGCGTACAGCGCGTCATAGGCAGCCCTGGCCTCCGGATCCGGCTGGTAGGCCCCGATCACCCGTTCGCCCATCGCTTCGCCGGCGGACTGCACCTCGGGGTAGGCGCCGGCGGCCACAGCGGCGTGGATGGCTGCGCCCAACGCCGGGCCCTGCGTGGAGACGATGGTGCTCAGCGGCAGTCCGGTCACATCGGCGTAGAGTTGCATCAGGAAGGTGTTCTTCAACAGCCCGCCGGCCACCACGAGCTCGGTGATCGGCACCCCGGAGCTGACGAACGTCTCCACGATGGTGCGAGTGCCGAACGCGGTGGCTTCGAGCAAGGCCCGGTAGATGTCCTCGGGCCGGGTGGCCAGGGTCTGGCCGAGCACCAGACCGGAGAGCTCGGTGTCCACCAGCACCGACCGGTTGCCGTTGTGCCAGTCCAGCGCGACCAGGCCGTGCCCGCCGATCGGTTGGGCGGCGGCAAGATCGGTGAGATAGGCGTGCACGGACTGTCCGGCCGCGGCAGCGGCCTCGGCGTAGGCGGCCGGCACCCCGGTGGCCACGAAATGACCGAAGATGTCCCCCACAGCGGACTGGCCGGCTTCGTAGCCGTACCGGCCGGCGCTGACGCCGCCGTCCACCACACCGCACATCCCCGGGACCTCGTGCAGGTTCTCGCTGTTGACCACGTGGCAGGTGGAGGTGCCCATGATCAGCACCAGCTTGCCCGGCTCGACCGCGTTGGCTGCGGGCAACGTGACGTGCGCGTCGACGTTGCCCACCGCCACAGCGATCCCCTCGGGCAGACCGGTCCAGCCGGCAGCCTCGGCAGTCAGCGATCCGGCGCGGGAACCGAGCGGGAAGATCTCGTGCGGGAGCTTGTCCGCGGCAAAGGAGGCGAAGTCGGGGTTCAGGGCGCCGAGGAACTCCTCGCTCGGGTAGGCGCCGTCCTGGTAGATGCCCTTGTACCCGGCGGTGCTGGCGTTCGCCGCGTAGCGCCCGCACAGCTGCCAGACGATCCAGTCCGCGGCCTCCACCCAGTGCGCGGTGGCGTCGTAGATCTCCCGATCCTCCTCGAGCAGCTGCAGACCCTTGGCGAACTGCCACTCGGAGGAGATCAGGCCGCCGTAGCGGGGCAGCCACGCCTCGTCGCGTTCGGTGGCGAGAGCGTTGATGCGGTCCGCGTGCGGCTGTGCGGCGTGGTGCTTCCACAGCTTGACGTAGGCGTGCGGCCGGTCGGCAAACCGCTCCTGCTGGCACAGCGGAGTGCCGTCGGCGGTCGTGGGGAGCACGGTGCTGGCGGTGAAGTCGGCGGCAATGCCGATCACCTGCGCCGGGTCGATACCGGCCTCCGTGATCGCGGCTGGAACGGCGGTCTTCAGTACCTCGACGTAATCGGCGGGTACCTGCAGCGCCCACTCCGGCGGGAGCGCCTGGTGGTCGGAGGCGGTGAGTGCGGCGTCCATCACCGCGTGCGGGTAGACGTGCTCGGCACTGGCGAGCTCAGCGCCGTCGGCTACCCGCACCACTACGGCACGGCCGGAGAGCGTGCCGTAGTCGACGCCGATGGTGTAGCTGTCCTGGGGGTTCTCGGTCATGGGGTCCTCGCAGTGGGCTTCGGTGCGTGGGCCGCGTGTCGGCCAGCGCCTCGATGCTATGACGTGGGGCGCACGTGCTGGGCTCGTCCCCGATGTTAGCGCTCACAACCGGAAGAACCAAGAGGTCGTCATGTCAGGGGTGCGCTATAGCGCACTGTGAAGGCTCACGAGATCGGTAGCGGTGGAAGTCTCACCACATCGGTGACACCGGAGGGGTCTTGCCCTTGATGCTGGGGCATGACCAGAGATGGGGTACCGGTGGGTCCGGAGCTGGCGGCGTTGGTGGCGCGGTATGTGGGTGGGGAGTCGTTCAACGTGCGTGCGGAGTGCGCGCGGATCGGGACAACGACGAAGACGTTCTATAAGTACCGCAAACGCTATGCCGAGGAGGGTGTCGAGGGGTTCTTTCCGCGTTCTCGTCGTCCGCGCGGTAACCCGCGGGCGGTCAGGCCAGCGGTCCAGGACGCGGTGGTGCTGGCTCGCAAGGAACTCGATGATGGGGGCTGGGACGCCGGCGCGGACCAGATCGGTTACTGGCTCCAGGACCACCCCGACCGGTGGGACAGCGTCCAGCCGCTGCCCTCACGCGCCACGATCAACCGGATCCTGGAGCGTCGCGGAATGATCGTGGCGATACCGCAGCGTCGCCCCCGTCGCTCCTGGCGCCGGTTCGAGGCCGAGGCCTCTAACACCCGATGGCAGATGGACGGGTTCGAGTGGGACCTGGCCGACGGGCACACGGTAGTGGTACTGGAACTGCTCGATGACTGCTCCCGCTACGACCTGGCCCTGACCGCGGTCCGCAGCGAGAACTCCCTCGATGTCTGGAACACCGTTGCTGGGGCCCTGAGCGAACATGGCATCCCGCGCCTGTTCCTGACCGATAACGGCAGCGCGTTCTCCGGACGCCGCCGCGGCTGGACCAGCCGACTGGAGGAGAACCTGACCGCGGTAGGGGTGTGTGCCATCACCAGCAGCGTGAGGCACCCTCAAACCTGCGGCAAGGACGAACGAGCCCACCAGACGGTACTGAAGTGGCTGCGCAAGCAACCCCGTGCCGAGAACATCGCCGACCTGCAAACCCAGCTCGACCAGTACCGCCAGCACTACAACCACAAGCGTCGCAAGAAACACCTAGCCGGGCTCACTCCGGCCCAGCGCTACGCCCTCGGCCCGCTAGATGGGCCCGGCACCAACAGCGCTGCGAACACCCCGATGATCACCCGCGCGAGGGTCTCGGCCAGCGGGTGTCTGGCAGTAAACCGCGAACAATTCAGCGTGGGCCGCAAACACGCCGGTCAACCCGCCCTGGTCATCCGCCAGAACCGACACCTGGCCGTCTTCATCGGTAACCAACTCACCACCCAGATCACCCTCACCGGTCACCCTGGCTACCGCCGCAGGAACCCGTCATAGTGTTACCGAAGTCAAATGACAAAGTGTCACCGATGTCACGAGACACCACAGTGCGCTATAGCGCACGGCTGACATGACGACCTGTTTGGGGTGGGGTTACTGCGGGCGGGCGGCAGCCCAGCGGTCCAGGTCGTCCTGGGTGACCTCGGTCATCGCCATCGGCTGGGTGATGCGAATGTGGTTACCGAACGGGTCGCGCAGCGCGCAGTCGATTCCGTACGGCTGCTCGGTGGGCTCTTCGATGAACTCCACCCCCTTGGCGCGCAGCGCCGCGTAGGTCGCTCGGCAGTCGTCGGTGGTGAGGATCGCAGCGACGCCCATCGCTCCCTGCGTGACGAGCTCACGCAGGGTGGCTGCCGTGGCCTCGGGCATCATCGGCGCGGCCGGCACCTCGAGCAGGATCTGCCGGTCCGGCTGTGCCGGGACGGCGACGGTGAGCCAGCGCATGAAACCCATGTCGACGTCGGCGCTCACCTCGAAGCCGAGGGTGCCGACGTAGAAGTCGAGGGCCTGCTGCTGGTCGTGGACATAGACGGAGTGAATGCTGATTCCGGTGAACATGTCTGCAACGGTAGGGCGCCGGGCCGTCCGGGTGCTTATCCGAAACTGCTCGGTCTGGACCACGCTCTGGTGAAGCAGCCGGGCACCGGTTGTGGCACGGCGTCCTGCCGGTACTGGCTGGGGCTTCGACCGATGATCGCGGTGAACGTCCGGCTGAACGTCCCCAGGCTGTTGAAACCGACGGCGAAGCAGACTTCGGTCACCGTCACCCGAGTATCGCGCAACATCGCGCAGGCCCGCTCGATCCGCCGGCGTTGCAGGTACCGGTGTGGGGGCTCACCGAACAGTCGGGAGAACCGCCGGATAAAGTGCGCCGGGGACATGTACGCAAGGGCGGCCACCGCCGGGACGTCCAACGGCTGGGCAAAGTCCCGATCGAGTGCGTCCCGGGCGCGCAGCAGTCGCCGGTTCTCCTCTTCGGTGGAGGTAAACATCGCTACTCCGCCGGCGCCGGACCGGTGCTGGCCCGCACCACCAGCGACGGCGTCACGGGCTCGGGCAGCGCCTCTCCCCCGGCGATCTGGGTGACCAGGAGCTCGATCGCCCGCCTGCCCAGAGCCTGGAAGTCCTGTTGGACCGTGGTCAGCGGCGGGATGTAATGATCGGCACCGACGGCATCGTCGAACCCCACCACGCTCACCTGCTCCCCCACCCGCACCCCTGCCTCGGCGAAGGCGTGCAGGATCCCCAGGGCCATCTGGTCGTTGCCGGCGAAGACGGCACTGGGCACGTCGGCGAGCAGCTCGCGCCCGGCCGCGTAGCCGGAGGCTGCACTCCAGTCCCCGTGCAGGTCGACGCGCGGGGTGAGCCCCTCCTCGGCGAGAGCCTCGTGCCACGCGCGGCAACGCACCTGGGCGTCGAACCACTCCGGCGGCCCGGTGACCTGGACGAGATCGTGGTGGCCGAGCTCGCGCAGGTGCCGGGTCACCAGCCGCACCCCGGCGGCCTGATCCACGTGCAGCACCGGCGGCTCGAACTCCTCGGCACCAGCTGCGGAGATCAGCAGTACCGGGAGCTGGGCAGAGACCACCTGGGCAGCGCGTGCCACCTGTTCCACCGGTGCGATCACCACCACGCCCTCCACTGCCTGGTCCATCAGCGAGTCGAGCACCTGGGTGAGCGTCTCGGGACTCGGGTCGGGTGCCATCGCCACCGTGACGAAGTAACCGGCGGCGCGGGCGGACTGCTCCAGCACCGCCAGAGTCGTCGCCGGGCCGTACTGCATCGACCCGGTGGTGACGATCCCGATCGTCCCGGACCGCCGGGTGACCAGGGCACGGGCGGCGCTGTTGCGCCGGTAGCCGAGCTCGGCGATCGCGGCGAGCACGCGCTCGCGGGTCGCCGGGCGCACGTTCGGGTGGTCGTTGAGCACACGGGAGACGGTCTGGTGCGAGACTCCGGCCAACGTAGCGACGTCGTTCATCCCCGGCCGCACTCGCGCACTGCTCGACACGCGCCGCTCCCTCACGTCGATGGCTCCAGGTGTGCGCTGACCAAACCCGGCACACTCGCATCGCCGATGCTACCGGGAGGCAGCGTGCGCAGTTCCGGCCGGGCCGCGTCGGCCACGTCGGGCCACAGCTACGGCCATGCCACGAGCCACAGCCACAGCCACAGCCACAGCCACAGCCACAGCCAGGATCAGGCCGGGAGCCCCTCCCGCACCACATCTACAGATGGATTGGTATGCGCGACGCCGTCGATCACCACGGTCGGGACTGTCTCGTTTCCGCCATTGACGCTGCGTACGTACGCAGCAGCCTCGTCATCGGCCCAGATGTTGATCCAGGTGACAGCCGTACGCGACCGACCCAATCGCCGTCGTAGCGCACTGCAGTACAGGCAGCCCGGACGCCAGTAGACCACCACGGCTCGTGCCGGGGAGTCAGCGGGCTGCTCTTGCAGCTTGCTGTGGCCGATCGCTCTGCGACCCCGCCAGGGGAAGGACCAGAGCAGGAAGGCCAGCATGACCAGCCCGTACCCGCCGGCGAGGCCCCAGTCCCCGTCGAGGGCAAAAGTGATCACCACCGCGATGACCACCACGGCGAGAAGGAGCCACCACCAGCCACGACGCATACCGCCCAGTATCCGCTCGGGCCGCCGTGCGGCACCTCCGTCGCGTGGGGGATTTCGAGGGCCCCACCGCAGAGGGCAGTTCAGGTCCCTCGACGGCGGTCGGAGGCTGGCCAGGGTGCGCCGCCCGGCCGGGACGGGCACTCTCCCCGCAGGCAGGCGCCGCCGGGCAGGCGCCGCCGGGCAGGCGCCGCCGGGCGGCATCGTCTGGGCGGCGCCGTCTGGGCGAGCCCACCTCGACCCGGCTACGCGTGCCTCGGTACCGCCTTAGCGCTGCGTACCGGGGCTGGTCGCCCGGCGCGGACCGCCGCCGCCGGGACGGGCGCGGTGCGTCGTCGGCCCCACCGCGAGTATGCGAGGCGCCGGCCGGCGGGCGCTGCGGAGCGCCTGCTGCCGGTGCCGGGTTACGACGCCGGCGCGAACGCCCGGAGCGTCCGGTGGAGTCATTGCCGCCACCGCCCTGACCCGAACGAGGACGCCCTCCCGGTCCGTTGCCACCGGAACGGGCCTGACCGGCAGGGGCCGGCTTGCGCGCCGCCGCGGCCGGTGCGTTCTCCGGAGCGACCCGAGGTGCCACCTCGCCCACCAGCTGGTCCACCAGGTCGGAGCTCGGCGCCTGCGGCCGGGCGGAGATCTTCGCCGCGCGCAGCAGCTGGCGCATATCGCCACGCTGCTCGCTGAGCATGATCGTCACCACGGTCCCGCCCGAGCCCGCGCGGGCGGTCCGGCCGGAGCGGTGCAGGTAGGCCTTGTGCTCCGCCGGCGGGTCCACGTGCACCACGAGGTCGATCTCGTCCACGTGGATACCGCGGGCCGCGATGTCGGTGGCCACCAGCACCCGCACGGCACCGGTGGAGAAGGCGTCCAGGTTGCGCTCGCGTGCGTTCTGGCTCAGGTTCCCGTGCAGGTCGACGGCGGGAATGCCGCTGGCGGTGAGCTGCCGGGCGAGCTTGCGCGCCTGGTGCTTGGTGCGCGTAAACAGCAGCCGGCGGTTCCGACCGGAGGCGAGCTGCTCGACCAGCGCCCGCTTGGCCCCCGGGTCGCCCACCTCGAGAATGTGGTGGGTCATCTCGGTGACTGGCGAGGACTCGGGGTCCACCGAGTGCTGCAGCGGCCGGTCCAGGTAGCGCTTCACCAGGAC